>CAYLXM010000019.1:35611-57372 GCA_964387555.1 uncultured Rhodothermales bacterium | reverse complement strand
CATAGTTTAGGCTAACTTATCAACATGTCCACCCATTCGGGTCCTAACCAGAGTTTAGGAGTTTAGGAGTTGGCCAACTGCCGACTCCCGACCTCCGACTGCGGACCCTCGGACCTTCGGACCCATCTTCCTACAGCCGATTCATCACCACCGTCCCGCCGGGCGGGAGATCGAGCATCCAGATGGGGTTGGAGGTGTCGAAACGAATCGGGGGACCAAGCAGTTCGACGGCGCCTCCGTCGAAGGGGTCTTCGAGATAGAAGGTCCCTCCCCTTTCCGACGTGAACTCGACCCGGATGGTCCGACCGTGGAGGCGTTCGGCGGAGACGAGGACGCCGCCCTGGGCGCGCAGTGTGCGGAAGGCTACGTCGTCCCACGCGGCGGGGATGGCCGGAAAAACATACGCCGTGTCGTTGTGGCTTTGGAGCAGCATCTCGTGGATGGCGGAGGCGGCAGCAAAATTCCCTTCGAGCGTGAAGGGCCGATAGGTGAAGTTGGAGTAGCCCTTTCCGCTCTGGTCGCCGTTCACGTGGAAGCTGTTGCGAAGACAGAAGGCTGTCGAGAAGATCTCAAGCGCCTTTTCCGCACCGGCACCGTCGCGGGCACGCGCTCTCATTCCGGCCAGCCAGGAGAAGCTGTAGCCGGTCCACAGACTGGTCCCGAGGCTGTCCAATTCCGCCAGAGAGGCCCGGATGATCTGCTTGTCGGCTTCGCCTGCGTTCCAGTCGACCAGCCCGAGGGGATGGATGGCCATCAGGTGCGAGAAGTGCCGGTGCGATTCCTGGAGGGGGTAGCCCGGCGCCACGAGCAGGCGGCCATCGGATCCGAGGGCAAAATCGGGCAATTCATCCGTATTCCGGCGCCATCGGTCCGCCTCCTCGCTCTCGCCCACTTCCTCCGCCAGTTCGGCCGCCTTCTCGAAGGTCCACCGAATGAGGGCGAGATCGTAGTTGGTGGTCCCTTCGAACCAGGCATCCAGCCGGTTGTCGTTGATTTCGGGTGAACTGCTCAAGGGCAGGAAGCGCACTCCGGCTGGGTCGCGTTCGGTGATCGCTTCCAGGAAGACGGCGACTTCGCGGAGCCAGGGGTAGGCGCGATCTCGGAGAAAATCCGGATCGGCGGTATAGCGTGTATGGAGGTAGAAGTGGTGTGCGAGCCAGGCGGAGGTCGTGGCCGAGTGCGTATAGGGATGCCATCCGCCGATTTGTTCATTGTTGAGGTCGGCGGTCATGGGCACGTTGAGGCCCGGCATGTTGAAGAAGCGTCGGGTCCATGCTTCCGCATTCGGCCTGGTCTGCCAGAGCCATTCCACGAACCCTTCACTGCCTTCGAGCTGGTTGCCCGCGTAGGATGGCCAGTAGCTCAGCTGGGTATTCAGGTCGTGGTGGTAATCCCCTTTCCAGGGCGGAATGGATCCGTTGTCGGCCGTCCAGGGTCCCTGGAGTGTGATGGGGGGCGTGTCATGACGGGCGGCGGCCCCGAATTTGTACATCTCGAGCGCCCATTGGCGCTCGAGGATGGGATTGGGCAACAGTACGGTGGAGCGGTCCCAGTAGGCGGACCACCAGTCGTGGTGGCTCTGCCGCATGGTGATCCATCCGCTTTCCAGCGCGTGCCGGGCGTTGCGTGAGGCTTCGGCGAGAGGATCTTGCCCCTCTGCATTGGTCTGGACAGACCACGCGCCGATCCAGGTTTGGCCAACCTGGCGCCATTCCAAAGCGACCGCAAAGACGAAGCCTCCCCATCCCTCCTGCTGATATCCCAGGCCACGCGGGGTCTGCGAAAAGGATGGCGGAGGGTAGCCCAGGTGCGCCAGCTCGAGTTCCCACATGTCTTGCGGATCCGGGACGGCCGGCGTTCCGCCGAACGGCGGAGCGACGAGTTCAGGCTCCAGCAACGCAGCTGCAGGGCCTTCGATGCGAATCAGCCCAACGGGGTCCAGGGCATGCACCAGCACCTCCATCCGGGTGCCGTCGGTGAACGTCGTGGTAGTCACCGCCCCAGCAATGTCGAGTCGGGCCGAGGCAAATTGAGCCCCGATGGGCAGGTGGAGTTCGATCCGGCCGGCGGGAATCTTGGTAGGTCCGGGGTAGACGCTGTAGGGTCGCTCGTAGAGGCGGACGAGGTCGTCGTGCCGTCCATCCGCAATCCACTGCCTCATCGTCTCGTAGGAATAGTCCTCGGAGTGGAATTCCGGGACCGGTCGTAGGTCCCACAGATCGGTACGGTCGAGCGAGACGTTCACCGGATGCCCGTCACCCCACACGAGGGCGCCGAGCAGCCCGTTGCCGAGGGGCATCGCCTCGTCCCATGTCTCGGCCGGCGTGTCGTAGTAAAGGCCGTGCTCGGGCAGCGGTTGGGCGAGGAGAGGGGCCGTGAGGAAGAAGAGTAAGCCGAGGCGCAAGGGGGGATTCGGAAAGTTTGAGAGTTTGGAGTTTGGAGTTGGGCTGGCGTTTACCCCTGGGCCGTCGTCCCGGCGAAAGACGCGATACAGGATATTATAGTTTAGGAGTTTAGTAGTTTAGGAGTTTAGTGGTTTAGGAGTTGGGAGCAATAATCTGCGACCCCCGATGCGTGACCCCGGCGACCCGGAGCGGATACCCGGGATCAGGGGCGGCGGCGTGGAGAATGTACGGAGAGTTTGGAGAGCCTGGGATGGTGAGCGTGTAAGGGGATCTAGAAGTGTTTCCGGGCGGGTTTGCCGACGGGGACTACATTAAAGCCGATTTCGAAGAGCCGGTTGTGGTCGAGCAGATTGCGACCGTCGAACGCGAAGGCGGGTTTCGTCATCGATCGGTAGATCCTTTCGTAGTCGAGTGTGGCGAACTCGGGCCATTCCGTGAGGACGGCCAGGGCGTGGGCGCCCTCGGCAGCGCGATAGGGATCCGGCTCAAACTCTACGCGATCTGCCAGTGGCCCGAGGTCGGTGCGGGCGTTTTCGAGCGCGTGGGGATCGGTGAGCACCACGCGCGCCTGCTCGTCGAGCAAGCCGCGCACGACCGCGAGCGCGGGTGATTCGCGGGTGTCGCTCGTGTGCGCCTTGAACGCCGCTCCAAAGAGCGCAATGCGCTTGCCGGCGACCGTGTTGAACAGATCCGCGACGATGGAGGCCACGAATCGCTGTTCCTGGACGTCGTTGATGCGGACGACCTGCTCCCAGTAGGCGGCCTGTTCGGGCAGACCGTAGTGCTCGCATAGATAGGACAGGTTGAGGATATCCTTCTGGAAGCAGGAGCCCCCAAAACCGACTCCGGCTTTGAGGAAGCGTGATCCAATGCGGTTATCCATTCCGATGGCCCGAGCTACCTCGTCCACGTCCGCTCCGGTTCGTTCACAAAGCGCCGAAATCGCATTGATTGAGGAGACGCGCTGGGCGAGGAAGGCGTTGGCAACGAGTTTGGACAATTCGCTGGACCACAAATGGGTCGTAACGATCCGCTCACGGGGGATCCAGTGGGCATAGAGCGCTGCGATGGTTTCGACGGCCTTCTGACCGGACTCCGTCTCGCGTCCACCGATCAACACGCGATCGGGCGATTCCATGTCCCGGATAGCGGTTCCTTCGGCCAGGAATTCCGGATTGGAAACCACGTCGAATGACAACCCCTTGTCGCTGGATTCAAAGATGCGCTCCATGACTTCAGCAGACCGGACAGGGACCGTGCTCTTCTCCACGACGATCTTGGGGGATGTCGATGCGCGAAGGATCTGCCGGGCCGCTTTTTCCATGTACTGCAAATCCGCCGCACGACCGGCTCCCCGTCCGAACGTTTTGGTCGGCGTGTTGACGCAGACGAATACGATGTCGGCATCCGCGATATGGGTATCTGCCTCCGTGGAGAAGAACAGGTTTCGTCCCCGGCTCCGCTGAACGACGTCCTCCAGTCCGGGCTCGTAGATCGGCAAGTCTTCGGATTGCCAGGCCGCGATGCGTGCCGGGTTGGCGTCCACAACGACGATGCGGTGTTCAGGACAGCGGTCGGCCATGACGGCCATGGTCGGTCCGCCGACGTATCCGGCGCCGATGCAACAGATTTTTGCCATGCAACTCAGGGTGTGATGGGTGTGATGCGGACAGAGGGAGGTTCGAATTCGAGCCTCCGCCCGCGTCCAGCCGTTACGGGGATTACGGCTCGCGATTCCCCCAGAGACCTTCCAGTTTGGTGATGATGAGGTCTCCTTGCACGGTCGTCTGACACGCCAATCGAAGTCCCTGCCCCCCGTTGTGCGGCGGCAAGCTGAGACGCCACGATTCGACCTGTGTCGGGGGCGACACCGGGCCTTCGATTCGCACGGCACACGTGCCGCACGTCCCGAGCCCCCGGCAGTGGATGGCACGGGCCGGCCCATTATAGAGGGGCAACTCCTGTTTCAGCAGGATACGGCGGAGGTTCGCCCCCTGGGGGCATTCGATCGTCCTCCCCGCAAACTTGATCGTTGGCATGCTCTTGTGATCTGCAATAGACCTATCACGTTTGAATCAGTTAAGATACGGTAGAGCCAGGAATCAGGAGGGCCGTTTTGGAACCGGCACGCGTCGGGCGAAGGGTCCCGCAAGAAGGGCCTGTGCCGTCTCTGTGGGCTCTTCTTCGCGGAAGAGCGCTCCATAACTGAAGGCGCCCGTGCCCGCTGCACCGAGTTCGCGACTGATCCGGATGAAGGCCTCATATTCCTCCACGCTCCATCTGCCGGCATGAAGACCCGGCAGCACCCAGCGTCCATAACTGTGGGCTACGGCGTCACGGACGACGAACTCGAAATCTTCGGGCGTATAGGTGTAGAGCATGGGGAAGGTACCGTCGACGATGCCGCGTGATAGCCAGGTCCGCCCGTCCTGTCCGTAGTCGTTATGTGCCCGGGGCCAGTCATGGAGCACGGCAGCCGTCACGATGAGGTTCGGCCGGTTGCGCCGTGATTCTCGGTAGACGGATTGGACGATCTCGGTGATTTGAGCCCGCTTCCATTCGGCCCACTGCACCGGGAAGGCCTGGGGTGAGATCCCCTTGGCATCCTTATAGTGCTTTTCGAATCGGACCACACTGGAGTCGTTATACGCCCAGTCTCCGACTTCGTTAGGGTACCTCACGTAGTCGTAGTGGAGTCCGTCTACCGGATATGTTTCAACGATCTCCAGAAATACGTTTTGCAGGTGTTCCTTGACGGCCGGTACTCCGGGGTCGATGAAGGTATACCAGTAGTCCCACCAGTCGTGGGGCCACATCACCTCGCCGTCGCGATCCTTCATGAACCAGTCGCGGTTCGTGTTCCAGAGGTGTGCCGCCGAGTCGGGAGGCGGTACCGTACGTTGCCAGGCGGGGAAGACGTTGACCCAGGCATGCAACTGGAGTCCCCGGGCATGTGCCTCGTCGCACGCGACCTGCAACGGGTCCCAACCGGGATCCTGGCCCAACGTAGAGGGATCAGAGCCGGTCAGTTCCCATGCCCACGGTTCGTAGGAGGAGTTGTAGAACGCCGTCGCATTACCCCGGACCTGCCACAGTACGACGTTGAAATGGAATGCGGCCGCGTGCTCCATGATGCGCTTCACGTCCTCTGCCGTTTTGTATTCGAAGCGGGAGACCCAGAGGGCCCGGACTTCCGGCGCCTTGCCCTCCATCAATGCCCGGTGGGCCTTTTCCGGGGATGCCGGGCCGCATGCAGAGGCATATAGCAGAACGGTCAATACAACGAATGGGAGTAGAAGTCGAGGGGAACGCATCGCCGCATTCGGTTTGGTACCGGAGATGTCGGTGAAATGCCGACCTGGGAGGCATAAAGGTACGTCCTTCCGCCATCTCACCCGGACACCTCCGGGAATCGGACTGTGAAGACTCGGACGAATCGGCCCACGGCGTTGGGGTCGGGGCAGGTGGAGCGGTCGTACTTCGCTGGTGCCGACGGCATCATGCCGAGCCCAATGGCCCCTCACGCGGTCGGCGTCCGCCTATTGCAGGCCGTCCTCTTGTCGACGAAATGCAGGGATGATTCCCGAAGCAAGCAATTCGTGGGCATCCCGGTTGTGGTTCCCTTCCCTGCCCTGCCGGTCCAGCGTGGACGTCATCACGACCACGAGGTCAAGACGGGGGACAATGAACACGAATTGTCCTCCATATCCCCAGGCGAAGTGCACCGTTTCACCCGAGGCTTCTCGACTCCACCAGAAGTACCCATAATGGTGGCCATTCCAGCGAGATCGGGCATACCGGCCCCACGAAAGCTCGATCCAGTCCTTGGGTACGAGCTGCACACCGTTATGTACGCCTTCGTTCTCGTAGAGGCGGCCATAGGCAAGCAGATCGATGGGCCGCAGCGCCATGTTGTTGCCGCCAAGGTAGATGCCCTGCGGATCGCGGTCCCAGGCCGGGAGAGGAATCCCGAGGGGGTCGAAGAGCACCTTGCGGGCATACGCCAGGGTCGACATCCCTGTCTTTTCGGTCAGGATGGCGGAGGCGATGTGGGAATTGCCCGTGCTGTACGACATGCACTCACCGAGTTCACAGGCGATCGGCATCTGCAGCGCCGCTCTTACCCAGTTTCGGGAGGCTACCCAGGGTCCGTAATTCCGAAAGCTGGTCCCCTCCAATCCTGTGGTCATGGAGAGAAGGTGATGCAGGGTAATTCCGGCCCGATGGGGCTCGTTGGTGTACCCGAGGTCTCGATAGTAGGTGGGCAGCAATTCCGCCAGTCGCTGGTCGGGTCCGCTCAGTTTCCCCTCCCCTATCGCGATGCCGACGAGGGTCGCCATGATGCTCTTCGAGGCCGACTTGATATTGACGCGCGATGTCCGGGTCAACCCGCGGCGATACGTCTCCAAAACGGTGGAATCCCGGAAGGAGATGATCAGACTCGTGAGCGGCTCCAGTGAATCGGCATGTGCGCGTACGGTCTCCAGTGCCTCGCGAGAAGGCCACGCGGGCTCGGGCATCATGGCAGGGACGTCCGGGGCCGGTGCGTTCGTCTGCGCATCCGAGACGGGGGCGCAACCCGGCAGGACGAACGCAACAAGGAAGACCAGAGACAGCGCAATCGCACTGAAGTCCAGAGCGAACCGGGTGGATCGCGCGCGACGGCGGTGCGAAACGCGAGCCGACTCGTTCCCGGACGCAGCGGCCCTGGTCGAAAGCGCGGTTCGTCTTGCCCTCCCGATTCCGAACGGGTGGCCGCTCACAGAGTCGGTTCGAGAGGCCGACGGCCGGCTATGGATTGGTGGCGGACAATCTCTTACCGCCCGCATACAGGAAGGGCACCGCAGCGAGTGCAACCAGGTGATACAACCCATTTCGATCTACCGGACTGAAGACATCAACGCCTGCCGCCTGCAGGACGGATCCCACGATGAGCAGCAGAATGCCGATCACCATGGCAATCGAACCCTTGCCATTTCCGAGTCCGGCGACGCTGAGTCCAAGCAGGAGGAGGATGACCGGGGCGTAGTTGAGGATGACGACGAGATAGGAGTCGGTCGACATCACGGCGACCGAATAAACCACCAGCTGGACGACGGCGATCACGCGGACGACCCGCGTGAGCCGAGCCGAAAAGAACTGACCTGCGGTGGTCAGGAGAGCGGCGAAGGTCACAAGTCCGACGAGTAACCAACTGGCACGCATGAAGGGCTCGCGTGCCTCGAGCGAAATCGGCTCGGCGAAACCGTGGTCGATCCCGCCGACGAGATTTGCTACACCCAGCAGCAGCAGTGCCCATGCCCATGCCCTTTGAGGCGAGGCACGCTGCGCCGGCCGGCTCAGAAGCATCCCTGCGAAGAGGGCGAACGTAAACGCCAGCAGAAAACTCGTGACCGCCGTGACCGTGAGTGCGTCGATGTGCATGGGGCGTCTGCTTCTCTTCGACGATGCCTACTCTACAACGACCTCTCCCCCTTCGACAATCACCTCATACAGATAGCCGGACCCGAAATCACGGTCCGCTGAGAGGGTGCCTTTCACAAGGACCACATCGCCCACCTGGACGACGGAGTTGGAAGTCACGGTAAGATCATTCTGACCCGCCCCACCGGTACCGTCCTGGAGGTGAATCCAGTTTGTGCCCATAATTTGCGCGCTGAATTTCACGACCTTCCCTCGCACGGCGACGGATTTCCCGGCGAGTTGATCCTTCTGGGCATAAAGCTCGCCAATCCGGAAGCCCCCTTGCGGTTTGTCGATCCCTTCGAAGCTCATATTTTCCGCCCCCGCGTCCGCCTGGGCGCGGACATTCGGGTGGCCCGGCGGCATCATCGGCATGCCGTTTCCTGCCGGGCCGCTGCCATTCACGCTGACGCCCTCCACAAAGTGGATGACATCGAAGGAGCGATCGAGTGCGTCACTGCGGAAATTTGTCATGGGCATCCCTTCCGGCACGACCACCGCATCGCCCACTTCCACGGCAAACTCCGGGGCGGCTGCCCAAAAAGATTCGCCTCCCGCGTCAACCTGGATATAGGTGTATCCGCTTGCGTTCATCGTCTCCACTACAGTCCCTGCTCGGCCATTCATGACCGGTTCTCCGGTAGCCGCACTGTGATCACCCATCTCGGGCGCATCGTTTCCGCAGGATGTCAGAAGCACGGCCCCCATCAAGGCCACGCCCGCGAGCAACAAGGTTCGTTTCACAGTAAGAATCACTCCTTGGTTTGAGAAGATCAGGCGACGGGGATTGCCCGTACACGCGTCGACGCTCGAATCTTCCACGACCCGTTCTGTTCCCATCGGCCGTCGGTCCGACGCATTCCACACGGGCCCGCCTTCTGCCGGGCGGAGCCTTTGATGCCTCCCGCCGGCCTGCGACCAAGCCGACGAGGAACCCTGCCGTCGCTCTCGCCCGGCTACTTGAGTCCTCTGCTGATCAGGAGCGGCTCGATGGAGGGTTCTTTGCCACGGAATCTTCGATAGAGTTCCATTTCGTCGGCCGAGCCTCCTCGTTTCAGGATGTGTTCCCGGAAGGCCGTCGCCGTCGTAGGATCAAAAAGATTTCCTGCCTCCTTGAAGGCCTGAAACGCATCCTTGTCAAGTACCTCGGCCCATATATACGAATAGTAACCGGCAGCGTATCCACCGGAAAAAATGTGGCTGAAATAGGTACTTCTGTATCGGCTGATAATTTCAGGAATGAGACCGATTCGATTCATTGCGGCATTTTCAAAATCTGTGACATTGATCTGGCCCACTCCGGCCAAAGTATGCCAGTCCATGTCGAGGAATGATGCCGCGAGATATTCCGTGGTGACGAAACCCTGATTGAATTGGTTTGAGGCGGTGATTTTGTCGATCAGTTCGCCTGGAATAGGCTCCCCTGTTTCATAGTGGCGGGCATAATTGGGGAGCACTTCCGGGTCGAGTGCCCAGTTCTCCATGATTTGCGAGCCCAGCTCTACAAAATCCCTGGCCACATTCGTACCCGAAACCGACTCGTAGGTACAATCGGTCAGCAAGCCATGGAGCGCATGACCGAATTCGTGAAAGAGCGTATTGACTTCGTCCACGCTGAGCAATGAAGGTTTGCCGGCTGCCGGCTTCGTAAAATTGCCCACGTTGTAGATAATCGGTCGGATGCTTTCTCCATTCCTTTTTGATTGTTCCCTGAAATTGCTCATCCATGCGCCGCCTCGTTTGCTCGCTCGTGGGAAATAGTCGACAAAAAGGACACCCACATGATCGCCGTTCGCTTCGACGACTTCGAACACGGTGACGTCTTCGTGATATTTCGGTGCATCCGGGAGTTCCCGAAACTGGATTCCATACAGGCGGGTTGCGACTTCGAAGGCGCCGTCGCGCACCTTGCTCAGTTCGAAATAGGGACGAAGCATCTCCTCGTCGAGATCGTACTTCACCTTTTTGACCTTCTCCGCGTAGTACCACCAGTCCCAGGGCTCCAGTTCGAATCCGCCGCCCTCCTGGTCGATGATGGCCTGCATGTCGGCCACTTCAGCGCCCGCGCGGGCCAGTGCGGGGGTCCAGAGGTCGTTCAGAAGCTGGTATACGGCCTCAGGCATACGCGCCATGTTCTCCTCCAGCACATAGTGGGCGTGGGTTTCGTAGCCGAGGAGGCCGGCTCGCTCTTGCCGAAGTGCTATCACCCTCTGGATTGTTTCATTGTTATCCAGTTCATCGCCATGATTACCCCGCTCCATGTAGGCCGTGAAGATCTGCCTTCGCAGATCCCTGTTGTCGGCATACTGCAAAAACGGAAAGATGCTCGGGGAATGAAGCGTAAATACCCATTTCCCGTCCTTGCCACGGTCAGCCGCCGCCTCAGCCGCCCCGGCGATCACGCCATCCGGCAAGCCTGACAGATCCTCCTCCTTCTCAATGATCAATTCGAATTTGTTGGTCTCGGCCAGAACATTCTCTCCGAATTTCAGTGTCGCGAGAGAGAGCTCCTCATTGATTTGCTTGAGACGCTCTTTACCTTGCTCATCCAGATTTGCGCCGTTCCGGACAAACCGTTTATAGTATTTATCGAGCACGGTCGCCTGTTCTTCCGTCAGCGTCAATGAAGTCCTTTCGTCGTGGATTGCCTTCACCCGTTCAAAGAGGTCTGGATTCAGAAAGATGGCATCGCCATGTCGGGAGAGCGCCGGGGCAATGTCTCTCGCGATGGCCTGCATCTCGTCGCCGGTCATGGAGGAATTCATTGCAAAGAACACGTTGCTGACCTTGTTCAGCAAGCTCCCCGCTTCGTCGAGTGCTTCAATCGTATTTTCAAATGTTGGGGCCTCAGAGTTGCCGATTATCGCCTCAATTTCCTCATTATGCACGTGCATTCCCTTTTCGAAGGCGGGCGCATAATGAGCGAGCGTAATTTGATCGAACGGCGGAACACCGAACGGCGTATCCCATTCGGTAAGAAACGGATTCTCCATAGGTTTGCTACAGGCCGAAAGGATCAGAGTGACGCCAAGAAGAAGAGAAAGAACCGTGTATTTCATGGCCGTATCAATTCCGGGATAGAGGTTGGCTGCTTTCCGATTCGGACTTCATTCAGTCCAACCGTGTAACGTAGGAATCACCAGATCGTGCTTCAACCCGTCACTCGCCGGGACTTCTGCCCTTTTGGTGAAGAATCTACTGGCCGGTCAGTGCGTCTGCCGGGATGGAGACGAACCCCATCCCCGGGTTCCGGTGAGATGGTGGTCTGCCCGCCACGGGACCAGTGGGGCTAACGCATCGCAATTGCGCCTCCAAGTCCTTCGCCAAGCCCGGCGGGAACTGCGTCGACTACGAATCCCGGAGCGAGCAAGGGCAGAAGTGGCGACATCCATCGGCTGGCTGGCCCCGCAAATGTCACCCTTGCCTGGCGCCTGTCACGCCTCCAGACCATGCCCGGACAACCGATCGACCTGTACGGCCCAGCCCGATGTCTGCGGCCTGACGCACCCTTCTGCATGTGCCCGGATTCCTGACGATCACCGGAGGGCGACGGTGTCAGGACAACTCCGCGCCGATTCGTTCGAGGAGCCTTTTGGTGGCGCGAATGCCTTCGTCGTTCGACAGGTAACGCTCCGGGTCGCGCATGGCCATGAAGCCGCCCTCATATTCGATCCCGACGTAACCGGAGAATCCGGCGGCCTTGACGATCTCCAGCATGCGGCGGAAGTCGGTCTGCGCCTCATCTCCGTTTTCGTCGAAACGATGACTTTTTGCGCTGACTCCTTTTGCGTAGGGCATCATCTCCTCCACTCCGAGATAGGGATCATACTGGTCTTCGCAGCGCACGGCTGCCATGGCCTCAGGCGTCCGTTCCGCCGGCCGGCCCATCTTGATGCAGTAGTTCCCGAAATCGGGCAGCAGTCCTGCGTACGGATTCCCTACTCCCTGCACCACGCGGACGAGGAAGCCCGCATCGGAGGCCCGGCCGCCGTGGTTTTCGATGATGACCCCGATCTCGTGGTCGGCGCCGAACGCAACGAGTTTGCCGAAGCCGTCTACTGCGGTGGCAAGCAGCACCTCCGGATCCGTGTCGGGTTCGCTCCGGGCCCGGTCGAGGTTAACGCGAATGGAGTGGCATCCCAGGAACTTGGCCGCTTCAATCCATCGGTAGTGGTTCTCGACGGCGGCCTGCCGTTCAGCGGCATCCTCATGGTCGAGCGCCCCTTCGCCATCCACCATGATGAGGACATTGCGCACGCCGAGGTCGTCGGTCCGCTGCTTCAATTCGGTCAGGTACGCCATGTCGGTGGCCTTGTCCTTCCAGAACTGGTTCACATACTCGATCGCATCGATGCCGAAGTCATTCTTGGCCTTCGCCGGGAAGTCCATATTGGTCAGATCGCCCCGGAAGAAATCACCGGCCATGGACCACTGGGCAAGCGAGATGTTGAAGAACAGGTCCCCGCGAAGGGCGTCGGCCAGGAGCGATCGCGAGAGAGATCCGGCCAGGCCAAGCCCCGTGGCGCCGAGGCCAAATTGCTTGAGGAAGGAGCGGCGAGACGTATTCATGGTGCTGTGTACGGAAAGACGAATGAACGTTTGATGGTCCCGAACTTACGGCCGCACTCATCTGCGCGCCCGGTCCGTGTCTCGAATGGCCCTGTGGGGCACACGGATGGATGGATTGCAGGTTATTTCTGTTCAGCCCAGGCTCGCAAGAGGAGGATCGCATCGTATAGGACACCGGCCTCCCCCCGAAACGTGCCGGATCCCATGGGGCGGTTATCGACCGTATACCATTCATAGAACCCGTCGTTGTCGATGACGCGCTGGACCATCGGCTGGAGATGCGTCCAGGCCTCTTCAATGAATCCGTTCAGGGCAAGCTGCTGGATCATCCGCCCCCCAAACCAGGTCCAGTCGCCCCCGTTCTGATAGCTGTAGGGTCCCATGCCCGGGTTCTTGAAGGAGCCTTCGGGATAGGGCGGGTACAACGTGAGGCCTAGCGTGGCAGCGCCCGACTTCTCCATGTTGTCGACCATCTTCGCGAGCGAAATCAGGATCTCCTCCTTGCTGAGCATTCCGGCTTCGATGGCCACGGCCGTCCCGCCGTGATAGAAGACGGCCCGTTCGTCGAAGTCCTCGGGAAACGGGGATCCGTCGAGGTAGATGTGCGGAATGAACTTCTGCAGTTCCTCATCCCAGAGGAACTCCCTGACGTTCGCGTGGATCGAATCGCGCACGGCATTCCACCGCTGCGCTCTCTCGGGGGCCAATGCGGCGAAATCGCGCAGGGCGATCGAGAACATCGCGTTGTCATAGATGTCGATCGCCCAATGGGTGTTTTCGGAGATGGCCACGCCCCAGTCGTCCTCCGGCTGCACATCTCCCCAATCGGCCGTCGTGGCACCGATCAGCAAACCATGGCGGGCATCGAATCGGTCCGCGAGCAAGTACTCGAGGCTCCTTTCGAGCCGGTCCCGCACGGAAATCCCTCCGACGTCGAGGTCCAGAAAGCTTCGGTCGCCGGACTTGTCCACGTATTTCCGGACGGCTTGCACCAGAGAAGCCTCCTGGTCCGTTTCCACCGTATTCTTATGGCCCGCATAGTCGGGCTCCAGATCGGTGAGAATGTAGTCGTATCCGACGGTCGCTTGCTCTCTGGGTACGAATCCGTCGGCGATGTTGCCGTCCTCGCCCTGGAGACGGAAGAAGACGAGCAGGTTCTCCCGGGCGATCTCCATTGGATGTACGTCGAGAGCCAGGTTGATGAATGTGTTGTAGTCGCGGATCCAGACTTCCCGGTAGCCGTCGCCCGCATTGAAGCCGGTCGACATGATCTCCGTGGCCCGGGCAAGAAGGCTGTCCAACCTGGCATCCGAGCGGATAGCCGAGGAGAGTTCGGTATCCGCGGGGTCGGTGGCACATCCGCCGGACAAAAGGAGGATTCCCAGAAAGCCGGCTGTGGCGATCGTCCTCATTGGTTTTCGCGTTGCTGATTAAGAGGGAAAACATCGGAAACGGGGCGGCTCAGCCCTGGCATCTTCCGATCGGACCGTGGTCTGACCTTATAGAATACGGCAACCGCCGTCCTGGTGCCTTTGTGCGGCGGACATTCACAATGAGGGCCCCTCACGGGCAGACGTGCGTCGTATCTTGCCGCAACCCGCCATTTTTCCACCGCACGTTCGGGTGCCGGAACCGGTGTCGTGAACCGCGACCCATGGAGCGGACCTCGACCGGGCAAGTTCCATCAGCCATGGCGATAACCTCCGCAGGGGAACGCTTGTCGTCCCCGAAACCCGTCACCCTCGGCGTCATCGTCGGCAACCGGGGTTTCTTCCCGAGCCATCTCTGCGTTTCCGGTCGCAAGAAGGTTCTCGACGTACTCGCAAGACTGGGTATCGAGGCGGTACTTCCACCCGAGGACGCGACCGGTAACGGCGCCATCGAGAGCTTGCAGGAGGCGCGCTTGTGCGCTGACTACTTCCAGAGTCACCGGGACCGAATCGACGGCGTGCTCGTCACCTTGCCGAACTTCGGCGACGAACGGGCCATCGCGAACACGCTGCGCTGGGCCGGCCTCAACGTGCCGGTACTGGTGCACGCCTTCCAGGATGCGCCCGGGGAGATGACAATCGCCAACCGGCGTGACAGTTTCTGCGGGAAGATGTCGGCCTGCAACAACCTGCGCCAGTACGGCATCCGCTTCTCCCTCACGTCGCGTCACACCATGGACCCGGAGGGGGCCGACTTTGCCGCCGACCTGCGCCGCTTCGCCTCCACATGCCGCGTCGTACGTTCCCTGCGGAACGTCCGCCTGGGTCAGATCGGCGCTCGCCCCGCAGCGTTCAACACGGTCCGCTACAGCGAGAAGCTGCTCGAAGCGGCCGGGATCTCCGTCGAGACGCTCGACCTTTCCGAGCTTTTGGGGTGGATTCGCACTATGGACAACGAGGGCCCGGTCCGGACGAAGCTGGACGAAATCCGCGCCTACACCCGCGTCGACGGTATCCCGGAGGAGAGCCTCCTCAAGATGGCAAAACTGGGCGTCGCCATCGACCGGTTCGTGGCGGATCAAGGTCTTGCCGCAACGGCGATTCAATGCTGGACCGCCCTCGAGGAATTCTACGGCGTCGTGCCCTGCACGTGCATGAGCATGATGAGCAACAACCTGATGGCCAGTGCCTGTGAGGCCGACATCGCGGGGACGCTCAGCATGTACATCCTCCAGCAGGCATCCGGCGTACCGGCCGCATTACTGGATTGGAACAACAACTACGGCGACGATCCGAACAAGGGCGTCGTTTTCCACTGCTCCAACCTGCCGAAGGCCTTCTTCACAGAACAGCGGATGGACTTCCAGGAAATCATCGCAGGCACGGTCGGCCGCGACAGTACTTACGGCACGATTGTCGGCCGCATCGCACCGGGGCCGTTCACGTTCGCGCGGGTCTCCACGGACGACCAATGGGGCCTCATCCGCGCCTACGTGGGCGAGGGCCGCTTCACGGAAGACACACTGGACACGTTTGGCGGCTACGGCGTCTTCGAGGTGCCCCGGATGCAGCGCCTGCTGGCCACCATCTGCGAAAACGGATTTGAACACCATGTGGCGGCTACGCGCGCAGAGGTGGCCGATCCCGTCGCCGAAGCGCTCGAGAAGTACCTGGAGTGGGACGTCTACCGGCACGCGTAACCGCGCGTCGCATGACGTTGATTTTCGGTTGGAAACCGCCGCGGCACCCATGTCGGGATGTGCGACAGCCGCCTGTAAACACAATCAGCAATGGCCTATTCCATCGGACTCGACTTCGGAACCAACTCGGTCCGCGCGCTCATCGTCGACACCGCCACAGGCGAAGAGATCGGGACGAGCGTCTTCAACTATCCTTCGGGCAGCGCAGGCATTCTCCTGGACTCGAAGGACCCCCATCTTGCGCGGCAGCGTCCGCAGGATTTTGTGGATGGTCTGACGGCGAGCATTCGGGGCGCACTGACCGATGCCGCCAGCCGGGGGGCATTCGACGCCAGTCAGGTGATCGGGATCGGCATCGACACGACCGGATCCACGCCCATTCCGGTGGATGAGAACGGGCGTCCCCTCGGTCTCGACGACCGGTTTCGCGACAATCTCAACGCCCAGGTCTGGCTCTGGAAAGACCACACCGCTTTCGCCGAAGCCGCGCAAATCACCGAACGGGCCGCCGCCGTCCGTCCGGAGTATCTGGGCAAATGTGGAGGAACCTATAGCTCCGAGTGGTTCTGGTCGAAAATCCTGCACTGCCTGCGCGTGGCACCCGACGTGTTCGAGGCCGCGTATACGTGGGTGGAGCATGCGGACTGGATGCCGGCGCTGCTGACCGGTTCCGAATCGCCGTCCGTGCTGAGACGCGGGGTATGCGCCGCCGGCCACAAGGCCATGTTTAATCGATCTTGGGGTGGCTATCCGGATGAGGTGTTTCTGGCAGGGCTTGACGAGCGCCTCGTTCGTCTCCGTCGAACGCTGCCGGACAGGGCGTACAATGCCTCCGAAGCGGCGGGCTTGCTCACGGAAGAGTGGGCCCATCGCCTCGGGCTGCCTGTCCGCATCCCCGTTGCCATCGGTGCCTTTGATGCGCACCTCGGCGCCGTCGGTTCCGGGATCGAGCCGGGTACGCTCGTCAAGATCATCGGTACCTCCACCTGTGACTTGATGGTGGCCCCCCTGGACGAACCGCTGCCCGACGTTCCGGGCCTGTGCGGGATCGTACCCGAATCCGTGCTGCCCGGCCACTACGGCCTCGAGGCGGGACAGTCCGCCGTGGGCGACATCTTCAACTGGTTCGTGAACGTCGTCAAACCGGACCGGATGGACCATGAAGCCCTCACCGCCGCGGCGGAAGCACTGCGGCCCGGCGAAAGTGGACTTCTGGCCCTGGACTGGCATAACGGCAACCGAACCGTCCTGGTAGACCAGCGCCTGACCGGCCTCCTTCTCGGCCTGACCTTGCACACCACACCGGGTGAGATCTATCGCGCCCTCGTCGAGGCGACCGCGTTCGGAAGCCGGGTCATCATGGAGCGCTACGAGGAGTACGGGATGAAGGTCGACCGCATCGTGAACTGCGGCGGCATTTCTGCCAAGAACCGGATGGTGATGCAGATCTACGCCGATGTGATGGGCCGTCCGCTGCAGATCTCCCGAAGCGCGCAGACGCCGGCTCTCGGATCGGCCATGGCCGGCGCAGTCGTCGCGGGAAAGGCCGTTGGTGGTCATGATTCCTTCGAGGAGGCGGTTGCGGTAATGACGGGCGTGCAGGACACGGTCTTTCAGCCCATCCCCGAGAACCAACAGGTATATGACGAACTCTACCGGCTCTATCGGCGCCTGCATGATGTGTTCGGAGTCGAAGGGCACAGCAACACCCTTTTTGACGTGATGAAGGTGCTGCTCGCCATTCGGGACGAGGCGCGAAGGTGATGGCGTACGAAAAGCTCAAGCAGGAAGTCTGGCGGGCCAATCTGGACATCGTCGAGGCCGGCCTCGTGTTGTTGACCTGGGGGAATGCGAGTGGGGCCGACCGTGGCGCCGGCGTGATGGCCATCAAACCGAGCGGGATCGCGTATGCGTCGATGCGCCCCGAAGACATGGTCGTGGTCTCGCTTGCCTCGGGAGAAGTGCTCGACGGGGTTCTCCGGCCGTCATCGGATACGCCGACCCATCTCTACCTCTACCAGGAATTTGCCGGAATCGGAGGGATCGTCCACACCCATTCTCGTTTTGCCGTCTCCTGGGCCCAGGCGGAAGTCGATTTGCCCTGTTTCGGTACGACCCACGCCGACCACTTCTATGGTGCGGTCCCGGTGACGCGCCGGATGCGGGAGGAAGAGATTCTCGAGGCGTATGAACACCACACGGGCGTGGTCATCGTGGAGCGGTTTCGGGAGGCCGGCATCGACCCTGCGCAGGTGCCGGGCGTGCTTGTGGCGGGACACGGGCCGTTCACGTGGGGCTCTAATCCGGCGAAGGCGGTGGAGAATGCCACGGTGCTCGAATCGGTGGCCCAGATGGCGCTCCAGACACGCGTGGTGAACCCGGAAGCGGAACCGCTCGATCAGGTTTTGCTCGACAAGCACTTCCTCAGGAAGCATGGAAAAGGAGCGTACTACGGACAGAAGTGACATCGATTCGACGTGATCTCGTATCATCTCGTCAGGCTGAAGCAGGCAACGTGCGTATGGCATCTGGAACCTCCACCTGAAACCGGAACGGACGTCTCATGAGCACCCTTGCAACCATCGACTGGATCATCATTGCCGCCTACTTCATGATCATCATGGGTCTGGCCTGGTGGGTGATCCGGCAGAAGACGGACACGCCGACCGACTACTTCCTGGCGGGCCGCCATCTCGGCTGGCTCATCGTCGGCGCGTCGATATTCGCCTCCAACATCGGATCGGAACACCTGGTCGGCCTGGCGGGCTCCGGGGCTACCGACGGCGTCGCCATGGCGCATTACGAGTTGCACGCCTGGTGTCTACTGGTGTTGGGCTGGGTGATGGTGCCCTTCTACATGCGCTCGAAGGTCTTTACCATGCCCGAGTTTCTCGAGCGTCGATTTTCTCCGCTCGCGCGGACGATACTGTCCGTGATTTCCCTGGTGGCCTACGTGTTGACGAAGATCGCGGTCGGGATTTTCGCAGGCGGCGTCGTGTTCAGCGTGCTGCTCCCCGATGTGAGTTTCATGGGGATGAACAGCTTCTGGATCGGCTCGATTCTGGTCATCGTGTTCACCGGGGTCTACACGGTCCTCGGCGGTTTGCGGGCCGTGGCATACACGGAAGCGTTGCAGACGCTGATCCTGATCGTCGGATCGTTTCTCGTGCTGGTGTTTGGATTGAAGGCGCTAGGCGGATGGGGCGAGTTGCGTGCCATCGCCGGGTCGGAGATGTTCAATCTGTGGAAGCCGATCGTCCCGGAGGGATTCACCGCCACGTGGGCCCCTGTAATGGAGAGCGGGAGGATGGCCTGGTATTTCAACAACCAGTATCCGTGGATCGGGATGCTCTTCTGTGCCCCGATTATCGGGTTGTGGTACTGGACGACCGATCAGTATATCGTACAGCGCGCGTTGGGTGCGGCCAATGAGACGGAAGCGCGTCGGGGCACGATCGCGGCAGCCATCCTCAAACTGCTCCCGGTTTTCATCTTCATCATCCCGGGTATCATCACCTTTGCACTGGCCGAGTCGGGCAAGATCGCGTCGATTCAGCAGGCGCTGTTCAGTGAGGAAGGCGAACTCATTCGGGAGAATGCGCAGGCTGCGTTTCCACTTCTCGTGGCCCACGTGCTCCCGATCGGGGTGCGCGGGTTGGTCGTGGCAGGCCTGCTTGCCGCGCTCATGAGTTCGCTGGCGGGTGTGTTCAACGCCTCCTCCACCCTCTTCACGATGGACTTTTACAGCCGTTTACGTCCCGATTCGTCGGAACGTCGCCTGGTATGGATGGGTCGGCTGGCCACCGTGGTGATGGTCGTCATCGGACTGGCCTGGATCCCGGTAATCCAGGGCGGCCGCGGACTGTACGACTACCTTCAGGGTGTGCAGGCGTATCTGGCGCCGCCGATTTTTGTGGTGTTCTTCCTGGGCGTCTTCAACAAGCGTCTCAACAAGCAAGGGTGTCTGGCGGCCCTGCTGGTCGGGTTCGCCCTCGGCCTGTTCCGCCTGGCCGTGGACACGCCCGTTGCCCTTTCGCAGGGCTTTTCTTACACGGAAGGGTCGTTCCTTTGGATCGTCAACAACACCTTCTTCCAGTACTACAGTCTGCTCATCTTCCTCGTTTGTATCGCCGTGATGGTTGGGGTGAGCTACATGACCGCCCCGCCGGATTATGCGAAGATCAGTGGACTGACATTCGGCACGCTGACGGCCGAGCATCGCGAGACCTCGCGCCGGAGTTGGGATTGGCGGGATGTGGCGACGACGGTGCTCGTACTTGTGCTGATCCTGGCCGCTTACCTCTCATTCACTGGTTGATTTATCAGTATAATTCACAATATTTTGGATTATACTTGAATTCTTTCCTGGCTTAGAACGGGGTTCCCAATCCTTCCCCGGACCCAACCGAAAAGAAACGGCCCGGAGGCGCGATGCCTTCGGGCCATTCTTCTGTTGTCGCCTATGGGGTGTTATTTGAGGAGAACCATCTGCCGGACCTGCTGGAATTCACCCGCGTGGACACGGAAGAAGTACACGCCGCTCGGGACGGACTCCGCGTTCCAGCGCACCTCGTAGCTTCCCGCCCGGTATGCCCTGCTCGCCAACGTCTCCACCACGCGTCCGAACACATCGTACACCGCGAGGGTGACCTTTGCATCCTCGGGGAGATGGAAGCGAAGCGTTGTCGCCGGATTGAACGGGTTCGGATAGTTCGGATCAAGACCATACTCCTGAGGAATCGACCCCAGGGATCTCTCTTCGACCGCAACCGAGCTCCCGTTGAGGCTCACGGTCAGTTCATCCTCCTGCGGTTCGGTCTGGTCGGAGTCGACCCTACCCGTGTTGGAAAGGGTCCCGGCGTCGACATCTGCTTGCACGACCAGGTAGGTCGCCGTACACGTCATGGAGGCCCCGGGGGCCAGCGCCGAAGCAGGACAATCGATTGAGGATAGGCCGGCCGGGTTCAATCCGCCGTGTTCGTCGGTTACCACGAGGCCGGTCAGCGTCACATCACCCGTATTTGTCACGAGGTACGAATAGGTGATGGTGTCGCCGGCTTTCGTGGCCTCCGTCGCGTTGGACGTCTTGTCTATGGAAACCGACGCAGCGCGTGAAAGCGTGACGGTAAGGTCGTCCTCAGCCGGCTCGGACTGCTCCGAGACCACCCGACCCACATTGCCGATCGACCCCGCATCGACGTCGGCCTGCACGACCTCATAGGTAGCCGTGCAGGACATCGAAGCGCCCGGCGCCAGACTCGACGAGGGACAGGTGACGGCAGACAGACCATCGGGGTTGAGGCCCGCGTGTTCGTCGCTCACCGTGACACCGGTCAGCGTCACATCGCCCGTGTTCGTGACGAGATACGAGTAGGTGATCGTGTCGCCTGCCCCCGTCTCTTCCGTCGCATCAGACGACTTCACGATGGTGAGTTCAGTCGCTCCGGTGAGGGTCACCGTGAGTTGGTCTTCCACGGGCCCGGTCTGGTCTGAATCCGCCCTGCCCGTATTGACGATTTTGCCCGCATCCACATCAGCCTGAACCACTCCGTACGTAGCCGTACAGGTCATGGAGGCGGCCGGCGCCAGATTGGCGGACGGACAACCGATCTCCGACAGTCCGGCCGGATTGAGGCCCTGATGGGAATCGGTCACCGTGATCCCGGTAAGCGGCAGCGTGCCGGTGTTCGTAACGAGATACGAGTACGTGATCGTGCTGCCGGCAACGGTTTCGGCTGTGGCGTCGGAGGATTTATCCAGTGCGATGTCTGCCGATTTGGTAAAGCTGACCAGGAGCACGTCCTCGACCATCTCGGTCTGATCCGTGTCCACCCTGCCGCGGTTAAATACGGAGCCGTACACGACATCGGCCTGAACGACCTCGTAGGTGGCCGTGCATGTCATCGAAGCACCGATCGCCAGGGTCGATGCCGGACAACTGACGTCCGAAAGCCCGGCAGGGTTCAATCCATCGTGCTGGTCCGTCACGACCACGCCGGTGAGAGGGACGGCGCCCGTGTTCTTCACCAAATAGGAATAGGTGATGGTGCTTCCGGCGCCGGTGGATGAGGTCGCGTTGGAGGACTTATCGATGGTCACGGAAGCGACAAGCGGTGGCTTTGTGAGCGGCACGATCAGCTCATCAGCCGCCGGTACGTCGGTCTGATCCGAGTCGGCATACCCGACGTTCGTGA
>CAYLXM010000019.1:8942-35511 GCA_964387555.1 uncultured Rhodothermales bacterium | reverse complement strand
ATCCATCGGGATTCAGCCCGCCGTGCTCGTCCATGACGTCCAGGCCCGTGAGCGTCACGCTCCCGGTGTTCGTCACCTCGTAGGAGTAGGTGATCGTGTCGCCGGCCCCGGTTTCGGCCGTCGCGTCGGACGTCTTGTCGATCGTCACCGATTGGTCCGCCGTGAGCTGCACAATCAGTTCATCAGCCGCCGGTACGTCGGTCTGATCCGAGTCGGCATACCCGACGTTCGTGATGGAGCCCGCATCCACGTCCGCCTGGGCCACCACGTACGTTGCCGTGCACGTCATCGACGCACCCGGAGCAAGGGTGGTCGACGGGCAGCTGATGTCGGACAATCCATCGGGATTCAGCCCGCCGTGCTCGTCCATGACGTCCAGGCCCGTGAGCGTGGTATTTCCCGTGTTGGTGACGAGGTAGGAGTAGGTAATCGTGTCTCCCTCACCGGTCACCTCCGAGGCATCGGAGCTCTTCGCGATCGCAACGGCGGGCATGGCGACCCGGCTGTTGGCGACGGTCACGAGGGCCGTCTGGCCGGAGGCGACCACAACCGGGCTGGGATCGATGACGGGGGCCGCCCAGTCGTTACCCGGGTCCGTTTCCGTGACGATGTACTCGCCGGACTGTATTTCCGGCCATGTGATATCGGCCGACGTCTGGGTTTCCACCGTTCGGCAGGCCCCCTCTTCCGTACCATCGGGATAGCTTGGACCCTGAATACAGATCTCAAACTCCGTGGGGACGGGAGGTACGCCGTTCCATTCGACGGACTTCGTGACCCGCAACGCCCCCTGGGCGGTCGTGGACATGACTACGTCCGCATCGTCCATGGCGGATCGGGAGAGCCCTCCGCGGTTGACGCCATCCGCCAGGACGCTATTCGTGCGCGTAAACGGTTCATTCGCGGGCGCAATGGATACCGGCGCACTCGAGCCGGATGCGACTGCGCCTGCGGCCAGGTCGTTGGCGCCGTCACCAAGACCCACATCGGAAAGCCCGGACAGTTCAACGGTGAAATCGTCGCCCGGGATCTCCGGAGTGGCATTGTCGTCAACCACGGAGACATCGTACAGCGTTCCTTCTCCCGTGTTCTCAACCTCATAGCAGTAGACCACATCCGCCGCACCGGACAACTGAAGAGGATCCACGTCGTCCACCCCACACGTACCTCCGGCCAGCATGGCCGTTTTTGTCACCGCGACACTCGGCTGCAAGATTTCGTTTAGCACGGTACAGTGGCTGAGTCCGGCGAGCTCCACTTCGGCTTCCAGGGGGTCCGACCCCGGCACGACCGTGCAATCGTCCCCGTACGAAGCCGTCCTGGTGTCGATGGACGGCACCTCGGTCACGACGAAGGCTGTAGCCGGGACATCGACGTCGAGGGCGAATCGCACCCTGCCGTCGTTGCCGGTGGTGGCTTCCTGGCAGGCCGGGTCCGGCGCTTGTTTGCCCGGGACGCAGACGGTGAAGGTATATCCGGCCAGTCTGGGGTCATCAACCTCCTCTCCGCCGGCCAGGTCGGCCTCGCCGTCCCCGTCCACGTCGATCTGCTTGGTTACTTTCAGCGTAGCCAGGATGGCGGCGGCGCTAAACGGAAGGGCCTTGTCGGCGCTGATCCACTTCCAGTCGAAGTTGCCGGGATTGAACGGAGCGCCTTCGGCCACGACGCCCCCGGTGGTGAGCGTCCAGGTTCCGTCTCGCGTTCCGTTGACCGTCAGGAAGATGATGTACACATTGTCCCCGTCCGCGCAATTGATACGGGCCTTTTCGATGGGAACATCCGAAGGATCGGTATAGACGTTCACCTGATCAATGGAGGCTCCGCTGGCCCAGAAACCGGACGCATCCTGGTCCCAACTCCCATCCGAATAGTCCGGGGTGCTGCCGTCCGGCATGAGGACCCCGGCCTCGGTCGTATTCCACGGTTTCACGCCGGAGAATTCCAGAGACGGATTGAAGCAGACGCCGGTCCACAGGAGGTCTCCCACCTCGGCGTCTCCTTCCTTGAAGAACGGTACGGTTTCTTCGACGGCATAGCCGGATGCGTTGCTGCCGGTAATCCAGTTTGCGGCCGACGTTCCTCCCTTCTCCCACGATCCGACGCTGACGTTTGCAGGCGCTCCGGTGTAGGCGCCCGGGTCGATCTGGGCGGTCGCCATACCGGACGCTGCCAGGACCCAGAGTATGCACACCGGAATACGCCTGACTCTCCCAAAACGAGATCGTTGGTTGTGAAAATGCTCTTCCATGGTTCCCTTCCTTTTTCGGGGTAAGCGAATGCCCTAATGATCTGCCGAGGGCTGGACCCCCTTCATTTCAGTGCCGGACCGGCACCGTCGATTTGTTGCCTGCCGAATGAAAGCAGGCCCAGAGTTGCAGCTCTGCCGCCGTACGACGCTCCCTCTTTCACCAACATGGAATGGAAGACTGTCGAAACGAAAGCACTCGCTCCTATCGTCATCGTCACGAAGGCAGTGATGCGTAAGTCCAAATGTAAAACAAACCGCGAAGAATGCAAGTAATATCTTCATCAGCACTTCACGACGGTGCATTGACATTCCGATTGGACACTATGCGAGGGCCCGTTTTCCGAGGAGTGACGCCCATTCCCCGACGGAGTGCGACGAAACGAAGGTGGGGCACCGGAAGGGATTGCGACACTGAGGCATGCCACGCGCCGTGATGCCCCTGGCCGGACGGCGAGGGCAGAAGCGGTCTCCCTGCAACCAAAAAGGCCGGCCGGGGATCGTCCCACGGCCGGCCTGAATTGCCCGAACTGTCCGCTACGGTTGCCTAGTCGAGCCGTTTCACCCGCATATTGCGGTACCAGACGGGACGGCCGTGGTCCTGCAGGCCGATGTGTCCCTTGCGGGCGAATGCTGCGCCGGCCGTACCGAACTTGTTGGTGGTGCCGTCGGGATTCTTGAACGGTGTTGTCCAGCGCGCGATGTCCATCAGCAGCACGTGCTCGCCGTTGATCCAGACCTTAAAGATGGAACCCCTGGCCTCGATACGACCCTGCTGCCATTCGCCGGCCGGTTTCGAAGCGTTCTTCTCAGGCGCCTGCAGCTCGTAGACGGCACCGAGGGTTCCGCGGCGATTCACGTCCCTTGCGCCGTACGAATTGTTGACCTGCATTTCGAAACCCGTATACACGGGATCGTTCAGGTCGGAGGTCCTGAAAAAGACGCCGCTGTTGGTATTCTGCGCCACCTTGAACTCGAAATCGAAGATAAAATCGCCGTACTGCTCGGCCGTCCAGAGGTAGTCCGCATTGTGCTCTGCGCCGTCGAATTCCCGTTGCAGCGTGAGGACCCCGTCCTCGATGACCCAGGCGTTGTCCGGCCCTTTGAGCCATCCGTCGAGGCTGGTCCCGTCGAACAGCGACTCGAAACCATCCTCCGCTACGAATCCGTATCGCGCTTGCCACTCCTCAGCGGTTGGCCCCCGGTCATCGTCGAACCGATCGATCCAGACATTTCGGAACTGGATCACGCTTGCCGCACCGTCATAGACGCCGGTTTCCGGCGCTGAGCCGTGGTGTTGGAGCCCGATAGGTCCGCGGGCCGGCAGCCCGGGAATCTGCGCATTGTGGATGACCATCTCCCGGTTCAGCATAACCGAGACCCGATCACCGATCACGGTGATATCCATCGCGTTCCACTGGCCAATCGGGTAGTCCATCTTCCTCGACGGGATGGCCGCGGCGCGGAGTTCCGTGGGCAGCGCCTCGTTCGTCCGCACGGACCAGAGTTCGCCGGATCCGACCGGCCAGTTCCAGAGGTTCACCTGGTGCTCCGGCCCACGCACGAAGATCCCCGAGTCGGCGTTGGGGGTCGGCGTCGTGATCACCTTCCCATCAGCGTCCTTCGCATCGGTGCCGTCCGGAAGGATCGTAGGCATGTCGTACAGGCCGGGCGTATCCTTGAATCGCCATTCGATATGGAGTTTGTAATCCCCGTATTCGTCGACCGTCCACAGGTTCTTTTCGGCAGCCTTGGACAGTCCGTCGTAATCGATGACGCCGTCGATGACTTTCCAGTGTGCTTCATCGCCGCGCCATCCCGTGAGGTCTTTCCCGTTGAAGAGGCTTCCGTACACCGGCCACTCGCGCCACGTGGGATA
This sequence comes from uncultured Rhodothermales bacterium, assembly GCA_964387555.1. Taxonomy (GTDB): domain Bacteria; phylum Bacteroidota; class Rhodothermia; order Rhodothermales; family CAYLXM01; genus CAYLXM01. Next base: position 31,387 of record CAYLXM010000019.1, on the reverse strand, counting down.
GGCAGACTCCGGGGCCAGAACATGGAGATTCGCGAGGCTCGGGGGACGCCCGTGATTGGTGAAGAGGTACAGTCCCCCTTTCCCGGCGATGACGACGTCGTTGTCGCCGTCGCCGTCCATGTCGGCAATATTGAGCTTCATGCCCACGCTGACGACGTAGTTCGGCGCCGGGTTGATACCCCCCTCTTCGGGGTAGTAGGGAAGATGATTAAACGAGAGGATGTTCCGCTTGATGTACCCTCCATTCAGATCGTACCAGAAGGCATAGAGCGGCTCCATGGCTCCGATATCGTCCCCGTGGTGGGCGAAGAGCCGCTTTCCGGCGACGAGATCCAGCTTCCCGTCCCCGTTGAGGTCGCCGAGCGCCATCGTGTGAAATTGGCTGTAGTCGGTTTCAATCCAGTGCCGCTCGAATGTGCGCCGGCCGTTCGCCATTTTCTGGCTGTACCACGCGAGGCCATAGGCATGGGACGACCCGATGATGACGTCATTCAGGCCGTCTTCGTTGACGTCGTGAACGAGAATGGGGTGGGAGACGGCATTCCCGCGGCCCATGGACGGCTCGAAGGCCCAATCACGATGGAACGTCCATTCCGGCGCATTGGGGTTCTCCGGCTGCTCATACCAACCATCGAGGCAGATGATGTCCATCCGCCCGTCCCCGTTGATGTCACCGAGGCCGTTGCCATGGCTGTCGCTAGCCGTGCCCACGGTGTGTTCGATGAACCAGGGGTCTTCATCGATGTGTTCCAGCCAGGTCATCTGTTGTCCCTCCACGAGCGCCCAGTGGTTGACGAGGATATCCTCATCTCCGTCGCCGTCGATGTCGCCGTGGATGACGCCTTCCATGTTGAAGGCCCGGTGGATGCGCGTCGATTTCCAGACGTCTGTCTTGTTGCCCGGATTTTCATACCAGTACGCCCCCTTCATGAACATCCAGCCGGAGCTTACGATATCCATAAGGCCGTCCCGATTGACGTCCATCGCGAATTCGCTATTGCTCTCTGTTTCAGGGCCGTTGATTTCCGCGCCGTCCCGGAAGCGCTCGTGCTTGATCCAGAGTGGCGCTTCGTACCAGTTCTGTCCGGCCGCGATGTCGAGGTCGCCGTCGTTGTCGAAGTCGCCCACGGAAGCCGTCTCGGAAAACGGCCCGAACCAGTATGTATGTGCGATCGGATTGTGGAGGGGCCCGTCGATCTTGACGGGCTTGAAAATGATCTCTTCTGGCTGCGCGGCGAGTCCCGAAGCGAGCATCACAAGAAGACTCGCGGCCGAGATTGTGCGCAGGAAGGTTGTTCTTTTCATCGTCGAACCGGTTTGTACGTGCATGGGGATGGGCAGGTGCTTCCTCGGATCATCTGGCGAATAGCGAACAGTGTCCGCGCTGCCGGGAGCGTGTCGACCTGCGGTCTCGACCCTGCTGGTCCTTGCCGCCACTCCAGCTTCCTAGCGACAGTCAGGCGGAGTTGGTATGACCATTGTGAGGGACGAAGGTCAGCGCAGCCACGCTTTCTTGACGTCCGGATTCCCCGCCGTGTTGAGGATTTCCATTTGGGTGTCGGAAAGTATGACGTCGAGCGCCGTGAGGTTCTCGTCCAGTTGTTCCGGAGTCGTGCCGACGACGATCGGGAGCATCGGAGGATCACTCTGTCGCATCCAGGCGATGATGACCTGGTTGGGCGTGGCACCGACTTGCGACGCCACGGCGCGGAGCGCTTCGAGTCGGTCGTCTGCTTCAGGCCCTGCATACTGCGCCGGGATCGGGCGGTCGTCGCGGGTATAGGCACCCTGCAGGAGGATGGAGTAGGCGATCAGACCGATGTTGTGATGCTTCGCGAAGCGTTTCAGGTCTTCCGACACCACGATCTGCGGCCCAAAATCGGCGCCGTGCCGCGGGCGCAGGTAGGTGTGGCGTTGTTCGATGATCGAGTAGGGGGTCCACCCTTTCAGTTCGGCCAGCATATTCGCTTCCGCGATGCGCCAGATCCAGAGGTTGCTTGCTCCGATTGCACGGACTTTTCCGGCCTTTATGAGCCGGTCGAACGCCTCCATTGTTTCCTCCACGGGGGTGTCGAAGTCGTCACGGTGCGCCTGGTAGACGTCAATCCGATCCGTCCCGAGGCGCTGAAGACTCTTTTCGCATTCGCGTTCGATCTCCCGGGCGTTCAGTCCTCCTTCGCACCCCGGATAGTCGAATGCGAGTTTCGAGGAGATCTGCATCCGATCGCGATTTCCGCGATCCTTCATCCATCGGGCGATCGTCGTCTCGGCCTCGCCCCCGACACAGCCAGGGTACCAGCTCGAGTAGAAGTTGGCGGTATCGATAAACGTGCCGCCGGCTTCGAAAAACGTATCGAAAAGTCTGAACGCGTCGGATTGCGAAATGCGGCTTCCGATCAAGTCCGTGCCGAAGCACAGGGCACTGACTTCAACGCCGGATTTGCCGAGGGTTATACGCTCCATGGGCTCGGTGTGGTTGGAGATAGGATCGAATGGTTGGGTGAAGGACGACGGAGTTTCGTCACTTGACCAGCGTTGCCAGCCCGGCGCCTCCGATCATCACGAGGACTCCGATGGTCTTCATCCAGGTGATGGGCTCCACCGGCGACCCCAGCCAGCCGAAATGGGACATGACGAGTCCGCCGATGACCTGCCCGGCCAGCAGTGTGACCATGACCGGACCAGCGCCGACGACCGGAATCAACCACGCGATGGCGAACACCAACAGCGCACCGAGGACGCCGGCCGTGAGCAGAAGGGGATGCACGTTGGCGAGCGGGCTCAGGGCTCCGGCCTTCCAACCCGTGAAGCCTACAACCAACGCGGCCACGGCGCCGATGCACCAGAAAAGCGCGTTGGCCACACGCGGATTCGAGATGGCCGCACCGACTTTGCCGTTCATCGCGAGGTGTACGGCCAGAATGACGCCCAGGAAGATAGTCAGGACGAACAGGTGGATTTTCATGGCGGTGTTGTTCGTGGTGGGTGCGAAAAGACGCCCTTCAGGGTACATCCCTGTCGGGTGTGGTGGAGAATCAGTAATGGTATACGGGCCGAAGACCCGGCGAAACTACGATGCCGCGAACTTCTTGCGAAACCGGAAGGCGATTCCGGCACCACCCCATGGCAACCACGGTGTACCGGTGACACGGCAAGGGCGACGGTCCGCTACAGCGGCGCCGGCATCCCGGAGGAGTGTCCGTCCGAAACGGGTTCTGCGGCCGGGGCTCATGAATCCGGAGCAGTTTGGTCTTCTGTGGTTCCTGACGGAGGCTGCCTGCTGCGCCGCATGATCGGGCAATCGGACTCGGAAATGCGACGGAGCAGGGATGTTAGCCCCGGTGGAGCGCACATCGGAACTCCAAAGGATCGGACGATCCGGCTCAAGCCCTGATGTCTTCCACCGTCTCCGGCACGAATCGGATGTTGCAGAACGTTGCCGCGCAGCCCTGTCCGGTCGGCGACTGTGTGGAAAAGCCGATCTGCAAGGTGTCGAAAATGGCCCCGAGCGTGAAGTGGCGCACGAGATGCCAACGGTTGCCATCGATTGAATAATGAAAGGCAAAGGCCTGGCCGATCCGGCAGATGCGGAAGTGGACGTGCCCGCTTTCGATCACCGATGCGTTGCAGTCATCGGAGTAGCCGTTGGTCACGACACTGACCACCATCGGCTCCCGGCGGGGCGAAGCCTCGAAGCAGAGCTTGGCCCAGCGGGTCTTCCCGGCGCGGACCAGAAGAACGCCCGCATCGAAGGTGGAGGCAAAGCGAACCTCAACCGTTGCGGACAGGACAAAGTCCCCGTCACCCGGAGAGAACAGGGCGGCGGGTGCGTTGGACACCGATCTGCCGCCGCGCGGATCCACAAACCAGTCCGTGTTCGGTCCGGCCGTAATCGCCAGACACCGCGGCGGCCAAACCGACCACTCATTGGGAGGGTTCAGCCAGACGAGCGGAGCGGGCAGGCCGGGCATGAGGAGTTCCGGGACAGGAGCCTCGGGTGCCGTCGCGTCATCTTCCTGAAGAACTTTGTCCCGAGGCAGTGCCGTGCTCCGGAGCGGCACGGCGATCCATGCTGCCACCGCGAAGAGGAATCCAGCGGCCACGAGGGCGAATTTCGGCACGGCAGTCCACCAGGCAACGGCAGGCCACAATGATCCCGTTGCCCCGAGGAGCATCCGGATCAGGGCCATGTTCTCGATGGCGTCCAGGCCGGCGGCCAGAACCGCGGCCCATGCGCTGAGAACCGCTCCGGTCCACCACCATTTCGAGCGGCGCCGAAGCGCCCGGCCCGCCAGCAGGGCGCCGAGTCCGATTGCGCCGGCATAGAACAACAGGAAGACGAAGTCGAGCCCCAGACTCAGCCCTGAGTAGCGGAGAACGTTTGCCTCCTCCCAGATGGAGAGGACCTCTCCCGCACGTTCTTGGCTCCCCGCAAGTTCGAAGGAGACGATGCCGCGGGGGACCGCATCGGACGTGAGCGGGCGATCGACAAGGCGGAGTACGGCACCGGTGAGAACTGTGAGCGCCAGCAGCGTCAAGAATGCCGGCCTCCAATGCGCAGGTCGAATCCAGTGAAAGGGGTGTGGGATCATGAGGACGGGTTGGTGGACGCGACAAACTCTCGAAATGACTCCAGGGCGGATGGGCTCAGGGGGAACAGTGCGGTTGATGTCTGACCGAAGGCAACGGTGGCGTGTGTCGATCGGGACAGGCGAGAAAAGTCCGAAAACGATAGCCGAAATCGGGCAAATTCGCCTGGAGGAAGCGGGTTGAAGCCGGACTCAATCCGGCGGTCCTCATCTTCCCAGGAGAGCGTCGTGTCGTCAAAGGTGATCTCGATGCGGCGGTTGTCGATGTGAAGCACGCCGCTGCCGGAGTTGAGAAAGAGAAGGTCGACAACCTCGGGGGTACAATCTCGCCCCGGGCAGGTGGCCACCGCCTTTAGCATGACGCGCTGGCCGGCTACGAGGCCCGCACTCATGTCACGATGGCCCAGGAGTACGCGGGTGGATTCGTAGGTGGTTTGGTGTAGATCGACATCGTACGCGGATCGAGAGCCGGACGACGATGCACAGCCTGCCAGGAGCAGTCCCGCCAGGAGAAGAGCGGCTTTCACGAGCGGTCCTCGTGGTTGTGAAGGGTCGGGTTCGTCTTCGTGCGCCGACTGACGAACGTTTTGCCGCGGTCAGTCCGGGAGAAGCCGGACGCGGATATTGCGGTAGGCGACTTTGCTGAAGCGATCGTGCCCTTGAATAGCGAAAGTACCGTTACCGAGTTTGCGTTCCGGATGTTTCTTCGGCGGTATGAAGTCGACTGATTCAGTAAAATCGACGATGAGGGAGTCGTTCACGTAGGTCCGGATACGTTTGCCCTCGACGCGAATGCGGAGTGTGAACCATTCGTTGTCGTTCGCGACACGGGTTCGGATGTCCCGCACGCTGTAGAGACCGCCGGTACGTTTTCGGTCGAGATGGCTATTGTTTACCTGTACTTCGTAGCCTTTGGTGGGGAAGCCTTGCCTTTGGAAGGTGGTGTGGAAGTAGATACCCGAATTGGCACAGCGGCGGGTCCTGATTTCCGCCTCTAACTCAAAATTGCGGAAGGTGTGGTCGGCCACGGGACCGACGTAGAAGAGGTGTGCTCGGGGACCGTGGGCGATCAGCGTGCCGTCCTCCACCCTGAAGGTGCCTGCATGCTCGCCCGTTCGCCAGCCATCGAGCGTTTCGCCGTCGAAGAGTGGAAGCCAGTCGGAGGACTGGGCGGGGGCGCCGGCAGGGGCGAGGAGGAGGGCGAGGAGGATGGGGAGTATGGGGAGTATGGGGTGTGTGGGGAGTATGGGATGTGTGGGGAGTATGTGCATGCTACTGTGCCATATCGATTTCGAGGGCACGGAGGGAATAGGTAATTTCGATCACGAAGAGGATAGTAGAGAGGACGACGAGCGCCACTGAGATCACCAGAAAGGACGCTTTCAGCATGAAAAGGTCCACATCGAAAAGCCCCTCCAGTGAGATCGTAAACACCATTGCGGCGCTCGAGGCAAGGCTGCTCGCAACCGACCGGATGGCGTGCCGCATGATTTTGCAGCGATCATAGATCACCGCGATCGATTGCTGGATACGTTCCTGGTCGCTTTCGTCGGCGACCCGCCTTTCCTTAATCAACTCGCGGATGCGATTGATGGCGTGGTTGTACCGGTTCACCATGCTGAGGAGCAGCAGCCCCACACCTGAGATGAGGGTGACCGGGGTAAGAGCGGGCTCGAGGAGCTGGGAGAAGTCTTGCATGGGCCCTACTCCTCGATGCCGATGGAGAACATCGCCTCCAGATCGTGTCGCGAAAAGGCCTGAAATGCGAGCATCGTCTCCGTCTCGAGGATGCCTTCAACCAGCAGCATGTTGCGCGTCACCAGATCGGCCAGTTCTGCATTGGTTCGAACGCGAGCAATGGCGACAAGGTCGTACGAACCACTCACGGAATAGACCTCCGAAATACCGTCCATCGCGGCCAAGCGCTCGGCGGCCGGGTTGATGAGGGTGCGCTCGACGCGAAGTAGGATGATGGAGGTGACCATGGGGAGTGTGGAAAGTGTGGAAAGTATGGAGAGTGTGGAGAGTGGAGGCCAACTTCTAAACTACTAAACTCCTAAACTCCTAAACTATAAAGTCTTATTCTTCAATATTCGCAACTATCAGTATTTCCTGGCTACCGTCAAATGATACACCGGCTGTAGCCGCTCCAGGGTGACGAGCACTTTCCCTTCGTCCTGCATCTCGCGCAGGACGCGTCCCAGGATAGCCTGCAGTTCGCGGGATTTTCGGGCCGCGACACGTTCGAGGTAAATCTCCCCCGTCCTCTTTAGAACCGGTGCAAAGGCTGCATCGAGATCGGGGACCTCCCAGGAGGTGGACCGTTGCGGAGCGGCAAAACCGTCGTAGGCGATATCGATCGTGGTCCCGTACTCATGGGGACTCCGATCGCCGGCCGCATTCTCGTTGGTTCGCCGCAGGTTGGCCTGCAAACCCGCAGTACGCAAGGCGGAGGAAACCTCCAGGCGCAGGGGGGGGATATTTAGTTTATCCAATTCCGCATGGAACCGACTGCCCAGCTCGGTGAGCAGGGCGTGCACGTCGGGTGTGGCATATGGAAGGGAATAGTCGAGGCGGCGGACCGTCCAATACGGGGAATCCGCGTCCAGTCGTACCAGTCGTCCCGCTTCAACCAGTGGTTCGGCGGCTTCCGCAGAAAGGATCGGCGCCACGCCAAGCGCCTGAGCGCGGGCCAGGTGTTGGGCATTCGGAAATCTCCGGAGCGCGTCTTCTTCGGCAGGGCGCAACAGGCGGACCGGCAAGAGCAGGTCTTCGACCGCCGCCGCCTCACCTTCGAGGCGTCCTACGGCCTGTTCAAACACCCCAAGCGCATGGTGTACGTGCGATTCGGCGGGGCTCCCGCCGGGCCCTGGGGACTGTCCGCAGGCTCCCGCTGCAAGCGCGAAGACCCACAGTGTCGGTTTGAACAGGTCCAGGATGACGCGCAGAGCAGACTTCATTGTGACGGATCGTTACATTTGCTGCGTATACGCTGCAACAGGGACCGAGGCTTCCGCGATTGGCGAAATTGTCGGGATCTGGTGCGACGAGCGGCAGGGATGGCGTTGAAAGAGCGGCCGCACACCGACATGAGTCAGGCAACACTACACTTCCTCGACTGGTTCTTCGTGGTCTTCCACTGGTCGTTCGTGACCTTCAATCTGACCGGGTGGATCTGGCGACGCACGCAGAAGGCACATCTCGCGACCCTGAGTCTGACTTTCCTGTCCTGGTTTGGACTCGGGATCTTCTACGGGTGGGGGTATTGTCCCTGCACGGACTGGCATTGGGACGTTAAGCGGCAGCTCGGCGAAACGGGGCTACCCGCATCCTACGTGAAGTACTACCTGGACCTCATCACGGGCCTTTCCTGGGATCCTTTTGTGGTGGATGTGCTGGTCGTGGGCTCGGCGGTGGTGGCGCTGGGATTGGGGGTGTGGAGGATAGTGAAGCCCCTTCTCAACGCCGGAGCGCATGACTGAATCGTGGCGACACGATTCACGATTTCGGGATCTCCCACCGCACCTCGTCCGCCTCCTTCTTCAGCCGTTCTTTTTCCTCTTTTGTGATCAAATCCCATCGTCCACCGTTCAGGGCGGCGTGCAGGGCGTACAGCATGTTGAGGGTGACTTCCGGGCGCCGGTGCTTCAGGATCCGGTAGGCCAAAACCGCCCCCAGTCCTTCCAGATCGGCCCGCGTAAACACGCCGATCTCAGAGAGCAACGCCATGGAGACGGGCCCCAGACCGGGCAATTCATTCGGGATTTTCCTCTTTGCCATGGCCGGCGCGGTTGTCCGTTACTTCGAGAGGTCACCAAGGTCGAGTTCGAGCACCTGTCCGTCTGCGATCAGACGCTCCCGGAGCCGTTCATACGGGACATCCTGAACAGCAAGTCCATCCTCCAGAGAGAAAACAGCCGCGGTTGCCGCCGATTGGCCGAGGATCATGAAGACCGGTTCCATCCGGATCGAGCCGTAGGCGATGTGCGACGAGGACAGACAAACGGGGACGAGCAGATTGGTTGCCTCCGACTTCTTCGGCACGATTGCCTCGTAACTGATCGGGTAGGGTCCGCCGGGATTGACCTGGATATCGCCTTCGTTACGCGCGTGGCCGTTCGCGTCCACGTAGCGCTGGACGTTGTGCGAGTCCATGTTGTAGGAGCCCATACCGATCGGCTTTGGGGTCGGCATCAGACCGCGCAGATGAGGTTCGGCCATCACGAAATCGCTGACCATGCGGCGGGCTTCGCGGACGTAGATCTGGTGTGGCCAGTATCCGTTGTCGACGAACTCGTCGGCCGCGAGTCCCCATTGGCTCATCCGCTCGCGCACATCTTCCGGGACGCGCGGGTCGTTCGAGAGGAACCACATGAGGCCCTTTTGATAGTCCTCATGTTCGCGGATGATCTCCCGCCGGCGCTCATAGGAGGCCTCCGGATAATCGTAGTTCTTCCCGATGTTGTCAGTGGAGAAGGCGCCGTGGTTGTTGGTGTCCGTTTTGCGGTTCGGAGCCGGGTCGAATTTGTTCCAGATACCGCGCCAGCCGCCGTCCAGATACCGCGCGAGGAGTTCGTACTCGAAGGGATCATAGGAACCGGGCTTGGGGAAGGGAATCCGGTTGGCGGGTTCGTCGGTCAGGCACATCCGGAAGCAGTAGGCCTGTACCCGATGGTCGCCCTCCCCTTCCGCTCCGGGGTCATCGCCGTGGATACGGGGGAGGAGTCCGGAGGACGGGTCACCCGGTACGATGTAGGGATCGACGGGATAGTCAAACTGGTGCGAAACGGCGTTCAAGGTTTGAACCCCGTTGAGCGTTTCTCCGTATACCGAATTTGACTCGCGTCCTGTCGTGTAGGAGACGCCGGCGGCCGCCATGAGGTCGCCCTCGTAGGTGGCGTCGATGAACACGCGACCTCGCCAGGTGGCCCCATCGAGCGTGCGGAAGGAGACGATTGCGGGTCCATCCTTTTTGACCCCCTTCTCGCGATCGAGCCACCGGTCGCGAAAGACCGGAAAACCTTCTTCCGCGACGATCCGCTCGAAGAATACCTCGGCGATTTTGGGCTCGAAGACCCACATCGCGTCGTCGTCCGGGCCGTAGTGCGCGTACTCCTCCGGTTGCTGGTAGACCCAGGCGGAGTCCGTGTCGTAGTGGGTTTTCAGGCGCCGGTAGAATTCCCGGGCGAATCCGCCGACGGCTTCCTTCAGGCCGGAGTCGGTCCACCCGAGTCCACTGGCGGTCAACCCGCCCAGGTGCGTTTCGGGGCAGACCATCACGACTGTCTTGCCCATGCGGTGCGTCTGCACCGCGGAGGCGATGCCGGCAGACGTGCATCCGTAGACGACGACATCGTAGGTCGTTGGCCGGGTGCAGGAGGAGAGAACGCTTGATGCAGCAATCAGGATCAGGAGCTGAAAGAGGCGGGGACGGATGGTCATCGAGGGCTTCGGCTGGCACATTCTGAACGCGGTTGAACCATAAGATGGAGGGGTTCTGCTCTCATTCTACGGCATGTCCCGAGGCCGGACAAGGCAACGGTCACGAGATATGCCCCACGTGCCCGGGGATTACGGCTGCCGGCCTGAACAATTGATCGCCTCGCTCGCAGTCGCGGTTTCGGCTTCGACCCGACCGAATCCGGCGCCGGAGGGAATCGAGCGGTCGTTTCGCCTCCCAATTCGGATCGGGGAGATAGATAGGCTACCTTATCGACATCACGACGGCCCAGCCTTATCACAGGAAACCCTCATGGATTTGCCCTCGCGTATTCTTCTCACCGGGGCCGGCGGGTATGTCGGCGGACGTCTTCTCAGGGTACTCGAGGATGAGGGTCATGTGGTGCGTTGCCTCGCTCGACGCCCGGAGACGCTCGTGTCAAAGGTGGGACCGTCGACGGAGGTGGTCCGCGGAGATGTGCTTGACCGGGCCAGCCTTGATGCGGCGATGGCGGGGGTAGATGTGGCGTACTATCTCGTCCACTCTATGGGCTCTCGTGGTGCTTTCGAGGAGACGGACCGTCGTGCGGCACAGAATTTCGGTGAGGCAGCCCGGGACGCCGGGATCAGCCGCATCATCTATCTGGGCGGATTGGGCGAGGAAGAAGAGGATCTTTCTCCCCATCTGAAAAGCCGCCAGGAAGTCGGGCACATATTGCGCCAGTCAGGCGTCCCGGTGCTGGAGTTCCGGGCATCGATTATCATCGGGTCGGGGAGTTTGTCATTCGAGATGATTCGTTCGCTGGTGGAGCATCTTCCCGTGATGATTGCTCCCAAATGGGTGAACGTGCCGGCGCAACCGATCGCAATCGATGACGTCCTCGCGTACCTGGAGGCGGGATTGACCTTCGCGGTCGACGGGTCCCGCGTCTTCGAGATCGGCGGGTCCGACCGGATGTCCTATGCCGACGTCATGCGGGCCTATGCGAAGCAGCGCGGGATGCGGCTGCGGATGATTCCCGTGCCGATCCTCAGCCCCTTCCTCTCCAGTTTGTGGTTGGGGCTGGTCACCCCGCTTTACGCCCGCATTGGTCGGAAACTCATCGAGAGTATCGTCCACGCGACGGTAGTCCACGATGACGCGGCGTCGCGCGCGTTTCCCATCCGGCCCATCGGCGTCGAGGAGGCGGTGCGGAGGGCGCTTGCCGGGGAAGAGAAGAAATATGCCGAGACGCGCTGGTCAGACGCGCTTTCATCGGCGGGTGAGCCCCGGTCGTGGGGGGGCGTTCGTTTCGGGACGCGGCTCGTTGATTCCCGGACGATCGAGGTCGCGGTTTCTCCCTCGCGGGCCTTTGCCCCGATTCAGGTGATCGGAGGAGACACCGGATGGTATGCCTGGAATTGGCTGTGGCGACTGCGCGGGTTCCTCGATCTCCTCGTCGGCGGCGTCGGCACGCGGCGCGGACGGCCGTCTCCCACCCTCTTGCGCGTAGGAGACACGCTGGACTTCTGGCGCGTGGAGGCATTTGAGCCCGATCACTTGCTGCGGCTCGCCGCCGAAATGAAAGTGCCTGGAAGGGCGTGGCTCGAGTTTGAGGTAACCGGAGGCCCGGCGGGGTCGATTATCCGTCAGACGGCGATTTTCGACCCGGTGGGCTTTTTCGGGCGCGCCTACTGGTACGCGCTTTTCCCCGTGCACCAACTCGTCTTCGGTGGCATGTTGCGCGGCATTGCGAGGGCGGCGTTGGCGGAGGACCGCGAGACAGATTCCCGCCGTTGACCGAGGAGCGAACGTGTCCCTGGCACGGGAGTACGTCGAGCAGGCTACCTTCAGAGGGGCTGCATCGGATGGAACGGAGCCTGCGTCATGAGGGCTGGTATTGCGCGTGTTTCCCGCATCCTTGACCGCATAGCTGGACGCCGGGTGCTGCTGCCGATTGACCGCGGAGGAACCGGATCCCGCGGCCCCTATTTCCGGGGTGATTCGTGTTTCTTCAGCAGGGCTTCGAATTGTGGTGTTCCCCGAATATCATCCCACGTCGGATCCACTTTAATCCATTCGACGGCCAGCCAGGTCGGGCGTGAAAGTAGAACATCCAGTTGGGCCACCGCCGAATCGACGTCCCCGAGAAGCGTATAGATCTGCGCCAGATCCTGGAGCGGTCTGATCCCGTACATGGCGTCCATTTCCATGGGCAGCAAGGAGGCAGCGAGGGTACCCTCGCGTACCGCTTCCACTTTTCGGTCCAGTCCTGCATACGCAATTCCCAGCGAACCGTGGTACCGCTGGTCATCCGGTGATTTCCTCACGGCTTCCTCCAATGCGATTCTTGCGGCTTCGTATTCCTCCCGTGCTTTCTCCATTTGCCCCATCAATCGGTACGCATACGCATTCTGAAGCGAAATCGGCATGGCCCACACTTTCGTGCGGATCCACCCACCCCGTGCGTTTGCCGTCAGGTTCTCGATTGCGTTCTCGTACTTACGCTCGTAGAAGTCCTGCCAGTACATCACCAGGGGCGCCCAGGAGTGTTCCTTCGGCACCATGTCCAGAACGGCCCTCGTCTCCGCCACAGCGCCCCTCCCGCCCAACAGGGCGAAGGCCTTGTACAGGTAGGGCCATGCATCCTCCGGCGCAAGCTCGATCGCGCGGTCGCTGATATCGACGGCCTCCTCGAATCGTCTGAGCAGCCAGAAACATTCAGCCAGGTCAAGGGCTACGGCGGGATCGCGAGGACTCAGCCGAAACGCTTCCCGGCTGTTGATCATGCCCTCGGTCCAGTCCCCGTCGATCATTGCCGCAGCCGCTTTCGCCCTGTAGACATCCACATTCCGCGGCATCCCCCGCTCGGCGCTGGCAAATTCCTCGCGGGCCGCGTCGGTGTCCCGTTCCGCGTAGAGCCGGTAGTATCCAAGCGCCAGATGCACGGCAGGCACGTCCGGCGAAAGCCGTTTGGCTTGCTCAGCCGCCCGTTTCGCCATCTCCAGCCGTTCGTCCGAGTGGTCGTAATAGTGGTAATGGAGGCGGGCATGGGCCTTGGACAGTTCCGCGAACGCGAGTGCGAACCCGGGATCGAGTTCGGTCGCCTTCCGATAGGCCTCAACGGCCTGCAGCCAGTTCTCGGCGGTGAAATGGGGCCTGCGCTCGAAATAGCGGGCTCGCAAGAAGGCCTGATAGGCTTCCAGATTCTGCGTCGGCGCCGTTTCGACGGCCTTCCGATCCGGCGCAAAAAGGGTGATGCCGAGATTCTCTACGACACGCTGGGCGATCTCCGTCTGAGCCTGGAATACGTCATCGATGACCACATCGTAAGTCTCAGCCCAGAGGATGGTTTTATCGGCGATTCGTGTAAGGCTGGGAGAAATTCGTATTCGACTCGATCCATCCTGGGTTTGTGCCCATCGAACAGATCCCGAAAGCGCATATCCCACATCCAATTCTTTGCCGATACGGTCAATTCCTTTATCCGTGTTCGCATATACAAAGGCACTTGTTCGGGAAATGACGCGTAGCTCACTCAAGGAAGCCAATCGGGTGGTCAATTCATCCGTCATTCCGTCCGTAAAGTATTCGTTTTCCGGGGGACCTACGTTGTCAAATGGCAACACCACCAATCGGGCAGCATGCGAATCGGGATTTCCTTTTCCTGTTCTCCATAATAGGACCCCGGTGACCACCACAAGGATACCGAGAAGGGCGGCTCCCGCGAGGATGCTCCTCCGTTTGCTCTTCGTCCGACCTATCCTCGGCCGCGGCCGGGGAGTCGATATGGACGATAACGTCCCGTGCCTCAGTGACTCCAGGTCCTCCAACAGCGCAGAAATGTCCTGAACCCGGTCCGAGGGATCCTTCTGCAGACAGCCGGCGATGATCCGTTCGATCGCCTCCGGGACGTCGGGTTGGAGTGTCGAGGGATGCGCAGGAGTTTCGTTGAGGATCGCGTAGATAACGGCCTGGTCGTAGTCTCCCTGGAACGGCAGGCGACCCGTCACCATTTCGAAGAGGATGACGCCCAACGACCAGATATCCGAGCGATGGTCGACAGTCTCTCCCCTCGCCTGTTCGGGCGACATATAGGCCACCGTGCCGAGCGTCGTCCCTTCCCGGGTCAGTTTCGTCTGCCCGGCGAGTTTGGCCAACCCGAAGTCCAGGATTTTGGCCGGGCCGTCCGCGGTGAGGAAGACGTTGGCCGGCTTCAGGTCGCGGTGGATGATGCCCTTCTCGTGTGCCTTGCGCAGGCCGTCCGCGACCTGGCAGAAGATATCCAGCGCCCGATCGAGGGCCAATGGCCCGCCCCGAAGGCGCTCCGACAGCGTCTCTCCCTCGTAACAGTCCATCACCATGAACACCTGCCCATCGTCGGTCTCGTCCGCATCGTGGACGGTGCAGATGGCAGCATGCTGCAGCGAGGAAGCGGTCTGCGCTTCGTGAAGGAAACGGGCCTTCGCCTCCGGATCGCGGGTAAGCGCTGCCGGAAGGAACTTGAGCGCCACCGTCCGCTTGAGGCGCGTATCCTCGGCCTTGTAGACGACCCCCATCCCACCCCGGCCCAGTTCCTCGAGGATCCGGTAGTGGGAAATCGTTGACCCAATCATCAGATTGCTGATTTGAGTCTCCGTATTCGCACCTACCTACCTCAAGGTCGCATCCGGCAGCGTAAGGGGCAAGCGGCGCGGGGGACTATCCCGCGGATCGTCGGCAGCTTCGGCTCATCCGGCATCGATAGGCGAGCCATCCGGGCCGGCTTCGGCTGCATCGGTTTCTCCGACTTCGGCAAATCCCCTTCGAAGACGCTCCGATCCTTCGCGCATGCCCTGCTGAGGCCCTGGTCGTCAGGCTGTCTTGGGCGGTTGCTGCAGCAGAAGGTCAATCCGAGCCCGCAGTGTGGCCGCGTTGAACGGCTTGGCGAGAAAGCCAACGGCATCCGTTTGCGCCGCCTGCAAGTGAGCGAGGCCACTGACAAGGAGGAGGGGGATTGCGGCCAGACGCTCATCCGCCTTCAGTGCCCTGTGGAGGGCATGCCCGTCGAGTCCGGGCATGGCGACATCGGTGATGATGAGGTCCAACGACACATTGCGGGCCAGGTGGAGGGCCTCGAGACCGTTGGTCGCCTGGATGATGTTCGTAACGCCCGCACTCTGGAGGCAGCTTCGAAGGTAGAGCCGCATGTCCTCATCATCGTCGACGACGAGCACAGACAGATTCGAGAGGGTGGATTTTTCGGACACGGACAACATAATAGGTAGGATGGAGGAAGTGGGGCGGATTTCGTCGGTGGATTCAGCGGCGGCAGACTTTTCGCTTTCCGGATAGATCGACTAGCTCACGTCTGTTGAGCGCTTCACCTCGACGCGGGCATCATGAAAATCTCCGCCGCCTCCGAGGTCCGACAGGCCGTCCGGCGTGAGGGCGTTGGCGGAAGAGCCACCCGGCATCAGCGAAGCCCACCACCCGTGGGGCAGGGCCACCACGCCCTCTCGAACGAGATTCTCGACACGCGCCCGCACTTCGACCGAACCCCGCCCATTCAACACGCGCACCCATTCTCCATGGGCGATGCCACGCTCGGCCGCATCCGCCTCGTGCATATCGAGGAAGGCTTCTCCTGCGGCCGCGAGTTGACGCCGCTGGTTGGCGTGACTGGAATTCAGGAAGGTTTCCGTCGATTTCGGGCTCAGTAGCACGAGAGGATACGCTGCGGCGCCGTCTTTGCCCTGCCTTTCGGTTTCGACCGCCGGTAGCGGGTCGAGTCCGGCGGCGACCTGCCCATCCGCATAGAATTCACAGCGTCCGGAGGGCGTCTGGAATTCCCCTTCAGCGAAGGGCAGAAAGGGCTGCTCAATTCGCAACGGCGCCCATCCGTCCCGCCGGAGTTGCTCATACGTGATGCCTTCCAGGAACCGGTGCTTTTTGGCGAGTACGCGCCGGATGATCTGCTCGTCCGACTCGTAGAGGTAGTCTTCCGCAAACCCGAGCCGGCGCGCGAGCCGCCGGAAGAACTCTGAATTCGGCGCCGACTCGCCCAGCGGAGCGATGGCCGGCATGTTGAGTGCCAGGTAGCGCTCGCCCCAGGAAGCCATCAGGTCCAGATGTTCGAACTGCGTCGTTGCGGGAAACACGTAATCGGCATAACGCGCCGTATCGGTCACGAAATGATCGAGCACGACCGTGAGCAAATCCTCCCGGCGAAGGCCCTCTACCACGAGATTCTGGTTCGGCGCGATGGTGGCGGGGTTGCTGTTGTAGACGATCAGCGCCCGGATGGGCGGGTCCATCTCTGCGTTCGTCAGCGCCGAGCCGAGTTGAACCATGTTGACCGAACGAATCGATGCATCTTCCAACTCCGGCATGGACGCCGCATCAAAATCGAGGCACCGACTGAAGAGGTCCCAGGTGAAGTGGAGCAGGCCCCCTCCCAGATCGCGCCATGCCCCCGTGAGTCCGGGAAGACAGGCAATCGTACGGTAGGTCATCCCCCCGTTGTGATGGTGCTCCAACCCGATAAGCAGCCGGATGACCGAAGGACGGGTTGTCGCGTATCTTCGTGCCAGATCCACAATCTGTTCGGCCGTCAATCCGGTCATGCGGGCGACGCGCTCGGGCGTGAATGCGGCCGCGCGCTCTGCCAGCCGGTCGAAACCGAGCGTGTAGCGCGCCACATAGTCGGCGTCGTGCAGATCCTCCTGGATGATGACGTGCATCATGCCCAGCGCGAGTGCCGTATCCGTACCGGGCTTTATGGCCAAGTGGATGTCTGCCTTCTGCGCTGTCCGCGTACGCATGGGATCGATGACGACAATCTTGGCGCCGCTACGGCGCGCCTCCTCGATCAGCGTCCAGTTGTGCGGATTCGTGACGACCGGATTGGCGCCCCATATCAGGATGAATCGGCTGTGGATGACGTCGTCGGGGAGAATGCCCTGGTAGGTGCCCATCGTGGCGGCCAAACCTTCCGATCCGGCGCTGCCGCACACGTTCCGCTCGAGCCTCGTGGCGCCCAATCGGGCGAAGAAGCGACGATCGATCGACTCCGCCTGGACGATCCCTTCCGTGCCATAGTAGCTATAGGGCAGGACCGCAGTCGGACCGCTTTCGGCCAGAATCGTCTGTAGCCGTCCCGCCACCTCATCGAGCGCCTGATCCCATCCGACGCGCTCGAAGCGGCCCTCCCCTTTCGGTCCGACCCGCTTGAGCGGGTGGAGAAGTCGGTCCGGGTTGTAGACGACATCGTCGATGAATCCGTCCATCCGCGGACACAGGGCACCGCGGGTCACAGGGTGGGCCGGATCCCCCTGCAGTGCAATTGCCTGGTTGTCTTCGATGGTGACAAGCCACGCGCAGGCGTCCGGACAGTCGTGATGGCACGCCCCGCGGACGATCGCGGGTTGCGGCGCGCATCCAATCTGTGAGAGGAGGGAGCCGGCCAGTGCACCCGACGCGCCAACGGCGGCCGTCCCGGCGAGTCCGGTTTTCAGGAAGCGCCTTCGCGTGAAGGGCAGGGTGGGAGCGTGGGGTGAGTCGGCGTGTGCGCGGGGAGCCATACGAGCGGTTCGGCGGGGGGAGGTTGGAGAGTATGGAGAGTATGGAGCGTATAGAGTGTGGAAAGTATGGAAAGTATGGAGTGCGAATGAACGGCGGATTGGTCCAATGGGCGAGTGAGGCCGGACCGAGAAATCGGCATGGGCGCGAACGAAGTGGTCCGGGACGGCAGCAACCCCCACCGCCGTCCCGGACCGAACCGACTACCCTACCCTTGCGAGAGAGGCCGTGCGCGGGTAGGGGCAGATTTGCCTGGGGCGCCGGCTTTGTTGGAGGATGATGTGCTGTTGACGGCGCCAAGATGCGGCATCCGGCCAGAACCGTCGTGACACGTACGTCCCGATCCGATGCCTGGCCGTCGCATGCGACATCCGCGCAAACAAACGCGACCACGATACAATCAACCCGGCTGCTCGGCCTCCTGCCGGTTGGTCCGGCCGACAAGATCACCCGTGTTTATGCCCCTGGACTTGAAACGCGGTGGGCCGACACCCGTACTGGCGGTCGAATGCATTCGAGAAATGGGCGACACTCTTGAACCCGACGGCGTATGCGATCTCGCTCACCGTACCGGCGCGTGCCTCGAGCAGTTGGGCCGCCCGCTCGAGCCGCATGGTGCGTATGACGTCCGAGGGGGGCTGGTTCAGGAGCGACGTCAGTTGACGGTGAAGGTGTCCCCGGCTCACGCCGACGGCCTGTGCAAGACCCTCCACGCTGAACGTATCGTCTCCAAGATGGGCGTCGATCACGCCGCGTACCCGCTCCAGGAACTGGGCATCCGTTGAGGAAACGTCGACGGCTACCGGATGGAGCGCGAGAGAGGGCTCGCTCCGGCCGGCGACAGTCCCCTTCCCTTCGTTGCCGTAGCGCTCGCGCAGCCGGCGCCGCAGGGAAATCAGATTGCCGATGCGCGCCTTGAGTTCGGACACATCGAATGGTTTGGTGAGATAGTCGTCGGCCAACCCCTGTAGCCCCTCGAGCCGGTCCTCCGGCGTCGCCTTGGCGGTGAGCAGAACAACCGGGACGAAGTCCGTCTCGGGGTCCGACTTGAGTGCGCGGCACAGGGCATACCCATCCATCCCGGGCATCATCACGTCCGACAGGACGAGATCGGGCGGGTTGGCACGGGCCTTCAACAGGCCCTCCTCCCCGTCCGCGGCTTCCACCACCCTGTAGGCTGATTGGAGATGGCGCCGGATGTAGGCACGGACCTCCGCATTGTCTTCCACGACCAACACCGTGGTCACGTCTTCGTCCACCCAGGCCGGAGCCACCTCTTCGGCAGGCCCCGCGGCGTCCTCGTGTGCCAAAACGGCTGCGGGATGCGGCATCCACGGCTCGACGGCGTCATCCTCGACGATCTGCTGGGGAGTGAGGTGGGCGCGGCCAAGACGCAACGTCAACGTAAAGGTACTCCCGAAGCCCACTTCACTTTCGGCAGACAGCTTTCCGCCGTGCAGATCCACCAGCTCCTTCGCCAGGGCGAGGCCGATACCCGTGCCTGGCTGGGCCAGGGTGGAGGACTCGTTGACGCGGTGGAAGCGGTCGAAAAGCAGAGGCAGATCCTCGGCCGGAATGCCGGGGCCGCTATCTCGGACCGTGACCCTTGCCGTATCGCCTGTACGATCGGCCGTAACCCTTACCGTCCCTCCATCCGGCGTGAATTTCAGCGCATTGGAGAGCAGGTTGGCCAGCGCCTTCTCGAGGTGTTCCGAGTCGGCGTATACCACGAGTGGCCCCGCGGGCACTTTTACGTGGAAGCTCATGGCCTTTCGTTCCGCGAGCGGCACGAAGGTCTGCGAGAGGTCCTTTACGAAACGTCCCAGATCCAGTCTACGGGCGCGAAGTGGCGTGCGTCCCGACTCGAGTCTGGCCACATCGAGGATCTGGTTAATCAAATCGAGCACGCGGCCCGCATTGCGGCGGGCCAGATCCACCTGCTCCGTCATCTCCGGCGACATCGTTCCGTATAGTCCGGAACGAAGATCCTCGAGCGGACCGAGCGTGAGCGTAAGCGGCGTGCGGAATTCGTGACTCACATTGGCGAAGAACCGGCTTTTCGACCGATCCAACTCGCGTAGTTTCTCCGCCTCCACGCGCTCGATTTCCATGAGGTTTTTCAGACGGATGCGACCCATTTCGTAGCGCCTCATGCCGACGAGTACGACCAGGATCAGCACGCCGTAGACGAGATACGCCCACCACGTCCTCCACCACGGAGGCGCAACCACGACGGTCAGACTCGTCCCCTCCTCATTCCATACACCGTCATTGTTCGAGCCCTTGACGCGGAACGTGTAGGTGCCCGGCGGCAAATTCGTGTAGGTGGCAGAACGGATGGACCCGGCCTCGATCCAGGACTCGTTGTAGCCCTCCATCCTGTAGGCATATCGATTCTTTGAGGGCGCGGCAAAGTCCAAAGCGGCAAATTCGAACGTGACTACGTTGTCCCGATAGGATAACCGCAGCGTGTCGGTCTCTGAGACGGCCTTTCGGAGCACTGTGGCGCTGTCCCGTACCGACTCGTAGCGATTGAGCCGTTTGAAGCCCGTAATCACGATTTCCGGCACGTTCGGATTGTCCTCGATCTCGTCAGGCACGAAATAGTTGAATCCGTGGATGCCTCCGAAGAAGAGTTCGCCTCGGGTGCTCTTGAAGTATGCGCCCGAGTTGAATTCGTTACTCTGCAGACCGTCGTTTTCGTCGAAGTTCCTGAAGCGAAGCGTAACCGGATCGAAGCGAGAGAGCCCTTTGTTCGTGCTCATCCACAACGAACCCGCTTCGTCGGCCAGAATGCCGTACACCACGCTATTCGGCAGCCCATCCTTCTCCCTAAAATGTTGGAACGTCTCCGTTTTTGTGTTGAACCGATTGAGACCGCCTCCCGCCGTGCCGATCCACAGGTAGGTATCGGGCTTTGAGGGGTCGGGACAGATGGAGCGTACCACGTTGTGGCTGAGGCTCTCCGGCTGCCGGGAATCGCTGCGGAAGGTCCGGAGTGCCTGCGTTCGGGGATCGAAGCGAATCAACCCGTCATTTGATGCCAGCCAGAACACGCCCTGTGCATCCTGATGGGTAGAAGGGAACGTCCACGTGCCCTCTGTGGGACGCTCCTTGACCCGGAACCGGGTGAATCGACCCGCGGACCCGTCGATCATCTTGCTCAGATAGTTCTCGGTCACAACCCAGATCGAGCCATCCGGGGCTTTGTGGACGCCGTAGACCTCCCTTTCGGGCAGTCCCTCCGAATCGTCTGGATCGTGAACGTATTGACGGGCACGGCCGGTCTCGATTTCGTAGTGGTAGAGCCCCTGAAAGGTCCCTGCCCACAAATAACCGGGCGGATCCTCGAGGATCGACCAGACGCCGGTGTTTCCGAAGTCGTTGGGCCGGTTGGAGTCCGTCTCGTAACTGGTGAAGGCCCCCGTTTCACGATTCCACCGATAGAGCACACCCGCGCCGATCCAGACCAAGCCCGAGGAGTCCTCAAAGAGCGAATAGATGCTGAAGCCGGAATACCGATAGGTCCGGCCTTCCGGCCGCCGAAAGAGGCCGAACCGGTTTGCCCTTGGATCGTGGATGTTGATGCCGTATCCGTTGGTCCCGACCCACAAGAGGCCCGAGCGGTCCTGATGCAGTGCCGTGGGCAGGTCGCTATTGATGCCCGTCGGATTGAGCGGATCGTATCGGAAGTAGGTGTAGACCTCCCTCTTCGGGTCGAAACGCATCAGTTCCGATTTCGTCGACATCCAGATGTCCCCATTTCGATCTTCGAGCACCTGCACAGCTTGCCCCCACCCATACCGAAAAGTCTGATAGCGATGCGGATAATGGGTGATGCGCTGCCTCCCGACATCGAGGAGGCTTAGGCCTGAGATCGCGCCGATCCAGAGTTGCCCCGCCCGGTCTTCATGAAGGGCCCATACCTGGTCGTCGAGAAGCCCGTCCGGCGCGGTCGGATGCCTGGTGTATCGAACAAAGCCCGTATCGGACCGGCCCGGTTCATCCATGCGGTTGAGTCCGTTCTCGGTTCCCGCCCACAGCACGCCGCGCGCATCGATCAGAATCGTGTAAACCTCATCGTTGGAGAGGCTTCGGGGGTTCTCGGGATCGTGCACGAACTGTTCAAATCGGGGCTCGGGCTTGTCGATCTCTTCAATGGGGAGTCGAACCAGCCCCGCCCCCTCCGTCCCGATCCAGAGCCCTCCTTCCCCGTCTTCACCGATGGATGTGATCCCATACGAGGGACTGGCGGGATAGCGGCGAAAAGCCTCGCGATCCCGATCGAACCGGTTCAGGACACCTTCCTGGGTACCCGCCCACAGCACACCGCGACTGTCCTCGAAAAGTGCCGTAACGTGGTTGCCCGAGATCGAGGTGGAATCAAACGCATCGTGGCGGTGAACGAGAAATGAATATCCGTCGTATCGGCTGAGGCCGTCCTTCGTGCCGAACCACATGAACCCGCGCCGGTCTTGAAGGATGGCGTGCACCGCGTTCTGCGGCAGACCGTCGGCAATCGTAAGCTGACGAAAACGCACGGACGCGTCCGGCGTCCCGTCCCCCAGGCGTCCCGAGCCGCCTTGACCCACCAAGGCAATGCCACCCGGGATCGCCCATGTCAGCGCAAGCAGAATCCACAGCCGCCATCTCAAGCGGCCGAAGCGATTTCCGGAGATGGACCGGTACCCGTGAAAAGCCGGCGTGAACAGAAGGAGCATCTCGTCGTGTGTGCAATTGTCAAGATGAGCAACGATACGCACGGGTCATGCGTACCGCCAAACCCGGTGCTTCCGGAAACCCGCATGGCCGGCCCCTCGTAAGCCGTAGCGCATCACGCACAGAACGTTTTCACGGCCGGCCTCGATCCCGGTCGG
>CAYLXM010000019.1:0-8842 GCA_964387555.1 uncultured Rhodothermales bacterium | reverse complement strand
AGCGGCTCGACTCCATCGAACGCCGCCTCACCTCGGAAATCGAGAAGGGGCTCCTCCTGGAAGGAGGCCTCGGCTGCGACGAGGGAGATATGGAAGTCAGGGCGAAAACCGCCGCAATGACGCTCCTGGAAGAAATCCCCGCCATCCGGGATGTCCTTGCCACCGATATCGAGGCGGCCTACGAAGGGGATCCGGCGGCGAGGTCGCTCGAGGTGATCATCATTTCATACCCCGGACTGCAGGCTATCGCGGTCTACCGCCTGGCTCACGTACTGTATCGGGAAGGCATTCCGCTCGTGCCCCGCGTGATGACCGAGTACGCCCACTCCAGGACCGGGATCGACATCCACCCCGGCGCCCGTATCGGCAAACACTTTTTCATCGACCACGGCACCGGCGTGGTGATCGGCGAGACCACGACCATCGGCGACCATGTGAAGATCTACCAGGGCGTGACCCTCGGCGCCAGGAGTTTTCCGGTCGGCGACGACGGCCGGATCCTCAAAGGCCACAAACGCCACCCGAATATCGCGGACCATGTGACGATCTATTCCGGGGCTACGATTCTGGGTGATATCCATATCGGGGAACGATCGATCGTCGGCGGCAATGTCTGGTTGACACATGGCATCCCCGCGGATACCAAAATCATTGTGCGCCCCGCGCAACAGATTCGCATCGACGAAGGTATCAACGACTATCAAATCTAGTTTCCGGGGATGCACGCCCCGGAGCGCGCTCGCCGAGATGCACGCGTCCGCGTGCCTGCAACTCAGGGACACCGGGTACCACCCGGCCATCAAATCAACGGAGGATCTCATCATGGGAATGGTTTTCAGCGACAATGCGCAGTCCATCGGGCGTACCCCTCTCGTCCAGTTGCGCCGCGTCGTTCCGCCGGGCGGAGCGCGTGTCCTGGCCAAGATCGAGGGACGCAATCCCGCGTACTCGGTGAAGTGCCGGATCGGAGCCTCCATGATCTGGGACGCCGAGAAACGGGGACTCCTGAAACCGGGCATGCAGGTTGTCGAACCGACCAGCGGAAATACGGGGATTGCCCTCGCCTTTGTGTGCGCATCAAAGGGATACAGCCTCACGTTGACGATGCCGGAGACCATGAGTCTGGAGCGGCGCAAGGTACTGGCGGCGTTTGGCGCGAACCTGATCCTGACCCCCGGGACGGAAGGCATGCCGGGCGCCATCCGCAAGGCCGAAGAGATCGCTGCATCGGATCCCGACCGCTGGTTCATGCCCCAGCAGTTCAAGAATCCCGCCAACCCCGAGATCCATGAGCGAACGACCGGTCCGGAAATCTGGGAGGACACGGACGGAAACATCGACGTCTTTGTGGCAGGCGTCGGGACGGGAGGCACGATCACCGGCGTCTCTCGGTACATCAAAGAGGACCGGAAGAAGCCTGTCCTCACGGTGGCCGTGGAACCCTCCAAGAGCCCGGTGCTCACTCAGACGCGGTCGGGCAGTCCGCTGCAGCCCTCGCCGCACAAGATCCAGGGAATCGGCGCAGGGTTCATCCCCGACATACTCGACCTGAGCCTGATCGACCGGGTCGAAACGGTCACCGACGAAGAGGCCATCGACATGGCCCGGCGACTGGCCAAGGAGGAAGGCATCCTCTGCGGCATCTCCTGCGGGGCGGCCGCAGCGGTTGCGGTGCGACTCGCGGGGATGGAGGAGTTTCAGGGAAAAACGATCGTCACCGTGCTGCCCGATGCCGGCGAGCGATACCTCTCCACCGTGTTGTTCGAGAACGCCTAATCCTGCCAAGTTGCCCTTCGCCGAAGGGCCACCAGCACCATCCCGACTCCGACCGCGGCGAAGAGCACTCCGGTGACCCACCGGTGTGTCCCTTCCGCATAGATGAAGAGGAGGAAAGCGAGTTGCAGGCAGATGATGCCGACGGCAAGGGCGATACTACGCATGGTCTCGACTACGGGAGAGGTGGGCGGCGGCCCCACAGTGTCTGGCCCCGTGCCCGGCGGACCGTGTGACGTCCCGAACCGGAAGGGCTCCACCGGCGAAGTGGGCACAAGCCGTAGTGTTTGCCCGTCCTATCGGGCGTCGTGTCAGATGGCGTTCGTCTTGATGAAGTCGACCAGTTCATCCACCCGTGCAAAGGCGAGTCCGGTGACCGTGTCGGCCGCCCCGTAGTAAATGGCCAGCCTTCCGGTCGGAGCGTCGCAGAGCGCCGCGCAGGGAAACACCACGTTCGGCACGTCGCCCACGCATTCGTAGAGGCGTTGGGGGGAGAGCAAGTAAGGCTCGGCCCGCGCGATGACCTTCCAGGGCTCGTCGAGATCGAGCAGGGCGGCGCCCATACTGTATACGAAGCCGTTGCAGGAGGTCAGCACGCCGTGGTAGAGGAGCAACCAGCCTTCGGAGGTTTCGATAGGGATCGGTCCGGCGCCGATTTTCGTGCTCTGCCAGCCCTCACCGTACGGCGACATCACGTGGCGGTGGCGCCCCCAGAACTCGAAATCAGGGCTTTCACTGTAGAAAATGTCCCCGAACTTCGTATGGCCGGTATCGCTGGGCCGGCTCAACATGGCATAGCGACCGCCGATCTTCCGCGGGAAGAGCACGCCGTTTCGGTTGTGCGGGAGGAACGCGTTTTCGAGTTGGTAGAACGTTTCGAAATCGAGCGTCCACGCCACCCCGATGGTCGGGCCGTGGTACCCGTTGCACCAGGTCACGTAGTACCGGTCATCGATCCAGCAGACCCGCGGGTCGTAGCCGTACTGAAACCGTCCGATTTCCGCATCCTCGCAGACGAACTGGATGGGATCGGGCTGAAGGGTCCACACCACACCGTCGGCGCTCCGTCCACTGTGTAGCCGCATGTAGCGCGATTTGTCATCGCACCGGAAGACCCCCGCGAAGCCGTCGCCGAAAGGCACGACCGCGCTGTTGAAGATACTGTTGGAGCGCGGGATGAGATCGCGCGGGATGACCGGATTGCGTTCGGATCGCCAGACCGGATCGAGGTGCCCGGCGGGACGATCTTCCCAGGGCATATGGGGCAGAGGAAGGCCTTGGACGTTCATCGTTGCAGTGGTGATGCGATGCTCAGGTGTCCGCGACGAGGGTCGACGAAGAAGAAAGAACGCGCGAGAGCGGATGACGGTCCCCGTGGCGTTCAGAACCTCCCCAATGCGTGGTTGATGGCGGGCTCATAGGCGTCTGCATACCGCATCATGCCGAGATCGCTCGGGTGGGATCCGTCCGGAGAAGCTTCCCCGTCGAAACCGAGGAGAGAGGGTCCTGTGAGGTAATGAAGATGGTCCATCCCCGCATTTCGGAGTTGCTCGTACGCATTCCGCAACGCAACGCGGTTTCTGCGGTGTCCCTCGACCCGATCGGGGAAAAATGGGGCGTTGGTGAACGAACGGTCTTCGACGAGGAGGATGGGCGTCTGTGGCCGAGCGGCTCGGATGCGGCGAACGAATGCCGTCGCGCGCTCGTTGATCATCTCCTCATTCATGTTGGGCAGTGCATCCAGCACGAACAGGCACGGGTCCAGTTCGGCGAGCAGAGCCGCCACCTCCGGCTCCATTCTGGCGTTACCCGAAAAGCCCAGGTTGATCGTGGGATGGTGCAGGCGTCGTCCGAGGATCGCCGGAATGGCCATGCCGGGCCGTGAGGCGGACGCGCCGTGCATGATCGACGTCCCGTAGAAGAGGAGCGGACGCTCGGTTCGCGGGGGGATGGGCTCGAACGATTCGCCGTTCGGTACGCCGATTTCCAGCGCATCTACCCCGTTGTAGAGGGGCAAATAGGCCGTGTAGCGCCGCCTTCCGGGCGCGAGATTCTCCGCCCAGACCGCTTCAGCTTCCTGCGATCGCGGATGGGTCACGTTGACCCATCGTTCGACGCCGTAGCCGTCCTCTGCATAGAGGTCGATTCCACTCACACCCGTGGCCGGCATATGCTCCAGAGCGAGATTGTCTGACCGCAGGCGGTATCGGACATGGATGGCCGGACTGTCCGTCGCAAAGCGGAGGCTCACGCCGGCCGAGTGGCGGGACTCATTCCACACGGCATCCCGCACGAAGCCTCTCGCGCGCGCCGGGAGTCGATCAAAGAATCGTTCCGTGTCTTGCCAGCCCTTCCCTTCGACGCCCCAGGTGGTGGCGTCGTACCAGGTGATTTCCGCGCGGCGCCAAGCACCCCGGGTGCGAGCCGATGCGCTGAGCATGATGGCCCCGGCAGGGGTGAGCTTGAGGAACGAGCGGCGGCCGACTCCGATAACCCCCACTCGGACCGGAGGCATGTGCGGGGTCGCCTCGGCACGTGCGATGGAACCCGAAGCAGTCCCCAACCTGGAACCGAAAACTGACTTCAGAAGGTCTCGACGGTTCAACGGGTTGGTCATGGCGCTCCTCGGCTGTACAGGAAGGGGTGTATCTAGATGGTAAGGACGGGCGGTTTTCCGCGCTGCGTGCCCGCGGGCGGTCTCACTCGCTCTCCACCTGTTCGACCTCGGTCGCCAGCGAATCGTACCCATCCAAGGATTTGTGAAAAAATATTTCAACTGGTTGGGAACACATTGGTCGGTTCAGGATTGACACCTCTGTTTCACTGAATGGCATCTTCGGTCGCTGTCCAAGGCTTGCTGTCCAGGTGGTAAACGGTTATACACCTGTGGGGGCAAGCCTTTACGATTTTGCGAAACCCTGATGCTCCCCTTTTTCGATTGGATCGACGGTAATGAACATCTACGTAGGCAACCTCCCGCACCGTACCACAGACGCTGAACTCCGAGAAGCCTTTGAGGCGTACGGCACGGTCAGCTCGGTCGCCATCATCAAAGACAAGTTTACAGGGAATTCGCGAGGATTTGGATTCGTCGAAATGCCCGAGAACACCGAGGGCGAAGCCGCCATTGAGGGACTCAATGGTCAGGACTTCGGCGGACGCGCTCTGACGGTCAACGAAGCCCGTCCGCGCGAAGAGCGTCCGCGCCGTGAAGGCGGACCCAGCGGCGGTGGCGGCGGCAGCCGCGGCGGATTCGGCGGTGGCAGCGGCGGCGGCGGTGGTCGTCGTGGCAGCGACCGTGGCGGCTTTGGCGGCGGTGGCGGCGATCGCGGCGGCTACGGAGATCGTGGCAGCTACGGTGGCGGCGGCGGCGGTCGTCGTTGGTAGTCGGCTGACAACTTGACGGTTACCCAGAGGGTCCGGCCTTCGTGCCGGGCCCTCTCTTTGTATAAGAGTTTGGAGTTTAGGAGTTTGGGAGTTTGAGGGTATGGACCCTCGGACCCTAAGACCGGCCACCCCCATGTCTACCCGCAAGATCCACTTCCCCGCCGGTGACGGTTCAGCCTTCATCAAGGACGTCAGAGCCCGCGTTGCCGACCATTTCAAGCAGAGCGGCCTCTCCCAGAAGGCGAACACGGCGATGGTCGTCAAGACCGTGATCATCCTCGCCATCACGTTCGGGAGTTATGCCCTGATCATGACCGGGTGGTTCTCGCCCTGGCAGATGCTGGGTCTGGCCATCCTGATGGGCGCCGGCGTGGCGGGTATGGGTTTTTCCGTCGCGCACGACGCCCTCCATGGGGCCTATTCGTCCAACCCGACCGTCAACAAGTGGCTCGGTTACACCTTTGATCTCGTCGGTGCGAACGGGTACATGTGGAAGATCACCCACAACGTGATCCACCATACCTACACGAACATCGAGGGCGTCGACGAGGACCTCACCGTCTCCCCCATCCTCCGGCTCTCACCCGAGTCGCCCCTGCGCTGGTATCACCGGTTTCAGCACATCTACGGTCTCGCCGCCTACGGTTTCGCGACATTGAACTGGATCTTTGTCAAGGATTTTCAGCAGTTCTTGAAGAAAGACATTGGGCCGTACAAGGACAAAAAGCACCCCCGCAAGGAGGTGATCCACCTCATCTGGACCAAGTTGGCGGTGTATGGCTACATGATCGTCCTCCCGCTGCTGGTGCTCGATATCACCTGGTGGCAATTCGCGATCGGATTTGTGGCGATGCACTTCACGGCCGGCATCATTCTGGGCGTCATCTTCCAGCTGGCCCATGTGGTGGAGGGCACGGAGTTTCTGAAGCCGGATGACCAGGGGGATATGGAGTATGCATGGCTGCTCCACGAAATGCACACCACGTCCAATTTTGCGGCCGACAACAAGGCGCTTTCCTGGTACATCGGGGGACTCAACTATCAGATCGAACACCACCTGTTCCCGCAGGTCTGTTCCATCCATTACCCGGAAGTCAGCCGGATCGTCCGCGCCACGGCAGAAGAGCACGGCGTGCCGTACCACTATCAGCCGACGCTCATGTCGGCCATCCGCTCTCACCTGTCCATGTTGCGCCAGTTCGGTCGACCGGAGCCGGCGCCGGTTCCAGCGACGGCCTGAGGCCGCTTGATCGAGCATCCGGACCGTTTCTGCCGGGCGAGGCGCGGGATTGGGGGGACCGCACACCGCGGCCCGACCGGGGGCCTTGTAGTCCCAACCTCAACGGGGCCTGTTGCGGGACAAATCCGGCCTGACGCTTCAATACCCCACATCAACAAATGAATCCGGAGCGTGCCCTTCGTAGTGCGCGAGGAAATCCTACCGGCTAACTTCTCCTGACTCTGCGGCTGAACCAACTGAGGAACGAGACATGGCACGTAGCACGCATTTTACGCCCGAGGAAGCCCGAGAGATCGGCGATTCGCTGCGCGTCGACTGGAGCCGTATCCCTATCGACGAATTCGCTATGGGTCTCGAGGTCGAACTGGAACACGGCCTCCACGATCCGGAAACGAATGTGACGGGAAATGACCCCATCCTGACAGGCAAGATTGCGCTCGCCCACTTGAACGAGTTTCCCGACTATTACACGCGCCTGAAGAAGATGGAGCAGGAGGCGGAGGAAGCGCGAGGCTGAACACCCACGCAACCACCAGAGGTGCGGATGGGGGTGCTTCGCACGATGCGCGGCGGGTCATCGGACGAGCACCATCGGACGCGTAGCCATTCTCTGGCCTTCCACGGACAGCGCAACCAGGTACACCCCACTTGGAAGCTGTCGTCCTCGTTCGTCCTCGCCGTCCCAGACCACGCGGCGTGATCCGGAGAGGGTCCCGGCCGCCTCAAGTCTTCTCACCTGTCGTCCGAGCAGATCGAAGACGTCGAGCGTGACATCGCCGGCGGTCGGCGCGACAATCTCGAAGGTGCTCGATCCGGTGGAAGGGTTCGGGAAGATGGACCATCGGAGGTCACGCGACCGAGCTATGGGATCCTCTCCCCCTTCGAACGTGCCGTTCGTCGGGCCGATCAGCGTCGCGTCGTAGAACCGGTAGAGTTCGAAAAGCGACGCCCAGCCTGACGGCGCCACCCAGTCGTCGGGGTCCACACCACGCGACCCGGGTAGCACACGCGCCATCAACTCGAGCCCCACCACCTGGCCCTCCACGAAGTGATAGACATCAATCACCGGCGCGTCTGGAGGCGCATAGTGATAGCCACGTCCCGGACCCAGATGATGAGGGATGCGGGTCTCGAGCGTGAAGAGCCCATCTTCCTCATGGCCCGCCGCCAGGGAGAGCGGAATGGGGGCTTTCTTCAGAAAAACCCGGGAAGAATCGAATCGAAAGACGAGCAGCGCCTCTTCGTCGTACGTATCTCCGTACCACGCGGGACCCATCTCGCCCGAGTAGTCGCCCTCCGGAAATTTGAACGGTGAGAAGAACGCCCCATCCTTCCCGCTTGCATCCAGCCCGAGCAGGTATTTTAGTGGATGGGTGCTCTGGAAGGCGAAGTAGAGGAAATCGTCGTCCCAGTTGGCGAACAGGTCGAGTTCAAGCCCATCCGTGGCGGAGTAGGCGGGCTTCGAAGCGAGGAGGCGCCAATCCTCGCCCTCAGACAGGCGTCCGTCGATCACGACATCGCCAATACGGGGGATTTCGGTAGAGAAATTGGAAAGCGGGAACGGATCCGCCCCGTCGCGCAACCCGTCCTCGTCCGTGTCGGGATTGAGGGGATCGGATCCCTGGTAGAGGCCGGCCAGGAACTCGTCGAAATCGGACAGCCCGTCATCGTCGGTATCCTTGAGCAGCGGACTGGACCCGAAGCGGACTTCATCCATGGGGACACGCGGATCGTCATCGGGCAGGCCGTCTTGGTCCGCATCCAGCACCTCGATGTAGCCGTCCCATGGGGGCGCGTAGTCCAGGTGTTTGTCGAACAGCCGCAGCACCATCCCCATACCGTCGAAGTGTTGGCCCGCGTCGAACCGCTCGATGCCTTCCGGCAGGGGGAAGGCCCAGGGGAAGTGGTTGAAGAGCATCTCCGGATGGCCGCTCATCTCGGCCAGCCTGTCGAGTGCGTGCCCGAATTCGTGGGTAAAGGCCCACGTGACCGTGTAGTCGATGCCGGGTTCCGTGGCCGGAAACGGCACGCCGCAGTTGCGGCCCATCGAGCCGACGGCGGAGCCGTCAAAGAGGACCTGTCCTCCCCAGCAACCGGCCAGCCGATTGGAGTAGGTATGGATTCCGTCGTACTGGCCCTCGCGGATGCCTCGCGCGAGCAGGTCGGCTTCAATGAAGTGGTAGGCGCCGCCGTCCGTGGGTGGCGTCGGACCGGAGAGGAGTCGGAAATCCAGATCCAGATTCAGGAGCCCCAGGCTGTGTCGAAAATAGAAGCGCCGGGCGAGTTCGGTCCCCTTGCGGATGGCTTCGGCTTCAGCCGCTTCCATTTCGCCGAGGTAGATCGGTATGAGGACGTCGAGGTTGGCCATGCGCAGGAAGGCATCGGAGGCGGGCAGCGTCGTAACCGATACCGGAGCGGAGACGGCGACCTGGGTACCGTCCA
>CAYLXM010000018.1:46091-61816 GCA_964387555.1 uncultured Rhodothermales bacterium | reverse complement strand
CCCTCAAACCCCCAAACTTTCAAACCCTCAAACCCTCAAACCCTCACACCCCCAAACCCTCAAACCCTCAAACCCTCAAACTCTTAGCCCCTACCCCTCCCTTCCCGTCACCTTCGCATAGACCTCCAACAGGCGCTTTGCCATGTGGTCCCAGGCGAACTCCGGGGCGGCGGACAGGGCCGCGGCCTGTAATCCGGCATATCGATCCGGATCGTCATACAGCGAACGGAGGCAATCGAAAACGGCTCTGGAGTCCGCCGGATCGGCCGTCATGCCACAACCCCATCGGCCCACAAACGCCTTCCACAGTGGGATATCCGAGCAAATGAACGGGAGGCCCAGAGACACATACTCGTAGAACTTCGTTGGAAGAGACTGGCGATAGTCCGGCAAAGGATCGAGCAATGCGAGTCCCACCTGCGCACGAGCCGTCCACGCCAGCAGTTCCTGGTACGGCACGTAGCGTGTCCACCCGACCCGTTGGAGTATCGTATCCACCTCCGCCTCGACGATCATCCGATCGATCACTTGCCGGTCGCGATCGCGATAGCACGGGCCAACCAGCCGGATGGTCCATGGTAGTCCTGCCTCCTTCACGCGCCGTGCCACCTCAACGAGCACGCGCCCGCCGCGCTGCAGCGACTGGACGCCCGAATACACGATTTCCCACTGCGGAGGCATTCCCTCCCCAACCGTCAAATCCTGGAATTCAACGGGTCGAAAGTAGTTGAGCACGGAGGTACAGGGCACACCCCAGGTGCGGAGCGGCTCCTCGTAGGCCTCCTCGGCCACGATCACGTGATCGACCCACCTGAAGATCCATCGCTCGAGGCCTCGGAGCAGTGCTCCCTCCAGACCACGACGTGAAGTGTAGTCCTCGTGCCGGTCATAGACCACCCGGCAACCTGTGCGTCGGCGCAGGATCCACGCCGCGGGAATCAGCTCCGGATCATGAAAGTGGACGATATCCGGTAGCAGGCGTTCGGCCGCCCTGATCAATCTGCCGTGAAGAGCCGGCCTGGCCAGTCCTCGCGAGTCCCGGCCATGGTTCGGCAGTGCCCGTACGCCGTGAATCGAAACGCCCTCCACACGCTCATCGGTAGGGTGCTGGGCGACGAGGTGCACATCATACCCGGACGCGGACAGGGTGGCAGCCTCCCGGTAGAGGATGCGTGGATCATAGGCGTGATGAACGCTCGTCAGGAATACGACGCGCGGTCGGATGGTCATGGGATCCATGCAGGCATGCGCTCGGACGTCGGATACGCTACGCGATTGGTTTTGCGGATAGGAACGCACGGCGGGAAGGTACGAAGACCGAGGCAGGATGCGGAATACCAGGCGACCGGGGAGGAGACTCCGAGCCGGCATCCCATCCCCGGCGGGGAAGCCGCTGCACTCCGGTCAGTTTTGTCTGTTTTCACGTCCCGCCGCCGTCGCCGTGGTGTGAATAAGCCATTGTTTCGCATCCGGAGCGGAATCGAACACACTGGTGAAGCGTACCTTGATTGTTGAATCACTCACGGAGTAGCCTCCTAACGAGGAGCACCCTAGTTACGCGCATCGGATGGCCTCTCTCCGCGCCACGTTGGTTCTCGGACCGGCTTCCGGACGGCGCACCGTCATCGAGCGGGTGCTGCGAGGGAGAGACCATGACGTACGCGTGTGTGACACGCTCGGGGCAGCCGCGGAATGTCTTCGTGAATCGCCTGTCTCTCTCGTCGTGCTCACTGAGGTGGATCGGGACGTGCTGTCATTCAGTGCTTCGCTCCACGAACGATCCTCTCAACCCCGCATGGTGATCGCGGTGGCCAATCTACCGCTGGTGCAACTCTACAACCTCTCCGAATGGGGGGTTGATGACATTATCGAGCCGGACGTCGAGACAGAGGCCGATCTGAGTGCCCGATTCT
Organism: uncultured Rhodothermales bacterium; assembly: GCA_964387555.1. Taxonomy (GTDB): domain Bacteria; phylum Bacteroidota; class Rhodothermia; order Rhodothermales; family CAYLXM01; genus CAYLXM01. Next base: position 59,903 of record CAYLXM010000018.1, on the reverse strand, counting down.
GTTTCATCGAGCGCAGGCTCGAGCGTGAACTGGAACGGGTTCGCAGAGCCGGCCGCCACGTCGAAGAAGCCCTGGAAGAGAGCCGCGCGCGTACGCAGGCCATCCTGGAAACCACTGTCGACGGGATCATCACGATCGACGAATCCGGAACGGTAGAGAGCTTTAATGCCGCTGCGGAACGCATCTTCGGCTATTCCGCCGAAGAAGTCGTGGGCCGCAATGTGAGCATCCTCATGCCCTTGCCTCATGCCTCTGAGCATGACGGATATATGCAGCGCTATCTGGAGACTGGAAAGCGCCATATCATTGGAATCGGCCGTGAGGTCGAGGGGTTGCGTAAAGAGGGCACGACGTTCCCGCTCGAACTGGCCGTGAGTGAGGTCTTCGCCTCCTTCGGTCGCCGCATCTTCACGGGTATCGTTCGCGACATCAGCGAACGCCGGCGCATGGAACAGGAGATTCTCCGTATTGGGGATCAGGAACGCAGACGCATCGGCCAGGACCTGCACGACGGTCTCGGACAGATGCTCACTGGAATCGGCCTCATCTCGCAGACCCTGGGCCGGAAGATGCGGGCGAGCGGGCAGGACGAGGCATCCGACATCGAAGAGATCACAACCCTCATCAAGGAAGCCGACCAGTATGCCCGGGGATTGGCCCGGAGTCTCGTTCCCGTCGACATCGAAGCGCGCGGTCTCGTCTCGGCCCTGCGGCGCATGACACGCAACGCGGAGCGCCTCTTCCGTATCTCATGTTCTTTCGCCGAAGAGGGAGACGCCTTGATCCACGACGAGAGTTGTGCGCTTCACCTGTACCGCATCGCCCAGGAGGCCGTCAGCAATGCCGTGAAGCACGGGCACGCAACCTCCGTCACCGTCGGGCTCGCCTGCGACCGCAATCTCATCCGTCTCTGGATCCAGGACGACGGTTCCGGCTTCCCTGATGACTGGCAGGAACACCAGGGACTCGGCGTACGCACCATGGCCTACCGGGCTCGCATCATTGGCGCTGGACTTGATATCGAGGTCCCGCCCGACTCCGATCGCGGCACCCGGATTACCTGCACCCTTCGCACCGGCAATCAAACACCCGGCACGGAATCCCATGACGCCCAGTATAGAACGATCAGACAAAACGGCCGACCGCAAGAAGAAGATCATGGTGATCGACGACCATCCCCTCATGCGGAAGGGTCTCGCCATGACGCTGGACCAGGAGATGGATATCGAAATCGTCGCCCAGGCTCCCAGCGCAGAGGAAGCCCTGGGGATGTTGGACACGGCGGATCCTGACCTCGTCATTGTCGACATCTCCCTGCCGGGGATGAGCGGGCTCGAGTTCATCAAGCACCTGCAAGTCATCCGCCCCCAGACCAAAGCGCTCGTGGTCTCCAGGCACGACGAGTCCCTCTATGCGGAACGGGCACTCAGAGCGGGAGCGAAGGGGTACATCATGAAGCTGGAGGCCGGCGAATTGATCGTGGTCGCCGCGCGGCGCGTGCTTCGCGGAGGTATCTGGGTCTCGGACGAAATCAACGAGCGACTGCTCCTCAGCATGGCTTCGGGACACAGCAGCCTGGCCGAGTCCCCCCTCGACGTGCTCAGCGACCGGGAGCTGGAGGTGTTCGAACTCACCGGTCGCGGCCTCAGCACCCGGGAAATCGCCGAACGGCTGCATTTGTCAGTGAAGACGGTCGAGTCTTATCGCGCGCGCATCAAGGACAAGCTCAATCTCAACACGGCCGCCGAATTGATGCAGCACGCCGTCCAGTGGGTCGAAGGCGAGCGCACCGGCTGACGCCGTCCCTGTGGGGGACGCCCCTACTCGCCTCGGCAGAAAAGCCCCGCAATCGTCGCGGAATGAGCCTGTCACTGAGGGAGGCTGGACAAGCCGTAGCTTCGTATCCCAAGATGGGGTGCCCTGCCCGCATCCGCGGTCCGTCCACTTCCTGCGGGTCTGGGTCTTTTGATACCACCTGGGCACGAACGCATTTCGACGTGGAGTGTAGATGATGCTTGCTATACGAAGGATCCTCTTTCCAACCGACTTTTCGGAGTGCGCCGAAGGGGCTTTTGCACATGCAGCCGCACTCGCATCCCAGTACGGAGCGGAGCTTCACGTACTGCATGTCGTGATCTGGCCGGTCATGATTCCGTCGTACGGGCTGGACACGCTGTATCCGGCGTTTGACGACGGCCGCCTTGTGGAGCAGTTGAAGGGAGCGGCCGAAGAACAGATCCAATCGTATCTGGGGTCTCCCCTCACCAAGGGCGTCCGTGTCTTCACGGAACAGGTTTCGGGAGATGCCGCGGCGCCGGCCATTCTGGCCTACGCCGATGAGCGGGACATCGATCTGATCGTCATGGGTACGCACGGCCGCAGGGGCATCCGAAAATGGATGATGGGCAGTGTCGTCCAGGAAGTTGTGAGGCGCTCCGAATGTCCCGTTTTTACGGTGACCGCTCGCGCCGCCGAAGAGACGGTTCCGACTGTCCGGAGAATCCTCGCTCCGGTGGACTTCTCGGAGCAGGCGGAACCGCTGGTCTCTTACGCGAAGATGCTGGCGGAGGGTTACGGTGCCGAATTGGACCTGCTCCACGTCGTGGCCCACGTTAACCTGCCCCTCGTTTACGGAGTCGAAGCCGTCTATCCAGGTGTAGATGAGCTAATGAACCGAAGCACGGCCGCGATACGGAATCTGGCCGAGACGGCCGGAGGTCCTGATGTGCCCATACGGGTTCATGTCGTCAGTGGCGACCCGGCTCAGCAGATCCTCGAATTCGCAGAAAGCCACGATACGGGCCTGATCATCATTGCGACCCACGGTTTTACCGGTGTCGAGCGGCTCCTTTTGGGTAGTGTGGCGGAAAAGGTGGTCCGCGCGGCATCACACCCGGTCTTTACGGTCAAGAGCTTCGGAAAGTCGCTCCTGCCGACGTCGTACCCCCGCCCGGACGATTCCGGGACAGGAGAGGAATGATGCAGCACGCAGGTTCGTGGGTACCAATGCAAGATGCGGCACATAACCCGTGGCTCGTGCGCGAATCGGATTTCCCGGCACAGGAGTCCGCTTCGGAGAGGTTGCGCTTTCTGCTCAACTACGCCGTTCTTGCGCCCTCCCGGTTCAATACGCAGCCCTGGCTCTTCAAGATCACCGGAAACGACCTGCGCCTGTACGCCGACCGCACGCGTGCCTTGCCCGTAAGTGACCCCAACGATCGGGCCCTGATTGTCGGTTGCGGCTGTGCCCTCTATCACCTTCGAATTGCCATCCGACACTTCGGGTACAAGGTGCTCCTGCACACGTTTCCGGACCTGAACGACGAGGATCTGCTCGCCGTCGTCCGCCTGGGTCCGTCCCATCCCTCGACGCCGGACATAGACCGGCTCTTCTCCGCGATTACATCCCAGGCCCCGGATGAAAGCGCGGCGGATTCATGGGCGGCCCTTCCCACGCTGCTCGATCCGGAGATTGCCCGTTTCGGAGTTGACCTCCATCCATCAAGCGAGTCCGGCGAACTCGCAGCCCTCCGGGCTATCGTCACCCTTGCCATGGCTGAAGCGGCCGAGAACGCCGATCTGGTCGGTGAACGCGACAACTGGCGCTCAACCCTCGACACGACAAAGAATGGCCGGCAGGAATCGACCGAGCCTGATGCCGCCGAGCCCTCGATCCTGTCAAATGGCTACCATACCACCCGTGACGCGGACGCCGGGCGTCTGACCGAACGCCTGCTCGTGATCAGTACGCCAGGAGACAATACGGCGTCCTGGCTCGCCGCCGGCCAGGCCCTCGCTTACGTCATCCTGCGAACGTGCGCATCAGGAAGGTGCGCCGTACCCTTGCACGCACCCATCGAAGATCCTGAACACAGGACCGCAATCGCCCGCATAACCGGAATTTCAGGACATCCCCAGGTCCTCGCCCAAACCGTCTCGGGAGCCCGCCGCGTTGCGGGTCCAAGGCGCCCCGTGCACGACGTGCTCCTGACGCAGCGCTAGATTGGCTGTTCCGGTCGCGATGCCCCGAGTGGGGTTCCTTCTCTGGACGGCAGACCGTATCGTTCTCTGTGTGGCGGCTCTTCTGCCCGCCAATACTCCGGCAATAGACCGCACCCAACCGCATGCACACCTTCGATCTGTCGCGATACGGGATCCACCACCCCCGTGCGATGCGCAATGCTGTCCCCCCCGTCCTCTATGAAGAGGCGCTCCGATTCGACGAAGGCAGCGCCATCACCGACAGCGGCGCATTGGTGATCTACTCGGGGGCAAAAACCGGGCGAAGCCCCGCCGACAAACGGATTGTGGAACATGCCGATAGCGCCTCCGATATCTGGTGGGGCGACGTCAACCTGCCGCTGGATGACCATACCTTCCTCATCAATCGACAGCGGGCCATCGATTACTTCAACATTTGCCCAAGACTTTATGTTACCGACGGGTACGTCGGGTGGGACCCTTCCTACCGCGTCAAGGTCCGTATCGTTTGCACCCGGCCGTACCACGCACTCTTCATGCGGAATATGCTCATCCGGCCCACCCCGCAAGAACAGGAAGAGTTCAACGAGCCCGACTACGTCATCTACAACGCAGGCCGATTTCCGGCCAACCGGTATACGTCCCACCTCACATCCACCACGTCCATCTACCTGAGCTTCGAACGGCGCGAGATGGTGATCCTCGGCACGGAGTACGCGGGCGAAATGAAGAAGGGCCTGTTCACCATCATGAACTACCTCATGCCCCACCGTGACGTCCTCTCCATGCACTGTGCGGCCAACGAAGGCCCGGAAGGCGATGTCACGCTGTTCTTCGGGCTCTCGGGGACAGGAAAGACCACGCTGTCGGCCGATCCAAACCGGCGCCTCATCGGAGACGACGAGCACGGATGGTCGGCAGACGGCATCTTCAACATCGAAGGCGGCTGTTACGCCAAGGCCATCCATCTCAGCGAAGAAAAGGAGCCGGAGATCTTCCGTGCCATCCGATACGGGACGGTACTCGAAAACGTGGTTTACGATGAAGAGAACCGGACCGTCGACTTCGATGATGATTCGATCACCCAGAATACCCGCGCCTCGTATCCGCTCGAGTTCATAGACAATGCCAAGATCCCGGCGGTTGGCGGGCACCCTTCCCACGTTGTCTTCCTGACCTGCGACGCCTATGGCGTATTGCCGCCCGTCAGCCGGCTCTCTCCCGAGCAGGCCATGTACCATTTCATCAGCGGCTATACCGCAAAGGTTGCGGGGACAGAGATGGGGGTGACCGAACCGGTTGTCACCTTCTCCGCCTGCTTTGGCGCCGCCTTTCTCGTGTGGCATCCGGGCGTTTATGCCGAACTGCTTGCCAGGAAACTCAAGCAGCACGGAGCCCGCGCCTGGCTCGTCAATACAGGCTGGGTAAAGGGCTCCTATGGGAGCGGCACCAGAATCCCACTTGCCTACACACGCGCCATCATCGACGCCATCCACAGCGGCGCCCTCGATCACGCGATGATGGTGGAAGACCGGGTTTTCGGGCTCCGAGTACCGACGTCATGCCCGGGTGTACCCGAAGATCTGCTCAATCCTCGAGAGTCATGGACGGACTCCAACGCGTACGACCAGACAGCCGGGCGGTTGGCGCGCCTCTTCGACCGGAATTTCGTACAGTTCCGTGACGGCGCCTCTCCCTCCGTCATCGAGGCCGGGCCCCGGCTGTCCGGCGGCTGAACGCTCCAACCGGAGGCGGGTCATGGATACCCTCTTCGAAGAACTCGGACAGAAGCTGCTGCGAGCCCAGGGCATGCCCTTCGAAGCAGGACGGCCCGGTTCGGAAAGAGAGGTACGTCGATTCAGGGAACTCCAGGCGCAGCTCCCCGACCTCTTCAGGCACACCTTTCCCGACACCCGCAAACCCCGCACGGTCGTCGTCATCCCGAGCCTCAGCCTCGATCCTCAGGTTCTCTCCAAAATCACCGGCGTGCACTACTACGAAGAGCGGATGCTCTTCATGCTGATGTTGCTCCGCATGCCGCTAACGCACCTCATCTACGTCACCAGTCAGCCCATCGCACCGGGCATCATCGACTACTATCTTCATCTGTTGCATGGTATTCCAGGCAGCCATGCCCGGCGCAGGCTTACCCTGCTCAGTTGCTATGATGTGTCGCCCGTTCCGCTTGCGAAGAAGATTCTGGATCGGCCCCGCCTCATCCTGCGCATCCGAGAGCAGATCGCCGCTAACGGGAACGCTCACGTCACCTGTTTCAATAGCACCGCGTACGAGCGGACGCTTTCCGTACGACTCGACACCCCGCTTTACGCCTGCGATCCCGCTCTCAATCCCCTCGGGACGAAAAGTGGTGGCCGAGAGGTCTTTCGGCGGGCGGGAATACGGTATCCGGACGGATTCGAACACCTTCGCGACGAACAGGACCTTGTCAGAGCCCTGGTGGAACTGAAAGAGCGCAATCCGGGCCTGGCACGGGCTGTCGTGAAGCTGAACGAGGGCTTCTCCGGAGAAGGCAACGCCATCTTTCCATTCGAAGGATGCCCCGCTTCTCATCCTGGGCTATCGGGCTGGATCGAGGCGTCCCTCGCCACCCGTCTGCGCTTCGAAGCCCGGGGGGAGTCCGTTGAGCCGTACCTGGAAAAGTTTGGCGAGATGGGTGGGATCGTCGAGGCCTTCATTGAGGGAGACCCCAAACGCTCGCCGTCCGTTCAGTGCGGCATCAACCCTCTGGGGGACATTCGAATCATCTCCACGCACGATCAGGTGCTCGGCGGTCCCTCCGGCCAGATCTATCTGGGCTGCTCTTTCCCCGCCGATCCGCGCTATCGCCCGAATATCACCGATGCCGCGCGGAGAATCGCCACGGTCCTTCGCGAGGAAGGCGTACTCGGCCGCTTCGGTATCGATTTTGTGTCCTGCTTCGAGAACAACCGATGGATCGACTACGCGATCGAGATCAACCTTCGGAAAGGCGGCACGACGCACCCCTTCATGATGCTCCAGTTTTTGACCGACGGGGTATACGATCCCGACACGGGACGCTACCTGACACCCACCGGCAATCCCTGTTACTATTACGCCTCCGATAACCTGCAACACCCGGCCTACCGCGGCCTGGCTCCGGAAGACCTGCTTGACATCTCCGCGTTTCACGGACTGCACTTCGACGGCTCCTCTCAGCAAGGGGTCGTATTCCACCTGATCGGCGCCCTGTCCGAATACGGAAAAATCGGCGTCGTCTGCATCGGTGACCGCCCGAGAAGGGCGCGCGAACTGTATCGCGACACGGTGAACGTCCTAAACCGAGAGGTCAAGGCCGCCTCCACCCACGCCGGCTGATGCCGGTCGGACTCTCGCGGGTCGTCGCGCTGCGCGCCTTCCGCAAACCGGACTCTACGGATTCTCCAGGCGCCGGATGTGAACGCCCTCCTCCCGCGTGCCGCACCCCGTGGACACCCGACGCAGCCGCCCAAGGAATCATGCCACTACGTCATGATTCACACACTTCGCTGCCAACTGATTGTCCTTGAACTGACAAAACGACGGCTTTCTCAGTTCCGGTTCACCTGCTGGCCCGCGAAAAGGCTCCCGCGGAGGACATGGCGCAGACTGGCACGCCCGTTGCGTTACCTGGTGTTGTCGGCGATGAAGCCGATTCACCCGATTTCACATGAAACATCATACATCAACAACCAAATCAACAAGGAGGAAATCAGCCATGGCCAACATCAGCCGCTACTCCCCCACTCTGGCCCCCGCTACGCTTCAGCGTGAGGTCGACCGCATGTTTGATCGCTTTCTGGGTCGCGCCGGATGGCGTGCGGAAGACGAGAATCTGTCGGCCGTCTGGTCGCCGCTCGTCGACCTGGTCGAGACCGAGGATTCCTATCTCATCCACATGGATCTTCCCGGGTTGTCGTCCGAGGACGTGAACATCACGTACGAGAACGGAACGCTGCAGGTCAGCGGGGAGCGTCAGTTCGAGAAGAAGGAGGATCAGAACGCCCAGTTCCATCGACTGGAGCGCTGGTACGGACGTTTCCACCGCTCCTTCGAACTCGGCCGCGAGATCAATCCGGAAGCGATCAAGGCGGCCTTCCGGGACGGCGTACTGGAAATTGCGCTCGCCAAGCGCGAAGAGAGCAAACCCGTGCGAATCAAGATCTCCTGATCAACCCTGATTCGAAGGATGTTTGGCCCTGTGGTCTTTCGGCCACAGGGCCTTTCTGTTGAGGATGCCGGCCGTCAAAAAGAACGCCCCGCAGCCGGATCAGCCGCGGGGCGTAAGACCGTATCGTCGAGGTCCAATCAGGCGGGTATGGGCGTATTGAGTGTGTCTAGGTTCGCATGAACCTCCGCTTCCGTGAGCACGTGGTCTGCCAGTTCTCCGTTGAAGTAGGCCGCATACGCACTCATGTCGAAGTAGCCGTGCCCACAGAGGTTGAACAGGATGGTCTTCGAAACCCCTTCCTCTTTCGCTTTCTGAGCTTCTCGCACGACGGCTGCGATGCCGTGCGTCGCTTCGGGCGCCGGCAGGATCCCTTCCGTCTTTGTAAAGAGTACACCGGCCTCGAAGCACTCCAACTGCTGCACAGATTGGGCTTCAATGAGCTTGTCACGCAGAAGTTGAGACACGATCACGCCGGCCCCATGATACCTCAGGCCGCCTGCGTGGATGGGTTCAGGCACGAAGTTGTGTCCGAGCGTGTACATCGGCAGCAGGGGCGTAAGCCCGACCGTATCTCCAAAATCATAGCGAAACTGGCCGCGGGTGAGTTTCGGGCACGAAGCGGGCTCCACCGCGATGCAGCGCACGTTGCGCCCCTCGGTCAGCTTGTAGCGCAAGAACGGGAATGAGATTCCTGCGAAATTCGAACCGCCCCCGAAGGGAGCGATCACGATATCGGGGAAGTCGCCCGCCTTCTCCATCTGCAGGACGGCCTCCTGACCGACGACCGTCTGGTGCAGCAGCACGTGGTTCAGCACGCTTCCCAACGAGTACCGCGTGTCAGGATCGGATACGGCGCGCTCGACGGCTTCGGAAATGGCGATGCCGAGACTGCCCGGAGAATGCGGGTGTTCCGCCAGTATTTGCCGGCCGGCAGCGGTTCGCGTGCTGGGAGAGGATATCACCTCCGCTCCCCACATGTTCATGAGCAACTTCCGGTAGGGTTTCTGCTCATACGATATTCGAACCATATACACTTCGCAGCCCATCCCGAAATGCTGGCAGGCAAAGCTGAGAGCGCTGCCCCACTGGCCCGCACCCGTCTCTGTCGTCAACTGCTTAACACCCTCAATCTTATTGTAGTAGGCCTGCGCGACGGCCGTGTTGGGCTTGTGGGATCCTGCCGGACTGACGCCTTCGTACTTGTAGTAGATTTTCGCCGGCGTATCGAGCGCTTTCTCGAGCCCACGCGCCCGGAACATCGGCGTGGGCCGCCAGATTTTGTAGATGTCCCGAACCTCCTCAGGGATCTCGATCCACCGCTCCCGCGACACTTCCTGCATGATGAGCCCCATCGGGAATATGGGAGCGAGATCCTCCGGACCGATAGGCTGTAGCGTCGCCGGGTGAAGCGGCGGCAGCGTCGGATTCGGCATGTCTGCCGGAATGTTGTACCACTTCTCAGGAATCTCCTGTTCACTGAGCACGATCTTGCGTTGCTTCCCCATGGGATGTCGGATTCTGGTTGATGTGAATAATGGACGGCATCAAAAACTGAACCATTGATAATGTCGCAAAACTCTTTGGGGTTCCCAACTCACAGGATTACGTCCCCGGCATAAGCAGTACTGCATTCTGCATCATGCGCGCCGGTCCAAGCCAGAACATGCGGAATTGGGTGTTGTCGGTGAGGAATATGACCTTGCCCCTGCCCAGGGGGTAGACCGCGGCGAACGCCCCACCGGCGAGCTTTTTCCGGTTTGATGTGGAGGCGTACCCTGCCGTCAACAGAGATGCCGGGTCTTTCTCATAGGTACCGACGGTTTGCACTGCATCAGACGGGAGGAGTGCATCCGTGTTGAAAACCAGGCTGTAGAGCCGGCTCTTCAGGCCGAATGCCAGCGGATGGGTCGTATCGACGTGGCCCAGGAAAGCGGATCCGGGGATTTGTCGCAGACCGGCCGAATCTCGCCGCGCCTCATACGCCGTGTAGGCAGATGGCGGCGGGGTTCGCGTCTCCTTCTTTTCGGATTCCTCCGTAGCGGACCCGACAAGCTTCACCGGTGTGAGCCCAGACCGGTCGCTCGTCAGCCATAGGGCACTGCCTTCACTTGCGACGAGCGTGCCGCCGGTGCGAACCCAATTCATCAGGACCGTACGCGCTGCACTGTCCGGCACGGCCGGCCCGGAGGCTCCCGGAAGAATCAGGACGTCATAGAGAGAAAGGTCGAGCCGGGGGAGAGCCGATCCTCTCAACCGCGAAATGCCAAAGCCGGTGGCCTGATCGAAAAGAAACCAGATCTGTCCGGCACTGGTGGATGAAAAGGGAGCATCAACCATCAATCCCACGCGCGGCTTCTTGAGGGGTTTGCTGTACGGTGAGACGAGGTCGACGCCCTCGTCGACACGGCCGGAGGAGAGCGCGTCGATCACCACGCCGGTTTCGTCGGCAATGCGCGCCATGTCGGATGGCGCCTCCGCCGCTCTGTCCAGGTTACGGCCCATCAGTACGATCAGCGTGCCACGACTGTAAGCCTTGCCGGCCGTCGAGAAGGGCCTCTGGATCGACCGGACGAGGTAGCCTGCTTCCCATAGTGCCGCCAGCGCGCGCGGCGCATGACTCTGGTCCCAGTCGATTACATAGGCATACACGGGATCGGAAGCCCCTTGCAGTCCACGAGGCGCAACCGGAGCGGTTACGACGGGCGTCGTTGGTCCATCAAACGGCGACTCTACCCACGCCGCTTCGAGATTGTAGGCGAGGGGGATGGACCAGGTGGACATGTCGTACATCACCGAGTCCTCGATGGCCATACGTCGGGACAAGACCGTGTTGATGAACAGGTGCCTCGGCTGATCGGTGCGGATGACGAACGTCCCGGCCGGAAATGTCCACGATTCAGGCCGGCCGTTGTCATACCGAAAGGCCTGACGCGCGGTGACATCCCGTGTGGTCTGCTCGATTCGGATTCCATGCTGAAGCAGCATATCGATGACCGAATAGGTGAGGTCCCGAGGATTGTCTTCGAGCAGGTAGGCCGTGACCGGCCCCTTCCTGGTTGAGGCGGTGAACGCGGCGCGGAAATACCGCAACAGGTCGATGCGCTGCTCGGCCGCGGTGTTCAGCGTTGCCATGGACGTGAGGTAGTGGTCGAAGATGCGCTGCCGCAGGGTGAGGACATGCCCGTCGTCCGTCTCGACAGCCCGTCCGCCCCGGCTATGTCCACCCTGCTCGGTAAGCATCCCGATGGCGCCCAGCAGGCTGGGATAGGAAGACCCGTAGCCGGGGTAGAAGAAGTCGAACGACTCTCCCGTGAAATAGGAGATACGGTGCTGATCGAACGCTCGGGCGTTGGCACGGCCGAATCGGTCGGCCCAGGTGTCGTAGGCCTCGGGAAGGAGCAGGTTTCGGGGGCTCGTACCCGGCATGGTGAAATAATTGTTGTTGTACCCCTGCTCATGGTAATCGACGTGAACCTGCGGGAGCCACTCCTGATAGGCTGCAATCCGCCCGCGGGATTCGGGGTGAACGAGCCACATCCAGTCCCGATTCAGATCGAACCAGTAGTGGTTGCCTCGGCCCCCAGGCCATGGCTCGTCGTGCTCCAGGTCCGCCGGATCCATGTTCAGGACACTCGACGCCGTTGCCTTGTACCAGGAGACGTACCGTTCCCTGCCGTCCGGGTTGAGGCACGGGTCGATCAATACCACCGAAGCGTCCAGAATACGTATGGTCTCCTCATCCAGCCCCGCCGCAAGCCGATAGGCAACCTGCATGGCCGTTTCGGTCGAAGAGCCTTCATTCCCGTGTACGTTGTAACTGAGCCAGGTAAGAACGGGTTGTTCAGAGATTAACGCCTCTGCCTGCCGATCGGTGACGGAGACGGGGTCAGCCAAACGCAAATTGGCTGTCCGAATGGCCTCGATCCGCGTCTGGTGGTGGGTGGAGGAGATGGTGAGAAGGACGAGGGGTTGGCCTTCCACCGTGCGCCCGTACTCCTTCATCGTCACGCGCCCGGACCGTTCGGCAACCGTCGTCAGATACGCAACCACACGATGGTATGGCGTGTACTGTGCACCGAGGGGATATCCCAGGAAATCCTCCGGGGAAGGTACGGCCGGATCGGTCTCGATTTCCGGTGAGAGGGCGAACCGCTCGGGGATCAGGACGGAAGGCGAGGGAGCCTGGGCAAGACCCGCTGCGGACAAGAGCAGCAGGAGGAGGGTAGAACGAAGCATCGCGGCGTTGATCGGTGCGGGGTGGTGCGGCTGAAAGTACGGCCCATCCCCGGGCCGGAAAAATCGAATTATTTGCATCCGCGCCCCCAGGCCGATTGACCGGCGTCCAATCACCTCCTATGTTCGAACACTGTGTCTTTCATCGCCCTTGTGTAACCTGGATCGGTCATGGGACTCTTTGAACGTTTTGCCCGTCTTGTCAAATCGCAGGCCGGCCGCGCGCGGACTGCCGCCGGCGAAGTCGCTGACGAACTGAAGGAAACCACCGCTGAGTTCGCCGAAAAGTCCAAGCCGTACGTCGATCGCGCAAAGGATGCCATCGAATCCGCGGCCGACCGGGCGGAAGATCTCATCGAGGATACCGCGGCCAAAGCCGCCCCCACCATGCGGAAAGCCAAGGATAAGTTGGAGTCTCTGGCAGATCGCGCCGAGGATTTCATCGAGGATGCTGCCGAAAAGGCCGGTCCGACCGTCAAGAGGGCAAAGGAAAAGCTCGAGGCGCTGGCCGATCGCGCCGAGGACGCCGCCGAGGACGCGTACGATCGGGCCAAGGATACCGTCTCCGACTTGCTTGACCGGGACAAGCCCAAACCCGCAGCCGCTCCGGCTGCCGCTGAATCGCCTGCTCCCGAACCCATGGCAGGGGCCGAAGGAGGCGCAGTGGGATCACCGGATCCTGGAGCGGAGCCACAGAAACCGGCGGACCAGGTCTGATCCCTCATCGGATCGTGCCGTGATCCGGGTCAGCGAATCGCGAAGGAGGAGATGAAGAACCCCTTCTCCTCATCGGCCGTGCGCTCGTTGTAGTCCACCCACACGTTTGAAGGGAAGCCATAGACCGAATCGAACGCTGTGCGGACTTCGTGGGCGTCACGTGAAATCGCATCGTCGATGAAGTCGAAGAGGCCATCGATGGTCCGATAGCGATCGAGATCCTCCGTCGCGAGCTGGATGTCGTCCTCTACGTAGCGCCCTCCGACCAACTCGTCCCCGATGATCAGCAACCGCACCGGGGCGACGTACTCGTCAATGCAGTAGCAGCTCCATCGGAAAACGATTTCGTAGGAATCGATCCGGGCCGCCTTCCATCGCGCCTTTGCCTCGGAGAGGTCGTGAGATGGACCCGGATCATCGGCAGTCAGGGTACAGCCCGTCAGAAAGATGAGCACAGGGGCAGCGAGAATGAGCAATCGCATGGCCGAGGGAAGACCGGTAGCGTCTTTTCATGTACAGAGCGAACAACCATCTGTCTACTTAGACCACGCGAGGAACGAATCAATTCCCGGGCCTCCACAGTCTTCAAACCGTCGCTCCGGCGATGGTGACCGCGGGTAGCCCCGACCGATCCTCCCGGGGACCGGTCGGGACGACCCGCGCAGACCTTCCTCGGCCCGGACCCGGTCGGG
>CAYLXM010000018.1:0-45991 GCA_964387555.1 uncultured Rhodothermales bacterium | reverse complement strand
CCGGTCGGGACGACCCGCGCAGACCTTCCTCGGCCCGGACCCGGTCGGGGCGGCCCTTGCGGACCTTCCTCAGCCCTACAGGGGCTTCGACACGGCCTTGATGCTGTCGTCCTCGCTGCTGGTTTCCACGCGAAATCCGAGTTTCTTCACGAGCGAGAGCATGGGCTGGTTGTCGGCCAGAATTTCGCCGTCCATTCGTCGAAATCCTTTCAGGCGAGCCGCTTCGAGCAAGGAGAGCATCATTCGGGTGCCGACGCCCTGCCGCTGCCAGCGGTCCGCAACCACGAGGGCAAACTCGCAACTCGTGCGGTCCGGCTTGGTGGAGTAGCGCGCAACAGCCACTTCAACCTCCTTTCCGTGCTCCTCCGTAACGGCCACGAGGGCCAGTTCCCGGTCGTAGTCGATCTGCGTGAAGCGGATGAGCATCTGTGGAGTGAGTTCGTGCAGGGCCTGCATGAAGCGGAAGTACTTCGCCTGGGGAGAAAGGCTACGGACGAACTCCTGTTCCAGTTCTGCATCCTCGGGACGAATCGGCCTGATGGTGACATCCGTGCCGTCGCCGAGTTGGACCTGTGACACCATGTGGGCCGGATACGGATGGATTGCCATATGCCCGTACCGGTCCATGGAGGGAAGATCGGAATCAATCCCCATGCGAACGTCTAGCGCAATCACTCCCTCTTCGTCGGCCACCAGCGGGTTGATGTCCAATTCGCGAATCCTGGGCAGTTCGCACGCCAATTCTGAAACGTGGTGAAGCACGCGCTCGATCGCGTGCATGTCGACCGGCGGCAAGTTGCGATACTCGACGAGCATCCGCGCGATGCGCGTCCGGGAAATCAGCTCCCGGGCGATGAAATTGTTGAGGGGCGGCAGTGCGACCGATTTGTCGCGGTGGATCTCGACAGCGGTGCCCCCGGCTCCGAAGGTGACGACGGGACCGAAAACGGGGTCGCGCGTCAGTCCGACAAGCAGTTCGCGTCCGTGCGGGCGGCGGTACATCTTCTCGACCGTTACACCGTCGATGCGAGCCGAGGGCGCTCGCTCTTTGACCGTCTGGATGAGGTCGTTGAAGACGCTGCGGACGGACTGTGCGTCGTTGATGTTAAGGCGAACCCCCCGGACATCGGACTTATGGGTGATGTCCGGCGAGTTGATCTTCATTGCCACCGGGAAGCCGAGCGTCTGCGCTGCAACGAGCGCTTCGTGCGCGGATCGCACATCGAGGCTTGGGGCCACCGGAATATGGAACGCGTTCAGGATGGCCTTCGATTCGGCTGTGCTGAGCGACTTCCTGCCTTCGCGAAGGGCGCTTTCGATAATCAGACGCGATCCCTCGACATCCGGTATATCGCGATGCCCAAGCGGACCCGGCACTTGTACGAGCAGTTGCTGGTTCCGGTTGTAGTTCGACAGGTAGGAGAAGGCTTCGACCGCTGCCTCCGGACTGGCAAAGGCCGGAATGTCCGCGTCAGCAAACACCTTCCATGCCTCCCGCATCTGGTCCTCTCCCATCCAGGCGGCCAGCACGGCCTTATCATGGCCCTTTGCCGCGTCAATCACTGCCTGGGCGGCCTCAACGGGTTCGGTCATCGCCTGAGGCGTGAGCATCACGAGCACGCCGTCCACGTTGTCGTCCTCCAGACAGACCTCCACGGCCTGTCGGTATCGATCGGGCGTGGCATCACCGAGGATGTCGACGGGGTTGCCGTGCGACCAGTGCGCCGGCAGGAATCCATTGAGCTTCTTGATGGTCTCATCGTCGGGCTTGGCGATCGCGACGCTCAAATCCACCGCCCGGTCCGTTGCGAGCACGCCCGGTCCCCCGGCGTTCGTCACGATGGCCACGCGGTTTCCCCGCACGCGGTGTCGCGTATCGAGCATTTGAGCAGCGGCGAAGAGTTGCTCGACCGTCATGGCACGAACGACGCCTGCGCGTTTCAGTGCAGCGTCAAACACATCGTCTCCTCCCACCAGGGCGCCCGTATGGGACATCGCAGCACGGGAGCCCTCCTGATGACGACCGGCCTTGACGACAACCACCGGTTTCATTCGCGCCGCCACACGCAGTCCACTGAGGAAGCTTCGGGCGTTGCGCACGCCCTCCACATAGAGCAGGATGCTTCGCGTCTCCGGATCCAGTGCGAGGTAGTCCAGCACGTCGCCAAAGTCGATATCGGCCGCATCTCCCATGGAGATGACGCTCGAGAAGCCCACCTGGTGGGCGACGGCCCAGTCCAGAATGGCGGTGCACAGGGCACCGGACTGCGAGACCAGGGCCAGGGAGCCCGGCTCCGCGGTCTGCTTGCTGAACGTCGCGTTGATCCCCATATCGGGGCGTATGAATCCCAGACAGTTCGGTCCGAGGATGCGCATCCCGAATCGCTGCGCCTCGGCGAGCATCGCTTTTTCAAGGCGCTTGCCTTCTCCCTTGACCTCACCGAATCCCGCTGACAGGACGACGGCGGCACGCACACCGGCCTGTCCACACTGGTGGATGAGTTCAGGAACGGTCGCTGCGGGCGTTGCGATGACGGCAAGGTCGACCGGCTCGCGTACGTCGTCTATCCGCGCGTAGCAGGTGTGACCGCGCAGTTCCTGGTATTTCGGGTTCATCGGGTAGACCTTCCCTTTGAAGGGGCCGGTCACCAGGTTCTCAAATACGATCGAGCCGACGGTCTTCGGCTTTTCGCTCGCCCCGAAGACAGCAATTGACTCCGGCTTGAAGAGGTGATCGAGGTAATGCTGGGCCATGGATGGTTGGATGGGTTAGTCACAGGCTGCTTCTCGGTGCAGCCTTACAATGTTCCGTCGTCCGCTCATCGGGAACTGTCATCGTTCGTCGCGGCAGCCTGCGAGGGGCAGGCTGCGTAGACTGTAGGCGGGCGCCTTACAAGGCCGCGCTCGAAGCGCTTCCGAATGCTCAAGACTTGGGATCAACAAAAAGGGTCGCCGATCAGATCGGCGACCCTTGTAAACGAACGTCGCAGGCGACGGGTCCGGACTCACGCATACTGGGGCGTGAGTTCTTCGCGAACACGGATCAGCAGATCCCGCGTCGCCTTGATGCCATCCATTGGGCTCAGGCCTTCCCCTTCGTACTCGATACCCACGTAGCCGCGGTATCCGGCGTCGAGAACGATCCGCATCATCCTGCTGTAATCCGTGTCGATCTCGTTGCCCTGCTCGTCGAACCGCGTCGCCTTGGCACTCACCGACTTGGCGTATGGCATCAGTTCTTCGACCCCGACATAGCGGTCGTAGCTCTCCGCCGGCGACAGCACGAAGTTACCGAAATCGGGCAAAGTGCCCACACGGGGGTGATTGACCATCTGCATGACACCGGCCAGCCACTGTCCATTGCTGGACAGCCCGCCGTGGTTCTCCACGATCACGTTAATTCCGAAGGGGTCGGCAAATTCACCCAGGCGCAGCAGTCCGTCAGCCGCCAGTTTCTGCTGCTCCTCGTACGAACCCTCACTCTGTGCATTGACGCGAATGGAGTGGCATCCAAGAAATACGGCCGCCTCCACCCATTTGTGGTGATTCTCTACCGCACGCATGCGCTCCGACTCCATAGGATGGCCCAGATAGCCCTCCTGATCACACATGATGAGCAGGCTCTTTACGCCCTGGTCGTCCGCCCGGCGCTTCATCTCAGCGAGGTAGTCCGTGTCTTTGGCACGTCCGAAGAAAAACGTGTTGACATACTCGATCGCATCAATATCCAGGCTCCGCGCTATGCCAGCGAAATCAAGATGATCGACCTCCCCTCCCAGAACGGACTCCGGATCGGTCTGGAGCAGCTGACCGAAGCGATCCCAATCGTTCGTCGCACGAATCTCCTCCATCACAGGACCGAAGATGAGGGGGTTGAGCGACCACTCCGCCAGTGAAATCTTGAACAATGGCTCGGACGTCTCCATCAGACCCTCTCCCTGTTTGGACGAATCCGCGCACCCCATGGAAAACAGACCGAATCCGGCCGTGACGCCCAGGGTTCTACGCAGGAAGTCGCGACGGTTTGTCGACATGACTCTAGACATATGCGTACCTGTTTGATTTCCTTTGATCGGCTTTCCGGGCCGACCTGCCAGAGAACAAAGATAGCGCTCCAGCCCAAACGTTGGAAGGTAATCACGCGGTAATCGACCGCCAATCACCCGTTATTCCCCCACCGGATCGCGGGTAAGGAATCCATCTACCATACGCCACAGGCGAAGTGGATTCTTGTCGCGGAGTGCGGGCGGGAGCGCCTCGCCAGGGAAATCCTGGTAGCAGAGAGGTCGTACCCAGCGCAATATGGCGGCTGTCCCGACGGAGGTGAAGTGGGGATCGGTTGTGGCTGGATAGGGTCCTCCGTGGTGCATCGCGGGCGACACCTCCACGCCGGTAGGAAATCCATTCACGATCAGGCGGCCTACGCGTTGTTCGAGCAGGCGTACCAGCGTCTCGTTCGCCGCCAGATCCGGCTCGGTAGCGTGGAGGGAAGCCGTCAGGTGACCCGCCAACCCGCCGGCAACTTGCTCCATTTCACTGCGGTCGCTGCAGATCACCACGAGCGATGCCGGACCGAAAACCTCCTCGGAAAGGACGGGAATCGCTGAGAAGGTCTTTGCATCGGTGGCAAACAAGGTCGTGGCTGCCTCGCAGCGGGAGAGATCCGGCGAGGCCGATGAGGCGCCCACCTTACGTACGCCGGGAAGGGCTGCCAATCGACCCACGCCGTCCGAGAAAGCCACACAGATTTGACGGTGCAACATGGAGCGGGGCGCGATCTGCTCCGCCGCCTCCCCGGCCGCTTCCATGAAGCGATGCAGGCCCTCCCCTTCCAGCGCGACCACAAGGCCGGGGTTGGTGCAGAACTGGCCGACCCCCAGGCTGACCGACTCTACATACCCCTGGGCGATCTGTTCTGCGCGTGCGTCCAGGGCCTCGGGCAAAAGGAAGAGCGGATTGATGCTCCCCATCTCGGCATACACCGGGATGGGCACGTCCCTGCGCGCGGCAGCGTCAAAGAGGGCCTTTCCGCCGGCAAAAGACCCCGTGAACCCGACCGCCTGCGTGGCAGGATGTCGCACCAGAGCCATCCCGACGTCATGGCCGGCGCCGTGTACCATGGAGAAGACCGAGGGGGGCAGTTCCGCGATGCGAACGGCCTCGGAGACGGCCTCTGCCACCAACTCGCACGTACCGGGATGCGCAGGGTGGGCCTTGGCAACAACGGGACAGCCGGACGCGAAAGCCGAAGCCGTGTCGCCGCCCGCCACGGAAAACGCCAGAGGAAAGTTGCTCGCACCGAATACCACCACCGGCCCCAGCGGAACAAGCATGCGGCGCACGTCGGGCCTCGGCACGGGCACACGATCCGGCAAGGCCGTGTCAATCCGGGCATCTACCCATGAACCCTCCCTAACCAGCCCCGCAAACAGGCGAAGCTGGCCCACCGTGCGTCCACGCTCGCCCTTCAATCGCTGCTCCGGAAGCCCCGTCTCCTGTGAAGCCCTGTCGATCAATGTCTGTCCCAGTTCCTCGATCTGTGTCGCAATCTCCTCCAGAAATGATGCTATCCGCTGGGGCTCGGTCTTGCACAGGACACGTCCCGCCTCGGCAGCGGCCCGCAATGCCTGATCGATCTCCGCTTCGACGGCTTCATGGAACGCAGGCTCGAGCGACATCCCGGTCTGCGGGTTGGATGCCCGAAATGTGGCGTTTCCTTCGGCAGAGAGGGTACCACCTATGAAATGGCGTCCGTGTAATGTCATCTTCGTGCCCGGCCCGGGGCCGGTATTCGTGCTACCAAATTTCGCAACGTTCCAATCGAGTCGATCGAAATCTCAACGATGTCTCCCTCATCCAGCGAAAAATCATCCGGGGGGACGATACCCGTTCCCGTCATGAGAAAACAGCCATTCGGGAAGGAGGTGGCCCTGTAGAGATACTCCACCAGTACCTCCAGCGGCTTTCGTATGCGACCGATCGACGTTTCCCCGACGAAGGCGGTTTCGGGCCCGCGACGAACCGTGAGCCGGATTCCCGAATCCGCTCCCGGGGGATTGGGAGACAGAAGGATGGCGGGACCCAGGGCTGCACAGGCGTCAAAGGTCTTGGCCTGGGGCAGATAAAGCGGGTTCTCCCCCTCAATGTCGCGGCAACTGAGGTCATTACCGATCGTGGCCCCCGTGATCCGCCCACCCGGACTGACCAACAGCGTGAGCTCGGGCTCCGGGACTATCCAGCTCGAATCATGCCGCAACTGGAGGACGCCTCCCGGACCGACGACCCGCGATGGGGTCGCCTTCAGGAAGAGTTCCGGCCGGTCGGCATGGTATACCCGGTCGTAGAAGTCGCTTCCTCCCGCCTGCCGTGCTTCCTCCATGCGCGCCGTGCGGCTTCGTTCGTACGTGACGCCGGCTGCCCACACCTCTTGTTGTCCGATCGGAGCCAGCGCTTCGACCTCCGCGGGGCGATCCACGCCTCGCGAACCGGATTGCGCGACGAGCAGATCGGCATACTCTGGAAGATCTTCTCGCCGCAAGAGGTCGTCCCATTCGACATCCAGTGCATGAGATCGACCGTCCGACACGAGAATCGGACCACGGGTCGTACGGTACAACAGATGGCTCATCCTTTCAGAAGGTCAATATGCGTGCGCAAGGGTCCCGGCGGAGCCACGCTTTCGACATCAACGGGAGTGGAGGGACTATGGGGACTTGCATCATCCTGCGAATACCAGGTACAGAGCGGCGGCGAGCAGGGTCGTGACGAAACCCGTGATGCCGAGGATGACCAGCAGGGGAGTCCATGATTTCAGGGTCTCTACCTCCGTCAACCCTCCCATTCGCGCGAAAATCCAGAATCCGGAGTCATTCATCCATGATCCCACCAGGGATCCGCTTCCAATGGACGTCGCCAGGAACACCATCGGCAACCCGATGCCGCCGGTGGGCACCAGGGAAGCAAGAAGCGCCGAAGAGGTGATCATGGCGACCGTGCTGGAGCCCTGGGCGACCTTCAGAAGGGATGCCACCAGGAAGCCGATGAGCAGCATGCCGAATCCTCCCACAAACGCTCCGCCCCCGAATGCCGACTCGATGGCGGCTCCGATGCCGGCCACCTTGAGCATGGCGCCGAACGCACCACCTGCAGCCGTGATCAGTATGATGATGCCCCCGCTCATCAATGCGCCTTCGATGAGATCTGAAGCCTGCTGTCGTGTCGGACTGCGCTGGCGGACAAACAGCATGAGTGCGGCCGCTGCAGCCAGAATCAGCGCAAGGTTCGGGTTGCCCGGAATCGCGATCCACGGAGCCAGTCCTGCCAGCCACTCCGGCGCCGTCCCTGCTCGGACGAGCGTCTGCGTAAGCGTGTTGGCCGAGATCAGCAGAACCGGGAGTAAGATGGGGAGCCACGAGAGGAGCAATCCAGGCGACGACGCACCGGTCGGTGATCCTTCTTCTTCAGCACCTGCGATCGGCCGCATGGGCACCTCCATGCGGGCATCCAGCCAACGGGCGTAGACCATCCCGACGAGGGAGGACGGCAGAGCGATGGCCGCTCCGACGAGCATCATGAGCCCGATATCGACGCCAAGGCTTTCGGCAATAATGAGCGGTCCGGGCGTTGGAGGGACGAGCGTGTGCGTAATGGCTCCGCCTGCGGCGATGGCCATGAGATATTTCAGGTAATGCTGGTTTGTTCTTCGATACATGGAGCGGGCGAGCGGCACCAGCAGGTAGAACACCGTGTCATAGAACACAGGGATCGCCAGCGCAAACGAGCTGGACATGAGGGCGGTGGTGCTCCGCTTCTCGCCAAGCATTTCAAGAAACCACTGAACAATGCGATCGGCCGCGCCACTTTGCATCATGGCCAAACCGATGACGGCTGCCATGGCGATCACGATTCCGATACTACCGGCGGTCGATCCGAAAGCCTCCGCAACCCGCACGACCTTCTGCGCGGGATCCCCCGGAGCAAGCAGACTGACCACCAGGGCAGCCGCGAGAAGCGAGAGGAAGGCATTGAGCCTCAGCACCAGAATGAGTCCGAGCACCGTAACCAGGCCGGCGAGCAGAACATAAAGAGGAGACATCATAAAGGGCCCGTTGTCCGTCGATTCATGATGTAAAGTGGCCTCAAACGGTAGCGGATGAAGCTGCCGCTGTGGGCGCCGTGGAGGAATCGGACACCGCGGCCGACGCCGATTCGAGTTTTTGTGCGATGGCGTCCACGTCGTAGACACATCCTCCCCACGCGCCACCGCTCAGACCCTGTAAGATAGCCCAAAGCCGGGTATCGGCCGGGAGGCCAATGTGGGGTGCCACGTCGTCTCGCATCGGCCGGGCTGCGAGGACATCTGCTCCCCGCCCGGCGCCTTCGTCGTGGCCGGACTCACCGATCAGGTCAATTCGCGCTTCTCCGTTCCGGGGATCGAGGAAAACGTCTATGAGATCTCCATCCCGCAGACGCCCGATCGGTCCGCCCGCCAGGGCCTCAGGTGCAATGTGCCCAATGCATGCCCCGGTCGAGACCCCCGAGAACCGGGCATCCGTTAGAACAGTGACGCGGTTCCCCCATGGAAGATGCCGGAGGGCCGAGGTGACCTGGTACGTCTCCTCCATCCCGGTCCCCATCGGCCCCACCCCGGCCAGAACCAGTACATCACCTTCTCGGACGCGATTCGGACCAGTGGCCTTGATCGCCTCCACGGCCGCCCGTTCGGATGTGAATACGCGGGCGGGCCCGACGTGGTGGTAGCGGCCTTGGTCATCGAGCACGAGTGGATCGATGGACGTTGTCTTGACGACCGCCCCGTCCGGCGCCAGATTCCCGCCGGGGAAGACAAGGGTGGGCAGCAGGCCGCGTGCCCGGTCCGGATACAAAATAACGTCATCGGGATCGACACCGTCCTCTGCCGCCAGGTGGTCGCGGAGCAAACGCCTGCGGTCGGAAGCCTCCCACCAGTCGAGAGTCTCGTCAACCGAAAGCCCGGAAACGGTGCGGCAGGAGCCGTTTAGAAGCCCGAGGTTTCGAAGGTGGAGCATCACTTCCGGGACCCCGCCGGCGAGAAAGACGCGAACGGTGGGATGCATTTCGGGTCCGTTGGGCAGAACGCTGACGAGACGCGGCGTGCGCCGATTGATCGCCCGCCAGGAATCGACGGTCGGACGCGGAAGGCCTGCTGCATGGGCGACGGCGGGCAGGTGGAGGAGTAGATTGGTCGAGCCGCCGAACGCCGCATGCACCACCATGGCATTATGCACGGACTCCGCGGTAAGCACATCCGACAAGGTCCCTTCGTTTTCAAGAAGATGGAGTACGGCCAGGGCGGCGCGGCGGGCGCCATCGAGCCACACCGCAGAGCCGGACGGAGCCAATGCGGAGTGCGGCAAAGAGAGTCCCAGCGCCTCGCCGACAACCTGGGATGTGGCGGCAGTGCCGAGGAACTGGCATCCGCCGCCGGGCGAGGCGCATGCACGGCAGCCCGCTTCGGCGGCCTCCTCGAGAGAGATGAGGCCGTGGGCAAACCGCGCGCCGATGGTCTGAACCTTTCCGGCATCCTCTCCGTGTTCGGGCGGGAGCGTGACGCCGCCCGGAACCAGTACCGATGGAAGGTGGGCGGACCCGGCCAGGGCCATCATCATGGCAGGATGGCCCTTGTCACAGGTAGCGATCCCGATCACGCCGCGCCGGGTAGGCAGGGATCGGATGAGCCGTCTGAGCACGACCGCTGCATCGTTGCGCCACGCGAGACTGTCCATCATCCCGGACGTCCCCTGTGTGCGCCCATCGCACGGATCGCTACAGAAGCCCGCAAACGGAATGGCGCCGTTTTCGGAAAGCGTTTCTGCTGCAGCCTCCATGAGCAGCCCGACCTCCCAGTGTCCCGTGTGGTATCCCAGCGCCAGCGGTGAGCCGTCGGGCCGCCTGATCCCCCCTTGCGTGCTGAGCAACAGCACTTCGGGACGATCGAGCAATCCGGGGCGCCATCCCATTCCCACATTCTGGCTCCATCCAAACAAATCACCGCTTGGGGCCCCACGCAGCCGGTCTGCCGTGAGCGGAAGGACACCCTCGGGGCCGGGCGTTTTCGTGCGGGGTCTGAACAGTTCCGGGTTCCCGCTGTCCAGTATCCGGCCGAGCGTGCTATCTGGCGCCATGGGGGGGGCGGTTGGCTAGTCAAAGAACGCGCCGATCGCCGAAACGACCCGCAGGAGATCCTCCTCCTCCATACCCTGGTGCAGCGGGATACTCAGCGCCTCGTCATAGTAGGCAGCCGTCCTGGGGCAGCGCGCAAGCGAGAAGCCGGCCCGGCGATAATCGGGATGGTTGGGCACGGGGATGTAGTGGACCTGAACGCCAAACCCGCGCCCTCTCAGGAATGCGAACAGGCGAGCGCGCTCCGCCGCCCCACCACGCGTCACACGAATCACATAGAGGTGGTAGACGTGGTGGACGCCCGGCGCGCACGTGGGCAGGCGAACCGGGAACCCGCCCAGCAGTCCGTCATACCGGGCAGCCAGGCGGCGCCGGCGACCGTTGTAGGCCTCCAGTTTGCCAAGTTGACTCAGCCCGAGTGCGGCATGTAGTTCGCTCAGCTTGTAGTTGAAGCCCAATTCCGATTGTTCGTAGTACCAGTCTCCCGGCGAAGCGCTTGCGAGTTCGGCCGGATTTCTCGTCATCCCATGTACCCGGAACCTGCGCATGCGGGCGGCCCGCTCGGGATCGTCCGTTGTTACCATTCCCCCCTCGGCGCTCGTCAGATTTTTGACGGGGTTGAATGAGAAGGCCGTCATATCGGCGAGAGAGCCCACGGGATGCCCGTGATACTTTCCACCGGGCGCATGGGCGGCATCCGAGAGCAAGAGCAGGCCATTGTCGTCGGCTATCTCGCGAAGCGGACCGTAGGCAGAGGCATGTCCTGCAAAGTCTACAGAGAGGATGGCCCGCGTTCGCGGCGTGATCGCCTCCTGAACAGCGGCGGGATCGAGGCAGAGGGTGTCGGGATCGATATCGGCGAACACCGGCCGCGCTCCCGCATATCGGATCGCGTTGGCCGTCCCCGCGAACGTGAGGGCCGGAACGATCACTTCATCTTTCGCACCAAGTCCTGCTGCGACGCACATCCCATGCAGGGCGGCCGTTCCGCTGGAAAACGCCACGCCGAACGCGGCCGCACAATGGGCCGCAAAGGCCCCCTCGAATTGTGCAAGTCGTTCGCCCTGTGAGATGATCGGGTCACGCAAGGCCTCCGTGACGGCTTGGACATCATCTTCGTCAATGAGAGGACAGCTATAGGGAAGATGCGTCATCACCATATCAATCTGGGCCTCCTGGCGGCAACCGGCCGGGATCCGCCCGCCGCAGGTCCAGCCGCTTTGCCCATCCAAAACGCCGGAGGGAATCACCGAACTTGCGGAAATCCCGATCCGGGTGAGTAGTCGACTCGACACCGAACATGCTCAGGATGTACGGATCTACGCGGAAGCGCGTCAGGGTCCCGTTACCGGAGCATTCGTCAATGACAGCCTGATCGTTCCCAGGGTTGAAAAGCGAAGTTCCACGGAGTCGCCCGCTTTCGCCGTGGGATTGTCGACCATGGACCCGGTCATGACAAACTGCCCCGCCCTCAGCACGAGACCGCGTTGGGACAATTCATTGGCCAGCGCCACCACCGCATCGATGGGGTCGCCTGTGGTACCCATGATGGGTGCGCCACTCCCCGTGACTCGCAATTCGCCATTGATCAAAATAGCCGCCGTCTCCGCGTCGAAGTCAAAATCACCAACGGGCAGGCGGAGGGGTGAGAGAATAGCCCCGGCGTGTGCGACGTTATCTGCGAGGACGTGCGCCATAGTCGGCTCCACGTTGTCTGCCGGCCGATTGCGCGGCGATACCAGCTCGCATCCTGCTGCGACCGATTCGAGGGCATCCAGAACCTGCTCCCTGGTAACGTTCGGGCCCGGAAGGTCCTTGCCGATCCAGAGGGTGATCTCCGGCTCTACCATCGGTTCGCCATCCACAAAATGCGAGTCCGGAATCGGTACGTCTTCCGTGAAGAGGTTCCTCGTCGTAGAGTAACCGAAGACGGGATCCGGACTGACTCCCGGATCTGTGATGCGTGTACCGCCCATTTTCCAGCCGATCAGTTCCGCCCCTTCATCCAGTTCGACGTCCAGGCCGAGGCGCTGGACGGCGTACGCGGTTTCCCGGTCCATGTCCGGGTAGTGCGCCGGTAGCGCATGTGTTGTGCGTGCATTTCGACGGGCAAACAGCATGTGCGTCGCAATCTCCAACGCACCGGCATCAGGACCCAGCGTTTCGGTCACATCGGCCGCCGGCTCTGAGGCACGGTCGCCATCCTGCCTGGACGAGCAGCCCACCAGAATCAAAAGGAGAGGAAGCAAAAAGGGAATGACCCTCCCGAAACGTAGCGGACCCGTCCTGATACCCATCGGTGTTTCGCGGTTCGGTTAGAAGTTCGCCATGGGGATGAACCACGAACTTACTCTGCCGGAGACTGGATTCAAATCGAGGAACGGAGTTCGATCGCCGCATCTACCCCACCAACCTTGGCACGACGAGCCAGGCCAGCGTGCCATCCCCTTCCGAAGCGGCGTCCCAGCCCGAAATGTCGAGGTCGATCCGAGCCACGGCTCCCGTCGGTATGCGAATCCGGCCGCCGCCTATCAATGCGGCCACGGTTTCGGAAAACGTGGGTTCATGGCCGATTAGCATGACCGTTTCCGCGTCGTCAGGCGCCTGCCGGGCCAGATCGAGTACGTCTGCCGGAGCGGCCCCGTACAAAGCGTCTGCCACCTCCACACGTACGTCCCATTTCCCGGACTTGCGCGCGATTTCGAGGGTCTCCACGGCACGAACGGCTGAGGATGTAATCACCAGGTCCGGACATACCCCGGAAGCGGCGATGAAGGCACCCATCCGCTTGGCGGCCTTGCGCCCGCGAGGAGCCAGGGGTCGCAGGTGGTCTTCCTGGTCACCAGACCAATCAGACTTGCCGTGTCTGAAGAAGAGAAGGGTTTTCATATGGGCCTCTCGGATCGCATGGGTGGAACGGGCAGACAACCGGACAAGGTACGGCGAAGCGGAGCGACCCGCTTGCCTGCACCGATGTGCCCCGCAAGCAGCCAACGGACTGCCGAACATGCCGGACAGCGCCACACCGCATCTTTGGTCCCCATTGAGTACCTTCCTTTCGCCCTCTTTGCTCTGCTCAGCGCCTCGCCAATGACCGTCATTGCCCTGTACAACCTCAAAGGAGGAGTCGGAAAAACCGCCGCAGCCGTCAACCTCGCGTATTTGTCGGCAGAGGAGGGCTTGCCGACTCTCGTGTGGGATCTCGACCCGCAAGCCGCCGCCACGTTCTATTTCAGGATCAAACCGAAGGTGCGGGGAACGACCCGCGACCTCGTTCGGGGCCAGGTCAACCTGGACAAGCAGATCCGGGGATCGGATTTTGAGCAACTCGACCTGTTGCCGGCCGACTTGTCCTACAGAAAGATGGACGTCGCACTCGACCGCGCCGGCAAGGCCGACCGCCGGCTCCGTCGACTTCTAAAGCCTTTTAAATCGGATTATTCCAACGTATTTCTGGACTGCCCACCGAGCCTGACGCAGGTCTCGGTGAGCATCTTCAATGCCGCCGACGTCCTGCTCATCCCGGTCATTCCGACGGTGCTCTCCATGCGGACGCTCGGCCAGGTGTTGGGCTTTCTTGACCGCGAGGAGATCCCGCGGCCGATCACGTTGCCGTTTTTTTCGATGGCAGATTTTCGCAAGAAGATGCACAAGGAACTCTGTCACGAGTATCTGGAAAGTGGTCAGCACGGCTTCTTGCGCACCATCATCCCGTTTTCCAGTGAGATAGAGAAAATGGGCGTGCGGCGCGCTCCGCTTCCGTCCTACAGTCCCTCCAGCCCGGCCTCCGAGGCGTATCGCTCACTCTGGGAGGAGGTGAAGGAACGCCTCGGACCTGTAGATCCCGGTCGAGATTTCGAATAGCGGGGTTGACCGGTCCTGGCTCCGATCTTGCTCCGTTCTCTAAACGGGCCAGAAGGCGGACGCCGGTCCCAGCACAGAGCGCCCCGCCGACAAAGCGGTGGCACCGAACCAAACCAGCACCATCCAGATCAGGTTGGTGAGAAGCAGGTGGACGAGTTGCAGCCATACGGGAGCCAGCAACCAGACGTTCACGAGTCCGACCAGTAGCTGTACGAGCACGAGGACGGCCAGCATGATGCCCAGTTTCCGGATGCCTTCGCCCTCCTGACGGGTAATCCCCATGTAGGAGACGGCGAGCAGAAGCGCCGATACAACGACTGCCAGGAGCGGATGGAGAATACGAAGGCTCGTCAGCGTGGCCACAACGGGATCCGTTTCGGCTGAGAGTCCACCCCCCAGGGTCAGCGTGTCGCCCAGCGCCGCAACACCCCCGCTGATCCCCAGGATGAACCAGCCGAGCAGCGTGCCGAGTAGCACGTGCCCGAAGGGGCCCTGATTGCGCAGGCTGAAGGTTGACCCGCCCTGCACGAACCACACCGTCAGCGTCAGCGCTCCGAGCAGAAAGAACGTATTCACAAGGTGCGCTCCCATCCAGTATGCGCGTGCGATAGAGACGTTGTAGGCAACCATTTCGAACAACACCAGACCTGCTCCGATCAGCGCCTCGAGGACCATCAATCCGGCTGACCACCAGGCCGCCTTTCTTGCAGGCGCACCCGGTGCCGTAGCGCGATGGACCCTCCAGAGCAGGAACGCAACGAGCAGCATCGCGAGCCCACTCGTGATGCGGTGCGTAAACTCGATGACGGTTTCAATACCGAGACTTCGCGGCAGTACCTCCCCGTTGCATAAAGGCCAGTGGCTGCCGCATCCGGCGCCGGAACCCGTCGCGCGAACGAAGGCGCCGAAGAGGACGACCGCTACCGTGTACGCAAGAACGATCCAACTCCATCGGAGGAGAGACCGGCTCTCCGACGACGCAAAGTGTGAGGAGGCCATACCGGCACTATCCCAGGACGTGGCAGAAAAAAGGGGATGACCCAAGATAGTCACAGTCGGCGAGCATGGGTATCCCCGGCCATCTTCTTACCGCTTCTGCACGAGGGTGACTCCGTCCCCGATGGGGACGACCACCACATCGACGCGCGGGTCGTCCCGCAACTTCACGTTGAGCCGGCGAATCGCCCTCGTGGCCGAATCGTTGACGGCCGCATCGATAACCCGGCCACCGCGCAGCATGTTGTCAAATGCGATGAGACCGCCGGCCTTGACGAGGAGGAGCGCCAACTCGTAGTAAACGTCGTAGCCCTCCTTGTCGGCGTCGATGAAAGCGAAGTCGTAGGAGTCGCCGCGACCCGATTCGAGGAGTGCTTCCAGGCTTTCGGCGGCGGACCCGATTCGCAGTTCGATTCGGTCCCGGATTCCAGCTTCTTCCCAGAATCGTTCGGCAATTCGCGTATACGGTTTGCTGATGTCGCAGGCAGTCAACCTGCCTTCCGTTCCCATCGCCAAGGCGACCCACATCGCGCTGTACCCCGTAAAGACGCCGACTTCCAGGGCGTTTCGGGCACCCATCAGGCGGACAAGGAAGGCCATGAAGCGCCCCTGCTCCGGAGCAATCTGCATGTCCGCTTGCGGCATGCGTGCCGTTTCCTCCCGCAGCCGTTTCAGGATGTCGGGTTCTTCGGGCGATATCGAGAGCAAATAGTCCCGCAGATCGGACGTGAGCGGAAGGGTTTGGTTAGCCATCGAAATCGGGCTGCTCAGGTTGGGATTGACCCAGCGGTACGGGCACGCCATCCTTCGCAGAACGAAAGAGGGCCTCGATGGTCGTCACGTTGCCTCGGCTTTCGGCGAGCGACACGCGGGATGGTCGCCCGGTCAGCACCGCATCTACCATGTCTTCCACCTCGTCGAAATAGAGAGGATGTCCCTGTACGGAAATGCGCTCCGTGCCCTGATCGGTGTGCAGCAGAATCTCGCTCGACGCACCGGGCTTGAACGCTTGCGGCAATTCGAGGACACCCTGCGATCCCACCACGCGCATCTCCATACGGGGCGCCGAATTGAATGCAGAGGAGAACTGGAACGTAATGTCTTTCGGGAAAAGGAGTTGTCCGGCGAACTGCAGATCTACATCATCCGGGCCGAGGACCTGGTGGCCGACCACTTCGACGGGTTCCGATGCGAGAAGGTATCGGGCGAAGCTGACCGGATAGCAGCCCACATCCCAGAGGCTGCCGCCTCCCATGTCGGGATCGAGCCGGATATTGTTGGGTTGATTCAGGTTGTACGTGAATGCGCCCTCCACGTGGCGTACGCTTCCGATGCGTCCGGCATCGATCAGTTGCTTCGCGCGGTGGGTCCGCGCATGATGCCGGTACATGAATGCTTCCGACGCCACGCGCCCCGTCCGATCAACCGCCTCAGCGATCCGGTCAACATCGGCCGGAGTCAGTGCGATCGGCTTCTCGCACAGCACATGCTTGCCGGCTTCCAGGGCGCGAATGGTCCATTCTACGTGCAGATGGTTTGGCAGGGAGATGTACACGATATCGAGTTCATCCTCCTCCAACATAGCCTCGTATGAGCCGAAGTAGCGCGGAATCTTCCAGGCTTTCGCATACTGCCGAGCGCGCTCGGCATCCCGGCTTGCAACCGCCAGGAGGCGGCTTCTCGAGGAGGCGCGAATGGGAGAGATAAGCGCCTGGTTGATGCGGGCCGTACTCATAAGCCCCCACGAGACACTGTGGCCTCGATCAACCGTCGTGTCTTCCGTTTCGAAGGCGGATTCGCGGGTCGAACCGATCATCGGCAATCTCTGGATGGCCGCCGTCCTGCTCTCCGGCGCCTTGACCCAGATCACGGAGCCGAAACTCAGCAAGGTGGCGTTGTTGCGGAAGCTGCCGAGACCCGGCAACAGTCCGAGTCGCACCCAGCGAGACGGGCCGGTCGCATCGAGTGTGATGCGCATCCTCCGGGGCAGCATGGAGCCGCCTATGAGCTTGAAAGCGCGTCCGCGCAGGTTGACGTAGGTTGATTTCATCATAATGGTCCGCGAGGGCACTATGGACAAAATAGACCGCATCCCGGGCTGTTCAAAACCAGCGTTTGCGCTCGCAAGGCACCGCATGGGACCATTGAATTCCCGCAAGATCCCGGGAAGAGATGTCTACCATGCCGAAACTTCGTATCTTGAATTTTTGGTGCGCCTTTTGTCTCGTATCGCTCCCGGATTTCCGCCCTTCATGTCCGAACCAGTTCACTTGCTGATTGTCGACGACGAGCCCGACGTGCCCGCGCTCATGCGGCAACTTCTGCGCCGTCAGGTCCGCTCGGGAGAACTCGTCCTGTCCTTCGCTGATGATGGGGAGTCGGCCCTGCGGGTTCTGGGTGAGTCGCCACAGATTGATGTCGTGCTGACGGACATCAACATGCCTCGCATGGATGGGCTCACGCTTCTGGCCCGTATGGCGGATCTGCAGCGCACGATGCGAGCGGTCGTGGTAACCGCCTACGGTGATATGCAGAATATTCGTACGGCGATGAACCGTGGCGCCTTCGACTTCCTGACCAAGCCGATTCATGCCGAGGACCTGATCATCACGATCGAGAAGGCGGCGGGAACGGTGGCCGCGATGAAACGGGCGGAGCGGCTGCGACGCATTTTTGAGCGCCATGTCTCCGATGAGGTCGTTGCCACCCTGCTGATGAATCCTGAATCCACTGCACTGGGCGGCGAGAAACGGGTCGTGACCATCCTCATGTCCGACCTGCGAGGATTTTCGCAGGTCTCGGAGGGGTTGCCTCCCGAGATGGTGGTGGACATGCTGAACGTCTATCTCGGCACGATGGCTGACGTGATTTCCGAATTTGGCGGCACGGTCAACGAGTTCGTCGGCGACGGTATCCTCGCCATTTTCGGTGCGCCGGTCGCTCGGGAGGACCATGCCGACAGGGCCGTGGCGTGCGCCCTGGCCATGCAACGGGCCATGCAGGATGTTCGCACCGTGCTGGCGCAGCGGGGCCTCCCCGTGCTCCGAGGCGGCATGGGAATCGGCCTTCACACGGGCGAGGTGGTCGTGGGGAATATCGGCTCCGACAAGCGGATGAAATACACCCCGGTAGGGAGCAACGTCAATCTGGCGAGCCGGATCGAATCGTTCACCGTGGGCGGACAAATCCTCGTATCGGATGCCACGCGAGAGGCTGTGAGAGCGCCTGCCCGGTTCGGTAGAAGCCTTCATGTCTCGGCCAAGGGTTTTTCCCGCCCCGTCCCGCTCCATCAGGTCGAGTCGATCGGTGAACCCTTCAACCTGGACCTGCCTACCGAGTTGAGCACCCTGGCTACGCTGCCGGCGCCCCAGGCGATCAGCTTGTGCGTGATGGATGGAAAGCACCTCACTCCTGAGACCTTGCCGGGGCGCATTACCCACCTGTCGACGACGGGAGCGCGCCTGACCGTTCTGCAGGGCTTGAGCGAACTCGACAATCTGAAGGTTCAGTTACACTCGGAGTCGGGCGAGGACCAGGGCGAGTTCTATGCGAAGGTCACAGAGGTAGAGGAACTACCCGACGGCCTTTCGGCCTCCGTGCACTTCACGGCCGTTCCGGACGACGTGGACGTGCTGTTCGGCCGGCTCACCGCACGATGAGTGGCGGTGCAGCCGAACCCTGAACCTGCAAACGGCCAGTAGCCCGGCAGCCGTGATAATCCGGCCCTCCTCGGTCTCCCTTTCTGCTGGTGTACGCACCGGGTCCGCTCTGCATTCTCCTCGTCTCCACATGGTCTTCCCTCGACTTCTATTCTGCATTGCCATCGCGCAGGCAAGCTGCACGCCATCACCGGAGGAACCGCATCCGATCCGGTTTCTTGCGCTCGGCGACTCCTATACGATCGGCGAATCTGTTGACGAATCCGAACGCTGGCCTGTGCAGCTCGCGGCGCTTCTCCGCGCACAGGGCATCGAGGTGGTTACCCCTCGGATTGTGGCGAGGACGGGTTGGACGACCGACGAGTTGTCCGACGCCATGGCATCGGCAGATCTGGTCGGGCCATACGACCTCGTTTCCCTCCTCATCGGGGTCAATAACCAGTACCGCGGTCGCGATGTCGAGCTATACCGGACTCAATTCGGGGAGTTGCTCAACCAATCCGTCCTCCTCGCGGGGAACGATGCTTCCCGCGTTTTCGTCCTGTCCATTCCAGATTGGGGCGTGACGCCCTTTGCAGCCGGAAGAGACCGAGCGGCTATTGCCGCCGCAATTGACCTGTTCAACCGCGTCAACAGGGAGGAAACGCAGCGACTCGGAGCCCACTACGTCGACGTGACGGCCGTGTCACGGCTTGCCGAGTCCGATGGCTCACTGATCGCAGCCGACGGGCTCCATCCCTCCGGCGGCATGTATGCGCAGTGGGCCGAACTGGCGCTGCCCACAGCCCTCGATGCCATCCGGAGCGCGGAGCGGCAGCGCTAGAACCGGGCGGATGGGGCGGATGGTCATTTCCCGAGCCAGGGTCCGGCTCATGGCACGCGGAGAAGGCCCATCTTGCCGAGATGGACCGCAAAATCTGGCCCGGTCCCCTTCGTAATGCTGCGCCAGGCTCGGTGGACGGTCGATGACCAGGGCTCTAGGTCGTCGAACACGACGATGCCGCCGGAGCGCACGTGGGGCCGGATGATCTGGAAGTACCGGCGGGCCGCGTCCTCCTCATGGTGGCCGTCGATGAAGACGAGATCGAATGGGCCCTCGGTGGCCAAGACCCCGTCCAGCGTTTCGTCAAAACGACCGGCCACGACGCGAGCCCTTCCCTTTCCGTGACGGTCCAGCAACCCCCTGGCGCGATCGGCGAGTTGAGGGTCTCCCTCGAGGGTCACAAGTTTCCCCTCGGCGGCGATCCCCTCCTCGGCATTCAACCGCAGCGCAGCAACCAGGTATGCACCGCTGATTCCCAGACTCGTCCCCAGCTCCAATATGCGCAGCGGTACCAGACGCCGCACCAGAAGAAACAGGAAGCGCCCCCAGACATCAGGTATCGCCGCTCGACGGGCGATATCCGCGAGAGCACGTCTTCGCGGCTTTGAGCCGTGCCGCGCCCTGTCCACACCGGCCGCATACCCCGCACCGAAGTCCTGCACGTCGATTACCTCCGGCGACGCCAGCAACTGAATGCGCTCTCTGGCGATGGCCTTCAGGGCGTCTTCCTCATTGCTCTTCGTCTCGAGCGTCCCCGCCAACCGGACCCATTCGCGCAGACCACCTGCTCCTCCCGGCCTTGACCGGCGCACGCACCACACTATCCACATCTCGAACAGGCTTCTCACGACAATACGCCTAAAGTTTTTTCTGAAGTGATCGAATCAAACGTATAGCCATACTTGCACAATCCATACAAAGGAATTATGTTGTGCACAACTTATTCACATGTCAAACAGACAAATGCACAAAGGTTGCAGCCGTGTAATGAGTTAGGCCTGGGAGTAGGGCGGCGGGACGAATTCCGGTAAGAGGTCGCAGAATGAAGCGGAGGACGACATTCACGCTCGGGGGTCTCATACGACGCTGGAGCGGATCCGGCTCCCACGAGTCGTTGAAGAGATTTGCCCTGTGGTCGCCGCTGTTGTTTTTGGTCCCGATCGTTGGTTGGCCGTCGTATGCCGGTTCGGTCTCGCCCATGGGTCATGCCGACGCGATGTCGGTGGTTGGATCGTGTGATCCGACGGTCTCGCCCTGTGCGCCTGTGATCGAGGGGGCATTCGGAGCAAAGATGCAGGCCAAACCGGACAGGCCGCACCGAAGCTGGGTCGTTGTCTGCAAGGATCCCGCCCGCGACAGTGGATGCGACTACGGATCGATTCGCGCGGCCTACAATGCCCTGGAATACAACTTCCGCGAAGGAGATTCCGGTTTCAGGGGACGAATCCGGACAATTCGCGTCAAGCCGGGCGTGTATACCGTGGCCGACGAGGGAGGAACCCTCCTCCTGGGAGGATTCAACGGCTCCGTCAAGGGTTCGTCGTCGCTGCCGATGGCACTGGTCGCTTTTGATCCGGCAAACCGGCCCGTGCTGCGGGGAACGTGCACGGTTTCCAGTTGTCCGGAAGCGGCGAACAAACTGAGGCAAACGCTCGTCATCGGCGCGGAGTACTGGTTGATCGACGGCATCCAGTCCGAGCGCATGGATTGGGGGATGTACATCGACAGTGACCGCGTCACGATAAGAAACAGTGTCGTGCGCGACGCCCTTGCCTTCGGCATCAACGTCTCGCAGCGCATTCGCGGATTTCTTCTGATCGAGCGAAACCAGATCGAGTCGGTCGGTACGTCGTATCTGCACCACGGCATCTACGTGAGCCTTGGTCAGGACACCTCCAAACTGACTTCCGTCGGCGGGTGCGCCGAATCCACGTTGAAGAAGGCGAAAAAGGAAGGCATTGTCATCCGCGGCAACCTGTTCCGGAATCTGCCCGGATCCGCTATTCAGCTCAATGCCAGCAACTCCAACTGGACCGATCACGGCAGCATCTCGGGATTCGACGGGACGCGGATTCCCGACACGGGAATCCACGGCACCGTCATCGAGAACAATGTCATCCTCGATACAGCCTTCGGCATCAACCTCTATCGCTATTCCTTCTCCACGCGTATCGTCAACAACACCTTCATCGCGACGACGGACGGCAAACAACGCAACTCCGGCCATTTCCTTCAAATCAGAAACGGCGCCTTCAACGTCATCGCCAACAATCTCTTCTACAGCAATATCCCGGCGAAAAGCGCACTGGTGGGATACAAGGAGTGCTCGAAGGATCCGTCAAACGACTTCAACGTCCTAAATTACAATCTCTGGTGCATGCCGGCAGACAGCCGTTACTCCTGGAATCGCGGCGGGAGCGGCGTGACGACCGATCGGCTTCTTTCGAGTCTGAAAGGCCACACCGGACAGGAGGGCCAGGGACGGATTGAACTCGTGGGATCGGGTATCTGCTCCGGTCTGAACCTGACCACGGCCTCCTATGTCCTTCCCGACAGCAAGCGCCTTGTCGTGAGCAATCAGGGCGTGGAAATTCTACCCGCATCCGGCACGGGCACGATCGACTTCAACAAGGACGGGAGGCTGAATGGAGGAGATGTTCTGGCACGCACCTGTCCGTCTACCGACTTCGCGGGGCAGACGCGATCCGGTGACGGCTGCGACATTGGAGCGCACGAGTACGGCACGACTGGAAATCCGCCCGATCCGGGTGAAGGTGGTTCCGGTGGAGGCGGCACCGATCCCGGCGGCGGCACGACTCCGGTAGATCCGTCCATCAGTCCGGTCCCCCTGCCCACGGACCTCCCGGAGGGGACCCAGTTCCTTGTCCTCCAACAGGGCTTCAATGGCTATGCCGGCGCCGCGGATTCGCATATCCAGGAGAATGATCCCGCCTCGAATTTTGGTTCGGAAGCCAATGTGGGCGCTACCGGCGACTGGCCCCTCGGCTCCGGGCGGGACGACCACGGACTGCTGCGCTGGGGCAACCTGGGCTCGTCGAACGGACTGGACGTCCTCGCTGCTGAAATCTGGGTCTACGTAGTGGTGCCCACCTCCGCTACCGGGTACCCGCTGTATGCCCTGCGGCGCCCCTGGGCCGAATCAACCGCGTCCTGGAATACCCCGTGGCAGCAGCCCGGAGCGGCCGACCCCACTGATCGCGGCGACACCCCTCTGGGCGTGGTACTACCCACGGAGGCCGGATGGCACCGGGTGGCTCTCAACGCGGCCGGACTCGCCGTCGTGCAGCAGTGGCTTGAAAACCCGGACTCCAACCACGGCCTCATCCTGACCAATCCCGACAATCCGAACGACGTCATCTTCCGTTCCGCCAATTACAGCACCCGACAACTCCGTCCCGCACTCGTTATCGCCCTCGGCGAAGATACCGGCTCAGGCGGCGGCACCGATCCGGGCGGCGGCGGGACGGACCCGGGCGGCGGTGGGACGGATCCGGGAGGCGGTGGGACGGATCCGGGAGGCGGCGGCACCGACCCGGTGGATCCGTCCGTCAGTCCGGTGCCGTTGCCGACCGATCTGCCCGAAGGAACCCAATTCCTGGTGTTTCAGCAGGATTTCAACGGGTACGCCGGCGCCTCCGATTCGCACATCCAAGAGGATCAGCCAGGCACGAACTTCGGATCGGATTCCAACGTTGGCGCAATAGGTGACTGGCCGGCGGGATCCGGACGCGATGATCATGGCCTTCTGCGTTGGAGCAACCTGGGTTCGGGAAACGACCTGGAGGTTCTGGCAGCGGAGATCTGGCTGTACGCCATCGTGCCGACGTCGACTCCGGGATACCATCTCTATGCATTGAAGCGTAGCTGGGACGAGTCTACGGTCACGTGGAATGCCCCGTGGGCCGAGCCCGGCGCATCGGATCCAACCGATCGAGGCGATGCCCCCCTGGGTCTGGTCATGCCCGCGGAGGCAGGATGGCACCGTGTGGTCCTCAATGCGGCCGGTCGGACCGTCGTACAACAGTGGCTCGAAGACCCATCGTCCAATCACGGGCTCATTCTGGCCAACCCGGACAACCCCGACGACGTCATATTCCGGTCCTCGAATATCGGTACGCGGCAGGTCCGGCCCGTGCTCGTCATCGCCCTCGGGGAGTCGGTCACGCCCCCGCCCCAGCAGGTCGTGTCGGGGCTGGATGTGCAGCAGCTTCAACAGGGCCGTGACGGCTATTTCGGTTCGTCAGGTACCTTCATTCGGGAAGGCGATCCGACGCGCGCCTACGGAAACGGGCCCCTGCTAATTGCCGACGGGGATGCGCCCTACCTATCCGGGAAAGACGACCGCATTTTGATCCGCTGGGGCGACCTCACCGTTCCGGTTGGGAGCACGCTGGAGAAGGCAGAGATCTGGGTCTACGTAACCGACCCGACACTTGGGGCCCCTTTCATGGTCTACGAGGTGCGCCGTCCCTGGTCGGCTGCCACGGCAACGTGGCAGACACCGTGGGCGACGGCCGGAGCTTCATCCCCTACTGACATGAATCCCGAGCCAATCGGCGAGTTTCTGCCCACGTCCACGGGCTGGCATCCGATTCCACTCTCTGCTTCCGGAATTGCCTTGGTACAGAGATGGGTCGATGACCCGGGGACGAATTATGGGTTCATGATCATGCACGGCGAGAATCCGAACGCCGTGGCATTTGCCTCAACAACCTATTCGGAGGAGAACCGCCGCCCCATTCTCTCGGTTGGCTTTCGCCGGATGACCGCCATCACTCCTCAACCCCCGGGTGAGGCCACCGCAGTCTTCCAGCAGGGACTTGACGGCTACCAGGGCGTCGAGGA
Source organism: uncultured Rhodothermales bacterium (assembly GCA_964387555.1). GTDB lineage: Bacteria > Bacteroidota > Rhodothermia > Rhodothermales > CAYLXM01 > CAYLXM01. Next base: position 21,622 of record CAYLXM010000018.1, on the reverse strand, counting down.
TACGCAGATTTCCGAGAGCCGCTCCCAGGATTCGGGAGGCTCTCTCTCGTTCCTCTCCGTTGACGGAGACGCACCGTTCGGCACAGGTCTCGACGAACGCATCCTGATCAAGTGGACCGGTCTCGGGCTTCCTCCGACTGCAGAAGTCGTCGGAGCAGAGGTTTGGCTCTACATCTCCGATCCCACCGGGTCGCCGGGCGTTGATCTGTACGGACTGGCGCGGCCCTGGTCGGCGGCTACAGCCACGTGGTCTCAGCCCTGGGCGGAGCCCGGCGCCTGGGGCGAAACGGACCGTGACACGACCGTTCTGGCCACGCTTACGCCCAGAGAAACCGGCTGGCACCGCGTCGAACTGAACCAGGACGGACTTGAACTGGTCAACCGCTGGGCTGCAGACCCCGCAACCAACCACGGCATCCTGTTTGCCCATCCCCAGAACGAAAACAGCTTGAGATTCTACTCATCCAAACATCCGACCGGGTCCAGCCGGCCGATGCTGCTGATTCGCTATCGCGAGGGCGACGTGCCCCTCGGTTCGATCGGACCGGTAACGGACAACGTAGTGCCGGAAGTCGTACTCAGTGATCGGGCCGAGTTCCAGGGCGATCTCCCTCGAGAATTCATCCTCCACCAGAACTACCCCAACCCCTTCAACGCATCGACGACCATTCAATACGGTCTCCCGCAGGAAACGGAACTCGACCTTTCCCTATTCGATCTGCTGGGTCGCAGGGTAATGACGCTCGTGGGCGGACGAAAAGGCGCGGGGGTCCACTCGGTCCTGCTGGATGCGTCATCGCTTCCCGGCGGCATGTACCTCTGCGTAATGGCCTACAACGGCACGTCGCAAAGTCGGAAGCTGCTGCTGGTCAAGTAGGTCAGCCGTGTCGAGACGAGGGGCCGAGCAGGAGGTCGAGCGCCTGTTCCAGGTCCGCAACCGGCTCCAGGCGCATTTTGCCGGGCGTTGCGGCTTTGGCATTGCCCTCAGGCACTATGGCGCTGCGGAACCCCATTTTTGACGCCTCTCCCAGACGGCGTTCGACCTGTCCCACCGTACGAATCTCTCCTCCGAGACCCACTTCGCCGATCAGCACCGCCATCGGATCCACCGGGATGCTTCGAAAACTCGAGGCGATGGCTGCCACCGCACCGAGGTCGACCGCAGGCTCCTCCAGACGGACGCCCCCGGCAACGTTCACGAAAACATCCTGCTGTGACAGGCGCAAGCCGGCACGCTTTTCGAGCACCGCCAGCAGCATCTGCAGCCGACGCGTATCGAATCCGGAAGCCGTCCTCTGGGGCGTGCCGTAGCTCGTCGGGCTGACCAGGGCCTGGATCTCGACCAGAATGGGACGGGTCCCCTCCAGCGAACAGACGACGGTTGAGCCTCCCGCAGCCCCTCCTCTCTGGGAGAGGAAGATCTCGCTCGGGTTTTCGACCTGACGAAGGCCTGATTCGTGCATCTCAAACAGGCCGATCTCGTTCGTAGAGCCGAAGCGATTCTTGACCGCCCGCAAAATGCGATAGGCGTGGTGCCGGTCGCCTTCGAAGGAAAGTACGGTATCGACCATGTGCTCCAGCACCCGGGGTCCCGCGATACTGCCATCCTTCGTTACATGCCCTACGATGAACGTCGCCATGCCCGTCTGCTTGGTGGCCGCCAGCAGGGCGGCAGCCGACTCACGCACTTGTCCGACGGACCCCGCCCCGCTTGTGAGGTCCGGCCGGTAGACCGTCTGGATCGAATCGATCACCAGAACGTCCGGCTCCAGCCGGGCGGCAGCTGCGAGGATCTCATCGAGATTGGTCTCCGCGTAGAGCCACAAGGTTTCCGCGTCGATCCCGAGACGGCGAGCGCGGACTTTCACCTGGCGCGTGGATTCTTCCCCGGTCACGTAGAGGACGCGTCGATCGGGTAGAAACCGCGCGAGTTCCGTCATGAGCGTGCTCTTTCCGATGCCGGGATCGCCTGCCAGCAGGGTCAACGAGCCGATCATGATCCCTCCGCCCATCACACGATCAAATTCGGGCACACCCGTCAGGATCCGGGGCTGCTCCTCGAGGGCCACGTCGCGCAGGAGTTCGGGTCGAGACGGCGACCGCGCATGCGACGGCGGTCGCCCGGGCGCCTTCGAGGGATCTGACCGCACTTCCTCGACGAAACTGTTCCACGCACCGCAACCCGGACATTGACCCATCCAGCGAACGGCTTCCTGTCCACACGACTGACACACGAACAGGCTTCTCATTTTCGCCATTGGCGTATATTTCTAGGTTGCACATGTCCGGTCGCCCGGGAAATCATACCGCGCCTCCAAGATACATGCGGAAACGGGGCCCGCCATGCGCCTCGGGAAGGCTGATGCATGCATCTTCCGGACAAAGTCGACGTATCATCGACGCTATGATCGCCCTTCTGACCCGCATCATCATCCGTTTTCTGGAGGAAGTCGGCCAATACGGTACGCTGATGGCCCAGTCGTTCCGTTCGGTGTCCGAGTTCTCGATCTATCGTCGGAGTCTTCTGAGCCAGATGGTGGAGGTGGGCATCAATTCCCTGCCCATCGTCATGTTGGCGGCCATTTTCTCCGGTGCGGTGACGACGGTCCAGTCCGCCTATCAACTGGTCTCCCCCTTCATCCCCCGCAGTGTCATCGGCGGCGTCGTTGTCCCGTCGATTATCCTGGAACTCGGCGCGATCACGACCGCTCTCGTCTTGTCGGGTCGGGTTGGGGCCCGCATTGCCGCCGAACTCGGAACGATGTCGGTCACCGAACAGGTCGATGCACTCGAGGCGATGGGCCTGAACTCGGTGGCCTACCTGGTGGTCCCGAGGGTGGTTGCCGGCGCCATCATGTTTCCCGTGCTCTACATCGCCGCGTGTTTCGTTGGCATCGGAGGAGGAATGCTCGCAGGTGCATGGGGCGGCCATCTCCCGGCGCAGGAGTTCATCGATGGGGGGCGCGAGTTCTTCAAGCCGTTCGATGTGTATTTCGGCCTGATCAAATCGGTCGTCTTTGGATTCTTGATCACCTCGATCTCCTGCACCAAAGGATATTTCACGGCCGGGGGCGCTGAAGGCGTCGGCCGCAGCACGACTTCCGCAGCCGTTACGAGTTGTGTGATGGTCCTGCTGGCAGATTATCTGCTGGCCATCCTGCTCCTCTAGCCACCCGAGCGTTTCCTCCCCGTCGCGCGATGATCGAAGTAAGAAATCTGACAAAGGGCTTCGACGGCCGGATCGTCCTGCAGGACATCTCCCTGCAGATCGACGAAGGAGAGACGTACGCCGTAATCGGACAGTCCGGGTCAGGCAAGAGCGTGCTCCTCAAACATATCATCGGCCTGCTCAAGCCGGATTCGGGCCTGGTGAAAGTGGACGGCGTGGACATCAACAATCTGCCGTATGCGGATCTCCGACGATTGCGCCGCAGCTTTGGAGTCCTTTTTCAGGGAGGAGCGCTGTTCGACTCGATGAACGCCTTCGAGAACATCGCCTTCCCCTTGCGCATGCACACGCGCATGAGTGAACAGGAGATCCGGGATCGCGTCTATGAATGTCTCGGCATGGTCAATATGCCCGATGCCGGTCCCAAGGTCCCGTCGGAATTGTCCGGAGGCATGAAGAAGCGGGTTGGCCTCGCCCGCGCCATTGCACTCCGGCCGAAGTACATTTTCTATGACGAACCCAACAGCGGCCTCGACCCGCAAACATCCAATACCATCGACGTGATGATCCGCGACCTGGCCGGTCGTCTTGGCATCACGAGTATCGTCATCAGCCATGACATGCACTCGGTGCTGAAAATCGCCGATCGGATCGCGTTCCTCTACAAAGGACGCATCCACTGGAGTGGCACGGTAGACGCTCTGCATGACGCTACGGACGAGGTTCTGCTCGATTTCGTCAAAGCCAACGAGTATCAGATCGGATCGGCTCAAGCGCCGCCCGTCTCATCGCTCTAGCTCTTTTACTAACGTGCGCTATCAAAACACCGTCAAAGTCGGCCTGACGATCGTAGTCGCGATCGTCCTGGTCATTCTCGGCATTCGATTCATGCAGGGCATCCCCCTGCGCGGCACGTACGATCTGTACACAGAGTTCGATCGTGTTGACGGACTCATTCCAGGCAATAGCGTCTCCGCCAACGGGGTGACCATCGGAAGTGTAACTTCCGTGCATCTGAATCCGGAAACACAGCGGGTGCGCGTTGCCATGCGCATCAACCGCGGAACGGCCGTCCCGGAGGGCACCACAGCGGAGCAGACAGGGATCAGCGCCGTGGGCGCGGTGCAGGTCTCCTTCACGCTGGGTCCTTCAGACAATCCGTCCGTCCCCACGGGCGGCTATGTGCCCTCTGCATCAAAGCCGGACATTTTCACCACGCTTGTCGAACGTGTCGACTCCACGCTGATCGGCACGCAGGCCACATTCCAGCAGATGGCTCAGATGCTGCAGGAGCCGACGAGCGACTTGATGCGAGCGCTCTCCTCCGCGGCCAACCTGACGGACATTCTCGCCCGGACCGTGCAGTTGGAGCACCAGCGGGTCTCTGCCATTCTCGCCAATCTGGAGGCGGCCACCGGCCGATTTGATGGGGTCGTAGCCCGGGGAGACGATTCGCTCGCCGCAGTAATCGGAAGTCTCAACAATTCGCTCGACGAGCTTCAGCGGACGCTGGTTCAGGTGCAATCGATCGGCACCGACGCACGGGGTCTGCTCGAGAAAATCAACAGGGGAGAGGGCTCACTCGGTTTGCTGATCAACAATCCGTCTCTCTATCAGAACCTGGACTCGACAGCGGTCAACATGAACCGCCTTCTGGTCGATCTGCGACTCAATCCCGGGCGCTACCTCCGAGAACTCAAGGTCGTCGACCTCTTCTGACGATGCCTCCGTATCCGCACTCCCAACCGCCATGCCTCCTTACGAAGACGCGCTCGCGCTTTTCCACACCTGGACGCAATCCGACAGCCTTCGCAAACACGCCTACGCCGTGGAAGCGTGTATGGTGTTCTATGCTGAGAAGTTCGGTGAGGGCGTTGACCTCTGGCGCCTGACCGGCTTGCTGCACGACATGGACTACGAACGGCATCCTACCCAGAACGAGCATCCATTCGTCGGGGTCGGGGTCTTGCGCGATGCCGGTTACCCGGAGATCATGGCGGAAGCCATTCTCGGTCATGCCGCCTACTCCGGTGTACCCCGAGAGACGCTTCTGGCCAAAACCCTCTTCTCCGTGGACGAGCTTGCCGGATTCGTCACCGCCGTGGCCTATGTCCGTCCCACCAAGTTGGAGGGGATGACCGCCAAGTCGGTCGTCAAGAAGCTGAAGGACAAAGCCTTCGCCGCCTCTGTGAGTCGGGATGACATCACGGTGGGGGCGGCTGAACTGGGTATCGCACTTCCCGAGCACATCGAGAATGTGATCGAGGCGATGCGGCGAAACGCCGACCGGCTTGGTTTATCAACCGAACCTGATTAACCGTGTTGCCGCCTTTCTCTCGCACCCCTCCCCCTCCCGGGCGGTCCTCCGAAGCGGAGGAGCCGGTCCGCACCCTCCCCGAGGCCCGTCGGCTCACGCGCGATCGCGTGCGCGACCTGGGTGCTCTGGTGCTGAAGTATGCCGAACGACACCTTCCCGCGCTTCCCAGGACAGCGCCCGCCCCCCCGGAACCGCCACGCGTAACCGGGCGCCATGCGCTGGCCCTTCGCTATTTGCGGGCGATTCCGGTCGTGCTCTCGGTCCTGTTCGTCCTCTCTTTTTTCTGGGATTTCACCGGTATCGTCGTTACGCTGCCCGGCGCCTCGCTTCCGCTCGAAGGCCTTCTGCGCCTTACCTCCGTATCCGGCCTGATTGGATTCCTCACGAATTGGCTGGCCATCACGATGCTGTTTCAGCCCCGCGAGCGGCGGCCGATATTCGGCCAGGGACTCGTGCCGGCCCAGCGCGAACGCGTGATTTTCCGGCTCGCCCAGGCCATCTCCACCCAGTTGATCAACGAGCAGATCATCCAGCGGAAGATCCAGGAGAGCGGTGTGCTGACGAAGTATCGCGATGTGGGACTTCAGGTAACGCGGGGCATCCTCGAGGACCCGGAGTTTCGGGCCGACTTCCGCGAGATGGTGATCGACTACGTGGCTCGGGTAGTGCGCTCATCGGAGGTCCGCACCCGACTGGCCGATATCGCCGTTCAGAAACTGGAGAAACACGCCGGCGAGGGCATCAGCGGTCTCGCGCTGCGCATCTATCGGTATTTCAACGAGGAAGAGTTCCAGATTCGCGTCGAAATGGCGATTAACGAGATCCCGAATGCCATCGATGCCGTGCTGGACAGCAGCGATGCCTTTCTCGATCGGCTACCGGACCGGATCGAAGCCCGGGCGGAAGAGCTGGAACGCTGGATCACGCGCGCGCTGCTCGCCTTCGTCGGACAACTCGACATCTACGGCATGGTGCGGAGCAACATGGAGAAATATGATGAGAGCCAGCTCGAGAATCTCCTGAAAAGCTCCAACAACGAACAACTCAACTACATCAAGTACCTCGGAGGCGTGCTCGGATTCTTCGGTGGGTTCGTCATCTGGAAGCCGCTGCTTGCCCTCGGCTTCCTCGTCGTCGTGGGAGGCTCCCTCGCAGGGCTCGACGTCTTCCTGTTCCGCCGAAAGCAGGCCCGCAAGCGCGCATCCTCCTCCACGTCGGATGGAGCGGAGCATCTCGATGAATCCGAGCCGGCCGACCCATCCTCCGTCACCGTGTAATCAAGGATGATGGCGCGGCTACGACGTCTCGGGGGATGGTTGCTGGGTTTTGCGGCACTCTACTTTGTGATGACTATGGTGCTTTCCTCGTTCCAGGAACAAATGATCTTCTATCCGGAGGATCTCCCTGACGACTTTGTCTTCCACTTCGACTCCCCTTTCGAGGAGGTGTGGCTGCACCCCGAGCCCGGCGTGGTGCTCCACGGGATACATTTCCGGCCCGACTCCGCGCGGGGGCTGGTCCTGTATTTTCACGGGAACGCCGGCAGCCTGCGATCCTGGGGCTCCGTCGCGGAGGATTTTCTGCCCTACGGGTATGCAGCGCTTGTCACGGATTACCGTCGATTCGGGAAGAGCCGGGGTTCCCTGAGCGAGAAGGCGTTGCTCCAGGATGCAGTACGGTGGTATGAGAAGGCCGTCGAACTGGCCGGCGGGGCGCCTATCGTCATCTACGGCCGATCCATCGGAACGGGGCCGGCAGCCTTTCTGGCCACCCGTCACACGCCCCATCATCTCGTCCTCGAAACGCCCTTCACGAGCATGACCGACCTGGCCCGGCACTGGTTTCCCTGGGCGCCCTCGGCCTTGTTGGCCTACAAGATGCCCGTTCTGGAATGGCTCGAAGCGGTGTCCTGCCCGATCACGCTGGTCCATGGGACGCAGGACGAGGTCGTACCCTACGCATCGAGCGAACGCCTTGCAACCCTTCTCAAACCGGGCGATCGGTTCATCAGCGTCCCGGGAGGCCAACACAACAATCTGGCCCTGTTCCCCGGATATCGAACGCTGCTCGACGAGGTCTTCGGGCGAAACGCCGCCGGGACGAGCGACTGAGCCTCCTATCCTCGGGGCGGACGACCCGACGTCAGAGCGGCCGTCCCATCCCCCCGTCAGGCTGGATGCCGTCTTGTGGCAGGTGCCGCAGCACCCTGCCCTGCGGGCTGCAAGGGTGGATTCACCGGCACGAGTGACCCCCGATGATCCTCCGGATGATCCTGCACCGAGCCATCCATGTCACTGAAGCCGAAAAGGCATTCGCGGACACCTTCGAGCGTCGTGTGCTCCATGAGCATCTGGCGCAGACGAGATGCGGCTCGGAATCCCTTGAAATAGCCCCCGTACATGCGGCGCATTTCGAAGACCCCCTTGCGCTCGCCGAGCCATTCGCATTTCATCCGCAGGTGCTCGTCGACCACCTCCACGCGTTCCCGCCAACTGGGTGGCGGGGGTAGTTCGCCCGTCTCGAGGAAGACTCTGGCATCCCGGAAGATCCAGGGATTGCCGATGGCGCCGCGCCCGATCATGACCCCGTCGACCCCCGTTTCATCAAACATGGCCTTGATTCGATCGGGTGTCGTAGCGTCGCCGTTCCCGAAAAGCGGGATGGTTAGCCCCGCCTCCTCCTTGATGCGTTTGAGCCAGTCCCAACGTGCCTGTCCTCGGTATTGCTGATTGCGCGTGCGGGCGTGAACCGTCAGCGCCTTGATTCCGATCTGCTCCAGCATGCGGGCCACATCCAGGATCTGAATCGAGTCGTCGCTCCAACCCAGGCGTGTCTTCACGGTGACCGGCCGCGTGGCAGCCTCGACGACCGCCTCTGCAATATGCTTCATTTTGGGGATGTTCCGCAGAATTCCCGCCCCGCCGTCATGGCAAACCACCTTCTTGACCGGGCATCCGAAATTGATGTCAATGAGGTCAGGCTTTGCTTCATCCACGATCCGCGTGGCCTCACGGACCTGCTCGACCTCTCCTCCGAAAATCTGGATTCCGATCGGCCGCTCAACCTCCGCGAACTCCAGTTTTCGATGCGCTTCCTCGGCCTCGTAGACCAATCCGCCGGAGGAAATGAACTCCGTGAACAGCAGATCCGCGCCGAATCGTTTGCACAGCAACCGGAAGGGGGGATCGCTCACGTCCTCCATCGGTGCCAGCAACAAGGGCCTGTCAGGCAGATTGATCTCCCCGATCTTCATTGATCCTCCGAATACTCACGGTACGACGTTTTCGAAAACGACCGGCGCGAAAGCACGGTTCCGGCTTGGGTCCTGCAACAACCGGATCGGACTGCCCGTACGAGGAAGTAGGTTCGACCTTCAACCCTCTCCCGAGCATCCATGGACCCCTTGTCTCTCGTGTCAATGACGGCGTCTCTGCTTCTGCTGGGCGGAATCATCGGACTCGTCAAGACGATCCTGATCGCAGTGCTTGCCATTCTGAACGGCATTCTGGCCATGCTGGCCGCCGTCACGGTCTGGAAGAGCTACCTGGTGATCGGAGTCAAGGTGTTGCTCACGGCTATGGTGGTTATCCCCGTTCTGGGAATACTGGCATACTTCATATGGGCCCATCAGAAGGTTGCGGCTGCCTCCTAGCGCGCCGCCTCCTGCACGAAATCAACTACACGACCATGACGAACACCCTGTTTGCTCGACTTCAGCTTGCCCTCGCCGGATTGGTCGGCGCACTGACCTTGACGGGATGCGGTGGTCCCAATCTGGTCCAGCGTATGTCGCGCGGACCATGGGGTCTCTTTTCACTGTTGATCATCATTCTCGACATCGTGGCCATCGCCGAGGTCGTCAAGGGCGAGAAGACAACCGGCGGGAAACTTCTGTGGGTTCTCCTCATCGTCTTCTTCCCTGTCGGGGGTTTGATTCTCTACTGGTTCTTCGGTCGATAGGAACCCTTGCCTGAGCCTCTGTCGGCCTCCCGTCACGTGTGGCGGGAGGCTTTTTCGTTTTCGTTACGGTCGGAACGCGGCACGTGGACGTGCCGGTTGATATCTGATCAGGATCCGACCTCTGACGTGCGCTGAAATCGTTCGACGACGGAGGAGATGTCGCGCTGCGGGGCTTCACCCTGGCGCCCGGAATGGCGGCCTCCTTCCGGCCGACTCGGCGGCACATGTTGGTCTCCGAACTGCACCGAGAGGGGGGCGCCGGCTATCGTAGAGCGCCGCTCCCATCGCGCTTCCACGGCTTGCCGAACGACGCGCCTGGCGGGGGGAATCAGACCCAACAGACCCACCGCATCACTCAACAAGCCCGGCAGGATCAAGAGAGCGCCGCAGGCCAGAATGAGGAGGCCGTCCAACAGTTCGCTTCCAGGCAGCCGGCCTTCGGCCATGCCCGTCTGCATGTTGCGCAGCGCGCCGATTCCCTGCCTGCGGGCCAACAAGAATCCGCCCACTGCGGTAAGGAGGACCAAATAGACCGTGCTGTCCCCGCCGAAGTGCGCGGTGAATCGCGCCAGCAGGGTATACTCCACAACAGGGAGGGCAACCAAAAGAAGAAGAATGCGCGGTCGCATGAATCGCCTTTCTGAATGTTGTCCTGGACCCTTTTCAACCCGCCACAGGCCTGCGGGTTGCGGGGATGGGCCCGTGACAGGACGGATATCGCACCTCGGTCGCCCTGACGCCACGAATCGGAGGTATGCCCATACTGGCATGAGTCGCGGCAATTGCCGATACTACAGGTCTGCCCGGACACCTGCCGAGGTTCTGGTACCGACGGACGCATGCCCCGTTTTACTTTTCTGTTGATCCTTCTGCTGGCGCCTGCCGCGCAACATGCTGCGGGCCAGGGCCCCATTGCCCAGCCGGACGAGGTGCTTCGGAATGCGACGTCCAATCCCTGCGACGAGGGCTTCTTCTACGACTTCTCCCTCAGCTCACCGTGGCACGCCTGCAGGCCGCTTGACCGTCCGGTAGGATTCGCTCGCCTGGAATTCGAATCAGGGCTTCCGAATCGGACCTACACGTTGGACCACTGCTCAGCCTCCGCACTGGCCGCGGTTCTGCGGACCGTTGGCACGGCGGGAGGAGGAATTGTCCAGCTTCCTGCCTGTCGGATCCTGGTAGACAGGAGTCTTCAGATACCCTCCAATACGCTCCTGGCGGGAGCAGGACAAGGAAGAACAATCCTCCAGGCTGCGCCGGGGTTCGACCAGGAATTGCTTCGTGTTTTGCTCGCGCAACATGTCGTGGTCCGGGACCTCACGCTGGATGGCCAATCTTCGGCCATGTTCGGTCTTCGGATCGAATACAGCGACAATGTTCTGGCCGAACGGCTGGAAGTGTCGGGCGCCATCCGAAACGGCCTTCATTTCTCGAACTCGCGGCGCGTCACCCTCCGATACAACCGCAGCTTCGGACAGGAAATCAACAGCGGAATCGCCACGAAGGACTGCTACGCCGAGTCGATCCGTGACCAGCGGGGCAATCCGGAGATGGCCGTGACGCGGGCCATGTGTGAGGAGCACATTCGGCACCTCGCAGCGCGTCACGGCGGTATCGGGCCGCACGGGGTGCTATGGACGACCGACTACGCCATCTACTCGAACTATCTGCACGACAATCGCGGAGACTATGGCATCGTGGCACACGGAGTTCGGGGGGAGGTGGCCGGGAATTTCGTGGCAGGAAATCGCCGGTGCATGAAGTTTCCCGACGCATCTGATGTGTTTGTGCACCACAACACCTGTGTGGAGAACGTCCTCTTTGCCTGCCACATCTACGCGATCATTGCGGACAAGTACCCGAGTGACATCCTGTTCTATGAGAACCGCTTCGTGAGAAACGGGGGCGCCCCGTTTCGTATAGAGGGTGCCCGACGCATTTATCTCATCAACAACTACTTCGAGGGAAACAATACCTGCGTGGAGGCCTGCGACACGCCGCCCGGCGCGGGCGTGGAGGCTTTGATTCTCGCGTCCAAAGACGTCGGCGGACTCACCCTGGAGCCAGAGGTACTGATCTGCCCCGGTTCGGAGGATGCAGGACTTCCCTCTTATGGGGGCTACTTCCCTCTCGTCGTACCCTACTACAGACATCCGTGTACCACCTTCACGCTTCCTCTCCAGATCATCTCGTTCAAGGCCGTGGTCAGCGGAACCACCGTCCGCCTTTCCTGGGAAGCGGACATTCGGGACGGCAGCGCGGGATTCTTCGTTGAACGCCGGGCCGGACAGGGAAATGCCACCAGCCCCGCATGGGAGGAAGTCGGGTTCTTGGGCGCTGATGCCCCCCCAGGCCATACGCAGACCTTCTCGTACACGGTGGATCACCTCATCCCGGGGATGCACACCTTCCGCCTTCGGCATGTCGACGCGGATGGTTCCTACGCCTACAGCCGTGAAATCCTGGCTTACCTTCCGCTTTCATCGACGTATGCCCTGTCGAATATCGTCCCCAATCCGCTCAACAACGTCGGCGAACTGGATCTGACGGTAGGTGGAGACCAGTATGTCCGGATGGTGATCGTGGATATGATGGGTAGAACCCGGGCCATCCTGTTTGACGGCACGGCCTACCGGGATGAACCCTACCGGTTTGTGCTGCATGCGGCATACCTGCCCGCCGGTCGATACGCGGTTCGCGTCGTGGGGGATCTTTTCAGCGACACGCGGCTGTTCTCTGTCGTCCGCTGACCGGCGCCTTGCAGCGCGGGCAGAAGCCCGTGAACGCTTCGCCCCCTGAGATCGTATCTTGTCGGGGAAATATGCCTCGAAGTCAAATAGCGAGTCCCCGGCTCACCCCTTCCTCATGACGCAGCTCCAGCCTTCTCTGCGCCTGGCGTCCGAACCCTCCGCGATCGAATCGCTCATCTCCGAGATGGAGCGCACGTTTGAGGTGAAACCGGCCGGCTCGGTACGGCTTGAGCGTCGCTATTTTGACAGCTACGACTGGCTGGCGTACGCCGCAACCACGGCGGTCTACACGGAGTCGCGATCCGGCCGCACCCTTCTGATCCTGGAGTCGGTCGAGACGCGGGATGATCGCTTGCGGATTCCGTGGAATGACGCAGTGGCCTTGCCCTCGGATTTGCCTGCGGGGCCGCTCAGGGAGAAGCTCCAGGACCTGCTGGGACCGCGCGCACTTCTGCCGTTGGTGGATGTTCGCGTACGCCGCAGGTCGCTGCGCATTCTGGGGCCCGAGCGAAAGACGACCGTGCGTCTTCACGTCGACACGCTCGAGGTCTCGTCTGTGGAACGAGGTGCTGCGCGCACCGGAGGCGAGATGACCCTCGTCGAGGTCGCCCCGGTGAGGGGGTACCAGAAGGAAGCAGAAGCGGTGCTGGAGTTGGCTGAGGCGGTCCTTGGACCTGAGCAATCTCCCGGCTCCGTCTTCCACCACATCGTCGGCGCCGGCGGGCGGCGGCCCTACGACACATCATCCCGTTTCGAGATCCAGCTCGATCCGGCGGAGCGATCCGATGTGGCCGTGAAACGGGTCCTCTCGAAGTTGCTCGAGACGATCGAAATGAATGAAACAGGGGTGATCGAGCAGATCGATGTCGAGTTTCTTCATGACTTCAGGGTGGCGGTACGCCGGACGCGTTCCGTGTTGGGACAATTTCGCAAGGTCTTCCCTCGACACGTCGTGCGACGTTTCGCGGACGAGTTCCGTACGGTCGGTCAGGCGACGGGCCCTCTGCGGGACATGGACGTCTATCTGATGCGATTCGAGGGGTACCGATCATGGTTGCCGACTTCCGTTCGCGACGACCTCGACCCGTTGCACGCGTTTCTCGAACAACGACACGGGAAAGAGCACCGGGTCGTGGTTCGCACGCTCCGGAGTGCCCGGTACCGCAGACTGATATCCTCATGGAAACTCTTCCTCGCTTCGCCCGCTGGTGACCCGCCGCCGACTCCGTTTGCAGGTCTACCTATTCTGACGCTTGCGGCGCGATTGACCTGGAAGATGTACCGTCGCGCCGTCAAACAGGGCCGGGCAATCCTGGCCGACCCGGAGGGTCCTGCTGACGCCCTGCACGCGTTGCGCATCACGTGCAAAAAGTTGCGCTATCTGATGGAGTTGTTTCGGAGCCTTTATCCGCCGGATCAGATCAAGGGGCTCATTGGTGTTTTGAAGGATCTGCAGGACAACCTGGGGAATTTTCAGGACTACTCGGTCCAGCAGGCCCACCTTCTCACGTTTGGCCGCGAGATGGTGCAGGAAGGCATGGCCCCCGTGGAAACTGTCATGGCAATGGGACGCCTCGAGGCCCATCTGGAGGGGCTGCAGGAGACCGCCCGCTCCTCCTTCGCCGAAGTCTTCGAGGGTTTTGCCGGCGACGAGAGCCGAGCGCGTTTTGCGGCTCTGTTCGACCGCTCGTCTGACGATCAGTCGGCGGATGATGGCCGGCCTCCCGAAGCGAGCCACTTGTTGGCATAGCGTTTGTCGCCCGTCACTTCGCGGCCCATCCCGGCGAAACCGTCAAAGGCCGCAACCGCGTCCAGTGATGCGAACTCGACCTCGGCGATGCACAGCCCTTCGAGCGAGCCCCCGTAGACATCGTATTCGACCGTTTGGCCTCGCAGCCGTCGGTAATAGCGCGTTTTGGTCAGACGCATCCCCTCGGTGAAAGGCCATACCACCTCAAACTGCTCGCGGCTGATCGGCACTTCGGCCTCCTCGCGGACGAGGCCGGAACCACGCTTCACGGTGAGGAAGTGTGCGTGGCCAACCCGCCGCAACCGCACTTCCGTCTCTCCGGCCACGGCCAGATATCCCTGCTCGATCTCAGAGTGCGGCAACGTTTCGATGTCGTCGGGAAGTATCTCGACGAGGAATTTGCGTTCGATTTCGGGTCTGCCCGCCATGGCGTTGGAGACAACGGCCGAGCAACGTCGACCTGGCGTTGGGGACTTGTCAGCCCTGGTCGCGCGTCAGCACTTCCGACAGCAGGGAGATCGTGTTGTCGGAGATGCCCATTGCACTGAATCCGCCGTCATGAAAGAGGGTCTGCATGGTCACCATGCGCGTCAGATCGCTCAGCAGGGTCACCGTGTAGTCCGCACAACTGACCGCATCCGCATTGCCAAGGGGAGCCATGCGGTCGGCGAACTCGAACATGGCGTCGAAGCCGGAAATGCCCTGACCGGCCGTCGTGCGCGTTGGGCTCTGCGAGACCGTGTTGATGCGAATCTTGTGCTGTGCCAGCCTGTATCCGAACGAGCGTACAATCGACTCGAGCAGCGCCTTGGCATCCCCCATTTCCGAGTACTCGGAGAATGTGCGCTGCGCGCCGATATAGCTCAGGGCAACGATCGAACCGCTGTCGGCCAACGCCCCTGCCTGAAGTGCCGCGGCGATCATACGATGGAGACTCACGGCAGAGATATCGAGCGTCTTGAAATACCACTCGTAGTTGAGTTCCTCGTAGGCCTTCTTCTTGCGCATGTTGACGCCCATGCCGATCGAGTGCACCATGAAGTCGATCGGCCGTCCGAAGTGCGCCACTGCCGCCCCGAATAGCTTCGTCAAGTCATCATCGCTCGTGGCGTCGGCATAGATGACCGGACTTCCTCCAGTTCGGCCGGAGAGCGTGTCGAGATCGCCAAAGCGCTTTGTGACGGGGGCGTTGGTCAATACCATGCGGCCCCCTTCGCGATGAATGGCCTCTGCGATGACCCAGGCGAGACTAGAATCCACCATAGCGCCCGAAACGACGCCGACTTTCTCTTTGAGTAATCCGAATCCAGCCATGCCGAATGTGGGAAAATATTGAGATGGTGCGAACGGCGGCCAAGGTACGGAATGGCGCCGGTAGAATACATACCCGGGTCTTCACGGGCGTTGAAGGGAGAGCAAACGCCGCAGGATGTCGACGCGTTCGAGCATGGCATCGTGGATGAGGCCATTGCTGGCGACGATTTGCCGCCCGAAAAGCCAGTCTCCTCCCCCACCCAGATCGGTGACACGTCCACCCGCCTCCTCAATGAGCAGCGCACCGGCAGCGCTATCCCAGGAGGACAGCCCCACTTCGAAGAACCCTTCCATGCGGCCACACGCGACATTCGCCAGATCCGCCGCCGCTGAACCCGGTCTCCGCACCCCCCTCGCATCGAGCATGAAGCGGCGGAGTGTCGCCAGATAAGCGTCAATCAATTCGTACTCCCTGAACGGAAATCCAGTGGTGAGCAGGGCCTCCCCCAATTCCCGTCGTTTGCTGACGCGAATAGGAACGCCGTTTCGGAACGCGCCCCCGCCCTTCGTCGCGGTGAAGAGTTCGTCGCGTCCGAGTTCGTACACCAGGCCGACGACAATGTCGGGCCCCTCCTGAAGGGCGATGCTCACGGCATAGGGGGGGCACTGGTGCGCGAAATTCGTCGTCCCGTCGACCGGATCAACGATCCAACGCGCCGCGTCGCTTCCCTGGTCTCCGGCACTCCGTGTCCCCTCTTCCCCAAGGAACCCGTAGGCCGGGAAAGCCGCCTCGAGACGCTCAAAAATGACCCGTTCCGCTTCCCTGTCGGCAACGGTCACCAGATCATGTATCCCTTTCTCCTCCACGTCATGCACGTCGAGGCGACCGGCGTGAAAGCGAATCACCCGGGCGGCATCGAGCGCCGCCTGGATAGCGGCATTGCGCTGTTTTTCGTACACCATGTTGGTTGAATAGACTGGTTGGATGCTCAGAAAAATCGGATGACTGGATTGGAACGGGCCCGTTCCCGACCCGCAATTCAAGCCTCTACGGTATGGAAGGATCGCACCGACCGCGCAAAGCGGTCGAGCAGGGACAGGACGAGACGCCCTTCGAGACCAGGCCGTCTCGCGGACGTTTCACGGCCCGCCTCGATGGACCGCAGAAGTTCGCGGGCAAAGCGGTCCGGTCCCCAGTCCGCGATGATTGCTTGTGACCGTCGACCCATGGTGACTCGGTCCACGTCGGGCCCGCTTATTCGGCCCAGAAGATCCGTCAGGGCTCCTTCCTCCGTGGCGTCAAAGCGAAATCCGTTTTCGCCGTTGACGACGAGATCCTCCGCACAGCCGGACTGAATGGAGACGATGACCGGCAGGCCGGCCGCCATGGCTTCATTGACCACGAGTCCCCATTGATCCGCCCGCGCAGGATGGACGAATGCGCCCGCCCGCGCATAGTAGAAGAGCGTATCCTCCATGCTTCGGAATCCCGGCAGGCAGACGTCACCCTGCAGTCCCCGCTCACCGATGCGAGACGCGATCATCGGCCGCTCCGACCCATCTCCCAGTATCACAAGTCGCCAGGGAGAAGTGGCCGATCGCCGGTATTCCGAGAACGCATCAATCAGTCCAATCAGGTTTTTTCGGTGGATGAATCGTGCTGAAGCGAGAAAAAACGGTCGCGCATCGTCAAGGCCGGGAAGAGACGTCGGGGGTGTCGCAGGCCTCAACGCCACCGCCCTTGCGAAGAACGCATTGTCCACCGCATCACAGCCCGTGAAGATGCGTCCGGGATCCATGCCCAGTTCGCTCACGTAGCGGCGATGGGGTTCGCCCCCGACCAATGCCGCGTCAAACTGTCGGATGATGACGGACTTCAGCCGTTCCCGCAGGTACTGACGGGGCGCATCGTCCCGTTTGCTGTCCGTCATGAGCACGGCGATGCGGCGCCGGCGCCGACACCAGGCAAGACTCGCCCGGGCATCGGGAAGACTGTAGCTGTTGATCGCGACGGCGTCGGGATTGTGCCGATCGAGTGCCTCGAAGACCGCGTCACGAATTGCTCGCGGTGAGAGGTCTTCGAAAGCCCTCGACTTGAACAGGGTTTCTGTGCCTGTCTCAGGTGCCGCTCCCCGGGTCAGCCGTTCGTAGGTCTGTTCTTCGGATGCCGTTTCGAGCGCCACTGTTTGGATGCCCTCATATGCTGCGAGACGGGCAAAGGCATTGATGCGGACCACATGGTAGGGTCCGAATCTCGGCCATTGGAGCACAACCCTTCGCGGTTTGTCCATCATGAGTAGTCGAAGAGGAACCAGCGCCAGAGCGCCGCCGCCGCGCGTCCTCGGAGCCGATAGGCGTCGGCCTGGTCGGACCGGCGGAGGGCAAGCAGAGCGAACAGGAGCGACCGCGCGCCGAAGCCGACGATGCCCGCCGCTCGGTCCAACAGAGCGAGGGCCGGTCCCCGATGACGCCTAAGGAAGACCGCCGCACTCCGGGCGTTCAGTATCTGGTGTTTTACGTAGTCATCCGTCGCGGCGCTTGCGCCGCCGAGGTGGACAATCTCCGCCTCGCGAACGAAGTAGTTGGTATAGCCGAGTCGGACCAGTTGGTAGCAGAGTTCGGTCTCTTCGGCGTAGAGGAAATAGGACTCGTCCCATCCGCCGACGCGGTCGAAGGCCGTACGCGTAATAGCCAGCGCGCAGCCCTTCACGACTTCGACCGGAGCAGTGGCGGCCGGGACGTCGTCTCGCCGCCGATCCCGCCCTCTCAGCACATCAAATACGGGCAGATGGTATCGGAGGAGTCTCCCGGCGGCCGGAAACGGGGCGACGCTCGCCTGGTCCGACCCGTCTGCATTATAGACGCGTGGTCCGACGGCCCCTGCCTGCGGGTGCGCGTCGAGGAACCGGCAGAGGATCCCCGTGGAGCCCGGACCGGCGATCGTGTCGGAATTCAGAAAATAGAGTGTCCTTCCCTGGGCTCTTTCGGCGCCGAGGTTGTTTCCGGCAGAGAATCCGGCGTTGAAATCGTGGGCAATGATCGTGACGCGCGGATGGTGAAGTTTCGGGAAATCTGCATATAGCTTCTCCGCACTGCCGTCCGTCGAGGCATTGTCCACGACGATCACCTCGTGGTCCAGTCCAGATGCGGCCGCTAGCGCCGCCTCAACCGCTGTTTTGGTTAGCGCGTACGTATTGTAGCTGACGATGATGGTGGAGCAGTCCATTCGGCCTGTAGAGTCCGCTGCAAAGCGACATGGGGTCCGCGCGTGGAACACAATATAGGTTTTGCCGGTCGCGCCGATGCAGGCCTGGATGGGTCAAGTATGGGCTGCCGAGAAACCAAGGGAGTCGAAGAACATTGGAGGAGCATACGAAGCGGCTCTTCGACTTCCCGCCGCGGGCTCCATGTCTGTGTTACGCGTCTTCCTTTTCTTCTTCATTTTGGGATCGCTCCTTGGCTGTGCCGAAGCGCTGGATCCCGTTCCCCCGATCACATCCGCGCTGGATGCCGGCATGGAGCGTGCGCGGAGGGATTCGGTGCTCGCGTTGCTCACCGGCGCCGACCGTGGCGCCCTGGATGCCGCGTTCGGCAAGCTGTCCGGATTCGAATATGAGCGCAGGGCAGTCGTGCGGCAGTTGGACGAGACCGGAGAACTGATGGCAGAACGGGTGTGGTCCGACCGCTTCGAGGGTACCGGGGCATCGAGGCGACGGCTCGTCGTGTCAGCCGATTCGATGGGCCGGTTCGCGGACGGTTTCTTCGGCCGGTTCTCCGATCGTGCGGTCCCGGAGGAATCCGATTCGGAGCTGGCCCCATTCATTCTGCCGACGGACGCCCCGTACCTTACCGGTAGAGGGCGCGAAGCCTACCGTTTCCGCTTTCTTGCGGACTCCGTAGCGCACGACCTCAGGTTCCGGCGCGTCCTGATCGAGGTGGATCCCAACGAGCCGGGGCGGCACCAGCTTCGGCGGATTCAGATCACGCTGGACCCCACTGCGGAGTACATCGTTGGCGCCAGTGTCCTCTTTGATCATCACTCTCTGCTTTATCGCGAACGCAGCCGGTTTGATTTTCGCCTGCAGCCGGCCGACACGGTCTGGCTCCCCGATCGTCTCGATATGGAGTCCCGTATCGGGTCCGGTGCATTCGACGAGCGCCATTTCCGGGTTCACCTCGTCTGGTCCAACCTGCGGCCGGCTTCGTGATCTTTCCTCCCGGAGACCGGCACGTTCGAAATCGGGCATCGCGCACGTTCTGACCCATCTCCCATCTGCCCACCGGAATCTTGGCGTGATTATCGGGGAATAGTTCACAGATTGGACCGGGCATGTCAGCTGTATCCATCGGATTTTGATTGAGAATGGGCCAGGTGGGGTTCACCTGCTGTCGACTCCCCGACCCGGCTTGTCTTGCACCAAAAGAAACGGTTGAGAGGCGACCTCACCTACGCATATGGTTGCTCTGCTTGACAAGGCAGACATCGAGTTCCGACTGGCCACAACCCGATTTGGGCATGTGCTTCGGATCCTTCCGGAGACCGGTTCGACGAATGCAGATGCTCTGGCCTGGGCTACTCAGGGGGGGCCGGAGGGAGCGGTCATCGTGGCGGAACGCCAGACTGCCGGCAGGGGGCGTTTCGACCGGGTTTGGGAGTCCAGTCCCGGCGAGAACCTGACCTTCTCGATCATCTTGCGTCCTCGCCTCGCTCCCGAGGCATTCGGCATGATCGGGATTGCGGCGGCGGTGGCTGTTGCGGACGGCCTTCAGCACCTGGCCCCGGGGACGGCGCCGCGCATCAAGTGGCCGAATGACATTCTGCTCGGGGGTCGAAAATGCTGTGGCATTCTGCCGGAGTCACGGATGACGGCCGGTGAACCTCGCCCGACCGTTGCACTGGGGATCGGTGTCAATGTGAACCAGGTCGCGTTTTCGGAGGAGATCCGATCACGTGCAACGTCCTTGTACCTCGAGACGGGAAAACAGGTCGATCGAAACGACCTGATTGTTCGTCTGCTGGTCGAACTCGAGCGCATCTACGATATCCTCTGGCGTGGCGCTTCAGGCTCGATCCGTGCCCGCTACATGGAGCGTTTGCTCGGATTACAGGAGGAGGTGACCCTCCACACGGCGCGAGACGGAACCCCGGTCGTGGGCCGCCTGGTCGGGATCAACGAGTTCGGGGCGTTGCGTTTGCATATGGCGCAGGAAGAGCGGACCTTTCACGCCGGTGAACTGACGTTTCGGTCGCGGGTTTGACCGGATATTCGGCGGACCCGCCTTTGCTTTCGCACCTCGTGTGGCTCATTCTGGACATAGGTAATTCGGCGGTGAAAGGCGGCCTTTTCGAAAACGGCCTCCTCACGCGTACGTTTCGGATGGAATCGCGGCCAACTGCATCCATTCCCTCCTATCGTCATGCGCTGCGACGACATTGCGAGGGTTTCGGGCTCGACCGGGTGGGTATTGTTTCTGTCGTGCCTGAGTTGACGCATATCCTCTCGGAAGCCGTTCGCTTCGAGTTTCCCGTTTGGCCCGAACGGATCGGCATCACCATGCGGTTGCCCTTTGAGATGGGGTATCGGACGCCGGAGACGCTCGGCGCCGACCGGTTGGCTGCGGCCGTGGCCGGATTCCGGCTTCACGGTCTCGATGACAAGGGCAAGCCACGTAGTGTAATCGTTGTGGACGCGGGGACCGCTGTCACATTTGATGTGATCGATGCGCGTCGCGTGTATCGTGGTGGAGCCATAACGGCCGGTCCGGCCCTCGTGCTCAATGCGTTGGCGCGAGGAACGGCGCAACTGCCGGAGGTGTCCGCGCACATGCCTCCCCGGGCGATCGGCCGTTCGACCCGCGAGGCACTGCAATCGGGCGTGTTGTTCGGATTCGTGGACAGCGTCGAGTCGATGGTGGCCCGCATGGCGCGGCAGGTACGCGGGCGCCCATTCGTGGTGGTCACGGGGGGATGGGGGGAACTCCTGAGTGAGGTCGTACCGGCTGTCGATCGGTTCGATCGTGATCTCGTCCTCTACGGCGGGCATCACCTCCTCGAAATGAATCCGCGTCCCGGCGAAGTCCTGGCCTGATGCCTCCTCCCTGATGGGCGTCATTCCATCGTTTGCACGGGCGCGGTCCGGCACGAAGGAACACATCGTTTCCACGCAAGGGTCTGTGGGGAGACGGGGGGTCTGCGATGAAGGGGCAAATCGGCGTCGCGGATTTGTCTGCGAGGGGAGGCAGGGTCCGGGGTGCTGGGGCAAATCGGCGTCACGCCTGGGTCTGTGTGGAGACGGAGGGCCCGGGGTGCAGGAGCAAATCGGCGTCGCGTATCTGTCTGTGGGGAGAGTCAGGATCCGGGCTTTCATCAGTCGGCCGGTTGCCCCTGGAGGAGTGCTGCGATGCGTGAGAGCACCATATCG
>CAYLXM010000017.1:37384-62649 GCA_964387555.1 uncultured Rhodothermales bacterium | reverse complement strand
CCTCCGCCACCATCACCCGCACCCTGTTCGTCGGTCTGGCGATGATCGAGTCCACCGCTATTTATTGCTTCGTGGTCTCGATGATTCTGATTTTCGCCAATCCGTTCTGGAATCTCGTCATCGATCAAGTCGCGGGGAAATAGCACATGCTCATCGATTGGTTCACCGTCGTTGCGCAAGCGATCAACTTCCTCGTCCTGGTGTGGTTGATGAAGCGCTTTCTCTACAAGCCCATTCTTCGCGCCATCGATGCCCGGGAGAAGCGGGTTGCATCCGAACTGGCAGACGCCGATGTGAAAAAGATGGAAGCGGAGAACGAACGCGACGCGTTTCGGGAGAAGAATGAGCAATTCGATCAGGAGCGCGCCGCCCTCTTGAACGAGGCCAGGAACGATATTCGATCCGAACGGCAGCGGCTGCTCGACGAGGCGAGGACGGCGGCCGAGACCCTTCGGGCGAAGCAGCAGGAGGCGCTGAGTGCCGAACTCCGGTCGCTGCATGAAGCCATCAGACGCCGCGCACAGGAAGAGGTGTTCGCCATTGCGCGAAAGGTACTTGCTGATCTCGGCGAGACCAGCCTGGAGGCACAGATGAGCGAGGTGTTCCTTCGGCGCCTGCGCGAGATGGAGGAATCGGAAAGAGCACACTTCGCCGAGATTATGGCGGAAGCGTCTGGGCCCGTAGTGGTACGAAGTGCGTTTCAAATGCCTGAACCGCAGCGCGCCTTGATCAGGCAAACAGTCAAGGAAGCCCTCTCCGGTGAATTCGATGTCCAGTTCAAGACCGCCCCGAACCTGATCAGCGGGATCGAGCTGTCTGCAAACGGGCGAAAAGTGGCGTGGAGTATTGCCGATTATCTGACCTCCCTCGAGGAGCGCGTTGCCGAGTTGGTCAAGGACTCGGAAATGTCGTCCATCAAGGCCGACGAACCGCAGCATCAAGACATTGAGGCCAAACCGTAGCGCCGTTGCGTACAGACCCCGGAAATCTGGAGCACGTTGTCGACCGCACATTCAAAGAGATGAGTCGGGCGCGGGACGCGTACGCGCCGAGCCTGACACCTCGAGAAGTGGGCACGGTCATCCGTGTGGGTACCGGAATTGCCAAGGTGTCGGGGCTTCCGGGTGTCGGGTTTGATGAACTTGTGATGTTTCCCGGCGACGTACCGGGGATTGCGTTCAATGTGGATGAGGACGAGATCGGTGTCGTCCTTCTTGGTGAGTACTGGCACCTGCATGCAGGCGACGAAGTCGTGCGCACAGATCGGGTCATGGACATCGCCGTGGGCGACGGCCTGCTCGGGCGCGTCATCGATCCGCTGGGCCGACCGCTCGATGGCCATGGGATGGTATCCTGCGAGAGACGGCTGCCCATCGAACGTCCGGCCGCGCCCATCATGGACCGCGCCCCGGTCTCCGAGCCGCTTCAAACGGGACTCAAAGTCATCGACGCGGTCATCCCCATCGGACGCGGCCAACGCGAGTTGATTCTCGGTGATCGGCAGACCGGGAAGACAACCATCGCGATCGATACGATCCTCAATCAGCGCGACAAGGACGTCTTGTGCGTCTATTGCGCCATTGGCCAGCGATCGGCGGCCGTGGCCAAGGTCGTGGCCACTCTGAGGGAAAGACATGCGATGGCGTATACAGTCGTCATCGTGACCGAGGGCAACGACCCACCGGGCCTCGCCTACATCGCACCGTACGCCGCGACCAGCATCGCGGAGCAATTTATGGAGGCGGGCCGGGACGTGTTGATCGTGTACGACGACCTCACGCACCATGCGCGCGCCTACCGAGAACTCTCCCTCCTGCTTCGGCGTCCGCCGGGTCGAGAAGCGTTCCCTGGCGACATTTTCTATATCCACTCCCGTCTGCTCGAGCGATCAACGCGCCTGCGCGAGGAGCTCGGCGGGGGCTCCCTGACTGCTCTGCCGATCATCGAAACGGAGGCACAGAACATCTCCGCGTACATTCCAACCAACCTGATCTCGATCACGGACGGACAGATCTACCTCTCGCCGTCGCTGTTCCAGTTGGGCGTACTGCCGGCTGTGGATGTGGGAAAATCCGTCTCGCGCGTCGGCGGCAAGGCGCAGCGAGCCGCCTACCGGGCGGTGGCGGGCGACCTGAAACTCGCATACGCGCAATTCGAGGAACTCGAGACCTTTGCCCGGTTCGGTGCCCGCCTCGATGAAAACACCCACAGGATCATCGAACACGGACAGCGCATCCGCGCGTGTCTCAAGCAGCCGGAATTCTCGCCCGTACCCATGCCGGCCCAAATCGCAGTCCTGCTCGCCGTAACGGATGGATTGTTCGATCCGATACCGCTCGACCAGATGACGGAGGCCGAGCGGACCCTGCGCGAGGCAGCAGCCGGTCTTCCGGAATTGTTGCGCGATCGATTGGACACGGACGAAAAATTAGCCGACGAGGACCGCGAGGCGATCATCCGGCTTGCGCGGAGTGCGCTTGCACGTTTCCGGCAAGAGCCTGAACCCGGGGACAAAGGATGAGCGACACGGCATCGAGCCTCCGGCGAAAAATCAGTGGAGCCGAAGACCTCCAATCTGTCGTCCGCACCATGAAGGCCGTGGCCGCCTCGAGTATCGGCCAATTCGAGAACTCGGTGCGCGCACTGGGAGACTACTATCGAACGGTAGAACTCGGATTGAGCGTGAGCTTCAGAAGTGCCCACCCTGCGGCACGCCAGACGGTTGCTTCGAGACGATACGATGCGGGCGAGATCGGCGCGATCGTGTTCGGCTCCGACCAGGGACTCGTTGGTCAGTTCAATGATCTGGTGGTGGATTTTGCGGTCGAGACACTCTCCGCCCTGCCGGGCACGCCACGAATCTGGGCCGTCGGAGAGCGCGTCTTTGGTCGTCTCGAAGATGCGGGCCTGCCGATTTTTGGGCTCTTCGCCGTGCCAAATTCTGTAAGCGGCATCACGCCGCTCGTGGGGGCGCTCCTCGTAGAGAGTGAGACGCGCTACAGCCGGGGCGAGGTGTCCGAGCTTCATCTCTTCTACAATCGTCCCGCTTCCGGACCGGTTTACACACCCGTCACCCAACACGTGCTGCCGCTGGATGCAACCTGGCGCCAGGAATTGGCGGGACTATCATGGCCGACGAAGAACTTGCCCCAGGTATGCGGAAGCAGCGCTGCAACGTTGCAGGCGCTCATCCGCGAGTTTCTCTTCGTCTCGCTCTTTCGTGCCTGTGCCGAATCCCTCGCGAGCGAGAATGCGAGCCGCCTGGCAGCCATGCAGCGCGCCGAAAAAAACATCGACGAGTTGCTGGACGATTTGACCGGGACCTTTCACCGCCTGCGTCAGAGTGGCATCGACGAGGAATTGTTCGACGTTATTTCCGGGTTTGAAGCTCTGGCCGAGGAGCCCGAGTGAGCCCCTCGGTCCGTCTCGCAGTCCCTATTCCTGGACGAACCGGGTGGTCCTCTACCCTCGCTTTTTGAAGGTTTAGTGAAGCGTCCGTATCATGTCGACTGTTGACGGCCACCGGCCGCATGCTTGTTTCTTGCAGTGTGCAGGTCTGTCCGCAGCGCCCCGCATTCCGACATTGGAGCCCTCACTGAACGGCAAGATATTTCGAATCCCGACCATGCGCATTCAAGCCCTGCGACATTTCTCGGCGACGCTTGCCCTTTTATGCTTGTCTGGCGCTGCCTTCTCGCAGCCCCATCCTCCCGCTCCCAAAGCGCTCTTCCACGCAGAGGAACTTGCATCAATGTACGTGGAGGTTGCCCAGGAGGACCTCGACGCTCTTCATCACCCCGATAACCTGATGCTCGACGACGAGAAGCCGGCCCGGTTCATCTACGTCGGCGCGTCGCGAAGAGACACCGTCGAAAACGTCGGATTCCGCCTTCGCGGCAACACGTCGCGCAACGCACTGAAGAAATCGTACCGCGTGTCCTTCAACACGTTTGCACCCGGTGGGAAGTACCGCGGGCTCGAAAAGCTCAACCTCAACGGGGAACACAACGATCCGACAATCATCCGGTCCAACCTCGCCTGGGACATCTTCCAGAAGATGGGGGTACCCGCTTCACGGGCTACGCACGTCAAGCTCTACATCAACGACGTGTATTACGGTCTCTATGCGCTCGTCGAGCACATCGACGAGCAATTCCTCCAGGAGCGTTTCGACGATGACTCCGGGAACCTCTACAAGTGCCTCTGGCCGGCCGATCTGACATACCTTGGACCCGACGCGGCTGCCTATCGGCCGGACCCCAACGCGGACATTCGCAGGCCGTATGATTTGAAAGGAAAGGATGATGATTCGGAAGGATATGATGATCTCGCACGGCTCATCGAGGTCCTGAACCGTAGTTCGAATGCCGAATTCCCGGCCGCCCTCGATGCGGTCTTCGACATCAACGGCTACCTGAGGGTCATGGCCGTCGATGTGGCCGTTGGAAGTTGGGACAACTACTGGTTCCTCAAGAACAACTACTACCTCTACTTCGACCCGACCTCGGGAAAGGCCCACCTCATCCCCTATGATTACGACAACACCTTCGGGATCGATTGGGTGGGTGGAGACTGGGGTACGCGGGATATTTACCGGTGGGGACACCCCGACGAGCAACGTCCCCTTACCGAACGGCTGCTCGCCGTCCCGGTGTTTCGGGACCGCTACAGCTTTTACCTCCGCAAAGCGCTGTCCTTCCTCGAATCGGGCGGGTTCGACGCGGAAGTCGATCGGCTTCGGGCCAAGGTGACGGCGGCTGCCGAGGCTGATACGTTTCGGACGCGCGACTGGGGCTACACGGTGGACGCGTTCCATCGCTCCTTCGGTGAAGCCCTCGGGGGACATGCGGCTTACGGACTGCAGCCATACGCTGCAACCCGGTTTCAAACAGCCCTGTCGCAGTTGGAGAACGTCGACGTCGCTCCCATCCTCTCGTACGGGCGGCATGAACCCCGGAACCCGCAGACCGGCACGCCGATTCGTTTTGAGATTCTCGTGGAGGATGAGGTGCCCGAAACCCTCACCGTTGAAGTGCGATCCAGCACCGCAGGGCAGGAACAGCGTACGCTTGACCTCAAGGACGACGGACAGAACGGGGACCGCGTGGCCGGCGATGGCTACTACACCGGCATCGTGTCCGCCATCGATGTGGAAGGTTCGGTGATCTACACCTTCGCTGCCCGAGACCAGACGGGGAAGATCTCCACCTCCAGAGCCGTCGCGTTTTCCGTCGGCTTCGACGATCCGGGCATCGTCATCAACGAACTCATGGCGTCCAATCGAACCACACTCGCGGACGAATTCGGAGAGTTCGACGACTGGGTCGAGATCTACAATACGGGTTCGGCGCCGGTCAACCTCGGCGACTACTACCTCTCGGACGATTTTGCCCGGCCCGACCGCTGGCGCATGCCGGACGTCGTGAGCGGCCCCGGCGAACACGTCGTGCTCTGGCTCGACGGGCAGCCGGAACAAGGGCCGCTGCATGCGCCATTCCGGCTGAACAGAGACGGTGAGCAACTCGGCATCTTTTCAGGACCCGACAACGGGTTCTTCCCGCTGGACACCCTGAGCTACGGGCCTCAGGTCCCCGATCTCAGTCTCGGCAGGCTCAATGACGGCGACCACACGATCGAATTTCTGGTCCCGACCCCCGGCAGTCCCAACCCGGGCGTCCCGGCCGTTGCGTTGTCCGGCGAGGCCCCTCCAGGAATCGAACTCCTCTCAGCCTATCCCAATCCGTTCTCGGAGAACGCAACGATCCAGATTTCGCTTTCCGAGCCGGGGCTGGTCGATATCCGGGTTCACGACGTATTGGGGAGAGAAGTGGCCGTTCTTGCGTCGGCGATGTCCCTCTCACCGGGCCCACATCGCTTCCCGTGGATCGCATCAACCCGAAGCGGGGTCGCCATGCCGGCCGGACTCTACATGATCCGCGCCACGCTGGACGGTCCGACGAGACGCAGTGTGCAAACCGCGTTTCTTGCGCATCTGAAATGAGACTTCGCGAACCTCGTCCTCGAGTCCGGCAAGGGCAACGGGCCTTCCGGCGATAGGGAAGACCCGTTCTGCCTTCCTTTTCGAGATTACCGGAAGGGACCGTGTGCCGAGCACCGAGGCGCCGCAGCGTTTCGGTGGTCGAGGGCAGATTGATCGTGGCTGGAACACTTGGTTGTTCTGCCCCGCTCTCGTTTGACCAGCCCGATTTGAAGTCCAGGCGTCTCCTCCCTTGACTTCTCCGGGAATTCGTTGCACATTTGCATCGGAACGTTGCTCGGGCAACGTTACCCGCGACGTGACCCCGCTTCACGGTGATGCGTGGGCCCTCCATCGCGATTCATCAAGGGCGCCTCCGCCGGCCCTGCCGTGCGATAGAGGAGTGCTGTGTGAGGCAACCGAGCGGCCCCAGCAGGCCCGATCGCAACCGGAGGCACGGTTTCGGGCGGCGCAGTGCAACCAACGTTCTCACCTCTCGCGCGTCGAAACAGGTCCGGGTCGATTCCGATCATGGCGCAGGCGAGGGCTTTGGACTGCGGGCCGCCGTTGGAGAGGATGGACTGCGATCGCGGATATCGGGCTGGAGCTCCGGCATGCCGGATCGCGGCAACACGCTCAGTGGACGGTTTGGCGCCTGATCAGGAGAACGGTCATGCAAAACAGAACTGCACTCACACCCGTCGCACTCACGCTGCTCTTGTTCTTCCTCCTTGCAGGCTGTGGAGGAGCCGCACAGGAAGGCCCCTCCACCGACGCTGAGCGAACCGTGCTGTTCGAGAACGACGATGTGGTTGTTGTTGAAACCCGGTACAGCCCGAACGCAACCGCGGAAATGCATACCCACAGTTACCCGACCTTGGCTTACGCCTTCGAAGCCGGATCCATCGAAGTGACGGATGCCGATGGAACCGTCTCAGTGGTGGAGACGACCCCGGGACAGGTCTTGTGGAGAGGTCCGCAGAGCCACGGCACGCGAAATGTTGGCAGCACGCCGTACCGGCTTCTCGAGGTGGAAATCAAGCACGCCGCCGCGGGCGTTTCGGGAGAAAAGGAACCCAAGGTGTTCACTCCGGAAGATATGGTGTGGCAGGCCGACCCGGTGGATCCAAGCCGGGAGATCACCTATTTGGTCGGGTCCTTGTCCGAGCCGGGGCCGTACACCGTGCGGGGGAGAGGTACGGACTACGCGATCCGACTCCACAGGCATCCTAACGAGGACGAGTACCTCACGGTCATCAAGGGGACGATCTTCTGGTCTCAGGGTGCAGAGGGCAGTGGCGAGCCCGAATACGAAATTCCGGAGGGCGGTTTCTGGATGTTTCCTGCCGGCATGCCGCACCGTCTGCGCACCGTCGGGTACACCGAGTTTCAGATGAGCGGTGTCGGGCCCCGCGTCTACGAGTATCTCGAATAGTCCGAGATGGTGAGAGGCTCCGGGCACCTGGAGCGTTGTCCACACATCGAATTCGCCCGGACCAGGCCACCCGGTCTACGGTTGCGCCCGAGGCAGCTGTAGACCGGTATGTGGTGTGTGGCCGAGGGCGCTCGTCGGGGGGCTGACCGCGGCCGTAGACATAGGCTGACAACGCGGGCGCCGGGAAGATACCGCGACCGGGATCTCCGTAGGGATCCTGTCCCTCTCCACCCGTGTCGGCTCGGGCGGTGCAGCCCACCCCGATCAGGGTGCAACTTGC
Source organism: uncultured Rhodothermales bacterium (assembly GCA_964387555.1). GTDB lineage: Bacteria > Bacteroidota > Rhodothermia > Rhodothermales > CAYLXM01 > CAYLXM01. The sequence goes on along the minus strand of CAYLXM010000017.1, from coordinate 54,957 downwards.
CCAATGGAACTGTTGACTTTCTCTAGATTTAATCTAGTTTAGACCAAATCCGCAGAGCCTTCACGTCTGCAGTGCATCCCGGTTGTCCGGGTCGCCGTACACAAACGTGTTCTTTGTGCGTGACCGGCATTTCGCAGCCGTCCCGGGAAGGGGGAGCGGATCAGGATCGACCCGGGAAACGCCCGGCGCGCAGGTTGCCGGTGACGCGATTTCCGGCGATCGATTCACGAACCTGGGATCGAACCATGCGCCTACCCGTACCGCCGGCGCTCCTCGCCCTGCTGCTGCTCGCGCTCCCAGTCGCGGCGCAACCGGTGCACACGATCACGCTGGAGGAGTGCCTGAGTCTGGCTCTGTCCTCGAACCCCGACATCCGCCTGTCCCGGCAACAAGTGGCCGAGGCGGATGCGCTGCGGCGCGAAGTGCGTTCTGCGTTGCTTCCCAACATCAGCGCGCGGGGCTATGCCCAGCAACTCAGCCCAAACATCCCCGATTTCATGCTCACCCTTCCGGAGGGTCTCTTCCCGGGTCTCCCCTCCGGTGATTTCGTGGTAGCCCCCGCCATCCGCCGGAGGTATGAAGGCGCCGTACGGGTGGACCAGACCCTTTTTGCGGGCACTGAATTATGGAATCGTCTCCAGGCGGCCTCGTCCCAGGGTGATGCGGTGCGGGAAGCTGAAACCGCCACGGCCGATCACGTTGCCTTCCGTGTGCACCAGACCTACTGGCGTCTCTATGAGGCGCTGGCGGGTCGGGAAGCGATTGCCACGGCGCGGCGCCTCGTCGAACGCCACCTCGAGGACGTGCAGAATCTGCGCGCCGAAGGGATGGCGCTGGAAAGCGACGTGCTGGCGATGCGAACCCGTGCAGCCGAAGTCGAATTGCAGGCGGTGGAAGCCGATGCGGCCGTTCGCCTGGCCCGGCTCGACCTGGCCGAACTGACCGGACTGCCGCTGGACACCCCCTTTCAACCCGGCGACACGCCGATGTCGTCCCTTCCTGAGTCCCCGGCCCCATTCAGCCGGGAGACGGTCCAAAGGCCGGATCTGCGGGCCCAGGAACATCGGGTCCGGGCGGCCCAAGCGTCGGTCCGAGCCGCCGATGCCGGCTGGTTGCCGCGGGTCGGGCTCTACTGGGAATCCCTCTACTCCCGGCCCAACCAGTTCTTCCAACCCCAGGAGGAGGTCTTCAAGGGCAATTGGGCCGCCGGGATTAGCGTTTCGCTCGACCTGTGGAACGGCGGACGACAGTCCGCCCAGGCCCAGGCGGCACGGACGCGACTGGAGCAAGAGCGGACGCGCCTCGAGGACGTGCGCCGCAGAAACCGCGTCGCGGCCCAACGGGCCGAACTCGAATTGGAGCGTGCGGGGGCAGCCCTTACCGCTTCAGGGTTTGCCCGGAAACATGCCGAAGCCGCTTACGAGATTGCCCGCGACCGACACGGGCAGGGTCTAGCCCCGACAACCGAATTGCTCGACGCCGAACTGGCGTGGAGACTGGCACAATCCCGGGACATACGGGCCCGGGTAGAACTTCAGATCGCCCACGCCGCACTCGCCTACGCCCAGGGTACCCTTCGCATCCATCCCCGGTGAAAAGCATGCCGCCCAACTCCGGCTACGCCAACGGCCGCCGCGTCGTTTTCGAAGCCCGTGGTCTCACCAAGATCTATGACACCGGACAGGTTGCCGTGCACGCGCTCCGCGGCCTCGACCTCGAGTTCTATGCAGGGGAACTCGTGGTCCTGCTGGGAGCCTCCGGCAGCGGAAAGTCAACCCTGCTGAATATCCTCGGAGGTCTCGACGCAGCCACCTCCGGCTACGTGCGGTACCACGACCATGATCTCGTCCAGGCCACCGACCGTGAACTCACGGAATTTCGCCGAGAGCACGTAGGTTTTGTGTTCCAGTTCTACAACTTGATTCCCAGCCTCACGGCCCGAGAGAACGTCGCGATCGTCACGGAGATCTCCGAAAACCCGATGACGCCCGACGAGGCGCTCGGACTCGTCGGCCTGGCCGAGCGGCTCGATCACTTCCCCGCCCAGTTGTCCGGCGGCGAGCAGCAGCGCGTGGCCATCGCCCGAGCGATCGCAAAGAATCCGGAGGTGCTGCTGTGTGACGAGCCCACAGGGGCGCTCGATTCGCAGACCGGCATCATCGTGCTGCAGGCCATCGAGCGGGTCAACCGCGAACTCGGCACCACAACCGTGCTCATCACCCACAACGCTGCGATTTCGGCCATGGCCGACCGCGTCATCTACCTCAGCGACGGGACGATCTCGCACATCGACTTTAACGAAACGAAGGTCGACCCCATCGAACTCGCCTGGTGAACCCGTGAAAGCGCTCGACAGAAAGCTGATTCGCGAACTCTGGCGGCTTCGGGGACCCGCTGCCGCCATCGCGCTGGTGCTTGCCTGCGGGGTCGCGACCTTCGTGATGGCATTCAGCACACTCGATGCGCTCCTGCTCACCCAGAAGACCTTCTACGATCAGACACGGTTCGCCGATGTATTCGCCTCCCTCATTCGGGCTCCGGAATGGATCCGGCCTCGACTGGCAGCGATCGGGGGGGTCGACGCCGTCGACACGCGTGTCAAGGCCTTCGTGAAGCTCGAGGTGGAAGGCTTCGAGGATCCGATCACCGGACAGATTCTGTCCATCCCCGAGGACCGCGCGCCGCTCCTCAACGATCTCCATGTGCGCAGGGGAAGGTTGCCTGAACCCTACTCCTCCCACGAGGTCGTCGTTAATGACGCGTTCGCCGACGGCCACGGCTTCGAACCGGGCGATGCACTCGTAGTGATCATCAATGGAAGGCGCCGCACCGTTCACATCACCGGTATCGTGCTGTCGCCGGAGACCATCTACTCGGTGGCTCCAGGCGGCATCTTCCCGGACAACCGGCGGTTCGGAGCACTATGGATGCGGCGCAGCGCCCTGGCGACGGCCTACGGCATGGAGGGTGCATTCAACGAAGTTGCCATTCGCCTGGCCTCCGGCGCGCGCTTCGAGGAAGTGACCTCCAAAGTCGACGAAATCCTGCGGCCATATGGCGGCCTGGGCGCTTTCGGGCGCGACAGCCAGATCTCCCACCGGTACCTCTCCGAGGAATTCAAGCAACTCGACCAGATGGCGACCATCTGGCCCATCATCTTCCTCGGCGTCGCCGCCTTCCTGCTCAACGTCGTGGTGAACCGCCTCGTGAGGACCCAACGGGAGGAGATTGCCGTCCTCAAGGCTTTCGGATACCGGCCGGCCGACATCATGTGGCATTACGTGAAGCTCACCCTGGCCATGGTCGCCCTCGGCGATCTGGCCGGGATCGCCCTCGGCGTGTGGAGCGGAAACGCAATGGGCGAACTCTACATGGTCTTCTACCGCTTTCCCTACCTGCTCTACGAACTGAAACCGGAAGTCGTCTTCTACTCGGTGCTGATCTGTACGGTGACTGCGCTGGCCGGCACGTTCTTCGCAGTCCGAGAGGCGGGTCGGCTGGCTCCAGCCGTCGCCATGCGGCCCGAGCCCCCGGCACGATTCCACCGCACGTTCCTCGAACGCCTGGGATTCGGTCGATGGATGTCTCAGCCGGCTCGCATCATCGTCCGGAATATGGAACGTACTCCGGTGAAAACGGGACTGTCCATCCTCGGCATCGCCCTCTCCTGCGCCATTCTCGTCGTCGGCTATTTCTTCGTCGACGCCATGTATTTCATGATGGATGTCCAATTCGGCCAGATTCGCCGGGAGGACGTGGCCGTCACGCTGGTCGAGCCGACCAATGAGCGGGCGCTTTTTGAAATGAATCGAATCGAGGACGTTCACAGGGTGGAAGGGTACCGCGCCGTCGAAGTGCGGCTGCGCAATGGACACCGCAGTTACAGAACGAGCATTGTCGGGATGGAGCCTGGTGGCGATCTCAGCCGCGTACTGGACCGCAACTTGCAGCCGATTCCACTGCCGAAAGACGGAATTGTCGTGACGGAGTATATCGGTCAGACGCTTCAATTCGCCCCGGGAGACACGATCACGGTGGAGGTGCTGGAGGGAAGTCGGCCGGTCGTGCGCGCGAGGATCGACCGTTTGGTCAGGCAGTTCGTGGGCCAGGGTGCCTACATGGACCGTGAGGCGCTGAATCGGTTGTTGCGGGAAGGACACGTGGTCAGCGGCGCCTGGCTGGCGGTTGATGCGCCGCGTCGGACCGCCGTCGCCCGTGCGTTGGATGAACGGCCCCGGGTAGCCGGCTCCGTGTTGACCCAGCTCGAGTTGGAGAACTTCTTTGACACGATGGGCCAGAACATGCTCGTGTTTGCCTTCGTGATGATCCTCTTCGCCGGAGCGATTGCCTTTGGTGTGGTATACAACAGTGCGAGGATCAGCTTTGCCGAGAGAGCGAGAGAAATGGCCAGTCTTCGCGTGCTGGGGTTCACCCGGGGAGAGATCGCCTACATTCTCATCGGCGAGCTGGCCCTGTTGACGCTGCTCGCTCTGGGACCCGGATTCGTCCTGGGCTGGCTTCTCAGTGCGGCCATGGTCTCCGCCTTCCAGAGCGAAATCTTCTACTTTCCGTTGGTCATCCAAAACGCATCCTACGCCATTTCGGGCGTCATTGTGATGTGCTGCGCCGTACTGTCGAGCCTCGTCGTGGTCCGGCGCATCCACCAACTCGATCTCGTCGAAGTCCTGAAAACCAGAGAGTAGTCCATGAACAAGAAGACCCGTTGGGGCGTGCTGGGGTTTGCCGCTATCGTGATCCTGCTCGCGGTGTATGGCTTCTGGCCCGAGCGGGTCAGCGTCGAAATCCAACCCGTGGTCCGGGCGACCATGGAGGTCACGCTCGAGGAAGAGGGCCGAACGCGCGTAATCGACCGATTCGTCGTGGGCGCGCCGGTTCCCGGGTACACGCCCCGGCTGGCGCTGGAGGTCGGGGATACCGTATCGCGGGGACAGGTTCTCCTCGAACTGGAGCCGCTCCGTTCGGTCACGCTCGACCCCCGAAGCCGTGCCGAGGCGGAGGCGCGTGTTGCCGCAACGCGGGCCGCACTAAACGCTGCCCAGGAGACCGTCCGAGCGGCCGAGGCAGACACGTTGTTCGTGTCGGCGGAATTGAAACGGATACACGCCCTTTTCGCCTCGGGGTCAGCGACCCGCCAGACGCTTGATCAGGCTGAGACAGCGTACCGAAGAGCCAGGGCACAGTACGCCTCCGCCACGTTCGGGGTTGAGATTGCGCGACATGAACTCGATGCGGCACGCACCGCGCTTTCCTACGCCGGCACCGGAGGGGGCGGACGACGTGTGGCCATTCCGGCGCCGGTAGGCGGACAGGTGCTCGCCGTGCACCAGCGCAGCGAGGGTGTCGTCCAACCGGGACAGCCCCTGCTCGAGCTTGGCGACGCCAGGGCATTAGAGGTTACGGTAGACGTCCTGTCCAGCGACGCCGTGCGCATCCCACCGGGCACCGAAGTCGTGTTCGACCGCTGGGGAGGACCGTCACCGCTTCGAGGCATCGTCCGCACCGTGCAACCAGTCGGCTTCACGAAAGTCTCGGCACTGGGCGTGGAGGAGCAACGCGTCTTCGTGGTGGCCGATCTGAGCAGTCCCCGGGAGGACTGGCAGCGCCTGGGCGACGGATACCGGGTGATCGCGCGGTTCATCCTCTGGCGAGGAGAGGACGTACTCCAGGTCCCCATGAGCGCGTTGTTCCGAAACGGCAACGGATGGGCCGTGTTTGTCGTGCACAACGGAAAGGCGGTGCTTCGGCCGGTTGAGTTTTCGCACCAGAATGGATCCGCAGCGGCCGTCGCGTCGGGACTCGAGGAGGGCGACGAAGTGATCGTTCATCCCGGCGATTCGATCGCAGACGGGACGCGGGTAAGCATACGGGAACCCTGAGCGCAAGCCTCCCGCAGTGCTTCCCTTTCGACCGGAATCCGCGTCCTCGTGCACGACACCCGAGCGCATGGTTCCTGCGGCGTCTCCGTGTTCTTGATGGAACGGTTTTCCGTACCTTTCGTGGATTGGGAGTCTCCTTCCCTTCCCGACGGAGGTCCTCGATGTCGACTCCTCATGTTCCTGAGTACGAAACGGTTCTGGCCCATCCGGTTGATGCCAGCATCTGGGCCGACTGGTCGGTCCTTCGCTCGAGGTCGTCATCCTCCAGCCCTTTTGCCGTACCCGCTCTTATGAAAGCGATCGCGCAGGCCACCGACCGGGACCTGCACGTGGCTCTCGTTCATGCTGACGGTCGGCCCTGCCTCGGCATTCCGTTGTATGTCGACTCCCGGTTGGGGATACGTCGCGCAGGCATGCCGCCATTTGTGCCCTACGCACCCCTCCTTCAGGCGGGCGAATGGAGCGCGTGGACGACGCACCAGCGTCGCGATCCGGTCGCCCTACTTGCCGGCAAGATCGCCAATTCACTCGGTGCTGCGGCCCTGCATCTCCAGCCTGGGTGGCTGGACGTGCGTCCTTTCATCTGGCAGGGGTGGTCCGCTCGACCGTTTTACACGTACATGGCTCCACTCGATGATCCGGAGGGGCCGCTCACCCGGTGGGCAAAGAACAACAGACGGGATTTTCGCTTCTACGCTGCGGACTATGAGGTGCGGGAGGACCTCCGTGACCTGGACAAGATCGTGGAGCTGGTGGAATCCAGCTATGCCCGCCATGGACGCCCCCTCCCGATCCAGCCTGTACGCCTCTCAGGTCTCCTAGGACAGATACTCCCGTCCGATATTGCCCGCGTCTTTCTCGCAACGGACCGCGTCGGCCGTCCCGTGGCCGGGCTCGTGTTGCTCGTCGACAACGATCGCGCTTTCTACTGGTTGTCCGGCAGCGAACCCGGGCCGGCGATGACCGTCTTGATCGGTACGGTTTTCGAGTGGCTATCCGCCGAAGGCAAGAAATCGATCGATTTCGTGGGCGCCAACACACCGTCCATTGCGGAGTTCAAACGTCGATTCGGCTCACAACTGATCCCCTACTTTCGCGTCGAGACCTTTTCCGGCGCACTCACCCGGTGGCTTCACACCGTGCGCCCGCTCGTATGAAGCGTATTGGCTCGATGCAGATCAGGATTCTGCTGCTGGACCTATGCTGGGGGCTCGTCGCGGTCTTGCTGTTCGCAGCCCGCTACGGCTACTCGTTCGCCACGGGCGATCAGGACGAGATCCTCCCGTTTCTCTATAGCCTGCTCGATCCGACACTCTATGCCAACGACTGGTTCGTCCAGAGCCAGCTGGCCTCCTTCAGCGTTCGGACCTATTTCGTCTGGCTGCTCGCGGGGATCACGTCATTCATTCCCGCTGCATGGGCCGCCTGGATCCTCTTTGTCGGCCTCGCCCTGTGGATCGCCGTCGTCGTGCTGCGACTCGCCCGGCGTCTCACCGGCTCCAGGGCGGCTGCCGTCGTAGCACTGCTCGTCGCCGTCGTAGGCACCCACAAGTGGACGCTCGGGGGCAACGAACTGCTCTACAGCATGCTGGTCCCCGAGATGGCCGCCTGGGCTCTCGTCCTGCCTGCCTTGCTCCTTGTTCTGGATCGCCGATACCTCCTTGCTGCCATTCTCCTGGGCATCGCCTGCTGGTTTCAGCTGCTCGCCGGGCTGCTTACGGCGGGCGTGCTACTGGTGCTGAGGGGGCTTGATGATGAGGGGCCCCTTTCGCGCCGCGCAGTACGGGTTCTCGCGTTCGGAGCGGCGTTCGCCCTCACCTCGCTTCCCGCCTTGATCCCGATGGCCCTTCAGCAGATAGAGGCGGCCCCGGGGGTTGACAGTCGAAGCCTCTTCTATATTCTCTCCGCGTTCCGAAATCCGTTCCATCACCTCCCCTTCTCCTTCGGACCTCTTGCCTGGCTCAAGTTTCTTTTGCTCTTCTCTGGGGGAGCCGGCATGCTCCTCCTTCTGCGCACGAAATTCCCGGAAGCGGGCCCGACCCTGGCCGTCCGGTTCACCGCGGTGAGCCTGGTTCTGTGTGCGATCGGCGTTGTGTTTACCGAGGGGATTCCACTCCTGATCGTATCGAAGTTTCAGGTTTTCAAGTTGACCGTTCTGATCAAACTCTTCGCCGTCATCTACCTCTCGACCGGAATCTGCCTCCTTTTTCCACACCCGTTGTCCGCTCGGTCTCACGCCCCGACAACGCTCGAGGCCCCGTTCGCAATTGCCGTATTGATTCTTGCTCTCGGCATCGCAACCTTGAATGCCGACCGCATGGATCTGCCCTGGGCAAAGCCAAAGACCGATTCCTGGAGCCGAATCGAGAATTGGGCGCGGCTGTCGACGCCACTTGACGCCCTCTTCGCGGTGCCGCCCTCGAATGGCAGCTTCCGATCACGAGCCCGGCGTGCGATCGTCGTAAATTACGGGGCCTTCCCGTTTCGGGATGCCGACATGCCGATCTGGTTCGACCGGCTTCTTGACATGGCTCCCGTCGTTCCACCCGAGCGCGGCCTGGGGATCAAACCGGCCCTCGATGCTGCGTATTTCATGCGCACCCCGGCGGATTGGGAGACCTTGGCACGACGGTATGGGATCCATTACCTCGTGACCCGGTCCGATTCGGCATCCCGCATGCCCTTTCCGCCACGGTTCCACGCCGACCCGTGGATCGTGCTCCAACTGAAGCAGGACATGCCGTGACAGCTCCGGGGCAGCCCGACTCCACCCGGATGCGGTGGCATCGTCCGGTGATGACCCTCGTGACCGGCACGGGCGTCGGACTGGGTCTCTCCTACCTGGCGCGTCCCGTCCTCACGCGCCTCTACACACCGGAGGAATTCGGTCTCCTCGGGTTCTTCGTCGCAGTCTCCGCCCTGTTGTCGACCGTTTCGACGGGACGCTACGAAGATGCCCTGCTTGCGCCCGAGGACAAGCGGGAGGCCGTGAATGTGCTGGCACTTTCCGGCGTACTGTCCCTCGCTACGGCACTCTGCTCCATCTTGCTGTTGCTCTGGCGTCGAGACCTGGCACAGGCGCTGGGCGAGCCGGCCATGGCACCTTTCCTCGGCCTGGTTGCACCATCGGTTCTGGCGTTGAGTTGGTCGCGCCTGGCGGAAACCTGGCTGACGCGCTCGAGCCGCTTCTCCCCCGTTTCACGCGCTCGCGTTGCGCAGAGCGGGGTTGCGGCCCCCCTGCAAATCGCCATGGGGTGGACCAGGAATGGTCCGGCAGGACTGATCTATGGCCTCCTTGCAGGACAACTGGCAGCCGCTTTCTACCTGTTCGTCAGGATCGTGCGGCTCGATTCGGCCCTCTTCGGAGCGATCAGCCGCGAGCGGCTCCTGGCTGCTGCTCGTCGCTACCGGAGGTTTCCCCAGTTCTCACTCCCCGCCGCACTGCTGAATACCTCGGCGCTACACCTCCCCGCCCTGCTGCTTTTCGGGTTCTATGACGCCGGCGTAGTCGGCTTCTACGCACAGGCTTACGGCCTCCTCGCGGCGCCCATCGGACTCGTGGGCAGTTCCGTTACCCAGGTCTTCTTCGTCCGGGCTGCGGAGTCTCACCGATCAGGACGACTCGGGAGCGACACGGAAGTCGTCATCACGCGCCTGGCGCGGCTCGGTTTCTTCCCGCTGCTCTCCCTGTGCCTTGTCGGCCCGGATGTTTTTGATACTGTTCTTGGAACCGCGTTCAGGGAGGCGGGCGAATACTCTCGGGTTCTGGCGCCGTGGGTGTTCATCCTGTTCGTCTCTTCTCCGCTCACCCGGCTCTATGACGTACTGGAGCGGCAGCGCAGCTTTTTCGCCTACAATATGATCAGTTTCACGGCCCGACTTGTGGCCCTCCTGTTTGCCGGCACCTTCCTCGATGCAAGGCAGGCAATTGCGCTGTATGCCGTGGTAGGCGCCTCGTTGAGCGGCGGACAGGCGATCTGGCTGTTGCGAATCGGGCAGGCACATCTTCGCACCGTGGTCGTCTCGCTCATCAAGACGTCCTCCATTGCCCTGCCTGGTCTGGCTCTCCTGTTCGTGCTAACCCGATCGGAGGCCCCCGCCGGACTCATCGTGGCCAGCGCCACGGTCCTGGTCGGCGTGTATCTCTGGGACTTTTTCCGGACGGAGTGGGGGGGCCGCTGAGATAGCCGTCTGGTTCACGCGAGAATCAGCCTAGAGGATCGAACGAAACGTCGACGGCATTCCATCCCTTCTTGGAGCCTCAGGAACGGCAGGCCGCTCAGCGCCGTCCCCCTCGGGCATCTCATCGGTACCGCAATATCTGGCGAATGCATTCGCGAGGTCGATGGCGATGGCGCTGGGACTGCGGCCTTCGATATGTCGACGCTCAAGGACAAACACGGGATCACCGTCCTTCAAGAGCGCAATAAAGGGCGAGGACGGAGGGATTCCGTGCAGGTGCTCACGCATACGAACGGTAGCCTCGATATCCTGTCCGGCAAATACGGTGACGTATCGCTCGGGCTGGACAGGAACCTGCTTGACGAGTCGCACTGCCGGTCTCGCATTGGCTGCCGTGCAGCCACAAACGGAATTGATCACCACGAGCATGGTGCCTTCTGCACCGGCCAGAGCAGCGTCGACTTCGGCGGCTGTACGGAGTTCCTCGACACCAAGCGCGGTTAATTCCGCCCGCATGGGATCAACTAGCTGAGGAGGATAGGGCATATTCGAAGATGGTTAGATAGAGATGAAAATCCGGCACGGGCGAGCGCTTACGTCTCGAGAGCGTCGATTGATCCCCGGAATGTCCGGCGGGGCCCGGGAAGTGCACGCCCAGGTTCGGAACCTTTCTACGTTCTCCGGGTTGACGACTCAGCATTTCCACAGTGTGATGCGGATCGCCGCCGGGCCTCGGAGGCGATCGTTTTTTATATCCGGCATGCGCCGGTGAGGAGAAGCCTGGAACCGACACCCTGGAATGAACACATGACCGCCAATCCGATCTACCTTACGCAGGAGGGGCTCACTCGCCTGAAGGACGAAGTGCGCTTTCTCGAAACGAAAGAGCGGAGCCGCATCACGCAAATGATTGCCGAGGCCCGCGGACATGGAGATCTGTCCGAGAACGCCGAGTACGATGCGGCCAAGGAAGCGCAGCGAATGCTCGAGGACCGGATCAGCCAGCTCAAGGCGACCATTCAGGACGCCAGGCCGGTCGACGAGTCCAGGGTGGACGGAAGCAAGGCATACATCCTCTCGACGGTCGTCGTGCTCAACATGACGGCCAAGAAGGAGTTTCGCTACACGCTCGTCTCGGCTCCGGAGGCTGATTTTGCCCAGGGTAAGATCTCGGTCAAGAGTCCCATCGGCGCGGCCCTGCTCGGCAAGGAAGTGGGTGACGTGGTGCATGTCAAGGTGCCCGCCGGCAGCCTCTCGCTTAAGATCCTGAGCATCGAGCGGTAGATTTTTCTCGTCGACCATCGCCGATCGCGCCGGATATGTCTGGACGCACTGCAACCCCGTCGTCTCGTGTCCGCGCAGCGGCACCGTCACGCAACGGCCGACGGGGGCGCAAGCACGGTGTCGTAGCGGCACTCACCCGGATGGGGAAGTGGGTGGTGCTGTTCGTTGCTTCCTTTTTTGGGTTCGTGTTTCTGAGCCTGCTCTACCTCCGCTTCCTCGACCCCCCCACGACGGCACTCCAGACGCAACGTCGGTTGGAGGCATGGATTTCCGGTGGGGAATACGATAAACGGTACAGTCCCCTGTCCTCGAGCGATATCTCGAAACATCTGCGCCACGCGGTTGTCGCGGCGGAGGATGCCCGGTTCTATGAGCACAATGGGGTCGACTGGGAGGCGATCATGAAGGCGCGGGAGGATAACAGAAGACGGAGGCGTGCGCGGGGGGGATCCACGATGACGCAGCAGCTCGCCAAGAACCTCTACCTCAGCTCGCACAGCACGGTCTGGCGCAAGGGTATCGAGTTGCCTATCGCGTACATGATGGAATTCATTCTCCCGAAGGAACGCATCCTCGAACTCTACATCAATGTGATCGAATGGGGACCCGGGCTCTATGGCGCTGAGGAAGCCGCACACTATCACTACGGTGTGCCTGCCGCCAGACTCACGCGCTCACAGTCCGCGCGCCTTGCGGCCATCATTCCCGCTCCCCGCCGTCGGAAACCGCAGCGCATGGACCAGCTTAGCGGAATCATCCTGGGACGAATGAACCAGATGGGATGGTGATCAGGGTCGATCCATGGTGGACATTGCCATTACGGCACGGTTGGCGTCCGCACCGTAGATTTGGACTCGGCGTCTAATCCTGAGCATCCGTCATGATCGACCTTCGCAGCGATACCGTGACCCGGCCTACGTCGGGGATGAGAAAAGCCATGGCCGAAGCGGTCGTGGGGGATGACGTCTTCGGCGAGGATCCTACGGTTCGACGGCTGGAAGAAACCGTGGCCGGGCTGCTGGGAATGGAGACGGCCCTGTTTGTCTCCAGCGGAGTCATGGGCAACCAGCTTGCACTCCGGCTGAATACGGATCCCGGCGATGAGGTGATACTCGATGTCAATGCGCACATCTGCAACTATGAATCCGGGGCGGCTCCAGTTCTCTCCGGGGTTCAGTTCGCAACATTGCAGGGATCCCGAGGCCTGCTGTCTGCCGAGCAAGTCCGTCTCGCCGTGCGCGGTGGGCACGACTGGGAAGCCCGAAGCCGGCTGGTCTGCCTCGAGAATACCCATAACAAGGCCGGCGGCGTCATCTACCCGATGGAAACGATCCGCGAGATCCAGGCCGTAGCGAAGCAGCACGATTTGCGCCTCCACCTCGATGGAGCGCGGATTTGGAATGCCTCGGCGGCCACCGGAATCGCCGAATCCGAATACGCGCGCGGCTTCGATACGGTAAGTGTCTGCCTGTCCAAAGGCCTTGGCGCACCCGTCGGATCGGTCCTCGCGGGCAGCGCAGAGACCATGCGGCATGCGCGGCGCTTCCGCAAGATGCTGGGCGGGGGTATGCGGCAGGTGGGCATCCTCGCTGCCGCCGGACTCTACGCACTGGAGTTCCATCGTCCTGCGTTGGCCGAGGATCACGTCAAGGCCCGCCGCCTTGCCCAGGGACTCGCAGAACACCCGCTCATTCGGTTGGATCCTGCCACGGTGGAGACGAACATTGTGATGTTCGACGTCAAGGAAGGATCGGCGGAGGATTGGATTCGCGCGCTCGCTTCCTCCGGCGTACTCATGGTGCCCTTTGGGCCCCGGACGATCCGGGCCACGACCCACCGGGACCTTTCCGAGGGCGATATCGAGCGCGCCCTCGAAAGCATCCGTGGTGTGATGCCCTCGTCAGCGTCCGGAACGGCATGACCACACCCGCCACGCCGCTGAAACGGCCCCGCCAGGCGAGACCATTGCTCGAAATCGCAGAGCGGTTCGGGACACCGACGTACGTCTACGAGGTGGACGTGCTTAGGGAGCGTGCCCGTGCCTTGCTCCACGCCCTCAAGCCCCTCCCCCGACGCCTTCTCTATGCGATGAAGGCGAACTCCTGCCCCGCCCTGCTCCGCGAAATTGCCGCGCTTGGATTCGACCTCGAAGCCGTTTCCCCCGGTGAAGTGGAACTGGCCCTGCGCGTCGGGATCCCGGCAAATCGCATCTTCTATTCCGCCAACAACATGACGGATCAGGAGATGGCCGAAGTCGCCGCCAGGGGCATTCTCTTCAATATCGGCGAACTTTCGAGACTCGATCGGTTCGGAGGCGCGTTTCCGGGATCCCGCGTCTCTGTCCGCCTGAACCCCGAACTCGGGGCAGGTCACCACCGCTACGTCGTAACCGCCGGGAAACTAACCAAGTTCGGGGTCCCGGTCGATCAGATTCCTGAACTCCTGGAGACGGCGGCTCGTTATGACCTGCGCATCGTCGGGCTCCACCAGCACATCGGCAGCGGCATCGCCGATACGGGGCACCTGCGGTCCGCCATAGAGATCTTGCTTACGGCCTCGCAAAAGTTTAAGAACCTGGAGTTTCTGGACTTCGGCGGAGGCCTCAATGTCCCCTACCGACCTGGCGATGTCCCGTTGGACATCGAGAACCTGCGCTCCAACGTGGTGGAGCCCCTGCTCCGGTTTTCCTCGTCAGACGGGCGGCGCCTGTCCTACTGGTTCGAGCCGGGCCGATATCTCGTCGCCGAGTGCGGCACGCTGATCACCCGGGTCAACACGATCAAGAGGACGAGCGACCGGACCTTTGCCGGGACCGACACGGGATTCAATCACCTCATCCGTCCCGTGCTCTATGGCGCCTATCACGCGGTGTATAATCTCAGTCGGCCGGAAGCGCCTCTCCGCTCATATGACGTCGTGGGTAACATCTGCGAGTCGGGTGACGTCTTCGCGCAGGATCGACACGTCCAGGAGATTCAGGAAGGGGATGTCCTGGCCATTCTGGATGCAGGCGCCTACGGTATCGCCATGGCCTCCGAGTACAATCTTCGCCCGCTCCCGGCGGAAGTGGTGCTCTACCCGGATGGGGCGACCCGCCAGGTAAGAGCGCGCATGTCATCCGCATCACTCGTGAGTCGCTACCTCGCCGAAGGCGATCTGCACGAGGCCGCTTCCTGAGGGCGCCCCCCTTGCCGACTGGTGGATGGAGCCGCAGCCCGGCTCGGTATCCATGATTGCTGGTGAAACATTCCTCACGGTGCCCGCTACAAAATAGGTGGAGGGGATCATGCCATGTCGCGGTGGTACGAAGTTTTCGACAATGAGGAAGTCCAGCGCAGGGCGCGAAATCGACGCTACGTCCTGATGCACGGCCTGGCCCTGACAGCGGCACTCTCGCTGCTGCTCGTCAGCTACGCCGTTGGCCACGCCGCGGGACGTGTGGCCGCGCTCATGCTTACTGCGGCGCTCTGGGCCGGGACCGCCGTCTGGTGGATGAGGACCGACAGACACCTGCGCCGGATCGTCTGGTGCGTGAAGCTGTCCGACCGCAAGGTGATCGGCATCAACTACGCCCGCCACGCCACGGAGCTCGACTGGATCAAGGTCCGTTCCATTCACCTCACGACAGATGGGCTGCGCATCGAGTCATCATCCCGGGAGGACATCGAGGTGCCGCTTCTCTTTCCGGATTTTCCTGCCCTGAGCCACAGCATCGTAGAATATGCCGAGTTCTACGGTATTCCGGTGTATGTAGATGGACGCCCGTGGCAACAGATCGACGTGCATGTCCTCTACCCGTTTGTTCAGGGAGATGAATCAGACAACGGCTCGCAGCAGGCGAAACACTCGTGAGGTTCAGGCCAGGAACGGTTCGATCTCGTCTATGCGTTCACGCGCATCCATATAGCCCTGGTTCAGAACTCCCGAGATGTACTCCGGGTTGAAATTCAGCATGCTAAGCCACGCCGGCGCACCGGTTCTTCCGGCGCCGATCAGGCGCATCACGAATCGGGATCCAGTCGAAATTGCGGGATCATAACGGCTTGCAAGGGCCTCCAGGTTCGTGCTGGGACGGATAACCAAGGCATCGACGGGCCGCTTGCCCAGGCGCTTCCGCTTGGGCACCTGTTTGAGAAGCCGGTTGAAGGCTTCCAGCATGGACACGTCCATGTCGAGCACATCCAGGAAGACGGCATTCATGAGGAGGCCAAATATTTGCGCGGCTGGGGGATAGCCGTTTGTCTCGAGGCGGTCTCCTTCCGTGACGGTACTTCGCGTGCGGGTGGAGATCGCCACAATCCGATCGGCACCGAGATGGAGTGCCGGCGCAAGGGGCGCCGTCAGGCGAATCCCGCCGTCGCCGTGCCAGGTATCGCCGAGGCGAACGGCCGGGAAGAAGAAGGGCAGGGCGGCCGACGCGAGAACGTGGTCAACCGTCAACGGAACGGTGTAGCCACGCCTTGAAGGCCGATCCCAGTCGATCAGCGGCGCTCCCTCGACCCACGCATTGTTCTGGCCCGTCGAATAGTTGGCCGTAAGGAGCGCGATCGAGGTCAGCCTTCCCGCCCGGATGTTTTCATCGATGCCCGTGATGCGGCCGTCGTCGTCCGTCGGAAGATTTCGCAGAAGGAATTCGCGCATGGGCCGTGTGTCGACGATCCCTCTTCCCGCACTATCGTCATCCTCCAGTCGTTCCGCCGCGTCGGGCGGTCGTCTTCCTGTGACGAGTCGCCACATCGCCGAAAGACTGTTCTCCGCGTCGAACACCTGATCGGAAGTGAGATTCTTCCAGAGGGTGCAGAGTGACTCCACCGACTCGACGAACCGCCCCGTTTCCGCTGATGCGAGATAGACCGCATTCAGGGCGCCGGCGGAGACGCCTGTGATCAACTCCGGCTCGAAGTCGGGTACCCTTTCCGCAAAACACTTCAGAACGCCCGCCTGATAGGCCCCCCGCGCCCCGCCCCCGCTAAGCACGAGGGCAACGGGGCCCCGCTGTTTGGACCTTCTGAATAAGCCCAGGCTTTGACCAATCCGGAGCGCAATATTTTGAGCCATGGTCGTCGACGTGGTGAAGGAACCTACATTGTCGGTTGACGCAAGGATCCGGCTTTCGGAGATTCCGTGCAACCGTCCTGATGAACCGCATCCCTGGATTTCACAACCTATGTCACTTAAGACTGAAAAGGACGCCTCCCCGGCTGCGGTTTTCGCGTACGCCCTGGAAGAACTACCCGGTGTCGGCCGGGTATCGGCGGGCCGGCTACTCGATTCCTTCGGC
Source organism: uncultured Rhodothermales bacterium (assembly GCA_964387555.1). Taxonomy (GTDB): domain Bacteria; phylum Bacteroidota; class Rhodothermia; order Rhodothermales; family CAYLXM01; genus CAYLXM01. Next base: position 38,313 of record CAYLXM010000017.1, on the reverse strand, counting down.
ACCTACGAGCGGCTCCTCCGCTTCCCCCGCGAACAGGTTCTTTTGCGACTCAAGGGCTTGCCCCATGCTGCCGATCTCGTGGCGACTTTGTTCGACTCCGTCAAGATGGAGGAACTTCTCGCAGCGTCCCGGAGCCGCCTCGGAGAATTGACCGCACGTAACATTCGCGTGCTGTCACCCCCGGATAAGGACTGGCCCGCGCAGTTGGACGAACTGCCTGCGAGCAGCCGCCCCAATCTCCTTTACGGATATGGTGATGTCGGGCTCCTTCTCCGCCCCGGCGTCGCTGTCGTAGCGCGTGCGCCACTGTCCGATCTCGCTTTTGACCTCGCGCAATCCCTTTTGCGCCGCCTGTTTGCCGCCGGCGTCCAGGTGCTCGTAGGCACCTCCGGAGGATTCGACGTCGTCGCCGGCAAACTGGCCTCCGACGCCGGTCAGGCCCTCGTGCTGGTTGCGTCGTCCGGTCTGACCCGAATTCCGCGCACATTCCGCCCGGTTGCAGCAGCGGCCGTTCGGGAGGGTGGACTTCTCTGCTCCGGATTCGCGATGGGGCACGGCCCATTCGAACACGACGAACGCGATCGTTTTCTGCTGCAAAGCACGCTGGCCAAAGCTGTCGTTTTCGTCGACCCCGGAGACCGAACCCTCGAAAACGAAGCCATTGTCCACGCCGTCGAATCCCGAAGGGCCGTGTTTGGGCTCAGGGGACCGAGAACCGCCATCCCCGAGGCCGTCCATGTGCTCGCTACACCGGCCGATTTCGACTCGGTAATCGCCGCAGTCGGCGGCCCGGGATCCGGCGCATGATCCCCGCTTGATCGGCCTTGCCGGGCCATCCGGGAGACAGTTCGAACTTCCCTTTCCCGCTCGCCCACCCATCCGCAAGGCCCCTTGCCCTCCATCCTCTTCCTCTTCGTCGACGGAATTGG
>CAYLXM010000017.1:10299-37284 GCA_964387555.1 uncultured Rhodothermales bacterium | reverse complement strand
CCCATCCGCAAGGCCCCTTGCCCTCCATCCTCTTCCTCTTCGTCGACGGAATTGGCCTGGGTCCCGACGACCCCGGCACGAACCCGTTTGCGGCATTTCGCCTGCCCGCGTTTGAGTTTCTGGCAGACGGCAAATGGACCCTGGACAATGCCCACCCTCGCCCATCGAATCGCGTCTTCACCGCACTCGACGCGACACTGGGCGTAGAGGGACTGCCCCAAAGCGGCACGGGGCAAGCAACCCTGCTCACAGGCGTCAATTGCGCGATGAAGGCCGAACGCCATTATGGTCCTTTTCCTCACTCTACGTCGCGTCCCATCATCGCGGAGAACAATCTGTTCCGACGTCTCGAGCGCTTGAAGGGGCCAGGCCGCACCGCCTTTGCCAATGCGTACCCCGATCGATTCTTCGCCTACGTCAACAAAACATCCCGGTGGACGGTGACCACCCTCTGCTGCCACGAAGGCGGGGTTCCCTTGCGAACGTACGAGGACTGGATCGCGGGGCGCGCTCTCACGGCCGACCTGACCGCCGCGGGATGGCTTTCCCTGGGCTACGAACTGCAGCCTATCTCAGAAGACGAAGCCGGCCAGAGACTGGTCGACCTGTCTCGATCATTCGATTTGACCCTCTTCGAGTACTTCGAAACCGACAAGGCGGGCCACGCTTGTTCGATGTGGCGCGCTGAACGCGTGCTTCGTTCCCTGGATACCTTTCTGGAGGGGGTGATCAGCGCAATGGATCCGCACCGGACCTTGCTCGTGATCACCAGTGATCACGGCAACCTGGAAGACCTCTCTACCAAAGGCCACACCCTCCACCCCGTTCCGCTTGTGGCGTACGGTGCGGGCGCGGAAAGGCTGGCGGCACTCTCCTCAATTGCTGACGTCACTCCTGCCCTGATCGACCTGGCCTCCTCCCCGGTTGGGTGATCAGAGGGCTCATTCCGGCATCTGTTCGTCGGCATCCGCTTCGGAAGGGACGAATCGCTTCGCCTTGAGCTCGAGGACGAGTCGATCGGCCCCATACAGGTTATCGACGGCCTCCAGAATGCCGCGCGAGTCGACCGCAATGGCCCGGCCCTCTTCGTCGGCGTAGATGAAATCGCCCGATAGCCCTTCGATGTTGCCGTCAAAAAGAAGTCCCACGACTTCCAGATCTCGATTCACCATGGGTGAGCCCGAGTTTCCTCCGACGGTGTCGTTCGTGGAGGCGAGATTCAGGGGTTTGGATAGATCGAAAGTGGGAGGAGGGTTCTGCCACCGCTCAGGGATCGTCCAGGGAGCCTTCCCGTGGCTATAGAAGCGGTCATAGAGGCCGTAGAAGGTCGTGTACGGCGGGGCGAGCGTCCCATTGTAGCTGTACCCACTCACGCGTCCGTCCGCGATCCGAAGCGAGAAGGTCGCATCAGGCGGAAGTTCCGTGCCGTACAGGGCGTAGCGTGCCTGACCGAGTTCACCGGCGAGTTCGTTTGAACGTGCACTGATGGGCTCAACCGCCTGGACGTAATTCACGTAACCGATCGCCATCGCACGTCCGAATTCCACAGCCGGGTCATCGGCTTCCATGAAGCCATCCAGCATCTCTGAAAACCCGGCGGAATCGACGGCGGCCGACTGTTCCACCAGTTCGCTTGCCACCTCCTCCGGCATTCTTCCGTTGAGGACTTCCAGAACGGTCGGGTGGGATGCGCCGAGATGGCCGATCATATCCTCGAGGCGTGCCGCCAACAGCCGCCGTTCCAGTTCTGCCGGCTTGTCTTTGATCTTCAGGATCGTTTCCCTGAGACCCTCCAGATCTTCGGCCGGTACCCCTACCATGCGCTGATAGGAGTAGAGAAAGCCCAACACGGAGCGGTGGAGCAACGACGAGATCCAGTCGATCTCCGGATTGACGAAGAACGCCATCAGTTGCGGCACCAACGCGGCGGACTCATTCTGGAGTGCTGCCGTTTCTTCGAGAAGGTCCGCTATGCGGCGCTGCTCATCCGGCCTGTCGGCGAAGGCGTTCACGAAGTCGCGTTCCGCACTCCGGCGCCGACCCATCAGTCGCTCATCCTGCAGGCCCTTGAGGGTCCCTTCCGATGACTTCACGTTGTTCTCGATGGAGAAGATCGAGTTGGTCAGGTCGATCTTTTTTGCCTCCTCAGGATATTCTTCGGCGAAAGTGCGGAGAATCACCAACGTGCTCTTCATCCAGCCCAGAAAAGCCGGCTCCTGATGATCGCGCCGAAACTCCAGTTCAGCGACGGTTTGGAGGCGACTCGTACTTCCGGGATTGCCGATAACGAACACCGGTTCTTCGTCACGGGAACCGTCTGCACTCCATGCGAAGAACACGCCACTTTCGAGGGGGCGCCCGTCGTCGAACACGCGGAAGAAAGAGACGTCGAGGCTGTACCGCGGGTATGTGAAATTGTCCGGATCTCCCCCGAAGTATCCGATTTCCAGTTCCGGGGCCAGGACAAGCCGGACGTCGTCAAAGCGTCGGAACGTGTACGCCGAGTATTTTGCGCCGTTGTACAGCGAAACGATTTCCACCTCGAACCCCGCCTCTTCTCCCCCGAGCGCGTCCAACAGGCCGGTTCTGGTATCCTCAATGGCGGATTGGAGCGCTTCGGCACGCTCTTCGCCCGAAAGGCCTTCTGCGCGGGAGAGGATGGCATCCGTGACCTCGTCGATCGCCACGAGCCTGTCCGCATAGAAGTCGGCGACCGGGCGTTCCTCCTCTACCGACAGTGCGTAAAATCCGTTCTTGAGCAGGTCTTCGCCGGGCCGTGACACCTGGACGACCGCCTCGCGTGCACAATGGTGGTTCGTCATCACCAATCCGAACGGCGAAACGAAGCTGGCAGAGCAATTTGGGATGCGCAGGGCCCCGAGGCGGGCTTTCTCGAACCATGCCTCATCGGGATAGAAGTCGTACTCCTCCGCGAAATACGCCAGGGGCGGATCATCAAACGTCCACATCTTCCCGTGGTCGAACCGGCCGGCCGGGTAAACCACCTCGTCCGCCGCCGGAGCACCGGGAGGAGCGAGTGCCGGTGCGGGTGGGGGACCGGGAGGCGCTTCGGGGACCACCGCGCGCTGCGAGGCGCAGCCGCTTGCCGCCAGGCCAAAGAGGAGCAGCAGGACTGACCGTACAAGTCCGGAAACCGATAAGAATCGCATGGAAATCTTTGATGAGCGGGTTGGGCCGGAGACCCGGTTTGACGTGTCTGAAACGAGAATGAAAGGTACGGAACACCGAACGTAGAGACCCGCTTGACAGGTGGAACATGCTCGATCAGGGCCGTATATTTATGGATTAGGTCACTCCTTTTACCCTGCGAAAGTGGTGGAATTGGTAGACACGCTAGATTTAGGATCTAGTGCCGCAAGGCGTGGGGGTTCGAGTCCCCCCTTTCGCACGACCTCGTATCCGCTCCGACGCCTCATGTCCCGATATCGTCCTGTAATTGTATTCTGGCCGGTCCTCCTGTTCATGCTGGCTGGTTGCGCCGCGGTCCGGCCGCCACTCCAGCCTGAGTCTGCGGAACCGACCGGACTGACCGCACTGCCGGCCGACCCGGATCCTCTACGTTTTGCTTCGGAACTCGAGGAATTCTATACCTGGGAGTCGAAGAATTCCGTGCCGGATGATCCGGTTCTTTTTGTGGGCAGTTCATCCATTCGGCGCTGGAATACCGCAGAACGTTTTCCGGGCTACCCAATCGTCAATCGGGGATTTGGAGGGTCGCATATTTCGGACGTAAACGTCCTGATGGACCGGCTCGTGCTGCAGTATCAGCCTGCCATTGTGGTCTTCTATGCCGGAGACAACGATGTGGCTGCCGGCAAATCTCCCGACCGGGTGGTGGCCGATTTCGTCCAGTTTCTGGACCGATTGCACGCAGCCAATCCCGATACACCCCTCCTCTACCTCCCCATTAAACCGAGCCTGAGTCGTTGGGCGATCTGGCCGGTGATGACCGAAGTCAACGAGCGCATTCGTGCCCTCGCCGAGGACGACGAGCGACTCGTCTTTGTCGATCTGGCCGGTCCAATGCTCCTGGAGGACGGCACGCCGTCGCCTTCGCTCTTCGTCAGCGATGGGCTGCACCTTAACGCAGCCGGCTACGACCTGTGGTCCGACATCCTCCGGCCGATCCTGTCGGAGACGTGGCGGCGCCTTCGCTGAGGCCCCATCGTCTTCCGCCCTTGTACCCAATCGCGCGGCCGGTCTGACCGCCTGCCCCAATTACGCCGCTCCGGCACGTATCGGCGCCGCGTGGAGGCACACTTCACCCCTTCGGTCACCCGCGTTTCGGTCCACACGTTCGCCCTGTCTCGTTACACGAGAAGTGCCGGACGTCTTCCCGCGAAACAGGTCGCTCAGGCAGCCGGCTTCATGAACACCCGCACCTCGATCTTGCCTTCTCCCTTGCACTGGGGGCACTCGATCTTCTTGGCCTTGCCGCTTTCGGTCTTGCCTTGAACCGAACCGGTTCCTCCACACTTCGGGCAGGTGATGTGTTTCTTTTCCGTCATTGCGATCACCCTCGGATACTGGTGGAATACCCTGACAACTGTACGAATACGCCGCTGTGAGAGGCCGCGCTGCGAGGAAATCCCCGACTTGGTGTGCGGGTTTTCCCTACAATCACTGCAGTGCTGAACCTGCCGTTGTAGGGGCCGTCAACGCGGTATTACCCGGTGATCAAGCTAGAGGACCGGACGTCGCGGATGCAGCCCGCTTGCGTCCCTACGGGTGGGAGGATGGGAGCCTCTCAGAGTCGGTTCAGTGGCGGTGCGCCGCCCTCCCGGGATTCCATCTCGTCAATTCGTTCGAGTTCGAGGGGATGCTCGTGCTCCATTTCATGCCGGGTCAATTTTCCCGTAATCCATGCAAAGTTCATTGGATAGACATCGGGGTTGAAGACCACGTAGTAGACGTGCCAGATCAGGATCGCCAGAAATGCGAGCCAGGCCTCCCAGTAGTGGACCGTTTCAGCTACATCCACAAACAGCTTGGAAAACCACCCCATGAACTGGTTATTGAACCAGAGAATGAAACCGGTAATCGTCATCACGGCGGTGCCCCAGACGAGCGCCCAGTACTCGGCTTTCTCGATATAGTTGAATCGGTCGAAGCGCGGCCGCTCCTGTGTACGTCCCAGGTTGTATTTCAGCATCCCGATCATGTCACCGAGATCGTTTCTACTGAACCAGATGTCGCGGATGAACTGGCGACCCCGTTGGACGAAGATGACGTAGTAGAGATGGTAGATTGTATCGGCCACCATGACGACCGCCGCGACGCGGTGAACGATTCCCCTCCATCCGAACACGGTTTCCCCCATGGCGGCGCGGAGCCAGTGGACCCAGAAGGCATCAGGGAACTTCAGCATGAATCCGGTCAGCACGAGGGTGAAGAAACTCACCATCATGAGGAGGTGCTGGATCCGTTCAGCGCGCGTCATCCGCACGTAAAGGCGAGCCGCCTTCGTTTCCGATGTCGGAGGCAACAAGGGTGTGATGTGGGCGCCATGCTCTTCCCCATGGAACCGTTTCTGGTAGGTCAGCTTGATCTTCCTGTACCAGTCCAACGCATTGTGGGCGCCCATCGCGCCAACGGTAAGGAGGATGAAAAGGAGATAGACCGTCCCGATCCAGTAGAGTAATCGATCGCCTTCGGGGCTGAGGACGACGTGAATGGTCCCCCGCGCGAAGTTGGCATTGGCTCCCGGGTGGCAACTGCCGCACGTCACCTCCAACTGATCCGGATGGATCATCGAACGCGGATCGGTAGACGGCAGGATGTCGTGGACACCGTGACAACTCACGCAGTTGGCGACCTCGGTCTGCCCGAGGCGTCCCGCCAATCCGTGAAAACTATCCGAGAAAGAGGTGGTCCTGCCTGACGCGAATCCGTACTTCGAGGAGAGGCGAATGTCCTCGTGACAGGGCCCACAGACCCGCGCAGAGACGTTTTGCGCCGCCACAGGTGACTCGGCGTCGGCCACACCGAGAATTTCGTGCTCGCCGTGACACGTGGCGCACGTGGGCGCATCAGCATTACCCCTTCTCACCGCGACTCCATGGGTGCTGATATCGAAAACTTCCTTCACCTCTGCGTGACAATGCCCGCACGTTTCCGCCAGGTTCGTCTGGTGCACTTTGGACGCCGGATCGCTCGCTCTCATCGCCTCATGTGCCCCGTGGCAGTCGGAGCACACGGCAGCCTCCAGGTTGCCCTCCTTGACGGCCTTGCCATGAATGCTCCGCTCATACGAACCCACGAAGGCGGTGGAATGGGTCATCTGGGAAGCAACCGCTTCCGACTGGACGTGGCAGCGCTCGCAGACGGCAATCTGGTTGAGCCGACTCATTGGGGATTGTCCATCCGTAACCGGCCGGATGTCATGCTCCCCATGGCAATCCGTGCACGCCGGCGCATTGGAGCCTCCGCTTGCCAGTGCTCGGCCGTGCTCTGAAAGGGCGTAGGTCTGGACAACCTCTTCGTGACACGAGGCGCACATCGCGCTGATATTCGAACGATGAACTGGAGATTGGATGTCCGTGCTCGAGCGAACGTTGTGCCCGGAATGGCAGTCACTGCATTCGGCTATGCCCTTATGAATGCTACTTTCATATCTCACTACGACGTCGCGACGCTCGGCTCCAGCCTCTCCGTCGACCAGCGTCCTCTCACCGTGGCAGTTCGTGCACGTGGCAGAATTGACACGGGACGCGCCATGGGCATCATGGCAGTCGAAACAAGTAGGAGCGTTGGGGATGGACCCATGCGCGCTCGCAGCCATGTCCGTGCCGGCCTGACCGTGACAAGAGACACATGACGCCGGATCGCGACCTGACTTCGCCGTCTCATGGACGTCACCGTGGCAACTTGCACACTGCAAGGCGGATTGGTGCCTTCCACCACGGAATTCCCGCGTCACTCTGGCGTGGCATGAACTACAGTCAGCCGGCGTGAGATCATCGGCATGCGGCAGTTCCTCCGGGTCGAAATTCTTGTGGCATTCGAGGCAATCGACGGCCCCGTGCGTGGAGGCGGCATACTCGTCCGTACTGACGTACAGCGAGACCTCAACGCCGTCCCGGTCCATCGTCATCCCGGGATCATCATGGCACATCAGACACTCATCAATGTCCCCTCGGCCCCGCGGCGCCGCTGCTTGCGCGACGTACACCTCGTGAGATGGAACGGTTGCCGGAGAACCCGATACGCCGTTCACAGGAACGGAAGACAGAGGGTTTATGCCGGCAAGGGCGGCCACCACAGCGGCCCACCATACAGTCAGATAGGACATGAGAAGTGTTCGATCAGTGGCTACGTGCTCCAGTCCCGACTCCAGACCATGTATATACCGCACGCCCGGCTATCACTTCGGCCATGCGACCCGACGTTGCATGTCGGACAGAGCGCATTTCTCGTGTAAGCGATCCCCCCACGCCAGTCTGCGAACTTCATCAAAAACGGACACGAGAAATAATCGTGGAAAATTGCCCCGCTCACACACGAAACTTTGCCTTCAAACGTTCGGTATGCAGGGTAAGCAATTCTGGACCCAGTTGTCTCCGGACATGGTCGGCATTCTGCGTGAATACGGATTCCTGTTCGTTCTGGCCGCGGTTGGAATCCTTTCCTTTTTCTACTTCAGGACGGAAGACGCCAATGTGCTCGAGCATTCGTTGGATGCGGTCGGCGCACAACTTATGTCCGTTGTCGGCGAAGCCGAGGCACATGCCTCAGTGGCCGGGCTATACGAGCGCTTCAAGACGAGGGTGCTTCGAAAGGAGGTGACGCCCGAGCAGGTCGAGCAACTCGCTGCCAATATCCTCCAGCTCCGTCGTTCCGGTGAACAACTGACGGCGGCCCAAGCGGAAGAGGTCTTCAACATCGTGCTTGGGGCGGAGTCTGATGCGTCCGGCCTGCCTCCATCTCCCGGCTCAGGAGGGTCTCCCGCACGAGATCCCTCCGGGGGAACAACCGTGCTCGAGGACGTCCTCCCGGCATCGAGCGGAAGGGAATCTTCAGAGCGTTCCCCGGCATCGGCAGCGCCTTCGGGCCCACCCGCCACCAGACGTCCCGCCGACCCGGCAAACCCGCCGGGATTCGAAGATCTCGGCGAGCGGCTCAAGATCCTTCTGGAACTGAATGCCGTACTGGATCGGCCGCCTCCTCCCAAGGGGGCTGACGCGCCGAACTTGGGCCGATTCGTTGAGTTCCATGCGGAGGACGGGACGCGGGTCGTCGTCGACGTGCGATTAAAGGAGGCCCTTTCGAAACAGTCTCCCACCGAAATTGATCGACTGGTTCACAGGTTGGAGTCGTCTCGGATGCTGACGTGGACGGATGATGTTCAGGAGTCCCGAGACCGACACCAGCGTACGCGAGAAGAGGCCGCTCAACGAGGGTATGAATTGCAGGTCTTGCTGGAGCAGCAAGGCCAGGCCATGCAGGAGGAACTGGCCCGGCTGGCACGTTACCGTGCACTTCAAGCCAAGGGCGTCACTTTCCCGTTTGATATCGACTCGCTCGAGTCCGTCGTGCGGCATTCCATCGAGGGCATGGTACACGCCGGGAATTCGCCCGCAGTCTCATCGCGGCATTTCAGTCCTCCTCCCGATCGCAGGGCCCCTTCCGATTCGCCGCGCTAGGTGCGGCAAACGGATCCTGATGACACTGGTCAATCAGCCGGAAACGTTCCGTATATTCGGGTCCCCCACCGACCGACGCGTCTCCCGCCGCCGTCGAACGCCCCAAGACCCGTTCCCCCCGCCGCCATGCGCCCCCTTCGCGCCCTCCCTCAAATCGCGCTGCTGCTCTGCCTGGCAGCTTCCTCCTCGATCGCACAACAGGACCAGCCCTGGACGGTCGACGACCTCCTCCTGTTCGAACGTGCCGGCGCGGTAGAACTTTCTCCAGACGGGCAGTGGGCCGTATGGGTACGCAGCGTCATGGACAAAGAGAAAGGAACGCGCATTTCCAATCTCGTCCGCAGCAGCCTTTCCGACACGCTGGAAATCCCGCTTACGCGGGGCAAGCAGGTCCATTCGAGCCCCGTTTGGTCGCCGGACGGCAAGCGGATAGCCTTCCTATCCGACAGAGCGCTTCCGCAGAAGAGCGAAGAAGCCGCATCGACACAAATCTGGCTCCTCCATGCCGGAGGTGGTGAGCCGTGGCCCGCCGCCGTCCTTAAACGCGCCCCGCGCAGTCTCGCCTGGGCAGACGAGAAAACGCTGGTCTTTTCAGCCGAAGAAGAACCGACGCTCTATGAACAAGAAGTCAAAAAGCGGAAAGACACATCCGTCGTCATAGAGGAGGCCGAGCGCAAGCCGCCTGTACGCCTCTTCGCCTTGGACGCCACGACCGGAAAAATCCGCCGCATCACCAACAATGCCGATTGGATCCAGGGCGTTTCGGTCTCTCCCGACGGCAAGTGGGCGGTTACGATGCACCAGCGGAGCCTCTCCTTCACGTTTGACCACAAGATCACACCGGTCTTGCGGTTGACGAACCTGAAGTCGGGCGACCAGAAGGAGATCGAGCCTGGCGTGCGGCGGATGCCGGGCCAGGCAACATGGCGAAAGGATTCCGGCGGGTTTTTCTACACCTATGAATACTCGTCGCATCCGCTCTATTTCACCGCTTCGGTAACGCGGTTACGGCACGTTGATGTCGGCACCGGCACGGCTTCGGAAGTGGAACTGGATTGGGAACGTGGATTGGGCGGTCGCGTGGCTGCCACCGCTGATGGATTCCTCGCCCTGCTTGCCGACGGGACACACGTCCTGCCCGCGCGCTATGTTCGGCGGGGTGACCGCTGGACGAGACAGAACCTGGAAGGCACGCATGTAAGGACCATGTGGGACGTGACGGTGAGTGAAGACGATCAAACGATCGTTTACCTTCATTCTTCCACGCAAAGTCCGGATCAACTCTTCGCGGCGCGCCTCGATGGCGTCCGCGTCCAACAAGAGCGCCCCCTGACGCGCCTGAATCCGTCCTACCGGTCCAAACCGATTCCCCGCACGGAAATCGTCCGGTGGACCGGCGCCCGGAACGAAGAGGTGGAAGGCATCCTCCACTATCCCCTCCTCTATGAAGCGGGTCGGCCATACCCCTTGATGTTATCCATCCACGGCGGGCCGACCGGAACCGATACGGACCGTTGGAGCCAGTCCGTTAGCGCGCCCATGGTGCTTCTCAATCAGAGGGGCGCCTTCGTGCTCGAGGTCAATTACCACGGAAGTGCGGGATATGGCCTCGAATGGGTCGAATCGATCGGAGACGGAACGTACTACGATCTGGAGCGCGTGGATCTGATCAACGGAGTCGACTACCTGATAAAGAGAGGATTGGCCCATCCCGACAGTGTCGGCTCGATGGGCTGGTCGAACGGCGCCATCCTCACGACCGAATTGATCACGCGCTTCCCGGATCGATTCAAGGTGGCGTCCGTCGGCGCGGGTGACGTCGAGTGGATCAGCGATTGGGGGAATGTCATGTTCGGCGCTTCGTTCGACAACTACTATTTCGGGAAACCGCCGTACGAGGATCCCCACCTCTACATCGATAAATCGCCGTACTTCCGATTGCCGGACGTGAAGACCCCGACGATCCTGTATACCGGTACGGAAGACGTGAACGTTCCGCCGAGCCAAAGCTGGTCGCACTATCGGGTGATGCAGCAGGCCACGTCGACACCGGTGCGATTTGTTACTTTCCCGGGTGAACCGCACGGATTGTTGAACTACGTGCATCAGAAGAGGAAGGTGGAAGAGGATCTGGCCTGGATCGGCCGCCATCTGCTTGGAGACGTAGCGGCCGGCACGGAAGGCCTGAAGGAAGGGTCTCCCCTCGACGCCGCATTAAAACGTAGCGGTGCCGCGCGAGTTGGCAGCCGGTACGGCATACTGCGGAACGCCGTACTGACGCCCGAGACCGTTCGCCGTAAGGGTCTCGAGATCGGACGGTTCGAGGTGACGCGGGCCCAGTATGCCGCGTTCGACACCGCGTACGCGTACCCGCATGGAACGGACAACTATCCGGCCAACGGCGTCTCCGCCGGGCAGGCTTTGGCCTACCTTGGCTGGTTGTCCTCACTCACAGGCGCAACGTACCGCCTGCCCACCGCCGTCGAGTTTGACCGACTCAACGATCCCGAGACGCTGGAAAACACGCTCACCCACTGGGCCGGTTATCCGGTGAATCCGGAAGATGCCGGCCGACTCAAAGGAGTAATCAGCCGACTTGACGGCGACACCCCGCTTCTGCGGGAGGTCGGCTCGTTCGGTGCATCGGGCAATCCGGCCGTGTTCGATCTGGGCGGTAACGTCGCGGAATGGGCAACCCGCCCTGATGGCGCGCCCGTACTGAAGGGAGCAAGTGCCGACGTGCCTGCCGATCCCAAAACGGCGGATGGTGCCGCTTCTGAGGCGTACCGCGGATTCAGGGTCGTGAGAGCATCGACGCCGGGCTGAGAAGCCTGCCCGCAGCGCGAGTTGGGAACCAGCCGACTCGGACTATTGAACGAGACGATCGTAGGTTCCGGCGTTCTGCGGGTCGACCTCCAAAAGCAGTCCGTACGCTCTGGAACTGAAGTTCGACCCGTCGAAAATTGCCGTCAACTCCTGCTTCTTGGCCGCGAAGAAGAGACTGACCGGCAGGTTTGTGGGAATCTGCTCGTTGACCGCCTTGATAGAGGTCAAGGCATCGAGAACGTTTTGCCTGGCCACCGTGAGGTTGGTGAGGAAAAGGTCGAGCCCCTGAAGGTTGTACTTGTACATTGCCTTACGGAAATCCTGCATGCGGGGGTCCAGCATGCGCGAAATGAGGGCGGCACGATTACGCTCATCCGCAACCGGATTCCAACCGGAGGCCCCTGCGGCATTGGCGATTTCCGCAATCCGCCGAGCCCGCTCGAAATGCCGGGTCCCACCCAGTTCGCTGAACGTGTCGTAGTCATATCCCAGAATGACGTACGCATAGAAGTCCAGTAATGACGTCAGGGCGTTGAATCGCTCCGGATCGAAGAAGAGACTCTGGTTACGGTCGTACTCGAACTGCCAGTTCTCGTCGATGTACTGGAAGATAGACGTCGGGGTGGGTGCGCCGTAAATCGGACGAACGGAACCCACGCTGAGTTTGGCGGCGAAGACGTCGATGCCGGATGTATTCGCAGAGGTGAACGTCAGCGTCAGCGTGCACTGAATGCGTTCTTCCGGGAGAAAGGTGTCCTCGGTCCACGCCCGGTCATTCAAATATTCCTCGATTTGCTGTTTGAGCCGATCGAGGTGCGAATAGTCGGACCCTGTCAAGGCGCGGGCGTTGACGGTGACCGAACACTGCAACTCCTGAGCGAAGGCGCGCGTCGTCGGGACAAGTGCCGTGCCTGTGAGGAGGAGGAGGACGAACAGCGGACCGAGTCCTCCCGCCCCGTGTCGCGTTTTGGACGGTTTCTCCGCTTGTTGGATTAAAGGGGACATCTTCCAGAATTCGACCGATTCATGCTCATGGTGCGGAGTGTACCGCTGTTGGGGCTCGTCTGTTTCCACCTTTGGGGGGCGCCGTCTTCAACGGCACAAGTCCAAAGAGGTACCGCTCGGGAACTGGGACTTGGCAGAGCGACCGTTGCGCTCGAAGCGGAGGTCTTCGCATCCGCGAATCCGGCCGGACTCGCCGCCGGGCCGGGCCTTACCGCGGCATTCGCCGTGTCGCGCCCGTTCGGGCTGACGGAACTGGACCTGTTGTCCGCCGGGCTGGCGACCCGACTGCGGTCGTCCCGGGGATCTGTCGCGATCGAGCGATTCGGATTCTCTCTGCTCCGCAGCGACCGCATTGTGCTCACGCACGCCCGGTCCGTCGGTCCGGCGGGCGACCGGTCCGCGACCATCGGTGTCCGCATGACCACCGAACGGGTGGCGATTGCAGGTCAAGCCGCCACGCTGGCCGGTTCGCTTGGAGCAGGCTGGTTGCTGGCGTTTCCAGCAGGTATCCGTCTTGGAGGATCGATCGATCACCTTCTCCGGCGACAAGGTACCGCCCATCCACCGTTGGAGAGACTGGTGACCGCGGGCATCAGCCACCGTGTGTCGCGCGCACTGGTGCTGGCGGCCCAGGTTGAAAAGGCACCGCTGCATGCGGCGGCATTTCGTTCGGGCCTCGAGTGGAAACTTGCGGAAGGCCTATGTTTGCGGCTTGGCCTCGGCACCGCGCCCGCCCTCGTGTCGTTCGGCCTCGGCGTGAACAAAGGAGCCATTCGGGCCGACGTAGCGTCCACGAGACATCCATGGCTCGGGTGGACCCCGGCCCTGTCGGCGACCATTGACCGAGCCAGGTGATGAAACGGTCATGCTCCGGCAATCGGGCTCTGTTCCTCTGGTCCCTTCTGGCGCCACTCTGTTTGCCGCTCACGATACGGGGTCAGGATACCGGCCCGCCTTTCGACGCGTCAGGCCTGATCGACCGGCGCATCGAGGACCAATGGCACGATGAGGAAGCGTTCGACCCTGATGGCGCGGATCCCGAAGCGCCCGGAGCCGATCTGATACGGCATCCCCTTCGCCTCAATACGACATCCGCCGCCCGCCTGTCCGAAGTGCCGGGCCTCACCGCCGATCAGGCACGCCTGATCGTGCGGCACCGCAACCTCAACGGTCCGTTTGAGCAGATGAATGACCTGCTCCGAATCAACGGAATCGACCAGGCGCTCGTCGAGAAAATCACGCCATTCCTCGAGATAGAACCAGCGAAGCGGAGCCGTCCGGGGCGGTCCATCGTGTTCGATCAGCGGGTGCAGCGGCGCCTCGAGTTAGGTCGCGGGTATGGGGGCCACGGTTCAGAGGCGCTTTACCCGGGTTCCCCGTATCGCATTTTCTCCCGATTGGAAATCGCGCCGTCGGGAAGATCCTCCTTCGCCGTGACCGGCGAAAAAGACCCGGGCGAACGATGGGAATTCTCACCGCGAGCGCGCGCCCCTGGATTCGATTCCATGTCTCTGTACGGCTCACTGGAGGATATCGGCCCCATCGAGCGCCTGATCGTGGGAGACTTCCATGTTCGAGTCGGACTGGGCGTCCACCTGTGGACCTCTGGTCGCTTTTCAGGGCTTCACATGGATCCGGCGGGCGCCGCGGCGCCCGGCAAGGGGATCTCCCCCCATCGATCCGGAGGCGAAACGGCGTTCCTGCGAGGCGGGGCAGCAACGATTCGGCTACCCCTCCCGATGCGCATTCACCTGTTCTTGTCTCGCCGGGGGCGAGATGCCCGATTCACGGAGATGCCTGATTCGGACCCCGAAGATCCCTCGTACGGAATCACATCCATGCCGGTCACCGGGCTCCACCGTACGGTCTCCGAACGGACCGGAAAGAACGCCGTGAAAGAACACCTCTCAGGACTGGCCATGGAGTGGTCATCTGCGAGGACATCCGTGGGACTGATCGCCTCACACCTCAACCTCGATCGTACGTTCTTCCCCGAAGCCCCACTGTACCGCAGGCTCCAGCAGGCCCGTCTCGGCTCGACGGCGTTCAGCCTCTACGCCACTACAAGGACCACCGGAGTCCGCGGATCCGGAGAAATTGGCCGGGATGCCGACGGAACGTGGGCCTGGGCCATGGTACTTCGCGGAGACCTGGGACCCCGTTCGGGAATCGTGGCCGCCCACCGTCATTATCCTGCTTCCTATGCGGCTCCTCGGGGTGGCGGGCCAGGCAGACGTTCGGGCGCGCCGTGGAACGAGGTAGGCTGGCTCGTCGCACTCGACGGCGCGCTATCGAAGTGGGTGTCCGGCCGATTCGCCGCAGACGTCTATCGGTATCCCGGTCCGCGTTTTGACTCCTTGCTCCCGGCGCGTGGTTCCCTGCTCCAAGTGTCGATCGAAGCGCGACCCGGAGCCCGAGTTCGTATCGACGGACAGCTATTGCATACCATGGAAGAGAAGCCGCTCAGCAGGTCTGATCGATACGGCAGACCCGTGCCGGGCCTGGAGACGGCCAAGCGTACCTCCGCAAGAATCTCACTCGAGACCACGCTGAATGCAAAACTTCGCCTGCGGGTGCGTCTTGCTTCGACACGCGCGCGCAGTCCGGGAGGACAGGTCAGCCACGGAGTGCTTCTGTTTCACGAGGTCACGGTCGACGTGAGCAAGTCCCTTCGCGTAATGGCGCGCGTTGCCGGATTCGATGCCTCAGACTACGCGGCGAGACTCGGGTCGGCGGAAGCCGACCTCATCGGCTCTCCTCTTCGGGCAACGCTCCAGGGCCGAGGAGATCGATCCTACGTGATGGTCGATATCCGCCCGAATAGCCGGATTACGCTCCGCCTGAAAGTCTCTTCGATGCAACGAAACGACGTGGACGTTATCGGCTCCGGACCAGATCTTATCGACGGGAATCGGCTCCGCGAACTTCGCGGCCAGCTACTTTACCGATCTCGGGGAAGAAAACGATGAAACGATACCCCGGGATTCCATTGCGCTAGTTACAGCAAACGGACTTGAGCATGCGCCGCCTCGCCTGCAACCGCTCGTGCCAGCTTTCTTCGTCCGTCTCCTCTTCCCCCACGAAGTAGTCCCAACGGTCAACCGTCTGCTCATTGAGCACCACGGGGGTATCCATGTGCGCTACGCGCTTGAGCAGCGGCTGGATTCCCATTTGATGGATGAACGTGATTTCACACGTCCCGGTGTCGTCTTCGCGCTTGATCGACAACCAGTTGTCCCCGCATACCTGACAGGTGTAGAACCGCGATTCGGGTTCTCCCTCTGCCTCGGCTTCAGGCTTCTGCTCCTCATCCGGAAGGTCCACTTCCATCGGGACCATGCTGAACGACCCGCAGGCCTTGCACTGCATAAATTCCATCCGTTCCGGCGGATTTAGTCTTGCTTGGGTTACTTCGATAGTACGATCTCACGTCCCGAATGTTTTCTCGGGATCTCATCGGAAGGTCAGGACCCATTTCCCGGACTCGATTTGGCGAGCGGCTCCGATCCGCAGCGTCAAGCGGGCCTGAGCCAGTTTTAGCTGGAGCCCGATTCCCGCACCAACGGAAGACCACCGACGATCGGAGCCTGCTTCGGCCAGTACCTCGCCGAATCCGTAGGCAAATAGGGCCTCCAGATAGAGGGGAACGACCACAAACCCCGTGTCGGCAAACCACAGCGGCGCCATATAGAGGCCGGATGCTTTCAAGAACGTACCCGATCCCAGGTAGAGGTCTTCCTCGTATCCGCGCGGGACGAAGGCATCGAGGTCGTAGATCGAGCCCCTGTTCTGCGTCAGCACGGCGGCCTGGATTCGGAGCGCCTGGTTCGCCGACGGAAATGTGGTGACGTATCGATTTGCCGTGGTTAGCCATGCGCGACCGGCCGGCGGCGGTTCGCCGTTGCGTACACCGCTTCGCGTGACCACATCCAGTTCTGATGACGATTGGAGAAGCCAACCGGTATTCGGCATAAGGTCCCGGGCATTCGACTGAAGACGATAGCCCAACGTGAGAGATGGACTCAGCGTTCCTCTCGTCGCGTAGGCGAGCGCCGATGGAAAATCGTCGAGGATACCGGTTGCCCGGTCGAAAAACCGCACCTGGCGGAGCCGTGCTGAAAGCCGGAATGTGGCTTCGGTACGGAAAACGTTGGACCTCAACAGGAGCGGGGCGACTCCGGCAAATTCGAGCCCCCTCTCCTCCCGTCCCACCCTCGCGGTGTCGACCACGCCACCCGATCTGGACAGAAGCACGCGCTGCGACGATGCCGTGTCGTACAGGCGAACCGAAGGCCGCCACCACACCTTGCCCGTTTCCAGCCCTGCCTCTCCCCACAGCCTACCCGCCTGATGCGCGATTCTGAGGCCATACGCCCAGGTTTCCAAAGGATCGACCCCCTCAAGGGCCAGACCGGCCGCCAGACCCAGGTCTACGTCGTCCGTTCGTACGGTCTCCTCCCAGTCGAATACGGGGATCACGAGGCGCGGCCGAACCAGGTGCGGACCGGAACGATAGGGGCGCCGGACGCCTTCGACCCGCCCTATCGGCCCGGAAGCCATCATCGACATCCAGGGCAGCCCCAGGGCCGAGAAGAAGACCGAATCGGGAACCGCATGTGCATCGGCCGGAGGAAACGGTTTGACGATGAGGTCACGGCGCTCGTGCCGGTATTCGGTAGCGGCCATCGATTGGCCATCCGGAGAGACGGACCCCTCGAAGGCGCCGAAGGGGGCCTCCGTGACGCGAAGGACGCGGCGTGTGGCCGTATCGAAGGCGTATACCTGTGGCGTACCCTCCGCGTCCGATCCAAAAAGCAGGTACCGGCCGTCCGGACTCCAGGAGAGATCGAAGAAGCCGGCCTCGTCACTGGCCAGCGCCGGTTCAAGATTCGGACGGATAGCGTCGGTCGGCACCGCGAAAAAGACGACCGATCGGCCGGCGACGCCTGCACTTACCGCGACGCGATCACCTTGTGGGCTTCTGCTGACCTGCCGAATCACCGCGCGGGGAACGGACAATACGGTCCTGATATCTCCGCGGGGCAACACTTCGACCCAATCCGTGAACTGTCCTCTGTTGCGGACCGCCCACAACGCGTCGCCCGGAGCCGGTGCCGGCGAAAAAAGATGTGCCCCGGACGTAAGCCGATGCGCGGCGCCCGTCATGACATCCAGCGCATGCAGGTCGGCCGTCCACTGGGACCCGGCAAAGCGATTCGGTTCGTATCGCGAGAAATAGACGGTCTGCCGGTCGTCCGACAGCGTGGCAAAGCGGTCCTCCGTAGCAGACTGGGTCGAGAGGGAGCGGTGGTGGCCGTCGGCCAGGTTTATGGTGTAGAATCCGGGGCGCGTCGCGTATCCATCGGCATAGATGAGGAGCCGCTGAGCGTCAAGCCAAAGTGGGCGATAGTGGTTCACGCCGTGGCGCGAGGCAAGCCGCAATCCGGCCGACGCGGACGCAGAAGGAGCATCGGGGACGTCCGCGCCAAGTGCAGAACGAACCCGCTTGCCGATCACCCAGGGCGGAAGACCGGTGGCCTTCCAGAGGGCGAAACCGTATCCGAAGAAGGGCCACGTGTTGTAGATGGTCAGACTGCGTGCGAAGAAGTCCGCCTTCCTGTTCTGGGACAGGTACTCGAAGACGTATCCGCCGCCGACGTAGTGCCGGTCGTAAGGCATCGTATAGGCTGACGGTTCGAGCATCTGGGCCAGGCGCCAGGGGCGCCGTGAAGCCATCGCAGCCCGCATCCGGCTCTCGAAATACCCATGGTGGAGCCGTCCGACGCCCGGCCTGACCAGGCTTTCACGGTACACTGCCGCACCTTCGGTCATTCCCAGCGGTATCGAGAAATTCAGGGCACGGCTCAGGTCGGGAGAGAAGAGCGCCAACAGTCCGCCGAAGCCGAGTTGAGGCCGAACCTCTGCGTGAAGCGCATGGGTCAACTCGTGCGGCAACACGGCCTCCATCCATGAGTCGAAACCGGGGTCGATCCCGGCGCCTTTGGGAGCCGCGGCTTCGATCTCCTGGCGAAAAGGAATCGGAGTCACGTACCCGTTCGAACGGTCGTTGAAATTGTTGAGAACGACCGGCATCCGTGCGACGCGCCGCAATCCGATGAGGACCCGTGTTTCTTCGAGCGTCTCCTCAAGAATGAAGGCTGTTTCGCCGGCCTGGTCCTCGAGTCCCCGCTGGTAGATTACATCGAAATGGTCCGATTTCAGGACGTCATACCGGGCCTCGCCTGGACGGTACATGGGTTCGTAGAGTTCTTGCGCTCTCACCGGAGAGCAGGCCAGCACGGCGAGTAGTACCAGTCCTGTGTGTCGCATGCCCATCCTGGCGTTGGGCCCGCAAACGCCGATGCCTCTACGCTTTGCTTCCGAACGAGCGCGTCCTGGCGGGTGAGCCGGTTGCGCCCCCTTCCGATCCGCCCTACTTTGGTTCTTCCACCGTCTTCTCATCTAAATTGAACCCCTATGGATAGGCGATCGTTTCTGGCGGCCTCCGGTGCTGTGGGCCTGGGCTTCCCCGCTGCGGCATCCTCCGGCTCTTTGGCGGAAGAGCCGGCTCGTCAAGTGCTCGAACTCATCGAATATAGGCTCCCCGTCGGAGCACGTCGAAACGCCGTAAGCGACTTCTATCGCGATGTCGCGATTCCCGCACTGAACCGGATCGGTCTCGGTCCCGTTGGTGTGTTCGGGGTCCGTCATGGCCCGAACCGTCCCAGCCTCTTCGTGCTCATACCCCACCCCGACGCCAATTCGGTGGTCACGAAAGCCGATCGTCTCCTTGCGGACGACGTTTTCCGGCAGGAAGGCCGCGACTTTGTCGAGGGTCCGCTCGCCGATCCCATGTTCATCCGCGCCGAGAGTTCCCTCATGCTGGGTTTCAAGGAGATGCCGACCGTGGAGGCGCCGACGGATCTGATGGACAAGCCCGGTCGGATCTACGAATTTCGGATCTACGAGAGCCACTCGATGGTGGCTGCGAAAAGGAAGGTGCACATGTTTGACGAAGGCGGTGAGATTGCCATCTTCCGGAGGACCGGTCTGCGTCCCGTCTTCTTTGGCGAAACGTTTGCCGGGCAACTGATGCCCAATCTCACCTATCTGCTGGTCTTCGAGAGCATGTCCGAACGCGATGCCGCCTGGGGCCGGTTCGGCAGTGATCCTGACTGGATTCGCATCCGCGAAGATCCGTACTATGCCGACACGGTTTCGGCCATCACCGACTACATCCTCACCCCGACTGCGTTCTCTCAGGTCTGAACCCCGGACTGACCACGGCGCAGTGCGCAGCACTGTCGACCGGCCGGTCGGGAACGTTCACCAACGGCATCCGTCATCGATACGACAACGCCCGAATCCTCGCGGATCCGGGCGTTTGTTTGTGGCGGAGGGGGTGGGATTCGAACCCACGGTACCCAAAGGGTACAACGGTTTTCGAGACCGTCCCATTCAACCGCTCTGGCACCCCTCCGAGAGGCGGTAAAGGGCAGAATTGTAAAATACGGCATTCTTGCCCGAGTGGGCAAGAGGCCGATGACGGGACGTTCTCCGCGGCTCAGACCGGTCGCGGAACTGTCGGATGGGCGGCCGCCGCCAATTCAGCGACAAAGACGGGATCCGGGTTTTCTTCGGTGGCGTGACCGACGACGATAAACGCAGCACCGGCGTCCACGGCCCGAGAAACGGCGCGGGGGGTGCGAAGACCGCCTCCTACAACAACAGGCGTGGAGCAAACCGATCGGATGGCGGCGATCATTTCTTCCGGTACCGGATCGTCCGCTCCCGAACCGGCATCCGCGTAGAGCAACCGCATGCCCATGTACTCGGCGGCCAGTGCCGTAGCAGCGGCAATTTCCGGCTTATGGCGGGGCAAGGGGAGCGAGTGAATCATGTACTGGGCTGTCGTGGTGCGGCCGGATTCTACAAGCATGTACCCCGTAGAGATGGGCTCCACACCGAGCCTCCGCAGCAGGGGCGCCGCGTGGACATGTTGTCCGAAGAGGTACTCGGGATTGCGGCTTGAAATGACGGACAGGTAGAGGATCGCGTCGAGTTCCTCGGAGATCTGATGCAGCGAGCCGGGAAAACCGATAACCGGTGCAGCAACCGCCTGTTTCAGGGCAGCGACATATGCGCCGAACTCGGAGGCATGCAGCAAACTCCCTCCGACGAGGAAGGCGTCGACTCCGGCCATCTCGTAGTGCTGCGCCATCCGCGGCAACTGGAGCGGATCATGCTTGTCCGGATCGACAAGCACGAGAAAGCCTGCCCCTTTCTGTTCGCGTACGGCCAACAGGCGATCGAATGTGATCGATTTCGTCAAGACCGAACCTGTCTACATGAGTCTATCTTCACTTCCCCCTCCGCAGCAGCAAGCCTTCCACCACAGAAGCCGATTCGCGCAAGGTTTCGGACAGGGCCTCGGGATTGCGGCCTCCCGCCGTGGCAAGTTGGGGCCGCCCGCCCCCTCCTCCATCGACCCGGACTGCGAGTTTGCCGACCAGGTCACCCGCCTTCAGGCCGCGCTCCGAGACGAGGTCGTCGGAAACGGATGCTACAAGATAAACCTTTCCCTCCTCTTTGTTCGCCGATCCCAATATGCCTACGCTTCCTGCGCCGAGTTTCTGCCGCAAGCGCTCCCCGAGGGTGCGAAGCATGTTCATGTCCGGAGCATCCACTTCACCGAAGGCCACGCGCACGCCCTCGACCGTCACGGCACTGTCGACAAAGGCATCCAGCCGGCCGGCCAGCGCTTGCTCACGCATCGAATCCAGTTCTTTTTCCAGCCGCTTTGCCTGCGCGATCAGGCCGGCGACTTCGTCCTCGAGCGGGCGGCTGAGCGCCCGAAAATGGGATCGTACTTCTTCAAGCGTCGTCTTCTCACGTTCCAGCCAGGACACGGCCGATCGACCTACCACGGCCTCGACGCGCCGTACACCGGAAGCGATGGATCCTTCGCTTACAAACTGGAAGAGCCCAATCTCACCCGTTGCCTCAACGTGCGTGCCGCCGCAGAGCTCGACCGAGTAGTCGGGGTCGAAGGTGACAACCCGCACCCGGTCACCGTACTTCTCCCCGAAAAACATCATCGCGCCGCGGGACCTGGCATCGTCGATCGGAATATCCGTCTCGATCTGAGCTTCGACGTTGCGCTGGATCACCTCGTTGATGCGCAACTCGAGTGCCCTGAGTTGTTCCGGCGTCACCCGCTCGAAATGGCTGAAGTCGAAGCGAAGATGGTCGGGCGCGACCAGTGATCCCCGTTGGGACACGTGGGTCCCGAGCATTTCGCGCAGCGCGGCCTGGAGCAGGTGCGTGGCCGTGTGGTGCTTTCGTATCTCCCTGCGCCGCAAAGCATCCACCTCGCCTTCCACCGGTGCGTCGAGGTGGGCGGGAAGCCGGTCAACGATGTGGATGACCACCCCGTCGGCCTTGTGCGTATCGAGCACCCGAATTTCGTCATCCGCGACACGCAGGACGCCGACGTCGCCGACCTGTCCGCCGCTTTCACCATAGAAAGGGGTATGGTCGAGGACCATCTGGTACTGCGGTCCATCGGCCGTCTCAACCGTTCGAATCGCCCCAATGCGGGCATCTTCCACCCACAAGCGGGAATAGCCGACAAAATCGCTCTCGAGCCCGGCGAGGACGATCCAACCTGCCCGATCCGCCCCAGACACCATCTGAAAATCCGATGCGGTTCGGGCCCGGTCTTTCTGCTCCTGCATACGTTGTGCGTACCGGACCATGTCAACTCCGAGGCCCTGTTCCCTTGCCATCAGTTGGGTCAGGTCGATGGGGAACCCATAGGTATCATGGAGCAAGAAAGCGATATCCCCGGGGAGTGCGCCCGCAGTAGCTGCCTCCACAAAGTGCGCGGGCAGATGGTCCATCGACCGGATACCGAAGGCCTTGCGGAGCAGGTCCATGGCCTGCGGATCTGACGCAACGTCTTTGAGTACGGTGTCGTGCTCCCCTTCGGCCGCGCCATGGTAGCGACGGACGTAGGGCGTGACGGTTTCAAAAAACTGGATCCCCGAGACCAGCGTTCGGAGAAATCCTTCCTCTTCGGCACGGATGACCCGTTTGATCAGTTCGCTGCGCCGAAGCAGTTCATCAAACTGATCCGCCATCTTCTGCTGCAGCGGCTCCACGAGTTTGTAGAGAAACGGCTCACGCAAGCCAAGGGTCTGGTAGCCGTACCGCACGGCGCGCCGCAGGATTCTGCGGATCACGTATCCTCTCCCCTCGTTCGAAGGCAGCGCTCCGTCGGCCACCGCGAAAGCGATCGCCCGAATATGATCCGCAACCACGCGCATGGCGATGCGGTACCGCTCCCGCTCCTCTGGTGAATCCACCCGAATGTCGTCGTAGGCGTGGACCGCCTCCAGCGGGGTCAGATCCGCGATCGCCTGAAGAATGCCCTCGAACAGGTCGGTGTCGTAGGTGCTGCTCTTACCCTGGAGCACTGCCACGACCCGCTCCAGGCCCATGCCCGTGTCGACGTGCTTCTCGGTTAGCGGCTCGAGCACCCCGTCACCTCTGGCGTTGTACTGGATGAACACCAGGTTCCAGATCTCCATCACCCGCGGATCATCGCGGTTCACGAGCTGATCACCAGGAACGGCTGCCCGCTCTTCGTCGGATCGCAGGTCGATGTGCACCTCCGAACAGGGTCCGGCAGGTCCCGTATCACCCATCATCCAGAAGTTGTCCTTCGTGCCGAAGAAAAGCACGTGGTCGGGATCGATCGTCGTCTCGCTCTTCCAAAGGTCGGCGGCCTCGAAATCCGCAGCAAGGCCAAGCGTCTCATCCCCCTCGTGCACAGTTGCGTACAGCCTGTCGGGATCCAGACCCCAGCGGTTGACCAGCAGTTCCCAGGCGAACCGGACGGCATCACGTTTGAAGTAGTCGCCGAAACTCCAGTTACCCAACATTTCGAAGAGCGTGTGGTGATAGGTGTCAATCCCCACCTCTTCGAGGTCGTTATGTTTTCCGGAAACACGGAGACACTTCTGTGTGTCGGCCGAACGCACATAGGGCCGCGAACCCGTTCCAAGGAACACATCCTTGAATTGGTTCATGCCGGCATTCGTGAAGAGGAGCGTCGGATCATTCTCCGGGACTACCGGCGCGCTGGGGACAATCGTATGTCCGCGTTCTCGGAAGAAGTCGAGAAACTCGCGACGAATCTGCTCAGACGATCTCTTCATCGATGGGGAACGGCAAGAATCAGGATAGGGCCGGAGACTCCGCCCCTGCGTCATGTGCTGGATAGCCGTATAAATTACGGATACGGTCCGCGACCGGCAAACGACGCGGCATACGTCCGCGCAAAACCACAGCGTACGCACCGCACGTTGTGGTTTCGACCCGGTGTAACTTTCCAGCGATGAGCCTCGTCTACTGAAAGTGGATTCGGATCGGTTTCGTCACGCTCTCTTTCTTGCCATGAAAAACCTCTACGCTCCTGAGATGAGAACCGTTCTATTGGGCACGCTGTTCGTGGTTACCGGTCTGGTTGCGTACCGAACCATGGCCTCCAAATCGGATGCGCCTGCCCGACCCTTCGAGAAAGAAGTAAAGGTGGCGATCGAAGTGCCGCCGGTACCGCATCCCCCACACCCTCCGAAGGGCTTGCTCCCGGCGGATGTCAAGCGAGAAGTGGAAGCGGCGATGGCTGAAGTGGCGGCACAACTCGAGTCCGTTCGGCGAGAACTCGAGGAGGAGGGAGCAACGCTCGCTGCGGAAGCAGAGGCCGTCGACCGGTTCGAAGGCTTCGACCTTCAGGCAATGAGTGCTGCTCAAGGCCTGCGGGCCAATGAGGAGGCTGCCATCCAGAAACGTTTCGACGTTGAGGACGGTGGCCGGTTGCGCGTACAGGTGCCGGGAGCCAATGTCGACATTGAAACCGGCGGGTCCGGCTCGGCAGAAGTGGTGGTATTCATTTCCGGCCGGGACATCGAGCGGGCCCGTGAACACTTCGATCGCCTGCACTATGAGGTCTATCAGTCGGGCACCGAAATCGTAGTGAAAACCAGTCCGGAACGGCGGTTCAGGTGGAATATCTCGGGACGAAGTGGGCTGCGCGTGCGCGTCCTGGCCCGTGTGCCGGCCGTTTTTGATGCAGACATCACGACGTCAGGCGGCAACATCGCGCTCCAGGATCTGGACGGACGGGTTGCCCTGAAGACCTCCGGAGGCAATGTGAGCGTTTCACGAGTTCGGGGACCCGAAGTGCACATCGCAACCTCAGGCGGCAACGTCTCCGTTGGCCAGATCGAAGCGGACAATGTCCAACTCGCTACCTCCGGAGGCGACATCAAGGGCGACATTCTCGAAGGTCAGTCCGTTGACCTGCGGACGTCCGGCGGAGACATTCGATTCGCCGCCGTTCACGGATCCACCAAGGCCAGGACCTCGGGTGGGAGAATCCAGGTCGAAGGCATGCGGGGTGACCTGGATGCCGTCACGTCAGGAGGACGCATCGAGGTGGCCATGCTGGAAGAGCACGCGACGACGCTGCGAACCTCCGGAGGGAATATCGTCATCCATGCGCCGCGTGATCTTCATGCGGATGTGTCACTGCGGGGAGGAAGCGTGAAGCTCGACCCATCCTTCCAGGTTGCGGGACGTGTCAGGCCCCAGTCGGCTGACGGCATCATCAACGGCGGAGGGGTTCGGATCGATGCGTCGACGAGCGGGGGTAGTGTACGCCTGCAGGTTGCGGACTGAACCCGGGAGCCAACCCGTTTGCGGCAGACGCCTGGGCGGGACACGTGCTCCAGGCCCTCGTGGCCATCGGCCCGGGTCAAACGCGCTCGAGGGCGAGTGCAGTGCCTCCGCCGGTGCCATGGCAGATCGCAGCAAGTCCCCGCGCGGCGTCCTTGGCTTTCATGGCGCTGAGCAGCGTCACCAGAATGCGCGCACCCGAAGCACCGATCGGGTGACCGAGGGCGATGGCGCCGCCCAGCACGTTCTGCCTTTCTGGTGAAACGCCGAGCATCTGTTCGAAGAGCAGATTGTTGATGGCAAAGGCCTCGTTGTTCTCTACGACCCCGAAGTCCTCGATGCGCATTCCGAGCCGACCGAGCAGTTTCCGCACAGCGGGAACGGGGGCCTCCGGAAAACGCCAGGTCTCTCCGGCAGCCATGGTCGATCCCATTATCCTAGCCAGGGGCGTCAAACCGTAGCGATCGACAGCCTCCTGTGATGCGAGCAATAAGGCTGCGGCGCCATCGCTGATCTGACTCGAGTTGCCCGCGGTAAGGAATCCATCCTTCCGGAACGCAGACCTCAGTTCGGAAAGTGTCTCAAGCGTCGTATCGGGACGCACGCCCTCGTCGTGATCGAGCCAGGTGGACCCCTTTCTGGCCTTCACCTCTACCGGAACCATCTCTTCGGCGAATAACCCGGACCGTTGGGCCTCGGCGGCCCGAAGGTGCGATGTCAGGGCAACCCGATCCAGGTCGAGCCGGGTGATTCCGTTCTCCAGCAGCAGACGTTCCGTCTGATCCCCCATCGCCTCATTGGTCATGGGATCGGTCAATCCGTCAACCATCAGGATGTCGACGATCGGATCCCCCCCTCCCATCATGAGCTTGTAGCCCCAACGTGCCTGGTGTGAGAGGTAGAAGCCCGCCCTTGTCATCGACTCCGTGCCTCCCGCGAGAACGAGATCGGCTTCCTCTGCCTTGATCGCAGTGGCCCCGCTCATCACGGCCATCATGCCGGACGAACACACCATGTCTACCGCAAACCCGTCCACCTCGGCGGAAATTCCCGCCTTAAGGGCTGCCTGCCGGGGAATGAGTTGGCCCTGACCGGCACTGAGGATATTCCCCAGCGTGTAGAAGTCAAGCGCAGATCCGTCAACGCCCCCTCGCTCCAGTGCCGCTTTCATGACGATCGCCCCGAGGTCGGCGGCAGAATGGTCCTTCAGCGCACCGCCGAAACGGCCGATCGGCGTACGCGCGGCAGCGACGATAAAGACGTCTCGCATAGGGCTCCAAACGAAATCGAAGTGTGCGGAGAAGCGGGGCATCTACTGCCCAATGAAGAGGGCGACGCCCCCTTCTTCCATCAAGAAATCGGTTACGCTCCCGACAGCCATAAAATCAAACCAATTGCGCTTCGTATGGGTACCCACCACTACGAGGTCGGTCCGGCTCAGGTACCGTCCCTGGAGCGCATCCAGGATCTGCTCCGGAGTCCATTCAAGAGAGGGGGATTCAACGCCTGCAGCGCGGAGGTACTCTGCCGCTTTTTCGAGCAGTTCCTGCCCCTTTTCCTGGTTGTCGGATGCCGTTAGCACGGTCACTTCCGCATCGAAGAACGCAGATACCAGCGCAAACTGTCGAAGGGACCTCGCGGCGGACAGGCTGTCGTGGTAGGCAATCAGCACTCGGGGCTTATCAAACAGGAGTCCTTCCTCACCGACCGCGAGAATGGGAGTGGCCAATTTGCCCAGCAATTTCTTGAG
>CAYLXM010000017.1:0-10199 GCA_964387555.1 uncultured Rhodothermales bacterium | reverse complement strand
CGGAACGCGGTTTTGAGGGCTCCTTTGGAAAAGGGAGAAGGATCGATCGGAACGAGAATACGACGGACCATGGTTGGAGGGGCAAGACAGGAAGAACGGGGTTGACTCGCGAGAATATACGCAGGCCATTCTGCCGATTGCGATCAAGACTTGGACAAATGTGAAGATGCCGCGTTCGCGGACCGACGACGCACTATCCCGAATTCCCGAGTACCCGAACGGTGTCGGTCCCCTTCACTCGTCCCGTTCACACGACCTGTTCCGACTATCCATTGCGCGGTCCACCGCTGTCCCCTAGGTTCCGGTCTTTCGCTCATTCCCGCAGCCGCGTGCGATGATCCACCGTGAAGCCCTCCTCCACATGGAAGGCATCGACAAGTCCTTCCCGGGCGTGCACGCGCTCAAGGGGGTGAACCTGGTGCTCCATGCCGGCGAGGTGCTGGGCGTCGTTGGTGAAAACGGCGCCGGAAAGAGCACGCTGATCAAGATTCTTGCGGGCGTTCACATCCCGGATGGAGGAAGGGTCCTCATCGACGGCCGGCCGGTCGGATTCTCAACGCCGAGCGACGCCCAACGTGCAGGAATCGCGGTGATCTACCAGGAATTCAATCTGATTCCTGCACTGACCGTGAGAGAAAACCTGCTGCTCGGTCACGAGCGGGCGCGCCTTGGGTTCATTTCGAAGCGGGACGAAAAGAGACGTGCGCAGGAGTTGCTCCTGCGACTCCGCGCTCCGATCGATCTCGAAGCCAGATGCCGGGATTTGAGCGTAGCGGAGCAACAGATTGTTGAAATCGCCAAGGCGCTGTCTCAGGGAGCGCGCCTCCTGGTGATGGACGAGCCAACGGCTGCGCTCTCACCGCCGGAGGTGAAACGGCTCTTCGAACTCGTGCGCGACCTCAAACGCGATGGAATCGGAATCATCTACATCAGCCACCGACTCGAGGAGGTGTTCGATATCGCGGACCGCATCACGGTCTTGCGCGACGGATCACACGTCGGCACGCACGACACAACCCGAATCAGCAGGGATGCTTTGATCGAGTTGATGGTTGGCCGCTCGATCGACAGGGAGTTTCCGAAAGTGCCGGCGCCGATCGGGGAATTCGGCCTGCAGGTCGTCGGTCTGCAGCGCATGAACCGGCCCGAGCGCATCGACTTCGGCATTCGACGCGGTGAGGTCCTGGGCCTGACCGGACTGGTCGGTTCCGGCCGGACGGAAGTCGCCCGGATGGTCTTCGGGGCGGATCCGCGTCGGGATGGCCGCATCTCTCTGGATGGTCGAGAACTGGATATCCGCTCACCCCGCGATGCCATCCGATCTGGAATTTGTCTCCTCACCGAGGACCGGAAGGGGCAAGGACTCGTGTTGATGCGCTCCGTACTCGAAAACTTCGCCTTGCCCAGCCTGTCACACTGGTCACAGGTCGGCTTCATCAACCGGAGGCGCGAGCGCTCCGTCTTTTCAGACTATGTCCGACGCCTTGACATCCGGACTGCGGATGAGAACCAGGTCATCAGGGACCTCTCGGGGGGCAATCAACAGAAAGTCCTCCTCGCACGATGGCTCGAATCCCGCTCTGAGGTGGTCATCTTTGACGAGCCCACGCGGGGGATCGATGTCGGCGCCAAGTACGAGATCTATCTTCTCATGAACCGCCTTGCTGCCTCCGGTAAGGCCATCCTCATGATTTCGTCTGAACTTCCGGAGATCCTTGGGATGAGTGATCGCATACTCGTCATGAAGGAGGGGCGCATCGCAGGCGAAATCTCCGACGTGCCGTCTGCGACTCAGGAATCGCTGCTGGCCATGGCCGCGATCAACCGGTAACATCCTCTTGAATTACAGCATCGAGATGCGCCTCCGAAATGCCCCTCGCCGCAGGATTTTATACCCTGGACGCCTTCTATCGGACTATGGAATGCTGGGCATTTTGCTGTTGCTCTGCTTGTATTACTCGCTGGCTACGATGACGGAGCAGGCGCCAAGCGGCGCCGAGGCCGCGCGGGGTGTTCTCGAATCACTCCGCTCTCGCGACGACGTGGGGCGCATCGCTATTGTGACGAAGACCGGCCCGGATGAAGACCAGTTCGGGCTCGCCCTTCGGGAGGGCCTGGCCGCCCTGTCCAGTCAACCGGTTGACGTCGTGCAAGGCGACCCTTCGGCGGTTCGTGCGTTCTTCGAAAGCGGACTGGACAGCACCGATGTCCTCGACGTGATCATCTCCACCCAGGACTACGCCTCCGTGGTGTCGAACATCGCGCAGGGCTTCGCTTCCGCCCGGTCTGCGGAGATTCTCGTACCACGGGGATACCGCTGGCCCACGTTTCTTCGAGCGGACAATCTCCGGAACGTGGCCAATCAGATCGTTGTGATCGCCATCATCGCCGTGGGGATGACGATGGTCATCTTGACCGCAGGAATTGACCTCTCCGTCGGCAGTCTTGTCGCCCTTTCGGCCGTTGTGGCCGCATGGCTCATCGGGTGGTTCGGCGGGGCCGGCGCATCGTCCTTTCAGATGGTGCTCGCTGCTCTGGGCGCCATTGCGGCCGCCGGGGCCATCGGGCTCTTCACCGGGTTCACGATCACGGCCTTTAGGATCCCGCCTTTCATTGCCACGCTCGGGGTAATGCAAGTGGCCAGCGGTCTGGCCTACATCCTTTCGGGCGGAGAGAGTATTTACGACATCCCCGATTCTTTCGTCTGGCTGGGCCGCGGCGCCGATGTGCTCTCCATCCCCAACGCGGTCGTGTTGTTGGTGCTGATCTATCTCCTTGCGCACATCCTCATGACCCGCACGACACTCGGGCGCTACATCTATGCCGTCGGAGGTAATCCGGAAGCGGCGCGCCTCTCCGGAATCCGGGTGAGCCTCATCCTCCTATTCGTATACACCATATCGGGCCTGCTGGCCGGACTGGGTGGCGTGGTTTTGGCCTCCCAGCTCAAGAGTGGCGCTCCGACCTATGGCCTGATGTACGAACTCTACGTCATCGCGGCGGTCGTCATCGGCGGTACGAGTCTCTTCGGGGGTGAGGGCAAGATCTCCGGGACGCTCATCGGCGCCCTCATTATCGGCGTCATTCAGAACGGCATGAACCTCACCGGCGTCGAGAGCTACACGCAAAAGGTGGTACTCGGCTTCGTGATTCTGGGCGCCGTTGTCGTGGATATGCTGAAAAAGCGGGACTGGCGTACATTCGGCAATCGTCTGTGGCGCCGAGCCGCGTAGCTCCGGGATCAAAACCCGGTTGTCGCCGATGCAGGTGCTTCTCCCACCGATTCGGGCCACTGGAGACGGTCTCCCAGGGAAATTTCGAGTTCCGGCAGACTCTGCCGCAGGAGTTCGGCTCCTTCCGGGGTGACGCGGGTTTGCCAGAGGTAAAGGTTCGTCAGCTGGGTGAGTCCGGTGAGCGGCTCGAGACCGCGGTCGGTGACGTTTGTGCCGACCAGGTTGAGGTAGCGAAGCCCCTGTATGGCGGAGAGGTGTCGCAGTGCGGTGTCGCCGACCCGGGTGTATTCCATGTGGAGACGCTGCAAGTGGGGCATCTCGCGGAGAATGGCAAGTCCCTCATCGGTGATCTGCGAACGTCCGAGGTCCAACCAGGCCACATAATCCGCGATGGGAGCCAGGCTTGCGAGTTCGCTCGCTCCGAATCGGTCGGCCACGTTCGTTGTCGCCACCTGGAGAAGCGGCGATTCCTCGGAGATGGGGAGGACAATCAAGCCGGAGGCCCGGAGCGCCTGGACCGCCATGCTGTCGGCCGGGGGAAGATCGACCAGGAGCGGGTCGGCGGGCTCTATGGAGCCGCCAACCGAGTAGGTATCCAGTAGCGCACGAACTTCCGCGGGTGTCTCGACGTCTGCGACCCGCTTGTCGAACGGCGCACCCGCGTCGACCCACCATCGGATCAGGGCGATCTGTTCAGGGCGTAGCGATTTTCGCTTTTTCGGCATGTGGTCGTCGTGGCTCTCCGGAAGGATGAGGCGGCGAACCAGTTCGCTGGACTCCGCATCGCCGGCGACAAAAAGGGATCCGCTCTCACCCCCCTTCAGGAGATTTTCCGGGGTGTCCATGAGCAGTTTCCCGCGCACTTTACCCGGGTTGTGGCAACTGACGCAGCGGTCCTCGAAAATCGGGCGGATGATGTCGGCGTAGGGGTTCGCCGCGTCGACATCCGCGAACTCGATCCGGCCGGATTGGCGGCTGCCGGTTTCCATGCCGAACGCGGCTCCGAGCAGCCGAGGCATGTACTGCGTCAGGTAGTCGCTTCCGTGCGTGAGGGAGGCGCCGAAGTGACTGCCGGGAACGAGGAGGAGAACCGTCAGGCTCAGGGCAGCGGCGTACCCTCGAGCCAGGCTTCGGGTCTGTTCGCGGCCCAGGCGCTTTTTCAGGACGAAGGCCGCCGTGGAGGCCGCCGCGACACCGAATCCCAGCCACATATGCCGATTGACAAGCACTTCCTCGTAGTCCTCCCCGAGGGAGAGCAGCAGGCCCGCGATGGAGGTTACGAAGGCGGATGCCGCGCCCAGACCCAAGATGAGCGGTATCGCAGGGGCCAGGTGTTCGGCCCGCCGGTACCGGACAAGCAGTTCCATGAAGGCCGCGAGCAGAAGCAAACCGATGGGAAAATGGAGGACCACCGGATGGAAACGGCCGAGAAATAACACGAAATCCGGCACGTCGCCCGAGGCCTGGGGCGCCGCGGCGACGAGAAGCGGCATCAAGAGGAGCACGGGAGCCAAGTGCTTTCCGAGCGAAGGAACAGAGCGGCGCACGTCGTCCGGTCTGGAATCAAGCGAGGATTTCATGTACGACCTTTCCATGTACGTCCGTTAGTCTGAAGTTGCGTCCCTGGAAGGGGAAAACCAGTCGTTCGTGGTCCAGGCCGAGTTGGTGGAGGATCGTGGCCTGCAGGTCGTGGATGTGCACCCGGTCTCGTATGCCTGCCGCTCCGATTTCGTCCGTTTCTCCGAAGCTGAATCCTCTTCGCGTGCCGCCGCCGGCCATCCAGATGGTGAAAGCCTCGCCCTGATGGTCGCGCCCGAGGAACGGGTTGTCCGTCCCGGTCCGATTTTCGAGCATGGGCGTCCGGCCGAACTCTCCGCCCCAGACGATAAGCGTCTCGTCGAGCAGCCCTCGTTGTTTGAGGTCGAGAACTAGGGCTGCTGCGGCGCGATCGGTTTCCCTGCAGCGGTCCCGAAACCCATAATTCAGCGCCTCGCTCTTTCCGGCCCCGTGGGCATCCCATCCCCAGTGGAAGAGCTGCACATACCGTACGCCCCGCTCCACAAGCCGGCGGGCCAGCAGGCAATTGTTGGCGAAGGAAGCCTTGCCCGGCTCGGTGCCATAGAGTTCGTGGATGAAGTCCGGCTCTCGCGAGATATCCATGGCCTCAGGCACGGACATCTGCATTCGGAAGGCCATTTCATACTGTCCTATCCGCGTCACTATCTCAGGGTCTCCCACTTCTTCGTAGGCCTGCTGGTTGATCTGGTTGATCGTCTCGATGGACTTCCTCCTCAGATCGCGGGGGACTCCTTCGGGATCCGACAGGTAGAGGACCGGGTCGCCCTCCGAGCGGCACTGCACGCCCTGGTAGATCGACGGAAGGAATCCGTTCCCCCACGCACTTTTTCCGGCATCCGGATCCGCCGCTCCGGAAACCAGGACGACGAAGGCCGGGAGATCCTCATTTTCGGACCCCAACCCATAGGTAATCCAGGAGCCCATGCTCGGCCGCCCCAATCGGTTGGAGCCGGTGTGGAGCAGCAATTGCGCCGGCGCGTGGTTGAACTGGTCGGTGTACATGGCCTTGACGAACGTCAGGTCGTCTGCCATACTGGCCGTGTGGGGGAGCAGGTCCGAGATCCAGGCTCCCGAGTCGCCGTGACGGCTGAAGCGGGCCTGCGGTCCGAGCATTTTCGGGACGCCCTTGATGAACGCAAATCGCTTGCCTTCCAGCAGGGATGGCGGGCAAGACTGTCCGTGCAGGAGCGCCAGTTCGGGCTTGTAGTCGAACAACTCCAGTTGCGACGGCGCGCCGGCCATGTGAAGGTAAATGACGTGTTTCGCCCGGGCCGGAAAATGCGAGGACCGGGGCGCCAGCGGGTTACCGCGATCTGCCCGAGGACCCTCATTCCCCGCTGTGGCGCAGCCCGCGATCGACGCAAAGGCCATGGCCCCGAGCCCCGTCGAGCAGGTGCGCAGGAAATGCCTGCGGGTGATGTGCCGGGCGGCCTCGATGCGCGCTTCTTGTCGCAGGTTGTCTTCGAAGGTCATGCAGTTACTCGGTCACTCCGCCGGTCGCGGGTTGTTGGACGGGTGCTTTTCGGGGGTAAGAGGATGGACCTACTCTCTGGTCACGAACGCGTCCAGGTTCATCACGGCATTCGCCGCGACGAAGAGGGCGAAGCGCTCCATGTCTTCCTCCGGGATTGTCGCCACCGTTCGATTGGGTGAGCTTCTTTCCTCTCGTTTTCGGGCGAGCGCATCCTCATAGAGAGAACGCAAGGTTCGGATCGCCGCGGCGGTCGGCTCGCGCTGGAGGGCGTGCCGGTAGAGAAAGGCGAGGTCCTGGTCGACAGCGCCCAGGGCCGCAAGCGAGGCGCGTTCGGCCAGCGCCCGGGCGGCTTCGACGTAGACGGTGTCGTTGAGCGTAACCAGAGCTTGCAGAGGGGTGTTCGTGTTGATGCGGCGCGAAACGCAGAACTCTCGGCTCGGGCTATCGAAGGTCGTCATCGATGGATAGGGAGCCGTGCGGCGCCAGTAGGTGTACACGGCACGGCGGTAGCGATCTTCTCCGGCACTCTCCCTCCACTGCATGCCGCTGTAGGGCGCCCGCCAGATACCGGGCGGCTGCGGAGGCATCACGCTCGGGCCGAACATCTTCGTACTCAGCAACCCGCTCACGGCGAGAGCCTGATCGCGGATCTGCTCGGCCGAAAGCCTCAGACGGGAGGCCCGGGCAAGCAGACGGTTATCCGGGTCGCGCGCGAGGTGATCCGGCCGCATCCGGGACGACTGACGGTAGGTGGCCGAGAGGACCAGCTCCTTCAGAAGCCGTTTCTGGCTCCACGCAAGCTCATGCATGAACCGGTGAGCGAGCCAATCAAGCAGTTCCGGATGACTTGGACTCGCACCCTGTGTGCCGAAATCCTCGAGCGTCTCAACGAGTCCACGGCCGAAGAGCCGGGCCCAGATCCGGTTGACGGTGACGCGCGCAGTGAGTGGGTTCTCGGGGGATACGAGCCAGCGGGCCAGGTCCAGCCGGGTCTGACCCGGGACAGGATCCGTCCCGTCGAAGACCGAGGGAAGGCCCGCCAGGACGGTGTCGGTCGGAGACAGATAACTGCCTCGGTCAAAGACGGTCGTCACCCGGGCCTCGTCCGGCGCGCGTTCGCGCAGAATGGGGACCTGAACCGCTTCCGTACTCTCTTCTCCACCATAGCGGCCGAACGTGGCCATGGTGGGCGCTTCGTCCGGTGAATCGCTGTCCTCCGTGTTGTTGAAGTACGCAAAAAGCCGGAAGTAGTCCTCGTGCCGAAACGGATCGTAGGGATGCCCGTGGCACTGGGTGCAGGCCATGGTGGTACCTTGCCAGACCTCGAACGTGGTATTGACCCGGTCGATTACGGCAGCCACGCGATACTCTTCGTCGTCGGTCCCCCCTTCGTCGTTGGTCATCGTATTCCGGTGGAAGGCCGTGGCAAGGATCTGGGCCTCGTTGGCCTCGGGCAGCAGGTCGGCTGCCAGTTGCTCGATGGTAAACGCGTCGAAGGGCATGTCGGCGTTGAAGGCCTCGATGACCCAGTCGCGGTACGGCCAGATATCGCGGTGGTCGTCCTTTTCGTAGCCCTTCGTGTCGGCATACCGAGCCAGGTCGAGCCACATGGCAGCCCAGTGCTCGCCGAAGTGCCGCGATGCGAGGGCACTGTCAACGAAGGTCTCATACGCATGGTCTGAGGGTCTGGCACATAACGCGTCGACCTCCGAGGGGGTCGGCGGGAGACCTACCAGGTCGAGCCTGACGCGACGCGCCAGGGTGGCGCAGTCCGCTTCGGGGGACTCCCGGAGGTTCTCCTTGCGCAGCCGTGCCAGAATGAAGCGATCGACGTCGCTCCGAACCCAGGAGGAGCGGATGCGAGGGGGCTCCGCCGGCCGCACGGGTAGGTAGGCCCAATGGTCCGCCCATTTGGCGCCTTGCCTGATCCAGCGTTCGATCCGTCGGATCTGCTCCGCGGAAAGGGGCTCGGCATCGTAGGGCATCCGCTCTTCCGGGTCGTGGTGCCGGAGCCGCCGCATGAGTTCGCTCGACCCGGGCCGCCCCCGAACGATAGCCACGAGATCCGATTCGGTGGGAGCGAAGGCATCTTCCTCGAAAAGCAGGCTGAAACCGCCCTGCTTTTTCACCCCGCCGTGGCAGGGCAGGCACTGGTCATTC
Source organism: uncultured Rhodothermales bacterium (assembly GCA_964387555.1). GTDB lineage: Bacteria > Bacteroidota > Rhodothermia > Rhodothermales > CAYLXM01 > CAYLXM01. The sequence goes on along the minus strand of CAYLXM010000017.1, from coordinate 1,754 downwards.
AGGATCGGGCGGATGTCCCGATTGAAGTCAACTTCGTCTTGAAAAGGCTGAGGCCAAACCAGCACTGCGGCCAGCGCAGCCGCGAGCAACAGACCAAACAGCCCGGCGATTCGGACGCGGCCCGATAGGGAAGATGCGACATCACGGAGGTCGGGCACGCGGCAACCGGGCTGGTTGGGGGATGATTCAAACCGGAATATACGTTTCTGGTGAAGAAGCGCTCAATCCTTCCGACTTGCGCCCGAATGTCGTGAGTGCGTTCTTGAATGGTTATCATCTCACCTCCCCACCGAACCCCACGACACCCATGTCGCATAGCCCACTCCACCGGCCAGGGCCAGGCTCACCTTCCCCGTCCACCGAACCTGCGGATTTGCCTTCGGGACGCCGACACTTCCTTCGTCAGGCGGGTCTTGGCGGCCTGGCGCTCGGACTTGGATTCGATCGCGTCGAAGACGATGTGGCCTTCCTTTCGCAGCGTGTGAACCGCAATTCATCGCCGGCCGATTTGAAGATCACGGACCTGCGCATTGCCGTGGTCGACCGAGCACCCATGCGGTGTCCGATGATTCGCATCGACACGAACCAGGGCATCTACGGACTCGGGGAAGTCCGTGACGGCGGCAGCGAACGGTATGCCCTCTTCCTGAAGAGCCGGCTGCTCGGACACAATCCGTGCAACGTGGAGTTCCTCTTCAAGCGGATCAAGCAGTTCGGCCACCACGGGCGTCAGGGCGGCGGCGTTTCAGGCGTCGAGATGGCACTGTGGGACCTGGCGGGCAAGGCGTACGGAGTCCCGGTGTATCAGTTGCTGGGCGGCAAGTACCGCAACCGGGTTCGTCTCTACTGCGACACCCGGGAGTCCGACGACCCGGTCGTCTTCGGCACGCGCATGCGCGAGCGGGTCGACATGGGGTACACCTTTTTGAAGATGGATTTCGGGATCGGCCTGCTGCGGGATATCGAAGGCACATTGGTCAACGGACCATACTGGAACACGGCCCGGGCTTACGATGCGACGCCGATGACCTACGGCCAGACGAAACACCCCTTCACCCAAATTCAGATCACCGACAAGGGACTGGATATCCTCACGCAGTTTGTGGCGGCCGTTCGAGACACCGTTGGCTACGAAATTCCGCTGGCTGCCGACCACTTTGGGCATTTCGGGGTCAACGACTGCATCCGTCTGGGACGCGCGGTTGAACCGTATCGGTTGGCGTGGCTCGAGGACATGATCCCGTGGCAGTATACGGAGGGGTGGAAAGAGATCACCGCGGCCATCGAAACCCCCACCTTGACCGGCGAGGACATATTCGGCAAGGAAGCGTTTGCGACACTCGTGGATGCCCGGGCGGTGGATATGATCCAGCCCGACCTCGCGTCAGCCGGAGGTATCCTGGAGACCAAGCGCATAGGCGATTATGCCGAGGAGCACGGGGTAGCCATGGCGCTCCATTTCGCGGGAACCCCGATCGGATTCATGGCGAACGTGCACTGCGCCGCTGCCACGGAGAATTTTGTGTCGCTCGAACACCACTCCGTCGACATCCCCTGGTGGGAGGACCTCGTGACAGGAGCCAAACCGCTCGTCAAGGATGGGCATGCCGCCGTGCCTGAAGCGCCGGGACTTGGCATCGAACTCAACGAGGAAGTGATCAGGGCCCACTTGCACCCCGATTCGGGCTATTTTGAGCCAACCCCGGAGTGGGATGTGGATCGGAGTTGGGATAGGTTGTGGAGTTAGATATTTA
>CAYLXM010000016.1:0-65855 GCA_964387555.1 uncultured Rhodothermales bacterium | reverse complement strand
TCGCGTTGGCAGAGGCCGCTTTGCTGGAGGAGGTGTAGGATTCTGGGAGTTTGAGGGTTTGGGGTTTGGAGTTTGAGAGTTTGGAGTCGCGACCGAAGGCCTGCCCCGGACTCCGATCCGGGGGAGCGTCCCGGGCGCAGCGAAGCGGAGACCCGGGATCCAGGGTTGAGAGTTTGGAGTTTGGAGTTTGAGGGTTTGGAGTCGCGACCGAAGGCCTGCCCCGGACTCCGATCCGGGGGAGCGTCCCGGGCGCAGCGAAGCGGAGACCCGGGATCCAGAGTTTGGGGTTTGAGGGATTGTAGTTTGAGCGTTTGAGCGTTTGGAGTGTCACCATGTCTTCGTCACACCATCTATTCGCCGGACAGAAGGCCATTGTAACCGGGGCCACCAGCGGCATCGGCAGGGCCATTGCGTTGCATCTCGCGGTGGCAGGCGCCGAGGTGATCGCCGTCGGCAGGAGCGAGGATTCGCTCGCGGCGTTGGAGAAAGCCAACGTGCCTTCACCCGGCAAGCTCGTTAGCAGACGCATTGACCTTTCCGAGGACGTGTTTGTGCGGGAATTCTGCGCGGAGGTTCTCGAGGACTACGACGGAATCGACGTGCTGGTCCACAGCGCCGGCGTGTTCGCCAGGGGGCCTGTGGAGGTCGCCCCGATCGCGGACTTCGATCGGCAGATGGCCGTAAACGTTCGGGCACCCTACCTCTTGACCCAACTCCTGCTGCCGGCGCTACGACTCCGGAAGGGACAGGTGCTTTTTGTCAACTCGAGCGCCGGGTTACGTTCCCATGCGGGCGTTAGTCAGTATGCCGGGGGCAAATTTGCGCTCAAGGCCGTTGCGGATGCGCTTCGTGATGAGGTGAACGCCGAGGGGATTCGTGTGACCTCCGTGTTTCCTGGCCGGACAGCATCACCCATGCAGGAGGAGGTGCGCCGTCTCGAGGGAGCCCCCTACAATCCGGAGGCCCTGCTCCAGCCGGATGACATCGCCCAGCTCGTGCTCGGCATCCTGCTGCTTCCCCGGACCGCCGAAGTGACGGACGTCATGGTGCGTCCCATGACAAAGGGGTAAGAGGCCGGAATCGGCGGGATGCGGAGCGCTATCGGATCACGTGCGAAAAGGCAAGTAGACGCGAATCTGACAGGGACAGACAAACACGGGCCCCTGCAAACCATCCGCCAGCGGGGCCGATGGTCAGATAGGGCTCAATCCGCGCGTGGTGGTGGCCCCTGTCCGGAGAGACGGCACCCAGCAGGGCGCCCATCGCTGCACTCACGCCACCGAGAAGAAGCGCCGTCGAGGCACGGTTTCCACTCCCGCCTTCGGAGACGCTGCCATGGCCGGGTTGACCGGTAAGTGGACAGGCGGACTCGACGGCCCCGCAGAATCCGCCGTCCCCATGTTCTGACCATGCGGCAAATCCGCCCAGAGCCCCACCCAACAGAAGCCCCAGGGGTCCGACACGCTCGAAGCCGAGTTCGGGCTTGACTTCGAGACACTCCACTCCAGACCACTCCGTCAACGCGTCGGACTCCAGCGGCGTGAACAGGGTCAGGGTGTCGCCGCCCAACGATGGAACGCGCCCCTCCGTCCCCCGAACTGCCGGATCGGTGGACCGAATTCCCCCCTGAGCGACCAGAGGCTGGACGCCGATGCTGCTTCCGATCCCCGCAAGGAGGAGGACGAGTGCGAAACGTCGACATTCCATGGACAGTAGTACCCCGAATGCTTCGTGCGCGCAGTGCGTAGCGAAGTTGGCTTGCCGGCGCACGAAAAGATGTCAGGAATTCCCTGCTCCAAGCCAAGGTGATCTCCTGATACGTCTACCTGTTCGTTGCACGTTGCGTTTTGAAGAGCCGTATGCATTCTCCCTCCGGGATGGAGACGCCTCACCAATTTTTCGCGATATTGCAGCCTCAGGGTACCTTCTCACTGACATTCAGGAGACCGGGAAATTCATGAAGACCTATGTGGCATTTGGAATCGGTGTGGGCGCCGTGCTCCTCGCCGGAGCCGGTTGCTCGTCCCGTGAAAGGGCCCACATTCCTGCGGAGACGACAGCTATGGTTCAGAGTGAGATCTGGGGACAGACGAGTGATGGACGGGATGTTCGATTGTTTTCCCTGACCGCCGGCGGGCTCACGGTTCGGGTAATCAATTATGGAGCCATCCTCGTGGGCGTCGAGGCGCCGGACCGGGACGGAAACATGGAAGATGTGGTTCTGGGATTCGATTCGCTCGCCTCCTACCTCGGGCGGCACCCGCGATTTGGGAGTCTCATCGGGCGCTATGGAAATCGCATCTCGGATGCGCGCTTCGAAATCGATGGGCAGGTCTTCGAGCTGGCGGCAAACAACGGGCCCAATCACATCCACGGCGGGGTGGTCGGTTTCGATCAGGTACTCTGGGATGCCGAACCGTTGGAGGGGGAGGCCGAGGCGGGCGTGGTGTTTCGGTACACGAGCGTGGACGGTGAGGAAGGGTACCCGGGTCGGCTCGACGTGGAGGTGACGTACGTCGTCAATCCATCCGGTGAACTGATGGTTGACTACCGGGCGGTCACGGACAAGCCGACGCACATCAACCTGACCCAGCATGCTTACTTCAATCTCGAGGGTGAGGGAAGCGGGGATGTGCTGGCGCATGTTCTGCAGTTGGATGCGGACTCCTTCACGGTTGTGCGCGAGGGTCTGATCCCCACGGGCGAGATCCGGTCGGTTGAAGGGACGCCGCTCGATTTTCGCCGACCCGTGCCTATTGGTGCGCGTATCGACGAATCCTACGATCAACTCCAGCTCGGATTCGGATACGACCACAACTTCGTCATCGACGGCATCCAGGGATCACTGCGGCAAGCTGCGCGGGTTCATGCGCCCGAATCGGGTCGCGTACTGACCGTGTCGACGACGGAGCCTGGGGTACAGCTTTACACGGGCAACCACCTGAATGGGGTGGTGGGGAAGGCCGGCCACGTCTACGGTCCGCGAAGCGGCTTCTGTCTCGAGACACAGCATTACCCCGACACGCCGAACCGACCTGAATTCCCCCCGACGCTCTTGCGGCCCGGGGAGACCTATCGCACGACCACCATTTTCGCATTCTCGACGAACCAGGGGCCGCATTCGGATTGAGCCGCCGGTTGACTATCCCAACGAGGCACGGCGATCCCAGCCGATTCGACCCGAATCTTCGACATCGTATGCACGGCCGGCAAAGACGCATCGTTCGACCGCCGCGTCCACGTATGTTGTCGAATGAGGCGACACGCTGTAGAGCATCGTACCTTGCGACATCATGAGGCGGGGAACACGTACCCCGAGGGACCGGCCCGAATTCTGACGTTTTCGGCTTTCCATTCATTTCTAGTTGACGCTGCCATGAGACTGTACCTCCGCCTCTGTCCGGCCCTCTTCCTCGCAGTGACCATGGCATCGTTTCCCCGATCGGCCGAGGCGCAGCCTGAGACCGCCGATACGCTTCAGACCGTGCGGGTGGTTCTTGTGGATGGATCGTCGCAGGTTGGAATGCTCGTCGAGGAGTCGGCGGACGCCGTCTCGATTCGCAGCGCTGCGGGAGTGACCATGAGCATTCCCCGGGATCGAATCCGCAGTATCGTCGACGTCGGTTCGACGCGCTTCTTTCGTCTGGATCCAAACGTGTCCCGTCTGCTGTTCGCGCCGACTGCGCGGGCCGTTCCACGACGCGAAGGGTACATCGCGGATTACTGGCTGTTTTTCCCGTTTGTGGCCTACGGAGCCGGAGCGGGAGTGACGCTGGCGGGAGGAATGACGCTCATTCCGGGCGTGTCAACGCAGCTGGTGTATCTGGCGCCGAAGTTCTCCGTCATCGATCGCCCTCGGGGCGGTGCGGCGGTGGGCGTTCTGGCGATTACTGCGGTTGGAGACCTGAGTGACGAGGATTTTGGCTTCGCCGGACTCCTCTACGCGGTAGGTTCGCTCGGTAGTCCGACAAGCTCGGCGTCCCTCGGCATCGCATTCGGTTATGCGGATGGGGATGTATCCGGTCGACCGGTCTTCATGATCGGAGGGGAGCACCAGCTGTCCAACTCAACCAAGCTGATCACGGAAAACTGGTGGGTTGCCGGGATTGAGGATGCACTGCTTTTGTCTGCCGGGATTCGGTTCTTTGGAGAGAAAGTGGCTGTTGACCTGGCGTTCATCACCATTCCGGAATTGATCAAGGAGGGTGGATGGCCTGCCGTTCCGTGGCTCGGTTTCGCGTACAATTTTGGGCGAAAGTGACGTCGCCCCCACGCTGCACTCTCCCCCACGCTCCCTTGTTCTCCCCCTCCCGCATCCCCATCACCCTCGGCCTGCTAGGCGTTCTCTTTGTCCTGCTTCTGTTCCTGATTCCCCCGGAGGCCAGGCTCGGGGGCGTCATCCGTCTCGTCTACCTGCATGCGGCACTCGTTCAGGTGGGACTCGTGGCTTTTGGTGCGGCAGGAATTGCGGGCCTCTGGGCGCTCGCGGATCGTCGATCCGGGGCCACGGCCTGGTCAGACTCGCTGCAGCGTACGGCCGTCATCCTGTGGGTACTCTATGCCCTATCGAGCGCCTGGGTGACCCACGAGGCCTGGGGTCAGTGGGTCGCCTGGGACGAGCCACGCACGCGTGCGAGCGTCCGGATCCTCGTGCTGGCTTTGGCCTTCTTCGCGATCAGCCTGTGGGTCCGAAAACGGTGGTTCACGGCCGTCGCCAACGTGGTTCTCGGAACGATCACCTGGATCCTCGTGAAGACCGCCCATCTGCTGCGCCACCCGGAGAATCCGATCGGTACATCCGACCACGACAGTTACCGGCTTCTCTTCGGCCTCCTTCTCGCCGTTGCCTTCCTGATGGGATTCCAGTTCGCCCGTTGGATGCGCCATAGGGAGGGCACGGGTGCACACTCCCCACCGCCGGCCCAGAGGGCGCATCGAGCGTAATGGCAGGGTGCATCACGTTCCCGCCGGCGCCCGGTAGGCTCTTTCCGGGGTTGCAGGGAAAGCCTTATGCCGATTGTCGGCGTGATGGGAAACCCCGATGGGAGATTTTCGTCAGAACAGTCAAGCAGGTGTGCTGTGGCCAGGCTCTCGGCCTCAGGGGCACGATTCAGAGCGCGACGAACGGAAGGACCCGGGATGGCGGGGCGCCGTGAGGTAGGCTGCAGGACGACCGATCCTGTCCACCTCAATGGGGAGGGTTCCAGTCATGGCCTATACCATTCAACGCATCGACTACTTTACGACCACCGTCCGCGACGAGCCCGGGGAAGCATACAAGCTACTGTCGACGTTGTCAGGGCTCGGGATCAACCTGAGCGCGTTTACGGCCGTGCCCGTCGGGCCGGGACAGACCCAGTTGACGATTTTCCCGGAGAATGACACGCAGTTCACCAGTGAGGCAAAGCGGGTCGGACTGAAGCTCGAGGGACCGTTCCCGGCGCTTCTTGTTCGAGGCGACGATGAGCTGGGGGCGTTGGCGGAAGTCCACATGAAGCTCTATGAGGCCAGCGTCAACGTGTACGCGGCCAGCGGCGTTTCTGATGGACATGCCGGCTTTGGATACATCATCTATGTGCGTCCGGAGGAAATCGGCCGGGCCACGGCCGTGTTTCACGACTGATTCTGCTCTGAGCCGGAGGCCCGGGAGGTCAGTCCGCACGGGCGTTTCCTGCCGGAGCGCCAATGTCGTTGGAAACTGCGGGGAGGCTGGAACCGGTACGCCGTCTGGCGTATTCTCAAGGTAGATCCTCGGTACCTTAACCTTAGGGGAGGCAGCCATGGTACATCTCGATTTGAATGAGGAGGACGTCAAGACGATGATCGGCATCCTCGAGAGCTACCTCTCGGACCTGCGCATGGAGATTGCCGATACCGATCGACTCGAATTTCGAGACATGCTCAGGGATCGGAAAGAGGTGATCGGACGCGTCCTGGAGACACTCCGTCAAGCAGAATTCATCGCCCGGTAGGCCGCGTGGCCGCCTGCCGGAGGAGGGTCGCGATGGGGTCCCGATCGGCAAAAGCACCGTGGGACCTCGGCGGTTGACGGTGTCCTCTTCCAAAGGGATGCCGCACCGCTCCTGTGCGGTCGCGGACGTGGGTTGGCTCCTCTCTCGGGGAGACCTCCTGCAATGGGTATCCAAGTCCGTTTGTGGCCATTCCAGGCTTGCGAAGCGACAGCCAACAGCCGTTGAAGAGGCGTCCTGTGCACGGTATCCGCGCACACGGTCGCGCTTCAGGCATAAGCGGTCGAAGAGGCCACTCGTCTGTCCGATGCCGGTACCCGTCGTCGTGCGAGTGCGACGGCGTCCACCACGACCGATCGTGCATTGCGGAACGCGTCGGTCGCCAAATCGACCTCGTCTCCATCATCCTCAACCAATGGGTGTGCCTGCCTCCGGATGATCGATCGCTCTATCGCCCCTCTCCCGCCAACCGCTGCGCCACCCATGTCGACATCCCGATTAGCAGGATGAGCAGCACACTGTACGCGGCAGCAGCCCCAAAATCGAACAGGCGCAACTGAGACAGGATTTCCACGCTGATCGGCCGGTTGCCGTAGACGTACAACATGATGGATGAAACGAACTCGCCGAGGCTCGTCACGAACGTAAGCAGGGCGCCCGCCAGTACGCCCGGGAGGATGGACGGCCACACCACCCGCCGGAACGTGGTCCATGCTGGTGCGCCAAGATCGGCGGAAGCCTCGGCCAGACGATCATCCAGGGATTCCAGCATGGCGGAAGTCGAACGCACGATGAGGGGGATGTGTCGGACGAAATAGGCGAGGGGGAGTATCCAGAACGTCCCCACCATAATCTGACCGAATGAGAGAGGTCCGGGTTCGTTGAATGTCAAAATGAGGTTGAGGGCAATCACGGTGCCGGGGATGGCGAACGGCAGGGCACTCAGAATGCGGATGAGCGTGCGGCCGGGCAGCCGGCCCTTCACGATGACGAGCGCGGTGGCGACACCAAAAACCAGGTTGGCAGCGGTCGCCAGCGCGGCCATGGTGATACTGTTTAGAATCGGGTCGAATACCTGGGGGTCGGAGAAAAGTGCCGCATAGTTGGCCAGCGTGTAGACCTGGGGCAGGATCTCTACGGTCCAACTCCCCTCCTGTGCAAACGAGATGAGCAACACCGTGGCAATCGGCAGCAGCAAGACAACCATCACTCCGGCCGCAGAGAGCAACGACAGGTGCCGTGCCCAGCCTCGGCGGACGGGTTGAGGAGGTGCGGCCAGCCCCTTGGCGGCGGTACCGCTGCGGCCAGGGTCACGCCATTCGAGCAGCAGCAGGAAAACCAGGCAGATTGCGGTGAGCATCGTCGACACGGCTGCCGACATCGTGAGGTCGCCGTTGGTTTTGTAGTTGAAGATCTGCAGCGTCAGGAAGGGCTCCGTACCTGCAAACAGCAGCGGGGCGGTAAAGCTCGCCATGGAGATCATGAAGACGAGCAGCGAGGCGCTCACCAACGCCGGCCGAAGCAGCGGGAAGAGAATCGTGCGAAAGGCGGTAGCAGAAGAAGCCCCGAGATCGGCCGCTGCCTCGAGCAGACTCCGGTCCATCCCCCTGAATGCAGCACTGCAGAACAGGTAGAAGTACACATACATGGTGTATACGTGAACCATCCACACCGCCCAACGCCCCTCGAAGGCGAAGGGGACCTGTTCGAGGTCGAATGCCTGTTGCGCCATCCGTGGTAATATGCCGCTCTCGCCGAACAGGAAGAGGAAAGAAAGGACGCCCACGAGAGGAGGCAGTGCGAGAGGCACGATGGCGAGGGCTTTGAGCGTGCGCTGCAGAGGGAAGTGATAGCGGAAGAATGCATATGCGAGACCGGTGCCGACTACCCCCGCACCGAGTACGCTCGCGATGGAGATGCCCACCGAATTATAGAGAGCCCGGACGTTGGCCGATCGGCGCCCTCCGAGAAACGTGGACCAGGATTCGGCGTCCAGGCCGGTCAGGAAGGTGCGCAGGCTCGGATAGAGAACGTACCCCAGCAGTACAGTCAGAATGGCGACCGTAAGGAGCAATGTGGCGCGTCGGGTAAGCATCGCTCCGATATACCCCCTTAGAGCAAGATGCGGCCTTCCAGAGCCCGGCCCAGCGTGGCTTCGTCGGCGAATTCAAGTTGGCCTCCGACGGGGAGACCCCGCGCGATCCGGCTCACCTGAATGCCAAAGGGAGCAAGAAGATGAGCGATGTAATGCGCGGTCGTATCACCCTCGACGTTCGGGTTGACGGCAAGAATGACCTCCCGCACAGCTTGAGCTTCCGGTTCGGTCGCTCCCTCGGGAGTCTTAAGCCCCGTTGCGATTCGGGCGACGAGTTCGCGAATCTTCAGGTCGTCAGGGCCAATCCCGTCGAGCGGCGAAACGACACCGCCGAGTACGTGATACACGCCATTGAACTCGTTTGTGCGTTCGATGGCCATGACATCGTTGGATTCCTCCACGACGCAGATCACTCCCTGGTCTCTTCGATGCGAACTGCAGATCGGGCAGGGGTCATTGTCCGTAATGTTGTAGCAAATCGAACACCACTTCACCCGATCCTTGACGGCGACCAGAGCCGCTGCGAGTTCGACGACATCCTCACGGGGCATTTTGAGGACATAGGCCGCGAGCCGACGGGCCGTCTTGCGGCCGATGGTCGGCAGCCTGGCAAAGTTGTCGATGAGCGTTTCTACGGCCTCTGAGGTGACGAACATGATCTGGGTCAGGACGAATGAACCGCGCTGGAGGTCTCCGGCGTCCGCGGCGAGAGCAGGCCGGCCGCGGACAGCCGCTCGCGAAGGGGACCTGCTCCCAGGAAGTGAAAGGTGAGGAATCCGGCCCGCGCGGCAGCTTCCACGTTTTCTTTGACGTCGTCCACGAACAGCGTCTGCTGCGGATGGAGCCGGTATCGGCTTGCGAGGAGGGAGAAGACGCGCGGATCGGGTTTCTTGATGCCTTCATGGCCGGACACGAGCACGCCGCGAAACCGATCCATGAACGGATATGCCGCGGCGTGGTGGTATTTCTCGGCCGACCAGTTGGTGAGGCTATAGAGGGGCACCCCCCGTTCCGATAGTTCCTCCAGGAGCGTTACCGAGTCATCGAGAGGTCCGCCAAGCATTTCGTGCCACCGCTCGTCGTAGGCACGAATCTGCTCTGCAAAACGGGGGAAGCGGGCCGTTTGCTCGGCGACGGCTTCCGCCCAGGTGCGCCCTTCGTCTTGCCGGCTGTTCCATTCCATCGTACAGACGTGCTGGAGGAACCATGTCACCTCCGTTTCCGAGGAGAAGATCTTCCTGTAGAGATAACGCGGATTCCAGTCGATCAGGACGCCCCCCAGGTCGAATACGACGGCGTGGATGACCTGCGCGTGAATGCCCATGGTGCGGTCGGTCCTCTCCGATGGCCTAGAGTCCGAGTGCACCCATGTCGAGGCCGGGAGGCATGAGGTTGCCGGCAATCTGGGCCATCTCGGTACGGGCCATTTCGGCGGCTTTGTCCAGCGCAAGGTTGACGCCGGCCACGATGAGGTCCTCCATGAGTTCCTGGTCATTCGGATCGACGACGCCCTGCTCGAAACGGATGCTTGTGATGCGCATCGCTCCGTTTGCGGTAACCGTCACCATCCCGCCTCCGGCCTCCACGGTTACCGTTCTTCCAGCCAGAGCGGCCTGGGCCTCGGCCACCTTCTGTTGCATTTCGACGACTTTGCCGAACATGTCGGCCATGTTGAGATCCATATCAAACAATGGTTTGGGTTGTCACGAAGAAAATGGGGATGAACGAGACGGGCCTACCACACCGGTTCTCCACCAAACTCGTCGAAAATTGCGCGAATGATCGGATTCTCCTGGCGGAGCGATTTGAGGTGCTCGAAAGGGTCCAACTCTTCTCGTTCGACCAGGGTCCGCTCATCGGATACATCATCGCGGATGATGAACCGCATGGGAATCGACTCGTTGGTCTGGAGCAGGGTGGACAAGGTCTGCTCGAGGTAATCGGATTGTCCGCCGAGGAGGCGGTAGTGGAAGTCGTCAGGGACGGCGACCTGCAGCATGCCCCGATCGATCTCAGCGGGGACGGCGTGCTGCAGCATCGCCCCGACATGGATACGCTTCTCGGAAACGTGCGTGATGAAGGATTCCCACACATCCCGGATCCGCTGCAGCGACTGGCCGAAGTGTGGATCTATCCGCCGGACCGCAACCGGGGACAGGGCGCCCGTGCCCGCAAAGTGATCCGAGCCCGCGAACAGTCGCGGGTCACCCGTCTCCGCGGTTGCGCGGCGCGATGGCGGCTGCTCGAACGCAGCGCGCCCTAAAAGACCGGGACTATCAGCCTTCCCGCCCTCGATTCGGGGTTCGGGCGCGGTTCGCTCACCCTGCCGTGTCGGATCGTAATCGGCAGCAGGCTTCGACGTCGCGACCGGGTAGGCTTTCGTAGACAACGGACTCGGTGACCCGCGGCCGGATTTAGCGGACGGGGGAGGCGCAGGCGTTGACCCGCGTGCCGCGCCGCCCGGAGTGACCGGACCATCCGGATCTTTCTCCGACAACCGGCGAAGCAGGGCGTCGAGGTCGACCGACCGCTCCAGATGGGTCATCTTGAGGAGCGCCATTTCCAGTTTCAGCCGGGGCTGAGGACTATTCCGGAGTCGACTTTCCGTCTCATCCACCATCATGAGCAGCCGGAGCAGATCGGCCTCGGAAAAGTCGGTGCACGCAGCCTGATATCGCTCGCGTGTGTGCTGATCGGCCTCGATAAGGTCCGTCGAGTGCGTAGTCAGAGCCACGAGGAGGTTCCGAAAATGCTCGACGAGGCCGGCCAGGAACTCCTGAAAGTCGTAGCCCCGCTCCACCAGCGTCGTCACAAGCCCGAGCATCCCGGCCCGGTCGCGCTGCTTAATCCGCTCTGTGACTTCGAAAAACAGGTCTACCCGGACGACGCCCAGAGCCTCGGTCAGTTGATCATAGGTGAGCGCGTTACCGCACAAAGCGATCGCCTGGTCGAAGACGGACAGGGCATCCCGCAACGCTCCGTCTCCCTTGCGTGCGATGAGGAGCAGCGACCCCTCGTCGGCCGACACGTTCTCTTCCCGGCAAATCTGATTCAGGCGGCCAACGGTGTCTTCCACGGAAATACGGCGGAAGTCAAAGCGCTGGCATCGGGAGAGGATGGTTGGCAGAACCTTGTGGGGCTCGGTGGTTGCGAAAATGAACAGGAGATAGGCTGGAGGCTCCTCGAGGGTCTTCAACAGGGTGTTGAAGGCCTCGCTGGTCAGCATATGCACCTCGTCAACCACGTAGACTTTCCGCCTGGCGCCCTGCGGAGGAACGCGAATCTGGTCGAGCAGGAGCCGGACGTCCTCCACCTTACGGTTCGACGCGGCGTCTATTTCAATAATGTTGAGATTGCGCCCTTCTTCAAAGGACCTGCAGGAGTCGCAGGTCCGGCATGGCTCGCCCTCCGCACGCTGGGCAAGCGGTGTGGTGCAGTTGATCGCTTTGGCGAGAATACGGGCGGCGGTCGTCTTCCCCACGCCACGGGGACCGCTGAAGAGGTAGGCGTGCGCCAGTCGGTCATGCCGGATCGCGTTGCGCAAGGTATCGGAGACATGCTCCTGCGAAACGAGGTCCGAGAAGGTTTGCGGCCTGTATTTCCTGGCGGTTACGAGGTACGGTGTCTCCGTCATGGGGTCGTGGGACGGTGTCTCCGGCGGCATCTGAGGGTGTACCTCCATGCAACGAGAATGTACGGTGCCGGATCCGCAGCGGCAGGAACTGTCGTTTTGCATGACGCGGTGCGACCCCTGGCGTGTGGAGGCTGCCGAGGAGAATCCGCCGGGTCTTCACTCACTCCGGCGGTTCGAAGCAGTGGCGACAGCGGGGTTCGTACGATTCGCCTGCTCCCAGCAGGACGCGATCGGCCGTATGCACAATCCGTTGCGAATGGTTGGCGGGTGCGCCGCACACGACGCAAATCGCGTGGAGTTTGGTCACGTACTCGGCGACGGCCATCAATTGGGGGATAGGCTCGAACGGCGCGCCGCGGAAATCTTGATCGAGGCCGGCCACGATCACCCGATGTCCTGCTTTGGCCAATGCATTGCAGATTCCTACGAGTTCGAGGCCGAAAAATTGTGCCTCGTCGATGCCCACGACGTCGGCCTTGCCGGCGAGGAGGAGAATCTGCTCGGCGGCATGAACGACGGTCGAGGGGAAGGTAGAAGCGTCATGCGAGACGACGGCGTCGCGGCGGAATCTCGTGTCGAGCGCAGGTTTGAAAATGCTCACCGTTTGGCCGGCGATACGCGCGCGTTTGAGACGGCGGATGAGTTCTTCGGTCTTCCCGCTGAACATGGAACCGCAAACGACTTCGATCCACCCGATGTCTCGGCGATGCAGGATATACGGTTCCACAGGCTATTGGGATAGCGCGGCCGGAGTCTGTTTACGAGAACAAGATACGTTGCCGAATCTGCGCGCTAAAGCGCCTCCACCGCCTGCAGTTCAACCCAGCCGGTTACGCCGTTCGTCAACCGGACATAAGCCCATCCGTCCGTTTCGTCCAGCGTCTCGACGAGCAGGCCCTCATGCACCAAAACGACGGGCTGCGCGCGGTCGCTGGGCTCGGCCGTGATCTGGGCGCTCGTCTCCAGCACGACGGCATGTTGCCGGGAGGCCATCTGACTGCTGGAGAACAACCCTGCCCCCACCAGCAGCGTTCCGATGCCCAGGCCGATGACGATCCCACGGCGGATCCAGTCGTTCGGGGTGCCGCTCCAGATGCGCTGGACGGCCAGGCCGATGCCGAAGAGGAAAAAGAGCAGCCCGACGGCGAACAAGCCATCCGGACGCATGGTGCCAACCAGGCTGTTCCACGCGCTGGTCCAGATCGGATCGGGTACGCGGCTGAAACGATCCACAGTCCTTTCGCGGGCGATCTGAAGACTGTGCAGGATGAGCGGATCTCCCGGCTCCAATCGACGCGCTCGCTCGTAATAGAGAATCGCGCGGCCGAGTTGATTCAGGCGGAAGTAGGTGTTGCCCATATTGTAGTAGAGGGCCGGACTCTCCCAACCTGACGATTCGGCCGTCTGAAAAGACTCCAGGGCGGCGGCATACTCATCCGTCTCGAACCGTCGTACACCCTCGTCAAATGCCAGCACGACATCGGCCGGCTGCGCGAAGGCGGCAGGCGAGAGAAGAAGTACCAGCAGGGCAAGTCCCCGGAACCGAATGCCGGACCGGTTTCGCGGTGGGATCATGGGCGGGGTCGGCGTGAGCGCGTGCGCAGAAGCTGTGCATCCAGGTCGGCTATGAGTTGCTCCGCCCTTCGACTGGCCGTTTCGAGTTCTGCTTGTACGGGTGGAACGGGTGCAAAGCGGACACGATCGCACTCCGCAAACAGCGCACGCCATTCGTTGCGGGCCGCCTCCGAGACGCCTCGTTCTTCCAGCAAATCGTTCGTCTGCGCCTCCGTGAGCCCCTGCATTTCTGCATTCAACCGGTTCCGGGCAAATCGGGTGACTGCGCGGGCGATCTCGTCATAGAAGGCGCGGGCTTCCCCGGCCTGCAGCAGAGCATGTGCCCTGCGCAAGTGCCTTCGCGCGACCGGCCGAGCCTTCCGGCTTCGGGCGAGGGCGGGATTTGCCGCGAGGCGGTCCAAACGCATGCGAACGCCCACCAGCAGCAGGAGTGC
This sequence comes from uncultured Rhodothermales bacterium, assembly GCA_964387555.1. Taxonomy (GTDB): domain Bacteria; phylum Bacteroidota; class Rhodothermia; order Rhodothermales; family CAYLXM01; genus CAYLXM01. Next base: position 52,148 of record CAYLXM010000016.1, on the reverse strand, counting down.
CATCACCGGCAGGACGACGGCTGCATAAGGCCAGACGAGGCGGTGGAGCGGCGTTCTGCCGGCCCGTTTCCACGAGGACGCACCGGCGGGCATCATGCCTGCAATATCATTGAGGGGCAAGGAGCCCGTCAGGTTGGTTGCTGCAATGGGCGCATCGGCGACGCCGACCACGCGGATATCAACCGGCGGGGCCTGAAGTCGCCTGTAGCGACCTTCTTCCGGGTCGAAATAGGCCCAATTCAATGCAGGCAGCGCATGATTGCCTGGTGTACCAGGCATTAGAACGTAACTGAAGGTCTTCGAACCGGAGACCAGCCTCCGTTTCTTGTTCACCGATTCTGTAACCTGAGGGTCATACTGGGTGATGAACGCAGGCAGGTCCAGGGCCGGCGCCGTGAGTGTGGAGATGTTGCCCGTCCCCGAAATCCGCACGATGTACTTCAGTGGCTCACCGAGTTCGATCTCCTTGCGATCCACTTCGACGGAGATATCGTATGCGCCGACCGCACCGTTGAATTCGGGCGGAGCGCCCGGCGGAAGCGGTTTTGAGGTAATGGCGAGAGCAGGAGATACGATCGTGGCCGGCTGGAACCGCACGGGCCCGAAGAACGGGGTAAACAGACCACGGCTCTGCAGGGGCAACGCGGCTTCGGTCTCGATTCGAAGCGGATTGATTCGCAATTCACCCGAGCGTGTCGGAAAGGCGGCAATGCGCTTCAGCGTCACGACGCGGTAGCGTAGCCCGTCGACCACCTCGCTTCTCGCCTCGGCCTGGGTATCGAGTTCGAGTTCTTCGCGCCAGAACCCCTCCGCATGCCATGAGTCGGCCAGCCGGCTGCCGCGAAGCTGAATGCCGTCCCGGAAATACAGGTCGTATTCAACGCTAAGCTGCTGGCCCTGGAAAATGCTTCTCGAGTTGGGCCGCACCCGTATGAAGAGGTCTCGTTCCCCGACGGTTTGAGGCTCCCCGTCGCGTGTTCCGTCGGAGAAGAACTCGTCCAATGGACTGCGCCGGCTCTGCCGCTGGGGGCGCTGGGCCTGCGGGACGACCGTGATCGTGATGGGCTCCGTCGAATAGGCACGGCCCCCGATAACGATGCGTGACCGGCCTATGGTGGCCCTGCCTTCCCCTGCGGGACGGAATCGCCACTGAAAGCCCAGACTCTGACTTACCTGACCGTTCACGTACGACACGCTCTGGGAGGTCATCGGCGTGGGCTGGAGCAGCACGAGGCCCTCGGTCTCCGGAGGCCGCGGCGTCTCGATCTCGGATGGATTGGCGCCGCGGACTTCCACGGTGTAGCGCACGACTTCATCCGCCCCGATCGTGGTCTCATCTACGGAGGCCGCGACAGTCACCTGGGCGAAAGTGGGGACCGACAGGGTACCCCAGCCGACCGCAACCGCCATCAACAGTGCGAGCACTGGTGTCGACCCTCGTATAGGCCTGATCGCTCCCATTGCCGGATCGAATACTTGTCGGGCCGCAAGGCCCGGGATTCTTCTACTCACCAGTCCTTCTCGACCCTGCGGGCCCGTCCCTTCATCTTTCTCGCTTCCTTGAGCAGTTCTTTCTCATTGTTCTGCAGCGCCTCGATAATTCTCTCGGCTTGCTCACGGCTCAGCTCCTGGGCGTTTTCGTCCGGCTGCGGCTCGGACTCTTGACCGCCTTCCTGTTCCTCGGTCTGTTCCTGGTTCCCTTCCTCCTGCTTGCTGTCATCTTGTTGCTGTTCCTGATCCTGCTCTTCCTCCTTCTTCTGATCCCCTTCGTTATCCTCGCTTTCCTCCTGCTTTTGCTGCTGCTTGGAGTCTTCGTTCTGTGACCCGCCCTGAGACTGCTGGTTCTTATCGAGTTGCCGCTTCACGAACTCATAGTTGAACTTGGCGTCTTCGTTGGACGGATCGAGCAGCAGCGCGCCTTTGAACAGGTCGAGTGCGCGCTCGAGATCCCCGGCCCGAAACGCCGCGTTGCCTGCGTTGTAGGACGAAGCTGTGAATTCCGCGTCCTTGGGTGCCGCCGCCATAGCCTGGCGAAAAGCCTCATCGGCTTCCTGATAGGCTTGCCGGCGGTATTCGGCACTTCCGAGGTTGTGCAGTAGCCCGTGCACGATCCGGTCTCTCCCGGGATCGGCGATCGCCTCGAGCCCCGAGCGATAGTGCCGGGCGGCTTCGTCGAACTGCTCCTTTTCATAGGCCTTATTGCCGGATCGGCCCGAACGGGCGGCGTCGGATCCCGGTCCGGGACCCGTGGAAAGTAACACGAGAAGAATGGAGATCGACAGAGGGATCATGATTCATTCGCCGTTTCGTCGCGCTCTTGGGTGTTCGACTTCGTTCGCCGGGTTCGTCGCCGGTCGGAAACCATCAGATCGAGAAACAGCAGAACGAGCCCGAAAGCGAGCGGCCACTGAAACTTTTCGGCATATTCTTCGAAAATCTGGGCGTCAAATTCAGTCTGCTGTAAACGGGCGAGCGCGTCCTTTAGTTCAGAGAGCGAACTGGTCGTGCGGCTGATCCGGTAGTAGCCTCCATCCCGTGCGAGGTCGCGGAGGACCTCCTCGCCCAAGCGTGTCGACACGACCTGCCCGTCGCGGTCTTCCTTGTAGCCGACATGCCGGCCATTCTGGTAAAGGGGAATGGGAACGCCTTGTGTCTCTCCGACGCCGGCGGTAAACAGAATAATCCCTGCCTGGCGGGCGAGGCGGAGTGCCTCCTCCAGATCCGGTGAGAAGTCTTCTCCGTCAGACACGATGAGCAGGGCTCTGGAACGATCGGCCGAGGTCGGGTCGTTCTCATCCGTGCTTGCGTCGAGCATCTCAACGGCCGTGCGAACGGCAGCCGCAAAATCGGTCCCCGGGGTGGGGATCATCGACGGGTCCGCAACGTCGAGGAACAGGCGGATGGCCGAGTAGTCGAGGGTCATCGGGCACTGGACGAACGCATCGCCGGCGAACAGGATGAGACCGACGCGATCGCCCCTGAGGTCCCGGGTGAGGGTATTGAGTTCGAATTTCGCCCGCGCAAGCCGGCTGGGGAGGACGTCTTCGGCCTGCATGGACAGGGAGACGTCCAATGCGATCACCAGGTCGACGCCCTGCCGCTTGACTTCTCGAAGTTTCGTGCCGAAACGGGGTCCGGCAAGGGCCAGGCCGAGGAGGGCGCATGCGGTCACCACAAGCGTGGCCTTATACCGGCGACGCCGAGGACTGACGGAGTCGGCCAGACGCGCGACGAGCGGCGCGGCTCCGAAGCGACGCAGGGCTTCGCGGCGTTGCCAAGCGGCCCACAGATACAGGCCGGCAGCAATGGGCGCGAGCAGGAGCGCCCAGAGGAACGCGGGATTCAACCAGTCCACAGTGAGTCCGGGTCAGGGTAAGCGGCGTAGCCGGGTATTCGCCAGGGCAATTTCGAGGAGCAGCAACAGGAGGGCAGGTATGAGGAAGCGGGGATACATCTCTTCGTAGTTCGTGTAGATTTGCTCCTCGATTCTCGTCTGCTCCAGTTGGCCAATTTCATCATAGATGCTCTCCAGTGCGCGCTTGTTGGTAGCCCGGAAGTACCGGCCGCCGGTCAGCGTGGCCACAGACCCCAGCATTTCCTCATCGATCTCGACGGGCATCTGCATGACGCGCTGTCCGTAGAAGGGATCGTCCACCACGTAGGGGGCGGTCCCTTTCGATCCCACGCCGATCGTGTAGACGCGCACCCCGATGGCGCGCGCCACCTCCGCGGCGGTTACGGGATCGATCTCTCCGCGGTTGTTCTGCCCGTCGGTCAGCAGGATGACGACTTTGCTCTTCGCCTCCGAATCCTGGAGCCGGCTCACAGCTGTAGCCAGCGCCGTGCCGATGGCCGTGCCGTCCTCGATCAGGCCGATCTCGACCTCTGCGAGCAGCGCCAGCATAAAGGGATAATCCAGCGTGAGCGGTACCTGGGTGAAAGCCTTGGCCGCAAAGACGATTAACCCGATGCGATCGGAGCGTCGTCCGCTCACGAAGTTGGCAGCTACATCCTTGGCGGCCTCGAATCGATTGGGTGCGAAATCCTGGGCCTTCATGCTGGAGGACGTGTCGAGCACAAGGATAATATCGACCCCCTCGGCATAGGAGCTTCGCGTCGTGTCGGTCTGCTGGGGCCTGGCAAGCGCGAAAACGCCCAGGATAAACGCGGCGACTCGTAAGCCGGCGGGGATGCGGCTAAGGCGGATCCAGATGGTGCGGGGCATGCCCTCCGCCAGGCGGACGTCCGAAAACGTCAGGCCGGCGCGCCGGTGCCGCGCTCTCCACCACGCCACGATGGCGGGGAGTGGCAGAAGCAACAGCAATAGAAAAAATTCCGGATGGGCGAAGCGCATGGGTCGGTAGGGTCGCCGACAACGTACTCAAGCGGTGCGGTTCTCGTTCCGCAGGATTCGAACCGAGTCCACCAATTCAGGCAACACGGCTGCCGATCTCCCGAGGACGGATTCGTCGATGTGTGGTGCCAGGGCGGACGGCTGCAGGTTCACTTCCGCCACGTATGCTCCGCTATGGCGGGCGAATACCGGAAGGTCGGCAGCGGGATACACCAGTGCACTCGTCCCGATGCTCAGAAACACGTCGGCCCTGCGTGCCGCCGTCTCCGCCCGGGCGAACGCTCCCTCAGGAAGCGCTTCCCCGAACCACACGACGTCGGGACGGATCAATCCTCCGCAGTGCGGGCAGAGGGCAATCTCCGCCTCCAGAAGTGCTTCGTCGGCCACATACCGGTTGCACGAAATGCAATAGTTCCGGTTGATGTTGCCGTGCAGTTCGATCACTTGCCGGTTGCCTGCGCGTTGGTGCAGCCCGTCCACATTCTGGGTAATCACCACGAAGTCCGGAATGAGCAATTCTAGCGCGCGCAGGGCAAGATGACCTGCATTGGGCTCAGCGGTATGGACAATGGTGCGGCGGTGCGCATACCAGGCTTGAACCAGGGCAGGATTTTCGAGGAACGCATCTACGTTGGCCAGTTCTTCCGGCTTGAAGCGCTCCCAGAGCCCGCCGGGGTCTCGGAACGTGGCGATTCCGCTTTCCGCGGAGATACCGGCGCCGGTCAGGACGGCCACCCGACGGGCCGCGGCCAGGCGAGAAAGTAGGCGCTCGCTGAACAGCGCACTGTGTGTTACGGGACCCGACATGTCACCTCTCCGCGCCCGATTCCGAAAGGCCGAACTCCACCTGGCGCTGCCTGCGAGCACTTCGCTCGAGCAGATCGATCGTGTCTCGCGTTTCGCCGAGCGCCTCCCGACTTCGATCGGGTCCCGGGATGTAGTCGGCGAACTTGACGAGATCGGCCAGCTGCAGAAGATGCTCGACGCGATCGGGGGCCTCGTCTGCGACTTCCCGAAGGAGGGAATCGGCCCGTATGCGCAAATCGCGGACGATTTCGCTCGTGGTCTCCTCCTGGGCATGAATGTGCAAGGCGTCGGACAGGTACGTGCGCAGCGTGCCGGAGAGTTCGTCGAAATAGGGCTTGACGACCCGTTCATCCTCCAGATTGCTTCGCTCGAGGATCTTCAGGCGCTTCAGCGCCACGTCGTACGGTTCGGGAGTACCCTGAACGGGGGGAGGCAAGGAGACCGGTACGGGACGTCGGCGCCTCAAGAGGTATACAACAAGGGAGGCAACCAGCAAAGCGGCGAGAAGCCCGAGCAACCACGGCAGTATCCATCGCGGGAACTCGACCAGCGGGGTGATGTCCCTCACGTCGGGCGCATTCTCCTCTACGAGACGACGAACCGGGACCAGGAAGGCTGCGGTACTGGCTACCAGCGTGTCCGTTCCGTAGGCTACCCGAATGGGAATCGGGGGCACAAAGGCCGTATCCAGAGCAAAGGTCGTCACCTCGATCCAGACACTGTCGACACGGACGTCAGAGATGGAAACGTCTTTCATCCGATAGCCTCTTCCGCGCACGGAGAAGGCCTCCAGGTCTCCGTAGGTCGTCTGCCCGAATACGACGCTATCCGGAAAGAGCGGGTTGAGTTCCCCCTCGTGTTCCACGGCGAGAACAAGGCCGAACCGGTCGCCGACGGACACCGAGTCCTCCGTCACGAACGCGCGCACATGTTGGGCGACTGCGATCCCGGTGAAAAGCACCAGCAGCCCCAATGCGGCGGCGGCGCGAAAGCAGGCGCCCGGCAGTCGTCGGATGGTGGGGGTGGTCTGATGCCTTGCCATCATGCCGCCCTGTTTCGTCGACGGAAGAACTGGACGAGTGGCTCGACATACCCCACGTCCGTTCTGACATGTACGTAGTCGAGCCGAAGTCTCTTGAAGAGATCGTCGAGAGCGGTGATTCGTCCGAGCGTGTTCTTGGCGAACGTGCCGCGCATCCTGCGACTACTGGTGTCGACCAGCAGACTCTCGCCCGTCTCAGCATCGACCAGTTCCAGGAGCCCGACCGCGGGCATCTCCAGCTCGCGGGGATCATGCATGTGAATGGCTATCGTGTCGTGTCTGCGGGCCACGGCCCGCAGGGCCTTCTCGAAGTTGTGATCGAGGAAGTCACTCACAATGATGACGATGGATCGCCGGTGCAGCACCCGCGCCGTATGGGCCAAGGCCTGAGCGACATTGGTCTTGCGCCCCTGGGCTTCATGGGCAAAGAGGTCGCGGATCAGGCGCAGAACATGCCGCTTGCCCTTCTTCGGCGGGACGTAAAGCTCGACTTCGTCCGAGAAGAGCAGCAGCCCGACCATGTCGCTGTTCTGAATGGCACTGAAGGCGATGAGCGCACAGATTTCGGCCGCCATCTCCCGTTTGAATTGACCCTGCGATCCGAACGCTTCCGATCCGGAGATGTCGACGACCAGCATGACCGTCTGCTCGCGCTCCTCCTCGAAAACTTTGACGTACGTCTCCCCGATCCGAGCCGAGACGTTCCAGTCGATGCTGCGGATTTCGTCGCCGAACTGGTAGGGACGTACCTCGGAGAATTCGATTCCCTTGCCTTTGAAGGCAGAATGATACTCTCCCCCAAAGACCTCATAAACAAGGCCTTTTGTTCGTATTTCCAGCCGTCTGATCTTCTTGAAGAGTTCCTTCGGGACCACCGGGAAGCCGGTTTTGTGGGGTCGCTGCCGGGATTTGGGGCAAACTTTAAATATACGTTGCCAGGGGTCGTCATTCCACGCCGACAGGGTTTTGGTCCCGTTCGCCGCCGGGTGGTGTGTCGACCCGGAGGGGCCATTCGGAAAAAAGTACGTCGTCCGATGTCGTTTTTCGGGCGCCGTTTCCGCTTGTCCTTATGTCCCCACAGTGGGGAAATGCAACAACCATAATGGAGGGAAGAACAATGCGCAGTTGGAAGACGATCTGGATCGGACTCGTCGTTTGGGCAGTAGTGTCGGTGAGTTCGAATGCTCAGGTGGTGTTGTGGGGCGAGTCCTTTGACGCCGTTACGCCGCCTGCACTGCCCGCGGAATGGACCACGATGGATGCGGGTTGGGTGACGAGCGGCGTCTCCGCGTCCACGGGATCCGGACTGAACAACCTCGCGCACCTGGGGTCCTTGGCCGGCACGGCAACGACCCCGGTGCTCGACCTTACCGAGGTTATTGCCGCGGACCTCGTTTTCCTGGCTCGCCGCACCGCCAGCTACGACGCGGCCAACATGGCGGTATCGGTTTCGATCGATGGCGGCGCCAGTTACGCGACCACACTCCTCGGACCCGGCCAGGCGCTGCCTGCGCTGGACAGCCGCTACGAGGAAATGCGGGTCGCGCTACCGGCCACGGTGCTCGGCGCTCCTCACGTGCAGATACGGTTTGAGGGGATGGGAGGAAGTTCATCGTCGGCAAGTGCTCGCATCGACGACGTGAGACTGGAGGGAGAGGGCAGTGTGCGGAGGAACACGTTCGGACTGCTGATGGAGCACGGGTCGACGATGAGCGGGACGGTTGCGTTCAGTATTCCACTGGCGCTCCGTCTCGTGTCCGCGCCGGCGGGCCTGCAGGGGCTTCAGTTTGCCGTAACGTATGACCCGACGGTCATTTCGGCACTGACTGTCGTCCCGGGGCCCGCCGTGGCCGGTTCTTTGTGGCGGCTCGAGTCCGAATTGAGCGGATCGACGCTCAAAGTGGTGCTGGTCGGGGAGGGACAGCAGAGCCTTCCCGAGGGGGACTACGAATCGCTCCTTATGCTGGAGGCCAATATTCCGGAGCGCCAGACCTCCACGTCGACCAGCCTTTCGCTGTCAGGCCTCATCGGCGCGTCGGGGGATCCTGGTGCCACGGATATCCCGCTGGCTCCCATGTTCGGGTCCATGGAACTCTCGGTCGAGGCAGGGTATGCGACTTTCTTGGCCGATCAAGAGCAGATTGATTTCGGTTCGATCAGGGCAGGCCAGACGGCGGAGAGAGATCTGGTTGTTACCAACTTCGGCGGTACGATTGATCTCACGATTCAGTCGGTTGGCACCACCGATCCCCTGTTCACTGTTTTGCCGACCCAGGCGGCCGTCCCGCCCGGTGAAAGCGCAACGTTTCGCTTCGCGGTGTCACCGCTTCTGGCCGACGTCGGCAGCCATCAGGCACTGGCCCGATTCGAACACAATGCCGGGCCTGGTCTCGACGAAGTCCCGCTGAGCGTCATTGTCGGGTCGGGACGAGGCGATGTGGACGGGGATGGATCGGTTGACCTGCTCGACCTGATCCTTGCCATCGATCTCGTGCTTGGACGTATCGATCCGATCACGGTGGATGCCCCGGCGGCAGATCTCTACCCTTTTGACGCGGGAGACGGTCAGTACGATGTCCGCGACCTCACGGTACTCAGCCAGGCCATCGCACGCGGGGAATGGCCGGACGGGATGCCGATAGACGCCTACGGATCGCCGGGCAAGGTTCGCACCGGGACGACTCAAGACGTCGTCGTGGTGCTGGAGCGCACGCCGGAGGCCTTTGAGATTGCCCTCGAACTCGATCGTCCACTGCGCGGTGCGCACGTGTTGGTCGGCTTCGGGTCGGCGGCGGCGCGCAAGTCGGCTGTTATCGAGCCGGTGGATACGGGGTTGGCGACCCTCGTGGCCACTCCTCGAAGTGATGAGGCGGCCTATAGTCTCCTGCTTTATCGGCTGGATGGGGGCCTGCTGGAGCCTGGCCGTATTCTCCTGGCGACTGTCCACGCCGAAGGTGAAGGAAAGGTCACCTTACAGGGCTCGCTTGTGGTGGGTCCGGATCTGCGGAAGCTGACGCCCGCAACGGAAATGCGGTGGTCGATCGAAAACCCACAACCGGAGCCCGCCACGGGTCTGCTTGCTCCACCCTTCCCCTCCCCGTTCCACCCCGCCGTTGGCCGTCTACAGATTCCCGTCCACCGGGAATCGGATCAGCCGATCCGGATCGACGTGCTGGATGCGAGGGGCGCCATGGTGCGCATGTTGGAAACTCCGGTTACGGAAGGAATCGCGTATGCCACCTGGGATGGTCGCGATACGTTTGGCAGGCTGGTCGCCCCCGGTCTCTATTTTGTCCGTGCAACAACGGACAAGGACAGGGCCACTCGGGCGATCGTTGTGGTGCGTTAGGGCAGGGTTCCTCCAGGGGAGCCGGAGGGATGCTCGGAGGCGGTGAGTAGCCGGCGGGTGACGGGTCCAGCGCCCGTCATCCGCCGGCTCATCCGGCTGAATTGGAAATCGTTGGCCCGTTGATGAACTTTGGCTGAGCCCTGCAGGGACAGGGGCGGTCCAACGGGGTGATGCCTGGGTCTTTTGTCGACGTTCACGTCCGTTTCCGGGGGGTCAACAATGGAAGTGGTTCTGGATCGGATCGTATTGAGGGAGGTGAGGTTGCCGTTGCGCACACCTTTTCGGAGTTCATCGGGTGAGGTGCATATCCGGCGCGTAATCTTGCTGGAGTTATTCGACAGAGACGGTGCAACGGCGTGGTCGGAATGTGTGGGGCTTGAGACGCCGAGCTACCTTCCGGAAACGACCGACACGGCCTGGTTGGCGCTACGAAAGTGGGTACTTCCTGCGGCACTCGGCCATGGTTTCGGGGCTCCCGGCGAGGCAGCGGAGGTTCTGGGGAGGGGCATTCGGGGCCACCGAGCTGCGATTGCAGCGGTGGAGATGGGGATCTGGACGTTGTTTGCGCAGAAGGAGCTGCGTCCACTGTCTGAGGTTCTGGGTGGAGTGAGAACCCGTGTTGCTGCAGGCGTTTCCCTCGGGTTCCAGTCCTCCGAAACCGTGTTGCGGGAACGCGTGCGGGCTTCTGCCTCAGAGGGGTACCGTCGTATCAAGCTAAAAATCCGGCCAGGGCAGGACATTTCAATTCTCGAGGCGGCCAGAGAGGAGTTGGGTGCAAATGGCCTCCTGATGGCCGATGCCAACAGCGCGTACACACTTGCCGATCTGGCGGCGTTTCGAGCAATGGATGAAATCGGTTTGCTGATGATCGAGCAGCCGTTGGAGTGGGACGATTTGGTTCTTCATGCGGAATTGCAGCGGGAAATGCGGACGCCGATCTGTCTGGATGAAAGCCTTTTGCGCCTTTCTCACGTGGAGGCCATGGTTCGACTGGGCGCCGGCAAGATCGTCAACCTGAAGCCGGGTCGGGTGGGAGGGTTCGGCGAGGCGATCCGGATTCATGACTATTGCAGGGAGGCAGGAATCCCGGTCTGGTGTGGCGGCATGCTGGAAACGGGTATCGGACGAGCCTGCAACGTGGCCCTCGCGTCCCTTCCGCATTTCGTCTTGCCCGGCGATCTGTCACCCAGTGCCCGCTACTGGGAGGAGGATATTGTAGCTCCCGAGTGGACGATGTCGGAGGATGGATTTTTGGCGGTGCCGGATCGTCCCGGTCTCGGTGTGGAGGTGGACCACGAGCGTATCGATCGACTCACGACGCGAAAGGCGGTGTTTGAAGCCGGGCGGCCTGCTTGAGGAGCCGAATATTTTGTCCTTCGCGCAACTTTCGGTCGGATCGACCCGAATGAAGGGAAAGGTAGACACGTCGCTCATCGCGCCTTTCATGGCGCAGAGGGGGGTAGCAACGGAAGGCCCGGCTTGTGGTGGAGGCGGGCCTTCCCCTTTTTTTTCGAGATGTTCGATTTTTTGCTCGATCGATGATCCGGGTTCCGCGCTTTCTGCGCGTAAGGAACCAAGGCCGGAACGGAGAAGGATAGACTCACTCCCGACGCTTCTCCGGGCGCAGGCCGGCTTGTGGTAGGGCCGGCTTTCGTCGAGGTCCCAAGAACACATCTCCCCGGGAAGCCCGGCTTGTGGTAGGGCCGGGCTTCCTCATTTCATCTCGGGTCGCAGTTTTCCGCCCGGTGAGGGCTTTCTTTGGAGCACGTTTCTCGCGAAAAGCACGCACTGCGATGGCATGCCTGATTCCGGGTTCGTTTCTTTGCCGAGTCAACCCGGTGTGGGATCCGGAGCTTTCAAACGCCGTCTCACGCTGCAGCTGCTCCATCTCTCCATCCAGGCCGGCTCAACAGGAATGGAAACCGTAAAGTTCGGAATCGTCGTTTTCCCTGGTTCAAATTGCGACCATGACGCCTACCACGCGACCAAGCACGTGCTGGGAGAGGAAGCGCGGTTCATCTGGCACAAGGACGAGTCGGTGGGGGATGTCGACGTCGTTGTACTCCCGGGCGGATTCTCGTACGGGGACTATCTCCGCGCCGGCGCCATCGCCCGGTTCTCGCCGATCCTCTCGGACGTCATCCGTTTTGCGGAGGACGGCGGAATTGTGATGGGCATCTGTAACGGATTCCAGGTTCTCTGCGAAGTTGGCCTTCTGCCTGGAGCACTCCTGCGCAACGCGTCGCTCCGGTTCATCTGCAAGCCCGTTACGTTGAGGGTGGAGCAGGTGGATACCCCCTTCACGAACGCCTTTTCACCTGGAGACCTGGTTCGCATTCCGATTGCCCATGGTGAGGGCAACTACTTCGCCTCCGAAGACGTGCTGGACGGACTGGAGACGAATGGCCGGGTCGTGTTTCGTTACTGCACGTCCGAGGGCGTGGTCTCGGCCGAGGGAAATCCGAATGGCTCGCAGAGGAATATTGCCGGTATCGTGAACGAGACGCGCAACGTACTGGGCATGATGCCGCATCCCGAGCGGCATATGGAACCATTACTCGGTAGCGAGGATGGCGTGAACGTGTTTCGGTCGATCGTCCGGCGTCTCACCGAGACGCATGTTTGACGGGCTCAGTACGCGTTTTCGTGAACAAAACCGCGCCACACCGTCAGAACCATAATCTTGAAGTCGAGCCAGAGCGACCAGTTCTGGATGTAGTACAGGTCGTGCTCGATGCGCTTTTCCAGCGAGGTGTTTCCGCGCCAGCCGTTCACCTGCGCCCAGCCTGTAATCCCGGCCTTCATCTTGTGCCGGAGCATGTAGCCCGGAACCTGGTCCTTGAACTGTTCGATGAATACGGGCCGTTCGGGGCGGGGACCCACGATGGACATATCCCCTTTCAGCACGTTGATGAATTGCGGGAGTTCGTCGAGCGAGGTGCGCCGTAGAAAGGCGCCCACACCTGTAGCCCGGTCATCTTCCGGGCGGGCCCAAACCGGCCCCGACGCCGCTTCCGCCTGAACAGGCATTGATCGGAATTTCAGCATTTTGAACGTATGCCCGTTCAGACCCATTCTCTCCTGCCGGTAGAAGACGGGGCCGGGCGACGATCGTTTTACCAGGATGGTGATGACGAGCAGGACGGGGGAGATGACCGCCAGAAAGAGCGCAGAAAAGAGGATGTCGATCAACCGTTTGGTCAGCTTTTCGAAGCGCAACGGCGTCTCGTCGATTAAATGGAGGACCGGCATGCCGCCCAGTTCGCTGAATCGGCTGTTCAGCAGGTCGAACTGGAACAGGTCCGGGATCATGAAGACGTGCGCGAGGCGGGTACTGAGGCTGCGCAGCAGCTTCTCGATTTTTTCGGCGGCAGAGAACGGGAGTGTGATGTAGACGGCGCGAATCGGTTTGCCCTCGCTCTGCATCCTGTCCATCAGCGCCGGCAAGTCGGACACAGGTCCGAGGATGTCGTCGCCCTCCTGTCGGTCATCCAGGAATCCCACGATCTCAAAGCGCACCAGCGGATACTGTTGCAGCGCCTGGGCCAGCCGGCGTCCGACCTTTCCGGCGCCGACAATGAGAATGCGCTGAGCACCTTTTCCCAGAGCCCGTATGTGGCGGGCTGCGAAGTAGATGCCGAGGCGCAGGCCCACCATGAGGACCGAGGTCATGCCCCCGAAGAGCACCATATGGAGTCGGGAGAACGAAAACTCCCGATAGAAGAACATGGCAGCCACGCTCGCGAGTGCGCCGAGGAATACGGCACGCGCGACGGCGAGAACCATCGACGTCAGCCGCTGGGCTCTGCGGGTCGAGTACAGCCCGGAGAGGACGAAGACGGTGCCCCAGACCAGGAGAATGGGGGGAAGGTAGGGGAGGTAACGTGCCAGCGGCCTCCACAGGGGCAGTGGAAACAGAGGTGGAAGGATCTCGAAGCGCAGGTAATATGCCGAGATCCAGCCGACGGCGATCATCGCCAGGTCGGCCAGGAAGAGAAAGCGCTGCAGCAGTCGGCTTTGTTCGTACAGCATAGATCCAGGACTCGCTTCGGCCTTGCCCCGTCAGACCGTCCGGCCTTCCAGTTCACCGGCGATGGTTTCCCATTGCTGATAGAGTTCGTTCAGCTCAATCTCCAGTTTACTAAACTCCTCCAGACTCTTCGTCGATCGATCGGAATCTTTGAAGAAATTGGGATCGGCCAGCATCGTTTCAATTTCGGTCCGCCGTTCTTCATGCGATGCTACGTCCTGTTCGATCCGGCGGAGTTGCTCTTTGAGTTTGAACTCGGATCGTTGGTGGACCTCCTTCTTCCCCGACGCCTTGACGCGTTCCTGGTACACCCGGTTTCGCTCCTCGGCCTCCCGTCGGCGGTCCTCCTTCGTCTTCCTCTTCTTTGCGTCCGTGTCGTCGGAGGCGGGGCGGACCGGCTCGTTTCTTTCGGCTGATCCGGATCCGGGCTGTGGCGCCTGCAGGGTCGCCCGTTCCTGTTCGACGGTCCAGTGGAATTCAGAGTAGGTGCCCGGGAAGTCACGGACCGCCCCATGTCCGACATACCAGACGCGGTTCGTCACCTGGTCCAGGAAATGCCGGTCATGGCTTACCACGAGGAACGTTCCTTCGTAGTTGCGGAGGGCTTCGACGAGGACCTTGATCGACTGGATGTCGAGATGGTTGGTCGGTTCGTCGAGAATCATGAAGTTGGCGGGCGAGAGGAGCGATTTCGCGAGGGCCACCCTGCTGCGTTCGCCTCCCGAGAGCACGGCAACGGGTTTGAACACGTCGTCGCCGGAGAACAGGAAGGCGCCGAGGATGCCCCGAATCTGTGTATCGTCTTGACCCTTGGCGACAGATCTGAGCGAATCGAGCACCGAAAGGTTCGGGTCCAGCGTGTCGGCCTGGTGCTGTGCGAAGTAAGAGATCGAGGTATTGTGCCCAACCGTTCGCGTGCCCACGAAGGGTTCGTTGCCGAGCACGATGCGGGCCAGCGTAGACTTGCCGGCGCCGTTCTTGCCGATGAGCGCAATCTTGTCGCCGCGGGCGATGGAAAGCGGGCGGGCATCCGCGAAGACCGGAGTGTCAAAGCCGTCGTTCTGGTGGTAGACCTTTGAGAAGGTTGATAGATCGAGTACGACGCGCCCCGATCGCGGCGGAACGGGAAAGCGGAAACGGATAGTGGCGTCCTCCGAGGGGGGCGGAGGCAGGCGGTCCATCTTCTCGAGCTGTTTGGCGCGGCTCTGAACCTGTCGCGCCTTGGTTGCCTTTGCTCGGAACCGCTCTACGAAGCGCTCGATATCAGCGATCTCTTTCTGCTGGTTGAAATATGCTGCCGCATGGAGACGGCGGCGTTCCTCCCGTTCTTCGAGGTAGTGGGTGTAATTGCCGATGTACTCGGTAATGCGTCCGTTGGCCAACTCGGCAATGGTGTCGACCATACGGTCGAGGAAGTAGCGGTCGTGTGAAACGAGGACCACAGTCCCCCGATAGGTCTTGAGATAGTCCTCAAGCCAATCAATACTCTCGATATCGAGATGGTTGGTGGGTTCGTCGAGCAAGAGTACATCCGGACGGCGGAGGAGCATACGTGCCAGGACGGCTCTCATACGCCATCCACCGGAGAACGTGGACAGCGGCCGGTCCATTTCGTCGTCTTCGAAACCCAGACCAGCCAGAATAGCCCGGGTATCGGATTCGATCCGGTGTGCGTCGCGGGCCATCAGGTCATTCTGGACCCGCTCGAGCCGATGCAGAAGGCGGTGGTAGGGGTCGCCATCGTGGTCGGGAATCTCCTCCATCTGACGCGTGATGGCGAGCACTTCCCGCTCCAGACTGAGTACCTCCTCGAACGCCCCGAGGGCGGCCTCGAAGACCGACTGTGAGGTGTCCATTTCCTGGACATCCTGGTGCAGGTAACCGATGGTGGTTGCAGACGCCCGGGAGAACGTGCCCTCGTCGGACGACTGAATGCCGGAAATGAGTCGGAGGAGGGTGGATTTGCCGGCTCCGTTTGGGCCGATCAAGCCGATGCGGCGGTTGGCCTTGATGTGCCAGGAGAGCCGGTCCAGGATCGGTTTGCCTCCGAAAGAAAGCGAAACGTCGGTAAGGTGGATCATTCGGTAAGAGGCAATCCGGCCGGATTCAGACGTTGCAGCGACCCGTATCGCGTCCGGTACTTGTCACGGGAGGTTCCAAAATGGATGCGGCCGGCCGTCGCCCTCGGCACGGTACGGCGGATCCGTTTCCTCCTTCGACTGTCGCGTGCTCGCTCGGCAAAGAACGCGTGCAACAGCCGGAGGGGTGCGCCATTCTTGGCCGCGCATCAGTACCTTGCATGTCAGGACAGGGTTCTCCCTCGGCAGAAAAAAATACCAAACGTATCAATACAGGCCCATGAAAGCGTGGAAACTCCAGGAACTGACCTACAAACAGGTGCGGGTGCGCAACTGGCAGGTGGCAATTCTCCCGATCGGGGCGTGTGAGCCTCATGGATTTCATCTGCCTTACGGGACGGACGGCTACGAGGCGGAAGGTCTGGCCGACCGGGTGGCCGAGGAAGCCACAAGCCGGGGAGCAGAGGTTATAGTCCTCCCGACCCTCGCCTATGGCGTCGATGCGAATATGGCCCGGTTTCCGTTGGCCATCGACATCCCGCAGGATACGTTGAACCGCTTCGTCCGCGACGTCATCGTTTCCCTTGAACGCTCCGGAATCCGAAAGTTGATCCTCTTCAATTCCCACGGCGGAAACGACTTCAAGCCGTTGCTTCGTTCGCTCGTTGCAGACGCGACGGTTTTCGTGAGCCTCGTCAACTGGTGGCAGGTCTTCAGCGACGTTGCAGCGGATATATTGGACGATGCAGGCGGAGACCATGCCAATGAGATGGAAGCGGCCGTCATGCTGGCCCTGCGACCGGACCTGGTTCGGATGGAGGATGCCGGTGACGGGCGCACCAACAGGACCCGCTTCCCCGAGATTGAAAGAGGCTGGGTGAGCATCACCCGGCCCTGGCATCTGTTCACCGAAGACAGTTCCGCGGGCGACCCGCGTCTGGCAACCGCCGAAAAAGGTGAGAAGCTGATTGAGGTGATGGTCGACCGGATTGCCGGGTATGTCGCCGACCTCTCCAGGGCAGAAATAGACGATAGCTTCCCCTACTGAGTCCTTCGTTCGGGCCGTGTTTGAACACACGCGGTCTGGAACGTATCTTTACAGTTTGGGGTTTGGAGGCGGCGGAAGACTTTGCCCGGTCGTCTAATGGCAGGACAGCGGACTCTGGATCCGTATGTGGAGGTTCGAATCCTCCCCGGGCAACGACGCACCGGAAGGGGGGGAGTCGCCATGAGGGCGGCGTCCCCTGCACGGTGAGTCGGTGTTCATCTGGCGAGAACACGAGGTAGCGTATCGCGGCCACCGGCGAGAATGCCCGGTCGTCTAATGGCAGGACAGCGGCCTTTGGAGCCGTACGTGGAGGTTCGAATCCTCCCCGGGCAACAAAAGGAGAGAGGGTTCCGGAGACGGGGTCCTCTTTCTTTGTTTTTGGCTCGGCGAGCGAGCGCGTCGTGGTTGGTGGCCGCTCCGCTGTTTGAGGTGTGACGGAATATGCGCCATTCTTGGGGAGGGGACTTGACCGGAGGAGGTTCGGGCTGTTCCTTAGTGGATTGACATCACGGTTCTCCACCACCAGTACGGCTCTGAGGTGCCTTACCCATGCGATCCGCTATCAATCGTCGAGAGTTCTTGCAGGTTGGCGCGTTGGGCGCGACCGGCACATTGTTTCGTCTGAAGACCGAAGGGCCGGCTGTCGCTTCGATACCCCCCTCGGACCGGGTGACGGTGGGCATGGTGGCATGCGGGGCGCGTGCCCATCAGTTGATCGAAACCGTGAAGCAGATCGAGGGCGTCGAAATCGTTGCGCTTTATGATGCGTACAGTGGCAGGGCGCGGCGGGCGCAGGGACGAACGGCAGGCAAGGCTACGATTCACAAAGATTATCGTGAAATTTTCGCCCGGCCCGATGTGGATGTGGTGGTCATTTCCAGTCCCGACCACTGGCACAAAAGGCAGGCTGTCGAAGCTGCAGAGGCGGGCAAGCACATGTACATTGAAAAGCCGCTCACGTACACGGTCGAGGAAGGACTGGACATCATCCGGGCGGCGGAGAAGCACCGCGTGGCCCTCCAGGTCGGCAGTTCGGGCATGAGTTCGCCGCTCGCAGAAAAGGCACGCGATATGATCAAGGCCGGTCGGCTTGGCCAGGTCACCATGGTGCGCGCCTACAACAACCGCAACACGGCTTCCGGAGCGTGGATCTATCCCATTCCGCCTGATGCCTCACCGGAGACCGTGGACTGGGGGGTCTTTCTGGGCTCCGCGCCCGCCCGGCCCTTCGATGCGGAGCGATTCTTCCGGTGGCGCTGTTTTCGGGACTATTCCGGTGGCATGTCGACCGACCTTTTCGTGCATCTTTGCACGACCATCAACTACGTGATGGATGCGCCGATGGCGGACCGCGCCGTGGCGATGGGGGGGCTCTACCGCTGGGTGGATACACGGGATGTGCCCGATACGATCAACGCATCGCTGGCCTATCCGGAGGGATTCATGGTGAGTCTGAGCGGTACGGCGAACAACGAGGCGGCGGGCGGACCGGGTATCCAGTTTCTCGGGACGGAGGGCACGCTGACGCTCGGTCGGGATCTCACCTTCGAGCCGGAAAATGTCGTCGAGAGCAACGGCTGGATCGTCGACAGTTGGCCTGAAGAGTTGGCAAAGGCCTATTATGAGGACCCCGAGGTTCAACGCTCGGAGAGGCCCGCGACCAGGCCGCCGCAGGTCAAAGCGGGGACCGAGATCTACCGGTCGGAGGGACTCGACGCGACAAATCTGCATTTTCGTGACCTGTTCGAGGCCGTACGCAACGGCAAATCCACGCGGCAAGATGCCCGGGTCGGACACCATGCGGCGTCTTGTGCGCATCTCGTGAACCTTTCTCTCGACCGTGGCGCCGAGGTGCGGTGGGATGCGGCGCGCGACAGTATCGCAGCGAGTTAGGCTCATGACGTGGGCGTCATCACCACCACACCATCCGAGGGACATTCTATGAGACAACCAAAACGCTCTCTGAATCGGCGAGATTTCCTGAAGGCAACGGGAGGCGTCATGGCGACCTCCATGCTGGCCGGGGCTTGCGCGGGCGAAGCGGACCAGGCGGCCGAGACGGTCGTCACCACCCGGCGTGTCATTCCGGTAGGAACCCAACTCTACTGCGTGCGCCACGAGATGGCCGAGGACGTGGCCGGGACGATCGCGCGGGTGGCGGAACTGGGCTACGAGGGGGTGGAGTTCGCTGACTATTTCGGCAAGACGGCCACGGAACTCCGGCAGATCCTCGACGCCAACGGCTTGAAGGCCTGCGGGACGCACATCTTCATGGATGAGATGACGGGCGACAATTTCGAGCCGACGGTGGAATTCAACGCCACCCTGGGCAACCCGTATCTCATCGTGCGCTCCCTTCGCGGCAATCAACATGAGTCGAAGGATGCCGTTCTACGCACGTGCGAGGAGTTCAACATGCTCGCAGAGAAGTTTCGTCCGCACGGCATGCGCGTCGGCTATCACCCTCACGGGTACTCGTTCGACCTGATGGATGGAGAGATGATGTGGAATATCCTGGCAGACAATACGAGCCAGGACGTGATTCTCCAGATGGACACGGGCAATGCGGCCGGGGGCGGCATCGATGTACTCGAATTGCTTCGCCGTAACGAGGGGCGCTCGCAGACCATCCACATCAAACCCCATCATCCCGATAATCCTCAGGCCTATCTCGGAGACGACGCCCTGGATTGGCCGGCGATCCTCGACGTGTGCGAGAATACGGGCGGTACGGAGTGGTACATCGTCGAGTACGAGGTGGAAGGGATTCCGCCACTCCAGGCTTTGGGAGACAACCTACGCAATTTCAAGACCATGTTGGCCTAGAAACTTGTGCACGTCGGCCCTTGGGACGCACCGAACAGGTTGTTCCTGCGGGGCGAACGCGTTAACTTTCTGTTACCTGAAAGGGATGCATTCACGGACCGCCGGCCCACCAAGAGGCCGGCGGTCCGACTTTTCAATCGGGCTTCGATGACTTTGTACAGATTCCGCTCCCCCAAGCCCCCCAAGGCCATGGTTCCGATTTCGATTTTTTCAGGGCGGAGCAACCCCGCACTGGCCAAGGCAATCGCTGAGGCATACGGTCAGCACCTCGGAGAAATCACGATCAAGAATTTTGCCGACGGCGAGATCTATGTCAAGTACGAGGAGTCGATCCGGGGGAGAGAGGTGTTCATCATCCAGAGTACGGCGCCGCCTGCCGAGAACTGGCTCGAACTCTTTTTCATGGTCGATGCGGCGCGGCGGGCTTCGGCCTCGCGCATCACAGCGGTGATTCCGTACTTCGGGTATGCGCGGCAGGATCGGAAGGACAAACCGAGGGTATCGATTGCTGCGAAAGTGATCGCAAACATGCTCAACGACGCGGGGATTGATCGGCTCCTCACCATGGACCTTCATGCGCCGCAGATTCAGGGCTTTTTCGACGTGCCCGTCGATCACCTGTACGGATCGGCCGTGTTCGTGGACCACCTC
The DNA here is from genome assembly GCA_964387555.1 of uncultured Rhodothermales bacterium. Classification (GTDB taxonomy): domain Bacteria; phylum Bacteroidota; class Rhodothermia; order Rhodothermales; family CAYLXM01; genus CAYLXM01. The sequence goes on along the minus strand of CAYLXM010000016.1, from coordinate 31,963 downwards.
CGCGACCTGGACGTCCAGAACCTGGTGGTCGTCGCGCCGGATGTAGGCGCCTCCAAGATTGCCCGTGCGTACGCCCGGCGCCTCGGGGGTGCGGCGATCGCCCTGATCGACAAACGTCGGCCGCGGCAGAACGAGGCCGAGGTGATGAACATCATCGGGGAAGTACGCGGCAAGAATGTCATTCTCATTGACGACCTCGTCGATACCGGCGGCACGCTGGTCGGCGCAGCACGTGCGTTGCGGGAAGCAGGCGCGCGCGACATCCTGGCGGCCTGCACGCATCCCCTGCTGTCCGGTCCCGCGTACGACCGGATAGAATCGTCCGAAATCGATCGCATTTACGTTACCGACTCGGTACCTCTGAAACGTCCATCGGAACGGATCACGGTTATCAGCGTTGCAGAAGTTTTCGCCGACGCCATTCGACGCATCTACTCCGACGAGTCCATATCTACGTTGTTTGTCGAGTAGTGTCGTCGTGTTCGCGTCCTCTTCGCTGATCAGCAAGGAAATCGAGTCAAACCCATGGATGTTTTAACATTGGTCGCCGAGCCGCGGGAGACCGGGAAGAAAGGTGCGAAGGCCACCCGTCGCGAGGACAAGGTGCCCTGTGTGCTCTACGGTCACGGCATTGAGCCCGTTCACTTTCAGGTGCCAACGCTCAGTCTTCGGCCGTTGATCTACACGCAGGAGACGCACAAGGTCGAGGTGAAACTTGGAAAGGAGCACTACAACTGCGTGATGAAGCAGGTCGACTTCAATCCGGTCACCGATCGTCCGGCTCACGTCGATTTCCAGGTGCTCATTGCAGGCGAGAAAGTACATCTGACGATCCCGATCCACTTCGCGGGCACGCCGGTTGGACAGGAACTGGGTGGTGTCACGGAACATCTCATGACGGAAGTTGCCGTCAATTGTCTGCCGAGGCACATCCCGGCCAATATTGAGATCGATGTCTCCAATCTGAACATCGGAGACGCCATTCACATCGGGGATCTCGATTTCCCGAACCTGGAGTTCACCGCCCCGCGCGATCAGACGGTGGTTGCCGTGTACGGCAGGGCCAAGCTCGCAGCGGAGCTGGAGGAAGGAGAGGCGGAACTCGAGGAGGAAGCCGGAGAGGAGCAGGCAGAGGAACGCGGAGCGCGCGAGTAGGCGCGATCACGATACATCGGCAGCGTTCGGGGGCGGAAGGCAAACACAGGGAGTCTTCTGCCCTTGCCGTTTGGTCGGGTCGGCACGAAGCAGAGCGGCGAGTCTATGGCTGAGAAGTCTCTGATTGTCGGTTTGGGGAACCCGGGCGAGGAGTATCAAGCAACCAGGCACAACATCGGGTTCATGGTACTCGATGCCGTGTCTGCTGCGACCGGCGCTTCTTTTGCCTCGGAGGAGCCGGCCGCTCGTCGTTTTCGACTGTTCCCCGTTGCATCGAGGGTGCATGACACGGCCTGGGCCACATACCGGGGTCGATCGTTCGGACTGTTGAAGCCACTTGGTTTCATGAATCGGAGCGGCGGTCCCGTTCGGAAGTTTCTGGGGAAGCATCAAATCGATCCGCGGAACGTGCTGATCATCCACGACGACATCAACCTTCCCCTTGGCGCGGTGAGAATCCGGCCGTCGGGGAGTGCAGGTGGACACAATGGACTTCAGGATATCATAGATGCCTTGAATTCCACCAATCTTCCACGAATGCGCATCGGCATTGGGGATAACTTTGCGCGCGGCAAACAAAGCGATTACGTCCTGTCGCCGTTCGAACCCTTCGAACAGCCGATCGTCGAGGAAACGGTTCGTTTCGCGTGCGAGGCGGCCCTCACGTTCGTCCGGGAAGGGGTGGAAGCGGCGATGAATCGCTTCAACCGGAAGCAGAGCCCGCTCTTGGATTCCTGAGTCTGACATCCTGGACAGCGGCCTTCTGTCTCCGTATGCCGAGTTCCCTTATCGTTGTCTGCAACATGCTGAACCCTCATTGCGTCGACTGCCGACGGGATCCGTGTACGGGTCCGGAAGGCGTGCCGACGTCTGCCGGGGGATGACCTACAAACCCAACTCAACATGGATCAAACCACGCTTCTCACCTTACTTGTGCCCGTCGCCGGATTCATTGGTCTCGGCTATGCCCTGTTTCGATCGCGGTGGATCAATCGTCAGGAAGTGGGGACGGAAAAGATGGCCGAGATTGCCGGGCACATTGCCGAGGGCGCGAAGGCGTTCCTGCGGCGTGAGTACCGTTTCCTGGTGATTTTCGTCGCCGCACTGGCTGTTATTCTCGGACTGATCAACATGGGACAACTCGAATCGTCCTGGTTGGTTGCGGTCAGTTTTGTCACGGGCGCCTTTTGCTCCGGTCTTGCCGGCTTCATCGGAATGAGTGTCGCTACCAAGGCGAACGTTCGAACCACGCACGCGGCACGCACAGGGCTGGCCGGTGCGTTGAACGTGGCGTTCTCGGGCGGCCTGGTGATGGGCCTCAGCGTGGTCGGATTGGGGCTGATTGGTCTGGGTACGCTCTTCCTTGTGTATACGAATGTGGGATGGAGCATGCCGAAAGTCATCAACGTGATCACGGGATTCTCGCTGGGCGCTTCGTCGATCGCGCTCTTCGCGCGCGTCGGAGGCGGCATCTACACGAAGGCGGCAGATGTTGGCGCGGACCTGGCAGGCAAGGTCTATGAAGGGATTCCGGAAGATGACCCGCGGAACCCCGCGACAATCGCAGACAACGTGGGCGATAACGTAGGGGACGTCGCGGGGATGGGCGCTGACCTCTTCGAAAGCTACGTGGGTTCCATTATCGGGACGATGGTGCTTGGTGCGGCTTTCATCACCACGTTCACCGATCTCGGATTCATGCCGCTGGCGCCGGTTATTCTCCCGCTCATTCTGGCGGCCGTCGGGATCATCGTGTCGGTGATCGGTTCGGTTTTCGTCCGGGTCAAAGAAGGCGGGAATCCCCAGAAGGCGCTCAACATCGGTGAATTCGGAGCGGCCGGTTTCATGGCCGTTCTCTCCTGGTTCATCATCCGTGCGCTGCTGCCGGAATCCTGGACCGCCACGACACCGCTCGTCGGCGAGTTCAGCTATACCGCCAACGGCGTGTACATGGCCGTGCTGATCGGTCTTGTGGCAGGGACGCTTATCGGACTGGTTACGGAAGCGTTCACCTCCACGCATTCGCGCCCCGTGAAGGGCATTGCGAAGCAAAGCGTCACCGGTGCAGCCACCAACGTGATCGCCGGGCTTGGTGTAGGGATGTTCTCGACCGGAATCCCGGCCCTCATCCTTGCCCTGGCCATCATCGGAGCGTCGCACTACGCCGGACTCTACGGAATCGCTATTGCCGCTCTGGGCATGCTCTCCGTGACAGGTATTCAGCTGGCCGTTGACGCCTACGGGCCGATTTCGGACAACGCGGGTGGCATCGCAGAGATGGCGCAGCTCGGACCGGAAGTCCGTGAGCGGACGGACAAGCTGGACGCGGTCGGGAACACCACCGCAGCCATCGGCAAGGGCTTTGCCATCGGCTCAGCGGCGCTCACGGCATTGGCGCTTTTCGCTGCGTACATGCAGCAGGCCGGCGTTACGGACATTGACGTGGCTGAGCCGGTCAACCTCGCCGGGTTGCTCATCGGCGCCATGTTGCCCTACGTGTTCAGCGCCATGGCAATGGGCGCCGTGGGTCGTGCCGCATCCGACATGATCACCGAGGTGGGTCGTCAGTTCCGTGAAATCAAGGGCTTGCGCGAGGGAACGGCGGTTGCCGATTATGCACGTTGCGTCGACATCTCAGCGCATGCCGCGATCCGCGAAATGGTCCTGCCAGGCCTTCTCGCCGTCATCGTGCCCGTTGTGGTAGGCCTCATCTCGAAGGACATGCTCGGCGGCCTTCTTGCCGGTGTGACCGTATCCGGTGTGCTTCTGGCCATCTTCCAGGCCAATGCGGGTGGTGCCTGGGACAACGCCAAGAAGCTCATCGAGGGAACGTTCACCATCGGAGGACAGACCTACGGCAAGGGAAGCGACGTGCACAAGGCGGCCGTGGTCGGGGACACGGTGGGTGACCCGCTGAAGGACACCAGCGGTCCCAGCCTGAACATCCTCATCAAGTTGATTGCCGTCGTGGCACTGGTGATCGCTCCGCTGATTGCCTAGTCACGGGTTGGTTACAAGGAGGAAGGCCCGGGCGTTTTTAACGTTCGGGCCTTTTCTCTGAAGCGGCCCCATCCGGCTCAGCGCAAAACAGCCTTGCTGTATGGTTAGGGATCCGGGGACAATGAGAGGCGTTGGTCGCCCATCGACGCAGGCAATAGGGTCCATGGCGCATCGGAATTGTACATTAGTTGGATTGGCAGAGGCGGGAGGGAGCGGATACGCACCAGACTGAAACAAGCCCAGATATGTCGAGGATTGATGTGGTCATGCCCAAGATGGGCGAAAGCGTGATGGAAGGAACGGTCATCACGTGGCACAAGAAACCGGGAGAGACGGTCGAGCAGGACGAGGCGCTGCTCGAAATCGGTACCGACAAGGTCGATTCGGAGATTCCGTCCCCCGCCTCGGGTATGCTCACCGAGATTCTCATTGCGGAAGGCGCAACCGTAGACGTAGGTACGGTCCTGGCCCACATCGAAACGGATGTCGAGGCAATTTCCGCGGAACCACCTGGTTCGTCCGTACCCAGGACGGAACCGCCGAGTGGTCCGCCGGGCGGCCCCGTATCGGCTACGCCGCCCCCGGGCCCGTCTCCGAAAGAGGGGACGCCTGCGGCGGTTCCAGCGGTGGTCACATCGGTGGTGGGCGGCAAGGTCACCGATGTCGTGATGCCCAAGATGGGCGAAAGTGTGATGGAGGGCACCGTCATCTCGTGGAGCAAGCAGGTGGGTGAAGCGGTGGATTTGGACGAGACGCTGCTCGAGATCGGGACCGACAAGGTGGACTCCGAGATTCCTTCTCCGGCATCGGGCGTACTCGTAGAGATCCTTGTGGCGGAGGGTATGACCGTGGAAGTGGGGACGGTACTCTGTCGGATTGCCGCCGAGCGCACCGTCCCGAGCATGACGTCCACGCCGGTTTCGGAGAGACCCGTCGCGGCCGGCGGTTCCGGGACGACCGCTCCGGAAACACCATCGGCGCCCGCGGTTTCCGCACCGGCTCCCGAAGTGGTGGAGGCGGTGGGCAGGCGGGGCTCGGATGGAAGGTTCTATTCACCACTGGTTCGGGCGATTGCCCAGGAGGAGAAGGTCTCCGCCGCGGAGCTGGCCGCCCTGCCCGGTTCAGGCAAGGAGGGCCGGGTGACCAAGCGGGATCTGCTTTCATATCTCGAGAAGCGCCAGGCTACGTCGCCCGCTGAGGCGCCGGTTGCGGCGCGCGCCTTCCCGGAATCTGAGGTTCGGCCCGCCGCTCCGACTGCGCCCGCGTCGCGACCCTCACCGGCCGGGGGCGCCCGCGTCGAAATTGTCGAGATGGACCGTATGCGGCAGATCATCGCCGAACATATGGTGCGGTCGAAAACCACGTCTGCCCATGTGACATCCTTCGCAGAGGCCGATGTAACCGGGCTCGTGACACTCCGTGAGTCCGCCAAGGATGGGTTCCTCCGCCGCGAAGGGGTCAAGTTGACCTACACCCCGTTTTTCGTGAGGGCGGCTGTCGACGCCCTTCGAACGCATCCGTATCTCAACGCCTCCATCGAGGGGACGCGGATCCTCCTCAAGAAGGATTTCCATGTCGGAATTGCCGTGGCCGTCGGGGATCGCGGGCTGGTCGTTCCCGTCATCCGTGATGCTGGTGGCAAGAACCTGGTCGGCATGGCCCGTGCAGCGGCAGACCTGGCCGAGCGCGCACGAAACAAACAGTTGCAGCCGGACGATCTGCAGGGTGGAACATTCACGGTCACCAACGTCGGGTCGCTCGGTACGATCATCGGTACGCCGATCATCAACCAGCCCCAGGTGGCCATCCTGGCTGTCGGGACCATCAAGAAGCGTCCCGTCGTGCTCGAGGATCCCCGGCTTGGGGACGTGATCGCCATTCGTCACATGATGTATCTCTCCCTGACGTATGACCACCGGCTGATCGACGGCGCCATGGCGTCCTCGTTCATTCAGAACGTGGTCCATAGCCTGGAGACCATTGGCCCTAACGACGAAATCTGACCGGCGAGAACGTACCATCCGGTGCCAGATCCAGCTTCTCTTGCCTCGCGGTAATAGCCGTTATTGATGTTTGATGTGAAAATGTGGATATTGGGCCGGACTTATCCACATTCACCATGGCTATTACAAGGCATCCAATCGGAAGGGAAGGGGATGTGCCGCCTGCTCTCACGGCGCCCGAACTGGAGGCGCGGATTGCCGGCTTCGTGGCCACCTACCTGACCGATCGCAGTCCGGAGACGGTGGGGACCTACAGGCGTGCCCTCAACGAGTTGGTGCGTTATGTGCCGCGGCGCCGGGGCAGGTTCACGTTTCGGGTGGATGAAGTGGAGGAGTACAAACGCTATCTCCTTGCGGAGCGTGGATTCCATCAGGTGTCGGTGTCAACGTACCTGACGGCGTTGAGGCGCTTTTGCGAGTATCTTGTGGACGTTGGTTTGCTCCGGGACAATCCGGCGCGGAGTGTCAAGGGGAATCGGAGACCGGCGTCTCATTCGCGTGAAACGCTTACGGAGTTCGAGATCGACAGGTTGCTGAGTCGAGTCGATGACTCAACCCTGTTGGGAAAGCGTGATCTGGCCATCATGCAGCTGATGCTCTTTGCCGGCTTGAGCGAGATCGAGATCGTCCGGGCCGATGTGAAGGATCTCGAGCAAACGCTGTTGGGCTGGTTCTTGAGGGTCCAGGGGAAGGGACACCGTACAAAAGACCGCCAGGTGCCCGTCGACCCTCCTGCGATGGATCCGTTGCGAATCTATCTCGATGAGAGGGGAAGAACCGGGCCGGAGGATCCGTTGTTCGTTTCACACGGGAACCGGTCCGACGGGGAGCGGCTCAACACGCGATCTGTTCGCTCTCGCATACGTGCTCACATGCAGGAGGCTGCGATTCTCCGCCCGGGCGTGAGTCCTCACAGTCTCACGCATACTGCGGCGCTCATCTGGCTCAATGACGGAATGGGTGTTGAGGAGGTGCGCGACCGCATGCGCCACGGCACGTTGGACACGACCATGATCTCGCTGCGCAGGAAGGGCCTGCTGCGCGGGGATCGCGGGCCGGACAATCGGGTCGATGTGGGCGGCTGAGCCGCGGAAATTACCGTGTCACGCCGACGGCTCTCGACCATTTCCGGTCTTCGATTTCCAGCGTGACGAGGTACAGGCCCGCAGGGAGGTGCGTCACATCCATCGTGTGGGTATGCTGACCTTCGGTGCGGATCCCGAGGGGGGCATCCATCACGGATCGTCCGAGGAGGTCATGGACCAGCAGCCGCGTGTGAGCAGGGCGTACGACCGAAAAACGGACCTGGAGGGGGCCGGACGCCGGGTTCGGATAGACCTCGATGAATTCCAGAGCGGAGGGGGTTTCCTGAGGCCCGGTGCCCACGGGAAGCGCCACCGAAATGCGAACCATGGCCTGCGACTCTCCCCCTCGCCCGTCCGAGATGGCATACACCAGGCTGTCGGCACCGACGAATCCGGGTACGGAGGCGTATAGGATGGCGTTCGAGAGAACGGTTGCCGTCCCGAAACGCGGCATTTCCGCGATGCGCGTGATGAAAAGGCGATCGCCGTCAGGATCGACATCATTCTCCAGCACGTCCATGACCGTTTCGATCTCGGTGGTCGCAGCTACCGAATCATCGACGCCCATGGGAGCCCTGTTGGCCTCCGACGTTACGGTGATGAGCACACTGGCGATGGAGGATCCGCCCTGGCCGTCGGCTACTTCATAGGAGAAACTGTCGGCGCCCGTGTATCCGGCTGCGGGTTGATAGCGCACCTTCCCCTCGAGGAAGTTTACCGCACCGTGGGCGGGCGCGGACACGAACCGGGCGAAGAGGAGCGCGTCGCCGTCCGGATCGATATCGTTGCCCAGTACATCGATCAGGATGGGCGCGTTGATGGAGGTTGTGACCGTATCGTTTCGGGCGACGGGATTGCGGTTGGGCTGGGTAGACACGGTGATGGTCACGGTGGCGGAGTCAAATCCACCGCGACCATCGCCGATCTCGTAGACGAACGAGTCGGTTCCGAGGAATCCTGCCAGAGGTGTATATACGATCAGGGGGCCGTCAATCGCGGCCGTTCCGTTTCGCGGGGCCGTCGCGATCCGGATGAGTTGAATCGGGTCGCTGTCCGGGTCCGAATCGTTCTGGAGGACAGCGACGGAAACCGATTCGCCCTGAAACGTCGTAGTCTGATCGTTGGAGGCAACCGGACTTCGGTTGGCAGCGGCGACTTGCACCTGGATTTCACCCATCGTGAAGGCTCCTCGGGCATCTTCCACGCGATACGTCATGACCTCGGTGCCGGTGAAGGAGGCACCGGGCGTGTACGTCAATGCGGACTCGTCGACGGACGCCGAGCCGTTGAAGGGCCCGGACACGAGACCTCCGAAGCGCAGTTCTTCGCCATCTGCATCGCGATCGTTGGCAAGTGGCGTGAGTGATACAGGCGTGCCCGGTGTGGTCGAAGCCGTATCCCGACGGGTGACGGGCGGCACGTTGTCGACATAGGTTGCACAGGCGGAGCCCACGAGAGACACGGGCGTCGCTCCGGAGGTCTGGAGTGCGGCGTCCTGCCCCGCAGAGCATGCGAAGGTCTCCGGAGTTACCGATACGCCGTTCTCGAACTGCCTGGCACTGATACGCAGCACGTTGGCGCCCCGAGGGAAGGGCAGAAAGTAGCCCGAGGGGTTGCCTTCATAGTAGACATCGAAGTTGCGGTCGAAGGCGTTGTCGGCAAGGAATACATCCTTGGAGCCCTCGAGGCGGATTACGAACTCGCCGTTGAGGGTGAATTCGTTTTGGGCGATGACGAAATAGGTGGGTGGCCGGTCCACAATGGGGCTATAGACATGGATGCCCCAGAGTTCATTGCGGCGCATGCGGTTGTGGTGGATCTTGATGTGGCCGGCATCGGGGAGCTTGATGCCTCTGAGGTTGTCTTCGATAAGGTTGCCCGCTATTTCACCATATCCCGCGTGGAGGGCGAGGCCGTGATCGTTTACGTTGTTGAACAGGTGGTTGGAATAGACGGAGTAATCTTGCGTCCAGACGCTCCCGGGGGCCACGCTTCCTCCGATGCTGGGAGCGCTCAGGATGCGGGATTCGCACGTTGCCGTCGTTACCTGCGTCTCGTCATCGCGGAGAAAACAGTCCTTTGAACTGAGCCCGTTGTTGAGAACGGAGCTGTGTGCGGTATTGTAGCGCAGTGTGACGCGTTTTGAATACGAGAAGATCAGGCCGTTGCGGCGCCCTCCGTTAAACTCGACGCGCTCGACCTTCACGTTGTCTGAATACAGGATGGACATCGGTTCGTCGACGCAGCCCTGTCCATTGAGGCTGAAGTCGCGCATTGCGACATGACTTCGCTTGAAAACGGAGATCAGGCGGCCGTCGCAGGCAGATGGCGAGACGGTTAGCACCGAGTTGCCGACTCCGGCGCCTTCGAGAAGGGTAGAACCGGGCACAAAAAGTGTACGCGTAAGTTCGATCTCGCAGGACGGGATGCGGACGATGCCGCCGCCGCCCATCTCGGCGTCCGCCAGGGCGTTCCGGAGAGCATTCTCGGTGCACGCACTGACCAAACGGACGGGACGGCCGCTGAGTGCTGCGGCAAATTCGGACTCAGAAAAACCGTACTCGGAAACCCGCGGCAGACATTCCAGCGTTGCGACGTCCAGAAATTCCCCCTCCCGGCACACGTTCTCGAAGGGGCTCGCAAGGAAGCGGGATCCATCGGCGGCTGCAACCTTGAGGTTGTCGAAGGTGATCACGCCGCAATTGCCGGTCGGGCACGAGCCGTCTCCCTGAAGTTCGACCCGGATTCGGTCGGCGCCCGACGGCACCTCGAGGCGCAGGCCGACCCGGATCCAGGTAGAAGTCCACCTCGGCAGTTCCGTCTGGGCGGATACCACGGTCGCATAGCCTTCATCGGACTCCTGCTCGGCGACCGCGACAAGACGTGCTCTGCCGGTAAGTGACCTGGAGCGAGCCGAGACGGACACTTCGTATGTTTGAGCAGAGACGGGTCCTCCGGTCCACGTGGCCACTGCATGCGGGGCAGCGGTGGCCACGCGAGGCAGTGTCATCTCGAGAATGGTATTGTCATCCTCAGATACGACGCGCAGGCCTGCCAGGTCGGAATTGAGTGTCCCGGTGAATCCGTCGGCGCAGGGACCGGACCACTGGCCGGGGCAGAGCGTCCCGGGGGCGAAGCCGCTATTGGCCACGAGATTGGATTGCCCCGCCAGCGGCGCGGAAGCGATGAGGAGAACCAGGGCGGCGAACGGAATCAGGGGGGGACCAGTGCGGGGCAGTCTGCTTTGCCTTGCCGGGGCCATGTCGATCGGCATGGTGTGTTTTCGTTATCCTCTCTTGGTGGTGGGGGGAGCGCATCGCGGGACGGCGCCCGGGCCTCAAAGCGGTACGCCGACCGTCAACTGGTGCAGACCGCCGAGGGAAGACCAGGTGCTGTAGGCATAGTCGAAGCGCACCCGGGTGATGAGCAGGCCAAAACCGAAAGCGAAGCCTGCCATGTCGAGTCGGGTCTTGGACTTCAATTCCTCGTGCCGGCGGTGGTTGTACCCAAAGCGAACGCGAAATGCCTCGCTGAATCGAAATTCGCCGCCGAGGGCAACATGGTCGAGGACGGTACGGCCGAAGGACTGGTCTCCCGTGTCGAAGTCGGCCAGGTTGTAACCCATGACGGAGACGAGGAGAGGAAGGTAGCGGAGTTCCTTGGAGAGGGCGATGCGGACGTCGTAAGGCAGCGAATCCCGTGATTCGCCGAGTGAACGCACGACGAGTCCCACGTGGTGCACGGAGAGTCCGACGCGTGCGAGTGCAGAGGGGATTTCGTACAGCGCGCCGACGTCTGCCGTCAGGGCTGACGCTGTGAGGTCATCTATGCGGCTCAGGACGACATTCAATGAAGCGCCATAGCGAAAACGGGGTCCGGCCTTCCGTGATGCTGCCAGGGTGGCGGCCATATCTGCGGCCCCGAACGTCGTGCCGTCGCGGAAGCCGTTTTCATCTGCCCGATCCATACGCCCGTAGGTCAGGTAGCGAAGTCCTGCGCCTGCCGTGCCCATAGCGCCGAAATCGTGCGCGTAGGCGACGAATCCTGCATTGATGTCGGCGACGTGGTTGAGATAGGACACCGAGAGATTCCGGTGCATGTCTGCCGTCAAACCGGCCGGATTGTGAAACAGCAGATTGACGTCGGCAGAGGGGTCTGCTGCGAAGGCGCCCGCCATGGCCGCGGCGTGCGCCGACGGTTCCAAACGCAGGAAAGAGAACCCGGTGAGGTTTCCGGGCTGGGCCCGAGCGGTGGACGAGGGCAGTGAAAGCAGACAGACTGTGACAATCGAACGGATCGCGGAGACGACATCGACGGATCGTCGAGGCCGATGAACTCTTTCAGAGTGGGCTGATGGCGTGCCCCAGCACATAAGGTCTAACGGAATGGGTAACCGTCCACATCGAAGCCCTACAATTCTTCAGCGCCGCGATCGTTCCTCCGCCGGCATCTTGTCGGACCGGTGGGGTGTTGCACCGGCTCGGCCTTCCAGAAGGGGAACGTAACCGACCATGAGGCGTGAGATTTTCTCTTGTACACGCCGCAGTTTCCGAGACGAATCGGGCCCGCGCGCCGGCTGCGGCGCAAGAACCCTGGAACTCATGATCAAGCTCATACAGAAACTTCTCGGTGGATCCCGGAACGATCGCGAAATCAAAAGGCTATGGCCGCTTGTTCGAGAGATCAATCAGATTGCAGAGACCTATCAGTCGTTCTCGGATGATGAACTGCGGGGCAAGACGCAGGAATTCAAGCAGCGAATCCGGGACGCCGTCGCCGAGATTGAAGCAGAGCAAGCCGAGACAGCGGAGCGGCTTCGTTCGACGTATGCCGAGCCTCATGTGGGCGGGGACGGGGAGGCTTCCGAGTTGCGCGACCTCTCCCTGGCAGAGCGTCAGGATCTCTACGACCGGTTGGATCACCTGGAGACGGAGTGGGCGGAGACCATCGAGGAGGTGCTCGAGGAGATTCTCCCCGAGGCCTTTGCGGTGATCAAGGAAACCTGTCGACGATTTCTTGGCAAAGAATGGCAGGCCGGCGGTACCACGATTCTCTGGGAGATGGTGCCCTATGACGTCCAGTTGATCGGTGGCATCGTGCTGCACCGGGGGAACATCGCGGAAATGAAAACGGGGGAGGGGAAAACCCTGGTCGCCGTCGCCCCCGTGTATCTGAATGCCCTGGTCGGACGCGGCGTTCACCTCGTCACGGTCAATCCGTACCTGGCCCAACGAGACTCAGAGTGGATGGGTCCGCTCTTCGCGTTCCATGGCCTGACCGTCGAATGTATCGATCGGCACGAACCGCACTCCCGCCAGCGTCGCGAGGCGTACCAGGCCGACATCACATACGGCACGAACAACGAGTTCGGGTTCGACTACCTGCGAGACAACTCGTTCGTGATCGACCCGAATCAACTCGTGCAGCGCGGACACCATTTCGCGATCGTTGACGAGGTCGACTCCGTGCTGGTTGACGAGGCGCGGACGCCGCTGATCATTTCGGGCCCGGTGCCCCATGCCGATGAAGGCGCGTTCGCCGAGTTGAAGCCGAATGTCGAACAGGTCGTTCGCGCGCAGCAGCGTCTCGTCGCGCAGTTGGTTACCGAGGCGGAGACCCTTCTTGCACAGCGTGATGCGGCCGCGGAGAGCGATCGGAAGGCCGCGGCGGAACTCGAGGAGAAAGCCGGCCTTGCGCTCCTGCGCGCTCACCGCGGGTTCCCGAAAAACCCCAAGTTCATCAAGCTGAAAAACGAACCGGGTGTCGGTGCGCTGCTCCAGAAGACGGAGTACTACTATCTCCAGGACAACGCCCGGAACATGCCTTTTGTGGACGAAGAGCTGTATTTCGCCTTCGACGAAAAGCAGCGATCGATCGAGATGACGGGGAAGGGGCAGGAGTACATCGGCAAGACGGCCGGACAGGACGCCTCCTTCTTCGTTATCCCGGATCTGGGTGAGGAAGTTGCCAAACTGGAGCACTGGCAGAGGGACGAGTTGGCGAATCTCGAATCGTCGCTGGCTGCTGACGAGACCCTGAGCGATGAAAAACGGGAGCACAAACTCGAGCACGAGCAGCGGGTGCTGCACAATCAGCTCGACGAGAAGAAGCGCGCACTGTACGCCCTGTATTCCGAGCGCTCGACGCGCATCCACTCGGTCAACCAGCTCTTAAAGGCCTACGTACTCTTCGAAAAGGACGTGGAGTACATCGTCGAGGAGGGCAGGGTCAAAATCGTGGACGAACATACCGGCCGCGTGATGCACGGCCGCCGGTATTCAGACGGCCTGCACGAAGCGATCGAAGCCAAAGAAGGCGTCAAGGTGGAACGTGCGACGCAGACCTACGCGACGATCACGCTCCAGAACTATTTCCGCATGTACACCAAGCTGTCCGGCATGACGGGTACGGCGGAAACCGAGGCGTCGGAGTTCTTCCAGATCTACAAACTGGACGTGTTCGTCATCCCGACCCACAAACCCATCGTGCGGAACGATGAGGAGGATCTGCTCTATCGAAGCCGACGCGAGAAGTACACGGCGGTGATGGACAAGATCCACGAATATCACGAGCGGGGACAGCCGGTTCTGGTAGGTACAACGTCCGTTGACGTGTCGGAGACGATCAGCCGGATGTTGAAGCGGCAGAACATCCCGCACAACGTCTTGAATGCGCGCGCAGATCGTCAGAAGACGGAGGCAATGATCGTTGCTGAGGCCGGCCAACGGGGCGCCGTGACGATCGCCACGAACATGGCGGGCCGTGGTACGGACATCAAACTGGGTCCGGGTGTGCGCGAACTCGGCGGCCTCGCCATCCTGGGGACCGAAAGACACGAGTCGCGGCGCATCGATTTACAGCTTCGCGGACGGTCGGGGCGCCAGGGGGATCCCGGCGAAAGTCAGTTCTATGTCTCGCTGGAGGACGAGCTGATGCGGCTCTTCGGTCAGGATCGCACGGCGCGCATCATGGATCGTCTGGGGTTGAAGGAGGGGGAAGTCATCACGCACAGTATGGTGACCAAGAGCATCGAGCGGGCCCAGAAGCGTGTGGAGCAGAACAACTTCGCGATCCGCAAGCGCCAGCTCGAGTTCGACGACGTCCTCAATGCGCAGCGGGAGGTGATCTATGACCGTCGTATGCATGCGTTGAAGGGAGAAAGGCTGCGCGGTGATATCCTCGACATGCTGCGGACGTATGTCGAAAGCCTCGTTTCCCGGCACTACGACGAGGGAGACCTCGAGGGTCTCAGGTCGGAATTGCTTCGCCAACTCGCGTTCGACTTCGAGATCGATCGCGAGCTCTTCCTCAAACTGGGGGATGATGGGTTGGTCGATCGGATCTATGATGCCGCTGTGGAAACCTACAGTACGAAGCGGCGGTCGCTGGCGCGGCCATTCTTCGCGGCCGTGCAGCGGCTTGTGGAAAGCGATCTCGAAGAGAAGCCCGAGCGCCTCTACGTTGATTTCACCGACGGCCGGCGCCTGCTGCGGGCAACAGTTCGCGTCGAAGATGCCCTGAAGACGGAGGGGATGGAGATCGGCGATGCGTTGGAGCGCGTCGCCGTACTGGCAACGATCGACGAGCGGTGGACGGAGCACCTCCGCGAACTCGACGATCTCAAGGAGGGTATCGGCCTGCGCGCGTACGGACAGAAGGATCCGTTGCTCGAGTACAAAATGGATGCCTTCAACCAGTTCCAGCAACTGCTCGAGCAGGTCAACCAGGAGGTTACCTCCCTCGTCTTCAAGGCCGGTCCGCTCGTTGACGGACAACGTGCAACGGCTGATCGGCCCCCTGTTCGAGGCAGGCAACAGGCTCGTATGGATGCGGCTCGAGCGCAGGCGACGAAGGAGTCGGTTGCGAATTTCAGCGTGACTTCGCGAGGAGGGGAAGACGGAGGCCGTCGCGATCCGACCACCAAGCAACAGCCGATCATCAACGCGGACACCGTCGGCCGGAACGACCCCTGTCCATGCGGCAGCGGGAAAAAATTCAAGCACTGTCACGGCCGTGTATGAACCCGTTGGCGCAAATCGGATGGTTATTGCGCATGAATAGGTAGGCCGGGATCGGCTATTCCTGTTGACCGGACATTTGACCTTACCCCGGCATCGTGCTGCGGACGCTCTACATTCGTGACTACGCGCTGATCGATGAGCTCGACGTCGGTTTCGACCGGGGGCTCAACATCATCACGGGAGAGACCGGGGCCGGCAAGTCCATCCTCGTGGGGGCGCTCAAAATGATCACCGGAGAGCGTGCCTCAACGGAGGTCGTTCGATCGGGCGCCAGAAAAGCCGTCATCGAGGGCGCATTTGACGGCGCGCTCACGGAACGCGTTCGTTCTCTGCTGCTGGAAAACGGCATCGAGCCGCAGGAAGAACTCATCCTCCGAAGAGAAATCTCCGAGACGCAGAGCCGGGCGTTCATCAACGACACCCCCGCCACGGCCCAGGTGCTCAGGACGATCGCCGCTCAGTTGATCGACCTGCACGGGCAGCATGAGCACCAGTCGTTGTTGCGGGTGGATACGCACATCGGCTTGCTCGACAACTTCGGGGCGCTGGGTGATTGGATCGACGCCTACCAGGTCCTATTTCGTGAAATGGAAACCCTGGTCCGCCGGCGGGGTGACCTGGTTCGCAGGGAGGTCGAGCTGAGGCAGCAGCGGGACTTGATTGCGTTTCAGATTGCAGACATCGATGCGGTTGCTCCGCGGGCGGGGGAAGAGGATGACCTGGAGGCCGAACGCCGCGTGTTGGAACATGCGGAACAACTATTCGAAGCCACGGGCAAGATTTACGGCGCGCTGTATGAATCGGAGCAAGCCGTTTACGATCGCCTGGTGGAGGTCCGCAACCTTCTCCAGGAACTCGTCCGCATTGATGCCCGGTTCGAGGACGCCTTCAGCGAGGTGCGTTCGGCGGAGATCGCGGTCCAGGAGGTCTCCCAATTCGTACAGGACTATAACGGGAGAATCGAATTTAATCCGCACCGGCTCGAAGAAATTCGCGATCGGCTCGGACGACTGCACTATTTGAAGTTGAAATACGGCGGCAGCATGGAGGCCGTGCTTGCGCACCGGGAAGACATCGGTCGAACGTTCGAGCTGGCAGCGGACTTTGAAGGGGCGATTCAGCGCGTCAGCGGAGAAATAGAAGCGGCCCGGAGCCGGCTCTCAGAGGCCGCCCGTCACCTGACGGAACGACGAAGAGAGGTGGCGGAAGGTATTCGTAAGGCCATCGTTCGCGAGTTGGGGGATTTGGGCATTCCTCACGCCGCCTTCGACGTGCGTTTTGCACACCGGGTATCGGAGAACGGCTGGGTCGATCTGGCGGATGGAGCGGAGCGCGCCCTCAGGGTGGAGGCGGGGCCCGGAGGGATCGACGAGGTCGAGTTCTACATCTCGACCAACCTGGGTGAGGAACCGCGTCCGCTGGCGAAAGTGGCATCCGGCGGTGAAATCAGCCGGATCATGCTTGCCTTGAAGACGATTCTTGCCCGGAATGAGCGGCTCCCGATTCTGGTATTCGACGAAATCGATGTGGGGATCTCGGGAGCCATCGCTCAGCGCGTCGGAGAGGCCATGCGCGATCTCGGCGATACCCACCAGGTGCTCGCCATCACGCATCTGCCTCAAATAGCCGCCCAGGGCAACCTGCACTTCGTCGTGGAGAAACTGGTCGATAGCGGGCGCACGCGTACCCACATCCGACGCCTCTCCGAGGCGGAACGCGAACAAGAGGTGGCCATCCTGCTGAGCGGTACGGAAGTGACGCCGGCGGCCATTGAGGGGGCTCGCGCGCTCATTGAAGCGGGGCGGCGGCCGGGACGGACTCCCGATGCTTCCTCGTCCTCAGGCAAACCGGTTTGAAAACATGGCGATTTGTAGTTTGTACCGCCGACGAACCCCCTGTTGAATGGCAATTTGCCAATTTTGACCTTGCCCGATGCTTGCCGCTCAGGCCTGGAAACCTGGCCCGGCACACGCATTCGATCGGGTTCAATACGAGGAAGCATCACGACACCCTACTCCCATGACCAAACCAGTGATCAAATTTGGTACGGATGGATGGCGAGCCGTCATCGCCGACACGTACACCTTCGACAACCTGCGTCTCGTTTCTCACGCCACGGCGACCTGGATGTTGAAGCGGTATCCCCACAAATTAAAGACCGTGATCGGGTACGACGCGCGGTTCATGGGAGACCGATTTGCGCGTATCGCGGCCCAGGTGCTCGCGTCGCGCGGGATCGAGGTCATCCTTGCCGACCGGATCGTGAGCACGCCGGCAGTTAGTTACGCCACGCGTGCGCTCGATTGTGGGGCAGGAGTCGTGATCACCGCCAGTCATAATCCGCCTGAATACAACGGGTTCAAGATCAAGTCAGAATTCGGTGGACCGGGCACTCCCGAGCAGATCACCGAGGTAGAGTCCGAGATGGCCGGCATCGATCCGTCGACGTTGTCGGAAAGGCCGTTCCAGGAGCTGGTAAACGAAGGGAAGATCGTACTTCGAAACATCGGGCAGGATTATCTCGATCTGGTTCGCAGGACGATTGATATCGAGGCCATCAATGCGTCGGGTATCACGATTGGCCATGACGCCATGTACGGGGCGGCCATGGGGGTCATGACGGAGCTCCTGTCAACGCGCGTGGTAACCCTGCACGACACCTTCAATCCCTGGTTCGAGGGCCAGGCGCCGGAGCCGATCGAGAAGAACCTCAAGCAACTTGCTGAAACGGTTGTGGCTGAAGGCTGTGCAGTCGGACTTGCCAATGACGGCGACGCAGACCGCATCGGCCTGTACGATGAAAAAGGGCAGTTCGTCGACTCGCATCGCATCCTCTCTCTCCTGGTGAAGTACATGGTGGAGGAGAAGGGCATGAAAGGGGATATCGTCCGGACGGCAACGACGACCGACATGCTGGCCAAGATGGGCGCTCACTATGGGCTGCATGTCGAAACGACGCCTGTCGGCTTCAAGTACATCGCCTCCAAGATGGTGGAGGGGGACGTGCTCGTCGGCGGTGAAGAGTCGGGCGGCCTCGCGGTGAAGGGGCATATTCCCGAGCGGGACGGCATTTTCATCGGCTTACTGGTCGTCGAAATGATGGTCAAACGGGGCAAAAAGCTCTCTGAACTGGTGGATGAACTGTTCGAGCAGTTCGGTCCGCACTATGCGTATCGCAGCGACATCCACACCTCGGAAGAGAAGAAGGCGCGCTTCCTGAAGATGCTCGCGGAAGAGGGCGTGAAGGAGGCGGCGGGCTTCAAGGTCGTCCACCTCGATACCATCGACGGATACAAGTACCGCACGGATGCCGACAACTGGGTCATGATCCGCGCCTCCGGCACCGAACCGGTCCTGCGAATCTACTCCGAGGCGGCCGATCCCGAGACGGCGAAGAGGCTCGTGGACTCGGTGGCCAGTCTGATCTAGTTGTGAGATCCCGGTCTGCCGGCTCCCTCCGCGGATCGCGCCGCGGCTGCAGACCGGGGTTTCTCGCTGCCGCGGGATCGCTGCTGCTTCTGTTCGGTCTTGGCGTCGCAAGAGCCCAGGGCGGGGGCCCGTCTTGTGCAGACCCTTTGCCGACGACGCCGCCGGCCCACGGGACGGTTCTTGGGTACGCCCGCGATTGGCGGTTGTGCATGAGTCCTCAAGGGGGGCTTCGCATCCCGGAACCTGATTCGGCGGGGCCCTCCCGCGTTGACGGCCGGCCGGGGGATCCGGCGTCGTTGCCTGAATCGGATTCGGCCGGGCGGTTGCCCGTAGATAGCAGAACACGCGACACCGATCCGTTCAGACCGGCGAGGTGGAGGAATTCCGGCAGTCCGGAGAGCGTGCAGGGTAGCCCGCGGCCGTATGAACGACAGCGGGTCCTTGCGGGGATTCACGACGCGGCCCCTCCACCGCTTCGGTCGAGGCCCGGCCCCTCTTCTTTAACGGATTCACTCCGGGTGCGTGGTAGTTCGGGTCTGGACCTCTCGCCGAGTCGTGACTTCTCACCGGGTCGGTTCTGGTGGGGCACGGGTGCGGCGATGGCCGCAGATGCCGCAGCGCTGGTAGCGTTGAATCGTCTGTGGTACGTGGACTACGAACGCACGCGATTTCACTGGCACGATGACCTCGACAACTGGCTGCAGCAGGACAAACTGGGCCATGTCGTCACTGCACTGCATGTCGCCCGCGGATTGGGCGCCTATGCACGCTGGTCCGGGCTCGACCCGCGGCGCGCCGCGCTGTACGGCGGAGGACTGAGTCTCTTCTTTCTGGCCCAGATCGAGATCCTTGATGGTTTCTCTACGGGTTGGGGAGCCTCCTGGTCCGATATTACAGCCAACGCGGTCGGTGCGGGCTGGGGTGCGCTGCATGTCGCCGACCCGCGCTCCCGCTGGGTGACCATGAAGTGGTCCTATGGGCCATCTCCGTTTCGCGAACCGGATGCCGGTCTGGCCGCCAACGCCCTGAAGGACTACGATGGTGCCACGTTCTGGCTGGTCTTGCAGCCGGGAGGCGGAGCGATGGCGCATGCGGGAAGATGGCCCGAATGGCTGGGAATTGCTGTTGGACACAGCGGGGACGGGCTGGTGCGCGCACTGCCGACGGAAGCGGATCCCCATCGGCGAGTCTTCCTTGTTGCTCCCGACATCGACGCGGTCGCCCTGCTCGAGCCCTTTGGACCGCGCTGGCAGATGGTCGGCAGGGTATTGTCCTTTCTGCATCTGCCTGGGCCGGCCCTTCGGCTCGCTCCCGATATCCGGTTCCACTGGTTCTACTTCTAACACCGGGCACCCGGGGGCACCGACGGTGGACCTCCTTTGAGGCGGGGACCGGAGCGCGGGCGGCCCGTCGCACCGAGGTGACGAAAAGGTTCCGGGAGAAAGCGCGGGATATCCGGGGTTCGAGGCGGGAGGTTTAAGCCGGTCGTGGAGGCCTGTCTCGACGGCGGGGACAGGCGGTGGGGCGGCCCGTCGCACCGAGGTGACGAAAAGGTTCCGGGAGAAAGCGCGGGATATCCGGGGTTCGAGGCGGGAGGTTTAAACCGTGTGCCGATGCTGGGCGTGGAAGCCGGCGGTCAAGGCCATGCGTCAAGGTCGGGCGAGGAAGCCGGGCGCCGGTGTTGGGCGGGCGCAGGGGCTGTCGAGCCCCGAAGCACAGGCCAACCCGAAACATCTCACGCGGAATGCGCATTCAAATACGTAAGATTTTCTTAATCGTGATCCTGAAGCTCCGCGCATATCGTTTGTTGCCCCTGGTGTTCGCCGGGGTTCTGATGGGTTCGGCCGCATGGCCGGCCGTCGTGCATGTGTGTTCGATGACGGGACACGGGATGCATGCGGGACTCGTCGACTGTTGCTGTCCTCCGGCCCCCGTCGTGCCTACCGGGCCGGACGAGGAGCCGTGTCACGGCGGTACAGCGGCGGTCACGCACGGCGAGAACACGACGGACGGCTGTTGTTCCGTGACCGTGTCGGACCGGGAGGCCGGTTTGTCTGCCGAGCGCGCGGAATTGCCCGCGCGTGTGGTGGTCGCCCTCCAGACGCCGTCGGAGAGTCCGCTTGAGGGCACCCATCTGCAGATCCCGGCTACCTGGTTGATTCCGGAACCGGCATCCCCCAGGCCCCCTTCGCTGCACATCCTTCACGGTTCGTTTCTGATCTGAGCGGTTCGTGTTCAGTCGCCGTCCCAGCGGCGTACGGAGTCTCAGGCTCCGATTCTGCACGACCATTATTCCGGATCGAAACGTATGGTTTGCCCATCTCGACCGACCCTGTTTGGGGTCATCCTGTTCATTGCCGTAAGCGCTGCCTCGCAGGCCCGGCAAGAGCCCGCTTCCTTTGGATTCCCGGCATCTCCGCTAGATTCCCTCGTCACGCGGGCGCGGGATCAGAACGCCACATTGCGGGCTGACCGCCTCGGCGCGGAGGCGATGGGCTACCGGTCCGGGCAGGTGTCCGCCCGGCCGGACCCCATGGCCGGTGTGACGATCCTGCCGACGCCCCCCTCGCCATGGCTCGGGTTCCAGCGGTCCCAGTGGCGCCTCGAGCAGGAATTGATGTACCCCGGCAAACGGTACCACATGGGTCGGATGGCGGAGTTGGAGGCCGAGGAGATGTCGGCCGGTGTCGAGGCCATGGCGTTGGACGTGGAAATGGAGGTGAAAATGGCTTATTTCGACCTGCTCCGAACCGTTCGCCAGATCCGCATCATTCGCGACTTCCAGGATGATTTGAGGCGCTTCGAAGATATTGCCGCGACGCGATACGAGGTGGGGAGCGGGTCTCAGGGGGCCATCCTCATGGCGCAACTGGAGCGGGGACAGATGGAGTTGCAGATCGAGCGGCTGCTGCAGGCGGGTCGGTCTGCCCGGGCCCGCCTCGCGTGGCTCATCAATGAGCCGAATGGGGTTGAGCTTACCGATTCGGAGCCGGATCATCCGGAGGTGCCGGCCGCCTTTCCCCCGGTAGACAGCCTGTCCGCTCTGGCGATGCGAATCCGGCCGGAGGCGGCTGCCATTCGGCTGGCGGTGGAACGCGGGCACACGCAGTTCGAGCTTGCCCGGCTTCAGGGGCGCCCTGATTTCATGGTGATGGCGATGGTCGGCATTGCTGATGCGGAAATGCCCTCCATGGCCGGCGATCGGGCGACCCTCGGGCTGGGCGTGCGTGTCAACTTGCCCGTCTGGAAGGGCAAACTTCGCGCTGCACGGGAAGAAGCACGTGTCGAAACGCTGCAATCGGAAGCGCGGCTGGACGAACTGGAGATTCGCATTCGGACGGCCGTCGCAGACATTCTTCAACAGCTCGATGGGCGCCGAAACCAAATGGCATTGCTCGATGAAGTGCTGATTCCCCAGGCCGAGACGACCCGAGAAGCGGCACTGAGCGCCTATACGACCGGCCGCTCCGGATTTCTCGATCTGCTCGAGGTAGAGCGAATGCTCTTCATGCTCCGCATGGAGCGGATCGATCTCGACGCAATGCTTCACGAAACCTTTGCTCGGCTGGAACAGGCCGTCGGCGCCGACCGCCTCGAAGCCCAATTCTGACCCGAAACGGCACATGCCGTCCGACAACCAGTCTTCTGAAATGAACACTAGAGTCTTTTTCATACTCACGATTCTCGTTCTTGCGGCCGTGGGGTGCGGTGGGGCAGAACCGGGCGCGGCATCTCAGGGTGAGGATGCCCATCTCCATGATGAGGACGATCTCTACACCTGCGGCATGCATCCGCAAATCGTACAGAAGGGCCCCGGCCAATGTCCCATCTGCGGGATGGATCTGACCCCGAAACGGACCGGAGAGGACGGCGAGGGTGTGGTGCGGATCGATCCGGCAACCATACAGAACATGGGCGTCCGAACGGCGATCGTTCAGCGCACGGAACTCGAAAAGCGGGTACGGACGACCGGGCGCTTCGAGGCCAACGAGTCGGGCCGCTCGATCGTGGCGCCTAAGGTTGGAGGATGGGTGGAACGCCTGCACGTTTCGTATGAGGGAGCGCGCGTTCGTCGCGGTCAAGCCCTGATGGAGATCTACAGTCCCGAACTCGTGTCGACGCAGGAGGAATTCCTGCTTGCGATCCGCCATGCCGAACGCGTGACCGGCACTTCAGCGCAGGCAGACGCGCGCCGGCTGGTCGAAGCAGCACGCCGTCGCCTCTCTTACTGGGACCTCACCGAACAGCAAATCGAAACGCTCGTCCGGAATGGGACTCCGACGCGGACGGTGACGCTCTTCTCACCGGCCTCAGGGACCGTCGTCAACAAAATGGTGACCGAAGGGCGCCAGATCATGCCGGGAGAGGCCGTATTTGAACTTGCCGATCTGTCGCGCATCTGGCTCATGGCCGACGTATTCGAGCAGGACCTGGCCTGGGTTCAGGTGGGCACCTCGGCTCGGATTGAACTGCCGTACGAGCCCGGGCGGACGTACGACGGGCGTGTAGAGTACGTGTACGACACGCTCGATCCGCAGACGCGGAGCGCGCGGGCCCGGATCAGTCTGGCGAATCCCGGCCTGACCCTGAAACCCGGCATGTATGCCACGATTACGCTTGTTGGTTCGAAGGCCGCTGAGTCAGCTGTCGTACCCTCTGAGGCGCTGGTCCGCAGCGGGGAGAGGAATCTTGTTCTGCTCGCCATGGGCGATGGGCGGTTTCGTCCCCAGGAAGTGCGGATCGGCCTGGAGACGACCGAAGGGATCGTACAGGTACTCGAGGGCCTTCAGGGCGGTGAGGAGATCGTAACCAGCGCCCAGTTCCTGATCGACTCGGAGGCGCGGCTTCAAAGTGCCGTTGCGGCGATGGGTGGGGGCCACATCCACGGACAGACCACGTCGGCCGGAGATCGCGGCCGGGAAATCGACGTGTCCGGTGTAGACGGTGACGGGGATGGCCACGTCTACCAGTGTGACTCCGATCCAGCCGTGCTTCACGACGTGCCTTCCCCCACCGGGTGTGAGGGGGCGGTGAAACGTGTCACCATCGGAGCGGCCCATACGGCCCTCCACAAAGCCGGCCACCGGAATGTCCCCGTGCGCCTGAATGGCGTGGACGAGAACGGCGACGGCACCGTGTATCAGTGCCCCATGGACTGGGCGGTCCTGCACGATACGCCGGGCCGATGCGAAGTATGCGGGATGTTCCTCGAGGGCTATTCGATTGGCGAGGCGGAGGCCAATCTGAAGGCTGCGTCTTACCAGGTGCACGCCCACTGATTTCCCACCCGACTCGTATTCGAGAGGAGGACCTCTTATGCTGGAAAGATTGATCGAGTGGAGCGCATCGAACCGGTTGCTCGTGCTCTTGTTGACCGGACTCGTCGCGGCGGGCGGGGTGGTCGCGACCTACAATACGCCCATCGATGCCATACCGGACTTGTCGGACGTGCAAGTGATCATCCAGACGGAGTGGCCCGGGCAGAGCCCGATCGTCGTGGAGGAGCAAATCACGTATCCGCTTGCGACCGCGCTGATGTCCGTGCCCTATGCCCAGACGGTACGCGGCTATTCCATGTTCGGATCGTCATTCGTCTACGTGATTTTCGAGGATGGCACCGACATGTACTGGGCGCGGAGCCGCGTGCTGGAGTACCTCAACTACGTGGCAGGTCAGTTGCCCGCAGGCGTGCAGCCGTCGATCGGACCTGATGCCACCGGGTTGGGCTGGGTTTTTCAATATTCTCTCGTCGACACAACGGGAACGTATGATCTGGCGCAGCTTCGTTCCTTGCAGGATTTCTTCCTGAAGTTCGAGTTACAGGCACTCGAAGGTGTTGCGGAGGTGGCGACGGTCGGCGGATTTCGCAAGCAATACCAGGTGGAGGTGGATCCTCAACGACTTGCCGCCTACGGCATTCCACTCACGGAAGTGGCCATGGCCATCCAGAAGTCGAACCAGGAGGTCGGTGGCGGGATGATCGAACTTGGCGAGCGCGAGTTCATGGTTCAGGGCAAGGGGTATCTGCGCGGCATCGAGGACATCAGGCAAGTGCCTTTGCGGTCCCGCAACGGCGTGCCCGTGCGGATCGGCGATGTGGCCAACGTGCAGCTGGGGCCGGATATGCGCCGCGGGATTGCGGACAAGAACGGGGAGGGGGAGGTGGTTGGAGGCATCATCGTGATGCGGTACGGCGAGAATGCGCGAAGTCTGATTGAACGGGTGAAGGAGCGCCTGGAGGAATTGAAGCCCGGGTTGCCGCCGGGCGTACAGATCGTCACGGAATACGACCGGTCGCGACTCATCGATGACGCGGTCAAGACACTCACCCGAAAGATCTGGGAGGAGTTGTTCGTCGTGGCTATCGTCGTGATCATCTTTCTCCTGCACGCTCGCTCGGCGTTCGTGGCCATCATCACGGTGCCGGTCGGCATCCTGATCTCGTTGCTCGTGATGTATGTATTGGGCATCAACGCGAACATCATGAGTTTGGGGGGAATTGCCATCGCGATCGGGGTCATGGTGGATGCCTCCCTGGTGATGGTGGAGAATGCCCACAAGCACATCGAGCGATTTCGGACTGCACAGGGGCGTGACCCGCATTCTGATGAGCGCATTCGTGTCGTACTGGATGCGGCAAAGGAGGTGGGACCCAGTCTCTTTTTCTCCCTGCTGATCGTTACCGTCTCCTTCCTGCCCGTCTTCACGCTGGAGCAGGTCGAGGGGCGGATGTTTCGGCCGCTTGCGCTCACGAAAACGTTTGCGATGGCGGCGGCTTCACTCCTGGCCGTCACCCTGGTGCCGGCGCTGATGGCTGTCTTCGTGCGGGGCCGCATCCGCACCGAGGCGGAGAATCCTGTTTCTCGCGTGCTCATTCGGGCCTATCGGCCCATCATCCAGGCCACGCTGCGGAGGCCGGGACCGGTCCTGATCGTGGGCTTTGCGCTGTTGCTCACGACCCTGCTGCCGGTTCAGCGGATGCTCGTGGGCACGGTGTGGATCCCTTTCCCCCAGATCGGCTCTGAGTTCATGCCGCCCCTCAACGAGGGGGATCTGCTCTACATGCCGACGACCCTTCCCGGCGTTTCGCCGCAGAAAGGGAAGGAGTTGCTCCAGCAGACCGACCGAATCATTGCCTCGTTTCCGGAGGTGAAGAGTGTGTTTGGCAAGATGGGGCGGGCCGAGACGGCCACCGATCCGGCACCGATGGCGATGATCGAGACCACCATCATCCTCAAGCCGCGCTCGGAGTGGCGGGCCGGCATGACCCAGGAGAAACTGGTCGAAGAACTGGATCGGGCAATTCAGATTCCCGGGCTCACCAACGCGTGGACGATGCCGATCAAGACACGAATCGACATGCTCGCCACGGGGATCAAGACGCCCGTCGGGGTGAAGATCGCCGGTCCGGATCTGGCGACGCTCGAACGGATCGGCGAGGATGTGGAGAGAACCCTGGGCGGGCTCGACGGTACGCTTTCAGCGTTTTCCGAACGGGTGATGGGGGGCTCCTTTATCGACGTCGAGGTGCGCAGGGAGGAGGCGGCACGCTATGGGCTGACGGTGGCCGATGTGCAGGAGATCCTCATGACCGCCGTGGGCGGCATGAACGTAACCACCACCGTGGAGGGTCTGGAGCGGTACGGGGTGAACGTGCGCTATCCGCGGGCCTTCCGGGACAATCTGCCGGCACTCCGCAACGTGATGGTGCCGACGACTATGGGCGTTCAAGTGCCGTTGAGCCAGCTGGCGGAACTCCGGCTCGTGGAGGGGCCTCCGATGATCAAGAGCGAGAATGCGCGTCCGAATGCGTGGGTCTACGTGGATCTCCAGGCGGGTCAAGACGTGGGCAGTTATGTGGACCGCGCGCGCAGGGCGGTGAGTGAGCAAGTAACTCTCCCGGCCGGATATTCCATCCGGTGGAGCGGCCAGTTTGAGTACATGGAGCGGGCGAATGAGCGGATGCGCATTCTCGTGCCCATCACGATCGCCATCATCTTTCTCCTCCTGTTTATCCATTTCAGGCGGGCGGGAGAGGCCCTGCTTCTGATGATCCCGCTGCCGTTCGCCGTGGTGGGTGGTGTGTGGCTGATGCTTGCCCTCGACTACAATATGAGTGTCGCAGTCGGCGTCGGACTCATCGCCGTGGCCGGTCTGGCGGCCGAAACCGGCGTCGTCATGCACGTGTATCTGGATGAAGCGATGCGCCGCTACCGGCGGGAGGGGCGATTGACGACGCGCACAGAACTCAAGTCGGCCCTTGAGGAGGGTGCTGTCGACCGCGTACGGCCCAAGCTCATGACCGTATTCACGACGATTATCGGTCTTCTGCCCATCATGATTGGCGATGAGGTCGGGTCGGAGGTGATGAAACGAATCGCCACACCCATGGTAGGCGGCCTGGTGACCTCGACGATCCACACCCTGGTGATGATTCCGGCACTCTACGCCGTCGTGCACGGGAGAAAACTGCGAGCCGGCCTCTCCGCAGAGGGGCAAGCAGGCGGGTCCGAGGACTCTGAGCGTGAATGACCACGCACGACGAAACGAATCCGGTCCGAATGACACCAAGTACCAAACAACCTCACAAACAGGAGACCCGGTACAACCGAGGTCTCACAACGCAATGCATCAAAATGAAAACCTTCTCAGCCTTTCTTGTCATTGTTGCCCTCACCCTCACTGCCTGTGGCAATGACTCAGACCGCCATTTCAATGACGGGCACGACCCCATGCACGACGAAACGCACATGAGCCAAACTCCCATGGTGCACATGGAAGAGGGCGTCCAGGTGGTTTCGATCGAGGCGGGTGCGAACGGGTATGAGCCGGCGCAGGTCGAGCTGGCTGCGGGCATCCCTGCCCGTTTGCTTTTTACGCGGACCACGGCGTCGCCCTGCCTGGCCCAGGTCACGGCGCCCGATTTTGGGATCGACCCGGTGGATCTTCCCCTGAATGAAACCGTCGCAATTGAATTCACTCCCGGTGAACCCGGCACCTACTCGTTTGCGTGCGGCATGGACATGGTGCACGGCACCGTCATCGTCCGCTCCTGAAACGGTTTCGATGAGATCCAGCTCTACTTCTCTCCGCACCTTCGCGATCCTGTCGTTGGTGGGCGGGAGCCTCTTCATGGCCGCTTGCGACGCCGAGGTCGTCGAGCCGCTGGGAGACGGCGTCTTCCCTCTCGACCTGCCGGCGGAGCCCGGTGGCGGGCGGCCCCGGCTATTCCGTTCCGGTGAAGGGGAGGTCCTCCTGAGTTGGACGGAGCCGGCCGGCGCCGATCTACACAGGCTTAGATTTGCAGGGCTTGAGGCCGGTGTGTGGACCGAGCCCAGGACGGTTGCCGAGGGCGCGGACTGGTTCGTCAACTGGGCCGATTTCCCGTCGATCCAGCGCACGTCTCAGGGGCGACTGGTCGCCCACTTTCTGCGCAAGAGTGCGGAGGCCACCTTCGCATATGACGTCATGATGGGTTGGTCAGACGACGACGGACGCACGTGGACGGAGCCGGTTGCGCCTCACGACGATGGCACGCCGACCGAACACGGGTTCGTGTCGATGGTCCCTTATGCCGACGGTCGAATGGGAATCTTCTGGCTGGATGGTCGGAACACGGGGTACGGGGAGGAGAAAGAGATGGATGGACACGGCGGACACGACGGGCATAGCGGTGAGATGACGCTCCGCTATGCCGAACTCGATGGGACTGGTGCGTTCACGGCGGAGGCAGAGGTCGACGATCGAACCTGCGATTGCTGTCAAACTGCGGCGGTTCCCGTGCCGGGTGGTGTAGCAGTCTTCTATCGAGATCGATCGGAAACGGAGGTCCGCGACATCGCGGTCGCAAGACAGGTGGATGGCGTATGGGAGTCGCCTAGAACGGTCTGGCGCGACGCGTGGGAAATCGCCGGGTGTCCCGTCAACGGCCCTTCGGCCGATGCGGACGGCACGCGTGTCGTCCTGGCCTGGTTCACGGCTGCGGCAGGTCGGCCGGCTGTGCGGGTTGCTTTCTCGGGCGACGGGGCGGTTTCTTTCGATCCGCCGGTCACGCTGAGCCTGGACAGACCCCTCGGGAGGGTCGACGTGGCACTGGTCGGCGAAAATGCGGTAGTGATTTGGTTGGAACAGGTGGGTGAGGAGACGTGGATCCGCCTGCAGTCCGTCTACGCCAATGGTGGTCTCGGCTTACCGCGATCCATCGCAAGGACCCTTCCCGATCGCGAGTCGGGATTTCCGCAGGTTGTCACCCAAGACCCGGATACCCTCGTGGTGGCATGGACGCAGGGGAGCGGCCGGAAGACCCGACTGCGCACGGCGCAGGTGTCCCTATAGGCAAGACAGGCAGGTTCTTGAACCACAATAGCTGAACCCTTTACCAGAGAATTTCCATTCCCATGAAAGAGACGTTCCAGATTTCGGGTATGAGTTGCGGGCATTGCGTGCACGCGGTGCGCCAGGCCCTGGAGCAGATAGCGGGCGTCGAGGTCGAGTCCGTCGAGATAGGCTCGGCCACCGTGACGTACCATTCGGATACGGTAGACCGCACGGCCGTCGTGCGGGCAATCGAGGAGGAGGGGTATCCGGTGGTGCAGAAGGTATCGCAATGACGAACGGCAAGGACGGCAGAGCCGGGCCGGCGCGGGGATTGGCCAGTTTGGGTCACGCGGTCCATGCAGGTGAGCCGGAAACCGCCACGCTGGATGTCACGGGCATGACCTGCGCCGCCTGCGTTCGCCGTGTCGAACGCGTGCTCGAGAAGGTGCCCGGTGTGGCGCGAGCCACGGTGAATCTGGCCACTGAGCAGGCACGGATCGAGTTCGAAGGGAGCGGTGTCGATCGCGCCGAACTCGTCGAAGCGGTGCGGTCAGGTGGGTACGACGTGCGCATCGCCGAGGCGACGCTGGCCGTTGGAGGGATGACCTGCGCCGCCTGCGTGGGGCGCGTTGAGCGGGCCTTGCGGCGCATAGACGGAGTGCTCGAAGCGAACGTCAATCTCGTCACGGAGCGGGCTTACGTTCGATTTCTTCCAGCGACTACCGGGATGCCGGCACTGAAGAGGGCGATCCGAGACGCGGGATATGAGGTCCTGGAGACCACAGGGGCGGAGAGCCGCGAGCAGGAGGAGAGCGAGGCGAGGGAACGTGACCGGAAGCGGGAATGGCGTCGCCTCCTCACGGCCGCCGGGGCGACGGTGCCCATTCTGCTACTCAGCATGCTCCCCATGATGATCCCAGGGGGGCATGGATGGATGCAAGCGGTGCTTCCGGAGCAGGTGCTGAATGTCGTCCTCTTTGCTCTGGCCTCTATCGTTCAGTTCGGCCCGGGTCTCCGGTTCTATCGTACGGGCTGGGCGGCGGTCCGTCATGCCAGCCCCGACATGAACACGCTGGTGTTGTTGGGCACGTCCGCGGCGTATGGATACTCCGTGGTGGCCACATTCCTGCCGTTCGTACTGCCAGAGGGCACCGCCCACGTCTATTATGAGGCGTCCGCTACCATCATCACGCTCATCCTGTTGGGCAAATACCTGGAGGCGCGGGCGCGGGGCCGGACAAGCGAGGCCATCCAGAAACTGATGCGCCTGCAGGCTACGACGGCAAGGGTTCTGCGCGACGGGGGAGAGGAGGAGGTGCCGGTTGACGAGGTTGTGGCGGGCGACCGGATCCGCGTACGTCCGGGTGAGCGATTCCCGGTGGATGGGTTCGTGCTCGACGGGAGTTCGTTTGTTGATGAATCGATGATCACCGGCGAATCGATTCCGGTGGAGAAATCCCTCGGCGACGAGGTTGTGGGTGGCACCATCAATGGCTCGGGCGCGCTGACCTTTCGGGCGGCACGGGTGGGTGGCGATACGGTACTGGCCCGCATCGTTCGGATGGTGGAAGAGGCGCAAAGCAGTCGTCCGCCCATCCAGGCCCTGGCCGACCGCGTCGTGGCCGTCTTTGTACCCGTCGTGCTGGGTATCGCAACCACCACGTTCGTCCTGTGGCTACTGTTCGGGCCCGAGCCCGCTCTGCCGTTTGCACTCGTGAATGCGGTCGCCGTACTGATCATCGCGTGCCCCTGCGCGATGGGGTTGGCGACGCCCACGTCCATCATGGTAGGGACAGGTCGGGCTGCGGAGTCGGGTGTGTTGTTCCGGCGGGGGGATGCGCTGCAGGCTCTGAATGAAGCAGACGTCGTCGTGATGGACAAGACGGGCACGTTGACCGAGGGACGACCCAGGTTGACCGACCTGGAGGTTCTGCACGGCGAGGACCGCGATTCGGTTTTGCGATGGATTGCGGCTGTGGAGGATCACTCGGAGCATCCGATTGCGCGCGCGATCGTGGAGGAGGCGCGGGCAAGGGGACTGGCGCTGCCCCACGTGGAGGGATTTCGTGCGGAGCCCGGTTTCGGGGTGCGGGCGAACGTCGGTCCCCATCTGGTGGAGGTGGGCGCGGATCGTTACATGTCCAGGCTCGGAGTTGACGTTTCGGCGTTCGGCGATGTGGCTGCGGCTTTCGCGTCCGACGGAAAGACGCCCATGTATGCGGCCGTTGACGGACGCCTCGTGGCGGCCCTGGCCGTCTCGGACCCGGTGAAGGAGGAGGCGGGCGAAGCGATGACATGGATTCGCGCGAGTGGGCGCACAGCAGCAATGGTTACCGGCGACAACCGAACGACGGCCGACGCGGTGGCGCGTCGAATCGGTATTGACCAGGTAGTCGCGGAGGTTCTACCCGACGGTAAGGCGGAGACCGTCGCCCTGTTGCAGGCTTCCGGCAAGAAGGTGGTCTTCGTCGGCGACGGCATCAACGATGCACCGGCATTGGCGCGAGCCGACGTGGGCGTCGCCATCGGGACCGGCACGGATGTGGCCATCGAAACCGGCGACGTCATCCTGATGTCGGGAGATCTGAGGGGCTTGATCCGCGCATTCCGGTTGTCCGGGGCCGTGATGCGCAACATCAAACAGAATCTGTTCTGGGCATTCTGCTACAATGTCGTGTTGATCCCCGTCGCGGCAGGTGCCCTCTACTCGTCGACCGGTCTGCTACTCTCTCCCATGTTTGCTGCCGCGGCAATGGGCATGTCGAGTCTGTTCGTGGTGGGGAATGCGCTCAGATTGAGGAGTTTAGTAGTTTAGGAGTTGAGAAGTTTAGGAGTTGAGGCAACTATCCAAACTCCCCATGCGGTCGTCGCGGAAATGCCCGATCGGCGCGGCCCTTTGCCCGGGACCCGCCCTTCGCCCGGGACCCGCCCTTTGCCCGGGACCCGCCCTTTG
>CAYLXM010000015.1:0-73155 GCA_964387555.1 uncultured Rhodothermales bacterium | reverse complement strand
GCCCCTCCGGCCCACTGCCGTGATCGGGCCACGACTCTACACGCGCCGACGTATAGGCATACGCCTGCTCACCACCCCGCACACGGCGGCACGTTCGCTCGTCCCGGCGTGCCACCAGGCGGAGCACGCCATCCTCGATCGAGGCATTGGCATGGTCGTCGCTATAACATTGAAGTTCAGCGTTGAAGGCGCCGCCGTCCCAGAAGCTCCACACCGTGCGGTCGATTTCCGGTCCGTCAAATTCATCGGACCACACCAGTTCGTAGCCCTGGGCCAGGCTGGATCCGCCGGCAAGAAACACCCACATCAGGAACGCAGGCAAGGACCTGAGGACTGAGGAACTCATCATGACACCAGCCGAGCAGGGTGAACGAGGTCGATGCGAATGCTGGAATGTAGCGAAACGGATCGATCGTGTTGTCCAGTCCGTCCGGTCGCCACTTCAGACTTGCGCAGAGACCGGATCACTCGATTCTCCCATGCCCTTCCGCGACATCGTGCGCGATGCCGTGGAGGACAGGATTTCGGCGGCGACTCCCGTGAACCTGCCCCGCTTCAGTGGACAGTTAAGCGTTTGATGATTTGATGATCAGATGGGCGTAGCGTGGCAGCCACTTCGACAACGGGACTTCCAGGGACAGGACATCGTCCTCGACGAGCCGCCGCACAAGCGCCGCCACGACATTCTTGGTGATGCTGCCGACGGCGAACAACATGTCGGGACGCACCCTCACGGTGTCGTGAGGCACGCCACAAATGACGCTCATCCTCGTTCGCGTGGCGCTAACGCGGATGATCGTCGCCGCGCCGGCCGTGACTGAAGACGACAGGCTTTCCTGTACCGCCGTCCTAATGGCAGACCTGTTTGCCGTCTTTCTTCGTGATGGTGCTGATCGTTTGTCTCCTCTCTTGTCGGTGCAGGCTGCAGACCTTTCATGTTCTTCCAGCACGTGAAGCAAGCCGCGGTGCGAAGCGGCGGCGGCTTGCATGAACGGTTAGACGTCACTAATGGGAAGATTTCGCTGACAGATCATCGATATCTCTGATCAGGAAGTTCATCTCCCCGATCTCTCTCCGCTGAGCTTCAATGATGTCGTCAGCAAGTTTCCTGACACGAGGGTCAGTGATTTGGGCGCGCTCACTTGTGAGTATTGCGATGGAGTGGTGCGGAATCATCGCCTTCATCCAAGCGACATCCCCTACAGTTGCCTGGCTGCGAACCAACCAGAAGCCTAAGCCCATGAGCGCAACGCTCCCAATAACAATGGCTACATTGGCCTGCTTGTCTTTGTACATATGGCGCATGAAGAAGAGCATGACTAGCGCCATGGTGCCCGCCATGATGAAGGTCATGAACAGGCGAGTTTGGCTAAACCACACATGGCTAAGCTGATAGGTGGTCAGGTACATCAAGCCAAACATCAGAGTTGCAGACACAGCGATCATCAATATGAAATTTCTATACGGATGCATTGATCTCTCCTATGACGTCTAACAACAGTTCGACGGATCCGCGCTCGCGTCCTCGATCCGGCACTTCGGTCCGTTTGTTTCGCCAACCGAATTCGAGAACGCATGCGAACAAAAGCATGGTAATAAGTAGTCGGAAGGGTATCAACCGCGGCCCGTCCGCTGAATATCCGGATCCGCCTATCTACAGCGGGACCTGGTTTCACAGCGTGTCGATCGGACTGCGAACGGCCGCCGGGCCTCGCTCAAAACGTGGGTGCATACCATCGTCGTCTTCACGGCCTTGCCTTCAGGTTCATCTATGGATTCTGCCCTTTTGCCCGGTCCCCGCAGGCGTCGATGGGACTCCGAAAGCCCGCGCGTCGGTCGGAGCAGGGCTCATGCCCGGCCCGGAAGGCGCGATCCCCCAACTGGACAAAATATCGGCCGGTTCGAAGTCCTTCTCGGCCCGCCGGTGCGCCCAGTCGAGAATTTCGCGTGCCGCGTCCGTGCAGAGGCGGATCGGCTCTGGTCTGATCCCGACGCGCCCCAGGTCGAGACGGTCCGCGTCCCAGCACGCCAGGAGCGTTGGGTCGCCGGTCGTCAATCCGTCCGTGTGGAGCCGGCATGCCTCGTAGAGAAGCTCGAACCGGGTATCGTCCAGGTGAACGAGCGATCCCCGCAGGTACCTGGCGAATTCGGCGCCCCGGAGGCCGTGGCCGGGGTCGTCGGACTCGTTGCGGCGCCGCGCGTCATGAAACACCGCGAATAGGGTCACCACTTCGCGGTCGGCACCGGTGGCGGCGGCAACCCGCAGTCCGTTCACTAGTACGCGCGCCCAGTGTGTCACGCCGTGGTAGCCGCGTTCTGGCAGTCTGTACGCGTCCAGGATCGTCGCCATGATGGCCTTGAGATCATGCATGGCCTTCTATCTCCGGGACCCGAGGTCCGAGTATCAACCGCGCCTCGAAAGGGATTCCGTGTGATGGTACATCGTATCGCTTCGGTGAACCTGAGCCCGAGCGGACTGGCTTCAACAGGAGCGCCGGCAACGGATCGGCGCGGAAGATCAGCAACGTGGATGCCGATCGGCGTTTCCATAGTACGGCAGCGTCCGAAACCGCGCCAGAAAGACGCCAGGACAGGTTCCAGAGGTGCAGAAAAGCCCCCTCATAATCGCCTCGACCCTGCTCCGCAGCGAGATCCGCTCCTGGCCACTCTTGCAGCGAGCCGACGGCGTCCGCTTCATGGAGGGGCGCACAAACCCGGGACGGCCGTTGCGGCCGGAACGGGTTTGCGCTGAGGCACGCGAGAAAGGTTGCCCACATGCGTTGTCGGCCCCGGAGTCTTTCGCCCCCCGGTCGTCCCGGCGATCAAGCGGCCTCCTGCCAGCTATTTTCTTCTGACAACTTTCATACTTAGCTGCAGCAGCGTACACTTCACAAGTTCACTTTCACAACTCCTTCATATCATCCGGCCGACCGATGAAGCGAGCCCTCCTCCCCCTTCTCCTGGTGCTGCTGAGCGGTCCGGTCACCCGGGCGCAGACTGCTCCGGAGGTCGAATTCACGCAGGATGACTACGACCGATGTGTCACCGCCTGCTGGATGGGACCCGCCCCCTGCGCCAACAAGGGATCCTGTGGGGTACGCCCCACATGCGACCCCAAGGCCCTGTCTGAGGCGGCGTTGGCGTGTAGGGGTCCAATTTTTGGCGACGCGTCACTGGATTGGGCCGCCCGGTTCAAAAAGGACGACCTTCTCTGCGGACCGAAGTTTGACGCGTGGGACAACTGCTACCAGGGTTATTTCTACCATGATTCTTGTATGATTGAGAAGAGGGAATGCGACAAGGCCGCCGGGTCGTGGTACGATTGGTACGTGAATACGACGGGTCACGGCCCGTTCCACTACACGGAAACGCCGGGCATCTGCAGCAGCACCTCGGAACCTACCGCGACGTGCGTGTGCCGGACGTTTTACACGGTAGACGGGAAACGGGTCGACTCAAAGGACCCCGAGACCTACAAGCAGCTCAGCTGCAGCGCCTCTTATTAATCCCCCGGTCAGGCCCGTCCCCATCTCGCACACTGAATCGGCCCGCAACAGGCGCATCGTCTGGACATGCGGCCCCGTCGGCACGGGGAGGTGGCCATGCCTGCGGCGATGTCAGGGAGGTGACCGGGTTTTTTGGGGTTATGCCCGGGTTCAGCGTGACCGGCAGTATCCCGCACGCCCCGGTCGCATCCACACAGAGCACCGCACACGTTTGGAGGTGTCGCGTCCCGCATGCCGCACCGGAGGAGTGACCGCCGCAGGGAACGGGTTCACGGCCGTCGAGGGGCACGACGAAGACCGGTTCATCACGTGAGCACCGCCTCGATCAGGCTCGGGCCGCGCTCGGCAAACGAGCGTACGAGCGCATCGGCCAACTCTCCGTCCGCGTGCACGCGGCGCGCCGGTACGCCGAATCCCGTCGCCAGCGAGACCCAGTCGATCACGGGTCGCGTCAGGTCGGTGAGCGCCTGCACCCCGGGTCCGGGCTCGGTGATGCCTGCGCGCGTCAACTCGATCTGGAGGATGCGGTAGCGGCGGTTCGCACACACCACGACGGTCACATCCGCACTCTCGCGCGCCATCGACCAGAGCGCCTGAAGCGTGTACATGCCGCTTCCGTCGGCCTGGAAGGCGATGACCCGCCGGTTCGGACAGGCCAGCGCCGCACCAAGGGCATTGGGCAGACCCTGACCGATGGAGCCGCCCGTCAGGAAGAACATGGTGTGCGGGGCGGCCGTGGAGGAGTGCACCGCGTTCCAGTGCAGACCGGTGGTGGCCGCCTCGTTCACGACGATCGCTCCTTCCGGCGTACACGCCGCCAGCACGCGCCCGATGGAATCGGGGTCGAGCGGTTGGCCCGTCGGTGCGAAGGCCGTGGCTTCGCGCGGCCCTAATGCGACGGCCGGCGCGCCCACCGCTTCCGCCAGCGACTCCAGCGCGAGCGCTGCGTCGACACCGGCGTTGGGATCGGCAATCGTGTGCACCGTCGCCTCATCGGGCACGAGCCTGGAGGGCAAGCCCGGATACGCGAAGAAGGAGATCGGTTCGCGCGCACCGGCGAGGATCAGGTATGAAAGGCCGGCGAGGGCCTCGCGGGCTTGCTCCGGGAAGTAGGGCAGCGCAGGAAGGCGGGGCACGTGGCGGCCGCACTCCTGGCGCGCGGGGAAGGTCTCGATCCAGACTCCGCATCCGAGTGCAGCTGCGACCCGCGCCGCGGCGCGCAGGCCGCGTTCACTGAGGGCCGTGCCGCCGAGCAGAATGCCGCACCTGCCCCGGCGGAGCAGGCGGGCCGCCGTCTGGATGGCCGACGTGTCGGCTTCGCCCACGGCAGGCGCGGGGATCGTGGAAAGCGGCTCCGGCCCGGCTTCCCACTGGCAGTCCGCCGGTATGATCAGCGACGCCACCCTTCCCGGGGGTCCGAGCGCGGCCTCGATCGCGGCGAGGCTCGCCTCCGCCATGTCGTGGGCGGAGGTGACCGTGCGGGTCCACCCCACGCTTCCGGCGAGGGCCGCGATGTCCGAATGGAGCGGCACGTCGAACGGGAGGTGCCGGATGGCGTGTTCGCCGATCCAGTTGACGACCGGCGTCCGGGCTCGCCGTGCGTTGTGCAGATTCGCGATGCCGTTCGCAAAGCCCGGCCCGAGGTGCAGCAGCGTCGCGGCGGGACGTCCCGTCATGCGGGCCCACCCGTCGGCGGCGCCGGTGCAGACGCCTTCGAAGAGTCCGAGCACGACGCGCATGGTCGGGACGCGGTCGAGCGCCGCCACGATGGGCATTTCGGTGGTACCCGGGTTGGCGAAACACACTTCCACGCCGGCCCGCCGGGCGGTTTCGATGAGGCTCTGTGCACCGGTGCGCATACGGTCCTCTACTCTGGTTTGCCGTATTCAGGCGCCGGACGGCCGTCATTCACCCATTTCCGATGCTGTCTCGCCCGAAGCAGGTCCTCCTCCTCCGCCGTCGTAACGCCCGTTGGAATACCGCTCCGCCGCAGTGGAGGCGGATAGGGTTCGTGTCGATCAATTAACGCTCGGACAATGAGGAGCGCAAGAGGCGCGGATTCGGGCGCCTCGGTTGAGCGGCGGGCCTCTCCCCGGCCGGTGTTTCGAGAAGGATCCCGGGCGGATCGAGCCGGCGGCGTCCGCATCTTCGTTCGTGGCACAAAAGCCGGGCCGGCCCCCAGGCCGGACCGGTTTTGCGCTGAGGTGCGGTAGAAAGGCGGCCCCCCCATTAAGCCGATTGAACGATACAATGGATACATTTACAGGGGATCGTTTGCATGCTCGCCGCATTTCGATACGGTACGGAAACGCCCCGAGGCGGCGTAACCACGAGGTGTCTGATGGAAAAAGTGGTCTACTTCGTCGCGGCTGCCCTGCTCATTGCCGCTGCGTTCGTCATCTTTCGGGTGCTCGCCCGGCGTGACTATCAACGGAAAGGCCGGTTGACCCTGGGCTCCAGTCTCCTCGAACTGTTTGTCTGGAGTCTGTACATGGCGTTCCCGTACCTCTTCAATCCTCCCCACTGGGTGTCGTTCTGGTCTAGCGCGGTGCCGGCTGCCCCCATGATGAGGAGGATCGGCGTGTTCTGCATCGTTGCAGGATTCGTCGCCGCGTTCGGGACCATGTTCTGGTTCGGGGTACGGCGCGCATTCGGGTTGCGGGTGAGCGGGTTGATTCAGCGCGGGCCGTACCGGGTGACGCGAAACCCGCAACTCCTGGGAGGGAGCCTCCTGGTGCTGGGCACGTTTGTACTGTGGCCATCGTGGTATGCAGCAGGATGGGTGGGGCTGTATGCCGTTGTAGGGCATTTCATGGTGGTGACGGAGGAGGAGCACTTGCTGAGGGTCCTCGGCGAGGAGTATGCGCGGTACTGCCGTAGTGTCCCGCGGTACATCGGCATGAGGGGAAGGCGGACGGCCGGATCGTCAGGCAGATAGCCCCGACCACTGATCGCGCGTTGACACGTGTCGCACAATGCGTTATGATTCGTAGGTGAACGAGACGAACGCCGAAAAGCGCACTCCGGGAATTTTGCGTCATCGGAGAGACCGGGTGATTCTCGGCGCAGCTCGCGAGACCTGCCAACGTGCGGCTCACGGTCCAAGCGATTGACGGATCGATCCGAGTTACACGCACACCCGCTGATCCCCATCTATACAAGGGAGATGGCCGTGTTTTCGTCGCGTGAGGCGTTGTTGCTGGCCCCAGGGAGATCGACGTTGAGGACAAGCGCGGCGTAGCTCGTATCGCCTCCGGTGAAGCACGCAAGCGCCCTGTTCGGCATATCACCACCTGAACCATCCGAACGAGACCATGAAGGCAACAGAACAGGAGGAGCTGCTCCGGAAGCTACACGCTCGCTTTGAGCAGAACATGCACCGGCATCGAGCAATCTCATGGTCCGAGGTGCGGGAAGCGCTCGGGGGCAATCCCGATGCGTTGAGGTCGTTGCGCGACATGGAGGTTACGGGCGGCGACCCGGACGTCATTGGCCGTGACGCTGAGACGGGCCGGTACCTGTTCTGTGACTGCTCCGCCGAGAGCCCCTCGGGCCGCAGGAGTCTCTGTTACGATCGGGAGGCGCGCATATCGCGGAAGGTGAATGCACCGGCCGGCAGTGCCGTCGAGATGGCCGCCGCGATGGGCATCGAGCTGCTGACGGAAGAGCAGTACCGCAGGCTGCAGGAGCTCGGGGTTTTCGATACGAAGACCTCCAGTTGGGTACAAACCCCGCCCGAGGTCAGGGCACTCGGCGGCGCGCTCTTCTGCGACAGGCGCTACGGCAGGGTGTTCGTGTACCACAATGGGGCGCAGTCCTACTATGCTGCCAGGGGGTTTCGCGGGTTGATGCGGGTCTGAGCCAGGCGCGGCGCGGAGAAGTGGTGCGCTTTCAAGACACCGCCACCGGCCCATACCGGCTGCGGACGCCTGGCTCCGCCCCGGTTGCGGGAGTCAGATGGAATTTACCTCTTCGTCGTGTGAGTTGGAGAGACCAGGCATCAGCTTGCGTGGGCATCGCGAACGTGTTTCCGCCGATCGCGTTTCGTCCCCGAGCAGAATTGAGTATGACGTTCAGCAGAATCGCCAGGCGGCACGCCCTATCTTCACGACGCATAAATGAGTCATTCTACGTATTCAAGGTCAACTCATGAAGACAAGACTACTCAATCTCTGGGAAGACATACGGACGAGTTTTTGGTTTATTCCCAGCCTGATGATTATTTCCGCAATTGGCGCTTCTTCCTTTCTCATTACCCTAGACGGAATGATTGCACTAGATGATTATCGTAGTTTTGCTCTCCTGTCTAAAGCAGGAGTGGAGGGTGCTCGGTCTATCTTATCCACCATTGCCGGCTCCATGATAACTGTCGCGGGAGTTACTTTTTCGATTACTATTGTAGCCCTCACTCAAGCCTCTACGCAATTCGGTCCACGTTTGCTCAGAAGTTTTATGCGGGATACGGGCAACCAAATTGTGCTCGGAACATTTATTGCTACTTTCGTCTACTGCCTGCTCGTTCTTGGGTCAATTCATCCCAATGGGAATCAGGTATTTGTACCATTTTTTTCAGTTACATTTGCAATTGGACTCGCATTAGTAGATGTAGTCATTCTGGTTTATTTCATTCACCATGTCGCAATTTCAATCAATGCAGACCGCATAATCGCAGAAGTCAATAAAGAACTATTTACTCATGTGCATCGACTTTTTCCGGAAACAACAGGACGCGAGTCTGACCATCAATATGACGGACCCGGAGAGCGTTCCACAGAAGACGGGCATGCAGGTCTTTATGATGTAGCCGCTGCACAAAACGGTTACTTGCAGGCCGTTGACGGTGACGGTCTGCTTAAAATTGCCATCGAGTCTGATCTTGTACTTCATATCCAGCACCGCGCAGGGGAATTTGTTGTCGCGAGCAGTAGCCTGGTTCGAGCAGAAGGCGCCGCACTGTTGAACGAGAGAATTGGACAGCGAATTGCAGACGCTTTTATAATCGGTCCGCAGCGCACGCCTGAGCAAGATCCTGAATTTGCTATTCATCAACTTGTCGAAGTCGCCTTACGCGCCCTCTCACCTGGAATAAATGACCCCTTCACGGCCATTGCATGTATCGACCATCTTGGTTCGGCACTCTGCTCTTTGACGAGCAGATCCTTTCCCTCACGTTATCGCTACGATGAAGCAGGTGCGATCCGGATTATCCACAAGCCAATAACCTTTGAAGGAGTCATAAATGCCTCTTTTGACCAGATTCGCCAGAATGGCAGCACAAGCGTAGCAGTGACCATTCGACTTTTGGAGGCATTAAGCACTATTGCAGCATGCTCCCAAAATGCTGATCAGGCCCAGGCCATTCGTAGACAGGCTGAAATGATTGTACGTGCGAGCCGGAAGTCAGTAACGGAGCAAAATGATGCAGAAGATGTCCAGCAGCGCTACGAGGCTTTGCTCGACGTGCTTGATGAACGCGGGGAGTCAGATGCAACGGTCACTTTGTCCACCTGAAATCGAGGAAATCGGGAGATGCGCAGCGAATATGCCGTTGACGGTCCGGGTGCGCACCGCGAACCTCACCTTCGCCTCGGCGACCGCGTTGGCGTTCACGTCGAGTGACGCGAGGCTGATGTTGTCGTAGGTGTCGCAGGCCAGGTGGGTGCAGGGATGGTACTGGTCTCCGGCGGTTCCTCCCGAGGGGGCAGCCTCTTCCGGCGTCTTGATCCCCTCGGCGCCCGAGACAAGCCCACCCGACGCAAGGTCACTTGCGATGAACGGCGCATAATCGGACCTCCCGCTGAGATCCGTGCCCTTGCAGGACAGGGCTCTGCCGGTACGGACCTGGCGGTCTCATCGATATGCAGACTGCATCCTCCGGCGCGGAGTCTTGCGTGGAATCCGTCAGGTGCCTATCGTTCAGGCACCCGATGGATCCGGTTCGGTTTTCGTGAGTCGCACAGACCAGCCCAAGAGGGCGCGGCACGCCGGGTTATGCGGTCCGGAAAGTGGCCGTCGGGTGTCCAACGAGGGAAGGCGCACTGCCAGAAGTGACGAGAAGAAACTTCATCACGTCCGCTGCGAGTACCGGTCTGGGTGCCGCAGGCGCTCTTGCGCTCTACTCCTTCAGAGGGAGCAGTACGGAATACGAACGGGCCGTGAAGCAGGTGTGGCGGCATGGCGAACTCGGGTCGGGTGACGCTCCTGCGGCACTGCGTGAGCTCGTGCGCTATGCGACCCTCGCACCCTCGAGTCACAACACCCAGTGCTGGAAGTTCAGGCTGGGAGACCGGACGGTCTCCATTCAGCCTGATTATCACCGCAGATGTCCGATTGTCGATCCGGACGATCACCACCTCTTTGTGAGCCTCGGCTGCGCGGCTGAGAACCTTGTGCAGGCCGCGTCAGCCATGGGCTTTCGAGGCGAAACGGAGTTCAAGACCGGAACGACCGAGTCTCTGGAGGTCTCCCTCGTGCGTGCAACGGAAGTGCGAACGCCGCTGTTCGAGGCAATCCCGCGACGGCAGTCGACCAGGGGTGAATTTGATGCCAGGCCCCTTTCAAACGACGAACTGAGGCTTCTGGAGAGAGCCGGCTCCGGATATGGCGTCAGGGTCCACCTGCTCACGGATAGGCGGGCCATGGAGGATGCGCTTGATTTCGTGGTTCAGGGAAATACCGCACAGATGCGGGACCCCGCATTTGTGCGCGAACTCAAGAGCTGGATACGCTTCGACGGAAGGCAGGCCGCGAGACAAGGCGATGGACTGTTTTCCGGTTCATCAGGCAACCCGACACTCCCGCGTTGGCTGGGTGGTCTGATGTTTGATTTCTTCGTCTCCGAAAAGGCCGAGAATGACAAGTACGCGCGACAGATCCGGAGTTCAGCCGGGATCGCGGTGTTTGTTTCAGAGCAGGAGGACAAGACCCACTGGATAGAGGTGGGTCGCGCCTTTCAACGGTTTGCCTTGCAGGCGACGGCGATGGATATTCGAACCGCTCACATCAATCAACCGGTGGAAGTCGCATCGCTCAGGCCGCCATTCGCCAATTCGGTCGGCATCTCGACGGGAAGACCCGATCTTGTCATCCGGTTCGGTCGCGGCCTCGAGATGCCCCGGTCCTTGAGGCGTCCCGTTGAGGCCGTATTGGATTAGAAGCGTGTCTATCCGCTGCAGCTGACGGACCTCCGCTGAACCCGATTTCCGGGCGCATTCCAAGGGGCCTCGCACCCAGCGCTTGCGCGCAGTGGTATTGCTCCAAAAGCGCCTGGTCAAGGAGATGCTGGCAAAACGAATGCCCGGTGCGTCAGATTGAGGGATCGCAGCGTCGGCCTAAGCGGATTGGACGGTCAGGGTTACTGAGCCGCTTCCCGATTGCCCGAGTGTCGAGGCGGGATGGGAGAGGATTGCGACGCGGACGACGTGGCGATCGTGGAGGTCGGAGAGCAAGAGAAGGCAGACCCACCTTCAGGGACCTCAACGCCGGCTTGCTCTCCTCTCCGCGATGACCGCTCGGGTGGTGCCCAGGGCAGGGCCGCCGCTTGCGGCCGTCCGGGGATGGACCCACGCTCGATCTGCAAACTCACCGGTCGACCACTGCGCAAAGCCGATCATCTCCGCCCTGGAATCCGGACATGTCCATCGAACAAATCGGACTTATTCGAATGGAGCCCCGTCACTCTGACGCGTCCCCCCGTCAGGACCCGCTGTTACGCTCTTTCGCGATCTCCATCAACAGGTTCTGATAGTTGTACTCCGCTTCGCCGGGAGCGGGACGGCGCTGCACGTACTGCCCGTTCTCGTGCAGGTCCCAGGCCAGCCGGTTGTCCTTCAGCGCCAACTCCAGAATCTCGATCAGCTTCTGCCGCGCATCCGGATCGGGGACTTCGAAGGCCGTCTCTACGCGATCCTCGAGATTGCGGCGCTGCCAGTCTGCTGAAGCGATGAAAAGCCGGGGATCTCCCCCATTGTGGAAATAGTAGATGCGGCTGTGCTCGAGAAAACGTCCGATGATGCTCATCACGCGGATGTTCTCGCTGTACTTGGGAAGCCCCGGGCGCAATCTGCAGTGCCCGCGGATGATGAGGTCGATCTGGACGCCGGCCTGCGAGGCGCGGTACAACTCCTGGATCATTTCCTCGTCGTCCAGGCCGTTCATTTTTGCGATGATGCGCCCGTCCCCCTTCCGTCGGTGGGAAGCGACCTCCCGATGAATGGCCTTGATGAACCGATCCCGCATGTAGAGCGGTGCGACAACGATCTCGGCGTATTCCTGCTCAGGCGCATACCCGGTGAGGTAGTGAAAGAGGTTCACCACGTCCGCGCCGAGAGCAGGCCGACACGTCAAGTAGCCCACATCGGTGTACAGCCGGGCCGTCTTGGAGTGGTAGTTGCCGGT
This sequence comes from uncultured Rhodothermales bacterium, assembly GCA_964387555.1. GTDB lineage: Bacteria > Bacteroidota > Rhodothermia > Rhodothermales > CAYLXM01 > CAYLXM01. Next base: position 61,252 of record CAYLXM010000015.1, on the reverse strand, counting down.
GCCCAGATGGCAATAAATGCGCAGTCCATCCTCCTCTTCCCGCACGACGAGCGCCGTCTTGGCATGGGTCTTGAGGCCTACCAGTCCGTAGGTCACGTGAACGCCGGCCTTTTCCAGGAGCTGCCCCCACTCGATGTTGTTTTCCTCGTCGAATCGGGCTTTCACCTCCACCATCACCACGACCTGCTTGCCGCGCTCGGCCGCGTGCATAAGGGCCTCGACCACAGGCGAATCCGCTCCCGTTCGGTAGAGCGTCTGCTTGATGGCCAGTACATGCGGATCCTCGGCGGCCTCCTCCAGGAGTCGCTGCACGCTGGCAGTGAACGACTCATAGGGGTGGTGGACCAGGACATCTCCCTTCCGGATAATGGAGAAGATGTCGCTCTCGGCGCCCGCCTGACGTTCCTGCTGCAGGGGACGAGGAACGAGGGGCTCCCAGGGTGTGAACTGGTGCTGCGGGATTTCCAGGTCGGCCAGGCTGCTCACCGCAGTCAAATCCATCAACCCGTCAGCCTCATAGACGTCTTCATCGCCGAGGTCCATTTCCTGCATCAGGAACTGCCGTATATGGGTCGGCATGGCACGCTCGACCTCGAGCCGGACAACCGGAGCAAAGCGTCGCTCGCGCAGCTCTTCCGCAATCATTGCCAGCAGATCCTCGGCCTCCTCTTCATTTCGGCGGATGTCGGCATTTCGCGTGACGCGGAAGAGGTAGATCCCGTCGAGTTCCATACCCCGAAACAGGCTTGCTGCGTTCTGGGCAACGACCTGCTCGAGGGGGACGAAGTGGCGGGATTCTCCGGCAACCGGGACCCAGCGGCTGATCTGGGTAGGAATCTTCAGACGGGCGAAATGGGTGGTCCCCCGGGCGGGATTGCGCAGAACGATCGCGCAGGAGAGGCTGAGGTTCGAAATGAAGGGGAACGGATGACCCGGGTCGACGGCCAGTGGCGTCATGATCGGGTAGACATGCGCGTGGTAGTACGTCTTCATCGCACGTTTTTGCGTCGCCGACAGGTCTTCGATGTCGCGGATATGGATACCGGCCCGCTCTCGAAGTGCCGGGCGCAGCACAGCTTCCCACTGCGCGGAAAGGGCGTGGAAGAGGTTACGGACGGAAGGCCGCAAAAGGTCCAGCTGCTCGGATGGCGTTCGACCATCGGGAGAAAGCGAGCGAACGCCGGCCACTTTCTGACGCTTCAACCCCCCGACGCGCTTGCGGAAGAACTCATCGAGATTGCTCGCAGTGATCGCCAGAAAGCGCAACCGTTCCATCAGGGGATGGCGATCATCCATGGCCTGATAGAAGACCCGCCAGTTGAAGTCGAGCCAGCTGAGCTCCCGATTGAAATACAGATGGGGATGGTCAAGCCGAGCCCCCTTCGGCACGGGCCTGGGACGCAATGATTTGGGCAGAAGGAAGCCTGCCTCGGCATCCGGCGTCGGGATCCCATCGGGCTCCGCAATCCGATCCATTCCTGCCTGGATCTCTTCTACGTTCACACTCGTCATGGCATGCGTTCCGACTTCCGTCTGCAAATCATATTCCATACAGGGCGTACGCCTGTGGTCCGTTCCAGGTCCGGCATCACGTGTCCTCTTCGGTGTCTGAAACCGGTGCGCGTCTGTGTCCAGGTCCCAACAGGGCTATCGCGGCCACCCAGAAGAGCAGCGCGAAGATGGTCAACCACCGAACGCCGAACACCAATCCCGTCAGCGTAATGCCCAATGCAATCGCGGCGGCAACCAGCTTGTTTCGTGCGTGAGGATCCAGATCCAGTCGCATAGGAGATCAGGCGCAATGAAGAAAGAATGAGTACCACGGTCCGTTACGATCCGTTCCGATGCATCCACTCTCCTTTCTCGATCGCACGCCGTGCGCTCTGGAGGGCCTTCATTTCGCCCAATTGCTCGCTGATGTCCTCACCGCGCGCCTGGGTTTCGAACATCTTCCGCTGAAGGGCGCGTATTGCCTCCTCCACCCTGTCACGTTTCAGCAGATGCATCGCACTTCTGGCCAGCTCTCGCGGATTGTCGTGCAGGGGCGGCACATCCATGCCGAGCTTCTCCTTCCAGTTGGAGGACAGGTCGTATCGATCCGAAAGGATGTCCGCGGCGAGTTGCTGCACCTCAACGCCAAACGTCCCATCGACGAACGGCGCTACCGTGATGCGGCCTTGCCGGAACATGTCGAATAGTCGCTCCGCGAGCAGGCGGGACGGACCCTCGGTAAACTCCTCCGCTCTCATGTTTTGTAGGACAAATTCGACCTCATGGCCTTCCAACATGAGTCGCAACAGAAGTCGCTCCTCAGGCAGAATGGCGTTCGACGAAGAATCTGTGCGAACCCGTTTCCCCTTCTTCGTCTCGCCCTGGTCTCCCCGGTTCGGGGGCTGAAGCGTGCTGCGAATGCGGCTCCGCTGCTCCTCGCGGTGTGTCCTCCGCCTGCGCTCGTCGAGTAGTCTCGAGAGTTCCTCCCTCAGGTCGGCATCGGGAATTCGTAGAACATCGCCCACCTCCTGAAGGTATTCGCCCTGCAAGATGGGATTGGCGATGTGTGCGACGGAGGTCAGAATGTCACGGATCACCTGCAGCTTCTGTTCCGGCGTTTCCATGAGGCCCGCTCGGGTGGCAGAATCGACTTTGAACCGTACGAAATCAGCCCGGTATTTTTCGGCGTACTTGCGGAAGGCCGGACCATCAAACTGGCGGACGAAGGAGTCGGGATCGGCTCCGTCCGGAAGGGAGACGACGTGCACGCCAAGACCGGCCTCCAGAAACAGGTCGATCCCTCGACGTGCAGCCTCGGCCCCGGCAGCGTCGGCATCGAAGACGAGTACGACCGACCTGGCATATCGGCCCAGGAGATTCACCTGCTCACGCGTCAGTGCCGTACCGCTGGTCGCTACCGCGTTCTTGATTCCTGCCTGGTGGAGCGAAATCACATCGGTGTAGCCCTCAACGAGGTAGGCTTCTTCCTTTCGTCGGATCTCCGCGCGTCCCTGGAAGAGCCCGTAGAGGATTTCACCCTTGTGGTAGACTTCGGTCTCGGGGGAGTTGACGTACTTGGGCTGGTCGGGTTCGTCCCCGAGCAGACGGCCGGCGAACCCGACGACTTTGCCGCTCGCCGAGAACAGGGGGAACATGGCCCTATCCCGAAATCGATCATAGTAGCCGCTGGAATCGGAGCGGGGGATGATCAGCCCTGCCCGCTCGAGGATTTCCGGGCCAAAGTGGGCGGCAGTGGCCGCCTTGAGCAGCGAATCCCAGCCTGCCGGCGCATATCCCAGTCCGAACCGGGTGATTGTTTCCAGGGTGAATTCACGGCCCAGGAAATACGCCAGCCCGCGCGAAGGAGCCGTGCCCGGAGCGGCCTTGATGGATAGGGCATCGTAATAGAAGCGTCCTGCAAAGCGGAGCGCCGCGTGAAGCGACTCCTGATCCGTGTCCTCCTCCCGGGATGGTTGGCCTTCTTCGGGGATTTCCACGCCCACGCGGGCGGCAAGGAGGCGGATGCTCTCGGGGTAGGAGACGTGCTCGATTTCCCGGATGAATGAGAATACATCCCCCCCGCGCCCGCAACCGAAACACTTGAAAATACCCCGCTGCGGATTGACGTTGAAGGACGGCGTCTTCTCTCCATGAAAAGGACATAACCCGACAAAATTCGACCCGCGTGGCTTCAAAGCCACGTACTCGCCGATCACCTCTACGATGTCGATGAGGGCCCTGACCTCCTCGATCCGATCTTCCGGGATTCGCACCTGCTACAGGGATGGATTCGGGTTCGACGGACTGGTACTCTGTGCCGGGACGTCCTGTGGCAACACGATCTAGCGCACCTCGATCGGACTGGGTACCACAAAGGCCCCCTCGAACTCCTGCCGCACGCCGGAAAGCATCCGGTTCGCCTCCTGACGCGTTCTGAAGTTGCCGAGACGAACCTTCCAGTACGGCTGCTCCCACTCAATGTATATGGGAGCAATCGAAGGATCCTCCTCCTCGCGCGTCATATTCCACCACTCGATCGTCTCTTGCAGAAACTGGTTGGCCTCATTCCGATCCCGGCTCGATCCCACCTGGATGCGATAGCCGGCGAGAACGCGAGGAGTCACGTTGCTCCTCGCAGAAGGTGCCGAGCCTCCTGTGAGCTGGGCGGGAACCTCGTGGACGATATCTCCGACCAGAACCGGAGGGGGATCCGGGTAGGCCGTCGGGTCGAAGTCCTCCCGAATGGTAATTTCGGGAGCAGGTTCTACAACTTCCCGAGACGAGCGGCAGCCAGCGCTTGCAAGGAGAACAACAAGGAATAGGGCAAGTGCGCCGATTGTTCTTCTGTGATCCATTGTAAAGGCCGGGAAGCCCCGGTGATGGGTTTTCGATGCGACGATCGGGCCGTCCTCAAGGTACAGCCGGCTCGGTTGGCACCACGCGAATCTCCAAACCGGCCGGAACAACCGCTGCGCCGAACACCCGGCACGAGTCGCTCACGATTTCTCCATCGCAGTGCACAGGCAGCATGCGTTCGCTCTGGATCTCAACTGAAACAACGCGCTCGGCAATGACTTCCGGCTGGCGAGCGAGCCCCGGACCGGACCTGAGCGCAAGCGGCAGTATCTGCAGGACGCGCCCGGCAGACGCACCTCGCACGAGACAAAGATCCAACGCGCCGTCGACTATCGATGCATTGGGCGTGAGGTAGAAACCACCGCCTACTCGTTTTCCATTCGCGGCATTCGCCAACAAGAGCGAACCCTCGTACTCACCGGCTGTTCCGTCCGCACGGGTCCATGTCGCACGCACCATGGGATTCGTCCACCGCCGCAAGGTGCTCAGCACTGCAACGAGATATCCCAGACTGGAGCCTGGAAGCATCTTGAAACGGACGGCCTCAATGTTCGTTGCGCCGTCGAATCCCAACCCTGCAGCATTGAAGAAGAACCTCCGGCATTCTCCGTTTCTGTCTTCCCACCTCATCGTGCCATAGTCCACCCAGAGCGTACCGGCCTGGTCGATCCCGGCGAGAATTCGGTCAACACGCCGCTCGCCGGCAACCATGTGGGCAAAATCGTTCCCGGTGCCCAACGGAATCACGGCCATGGGCGGACGCCGCTCCGAGGCGAGAATTCCGGATGCCACCAGATTCACCGTTCCATCGCCACCCACCGCGACGATCGTACTGCTGTGGGCGGCAGCCGCCTTCGCCAGATCCACACAATCTTGCGCCGATTTCGACTCGTGCCAAGCCACCGGCGTCCGCGCCGCCTTCACGGCATGCTCGATCCTGGGCATCATCCGACGAACGCGGCCGTGACGCGCGGCGGGATTCACGATAAATGTGATCATCAATGACCAGAGACGGGCTGACTGGGACCACCGGAACCCCGCCGTTGAAGTCGCCCCGGAGGATTTTGAGGGGAATTGCCGTAAGATATTCGTTCGTCGACACCGGACAAAAACGAAGACGCGTCACGAAGGGGTCGCATCCAACTTTGGGCAACAGGATTCTGCGCGGCTTGATCGCCGCGATCGCCTTGCTGGCGTCGTGCATCCCCGAGAACAACACCTCGGAGGGAGCGCGAATGGTGCAAGATGACCTCGGGAGAACCGTTTTGCTGGAGGGTCCCGTCCGCCGCGTCGTTACGCTCGCGCCATCGCTGACCGAACTCGTCTTCGCTTCCGGCTCCGGCAATTTGTTGGTCGGAGTCACGACGGCCGACGATTATCCTCCAGAGGTAACCGGATTACCCCGATTCAGTGCCTATCCACTGAACCTGGAAGCGATTGCCATGATGGAGCCGGACCTCGTACTGGCTGTCGCCCAGATGAACAGCACGCGCCATCAGGCCGGTTTCGATGCCCTCGACATTCCCGTGTACTATTTCTCGTATCCGACCCTAGAGAGCGTCTGGAGCAGTCTGGAGCGCATCGGCGAGTTGCTGGGGACGCCCGACCAAGCCAGAGCGGCAGCCGATTCACTGCGTCACATCGTGAATGACGAGGTGGACGAGCAGACTGAGCAGGGAGACAGCCTCCGCGTGCTCGTACTCCTCGACGACCGGGTGCTGTACGGATTCGGCCGAGACAGCTTCGTCTCCGATATGGTCACCCGCGCCGGAGGGTTGAGCGTGACCGCGACCCTGGCGGGAGACGCGGTTGTGATTTCAGAGGAGTTTGTTCTGGAGACGAATCCTGAGGTTATCATCGGAGCGTTTGGGCTGTCCTACGACCCTGATCGCCTGCTTGCGCTGCATCCCGGCTGGTCGACACTTTCCGCACTACGATCCAATCGGGTCTGTATACTGGATCCGGACTGGCTACTCCGCCCCGGTCCGCGGCTTGCACAGGGGTTCAGAGCCATGTCGGATTGTCTTGCGCCAAAGGGCGGTGACTGACACTTGGCGCCCCGGCAGGGCGGAACCCTTGATTCCGGCTCTTCGTAGGCGTGTCGTTTTCACTTTTTTCTGAAAATACCGTTCGTTTACCGCACCGTGGCCATCGATCTCCCCCTGCCCTCAGCCGCTCAGACGGCCGGCGTATTTCGGCTCGAAGACATACGTCGGCCCGTCGAGGGCGAATTGAGGGAGTTCGAGCACTATTTCCGGGAGGCGATGCGATCGAGGGTTCGCCTGCTCGACCTCGTCACGCAATACGTCCTCAGAACCAAGGGCAAACTCGTGCGGCCGCTCCTGGTGATGCTCAGTGCGAAAGCATGCGGGGGCATTACGCGATCGACCTTCTCGGCAGGAGCCCTTGTGGAGCTCCTCCACACGGCTACCCTGGTCCATGACGATGTCGTGGATGACGCGCTGCTTCGGCGCGGTCTGTTCTCCATCCAGGCCCTGTGGAAGCGGAAAGTAGCCGTCTTGTTCGGTGATTTCCTCCTGGCGCGGGGCCTCCTCCTGGCCCTGGAGAACAAGGACTACGCGCTGCTTCACATCGTATCGGATGCGGTGAGGCGCATGAGCGAAGGAGAATTGCTCCAACTCGAGAAGACGCGCCACCTGGACATCGACGAACCGACGTACTTCCGGATCATCTCCGACAAGACCGCCTCCCTGCTGTCGGCCTGCACGGCCACTGGAGCAGCCAGCGCGGGGGCAGATGAAGAAGTCGTTGCCCGCATGAAGGATTTCGGAGAAGCCCTGGGGCTGGCGTTCCAGATCCGCGACGATCTTTTCGATTACGGGGTAGCCGATGTCGGGAAACCGGTCGGACTCGACGTCCAGGACAAGAAACTGACCCTTCCGCTCATCCATGCCCTTGAGCGGGCGTCCGGCGAGGAACGCCGACGCATCCTGCGTATCGTTGGCAAGAAACGGAAGAGCAAAGAAGATCTTCGGGCGGTGGCCGAATTTGCCGAGCAAAATGGTGGCATTTCGTATGCGAAAGAGCGCATGTTCGCCTATGCGGACCAGGCCAGAGCGTACCTCGACGTGCTTCCCGAGTCACCGGCGCGAGATGCACTCGACCGGTTGGTCTGGTTTGTAGTGAACCGCACCAAATAAGGGTCAATCCGTCGTGAAACGGAAACTCGTCTTGCTAGGGACCGGGGCAGCGGTCTCAGAACCTCACCGCACGGTCACTATGTTGGCCGTCGCGGGATCGAGGGGTTCCATTCTGGTCGATTGCGGCGGCGACGCCGCGCAGCGCATGCTGGTCGCAGGAATCGCACCGCAGGAGATCGAATCGTTGATCCTTACCCACGAGCACGCGGACCATGTGGGCGGGTTCGCGCTCTTTATGGAGAAGATCTGGTTGATGGGACGAAGACGCCCGCTTCCTGTCTATGGCCCTGAGGCGGCGCTGCATCAGGCGGAACGCCTTTTTGCCACGTTCAACACGTCGGGCTGGGACGGCTTGCCGGGTCTCGTCTGGCATCCGATTCCGCTGAGCGAGCGGGTTGTCGCTCTCACGACGGAAGATTTCTGCGTTTCGACTTCTCCGGGCGTCCACGGGGTCGAAACGATCGGGGTCCGCTTCGACGCTGTGGATGGACATCAATCCGTCGTGTACTCGTCCGATACCGAGCCTTGCGGGTCGATCGAGCGGTTGGCATCGGGGGCCACTCTGCTGGTTCACGAAGCGACCGGATCGCTTCCCGGCCATTCGAGTGCATTGGACGCGGCACGGTTGGCCTCCCGGGCCGGCGTGAGATCGCTGCTGCTCGTGCATCTGCCGGAGCGCCTCATCGAAACGGATTTCGAAAAGGCCCGCCAGGCGTTCGTTCGAACGGAACGGGGCCGAGAAATGGGCACGTATCCCTTCTAGAAGTTCGGCCCTCAGAAGCGATTCGCAGTGTCCTCCCAGAGAAATCCCATCTGCACAAATCTGGAGCCTTTGCTATCCGCGACAGCAAAGCCGCGTCCTTCCGATCCGTACAGTGCCGCGCCACCCACCATGCCGTCCCGGCGCAGCGCATAAAAGCTCACATTAAAATCAGGTCGCCCCGTTTCGTCCTTGAGGCGCGCGAGGATCGTGCGCTCGGCGATCCTGCGGCATGCGGCGATACAGGCCTCCTCGGGGGTATCTCCGGCCCGCATGCGCTCGACGATGAAGTAGCTCGTCAGATTTTCGAGATTGGCCTCTCCCCTCCCGGTCGACCCGGCGGCACCCACTTCGTTGTCCACAAACAGGCCCGCTCCGGCAATGGGTGAGTCACCGATCCGTCCCGGGATTTTGAACGCGAGTCCGCTCGTCGTGGTAACACCGCTGATGTTGCCGTTCAGATCGATGGCTGAACAATGAATCGTACCGTAGTGCCGCCTGATCTCACGGACAAGCGCACCAATTCCCGTCGTTTCGGCACGATGAGGAGGAAGAAAATCATCCCCGGTTGACATGTTCTCCCTCCACTCGACCCACATGCGCCGCGCCGCATCGGTGAGGAGGTCCTCCTCCGGAAATCCGTGCATCCGGGCAAAATCTGCGGCGCCCTCACCAACCAGCAAACAGTGATCGGTTCGTTCGAGCACCGTCTTTGCGACCAGCGAAGGGTGCTTAATGCCGCGCAATGCGCCGACCGCCCCGTACCGCGCCGTCGGCCCGTGCATCACCGAGGCATCCAGCTCTACCACGCCCAACATATTCGGTAATCCACCGTACCCCACGGTCATGTCCTCCGGATCGGCCTCCACGATGTTGACGCCCCCGACCACGGCATCGAGGGCATCCCTGCCGTCCCTGACCAACTCCATGGCCCTTTCCACGGCGCGCAGCCCGTTCCGGCTGGATATGACGACCGGGCCCTCCGCCGTGACTCCCGATGCATCAACCGGCACGCCACGCTGGGCGTGGAGATCCAGTATGGGCCACACGGCAGCACCCATTCCGGCCATTGCGCCACTGCGGACAAACTGCCTGCGAGACACTACCGAGGGACGACTATGTTGAGCCATGGATGCGCTACCTCCGTGCGCAACTGATATATTGAGCCGGTTAAGGTAACGGTGACGATTGAGCGAAACAAAATGAAGCCCATCGGAAGGCTGCACGTGCTGACGGACTATCACTTTCAGCAACGGCATTCCCACGCGCAACTCGCACAGCTCGCGATTGAGGGGGGTGCGGACACGGTCCAGTTCCGGGAGAAGTATGCACCGGTACGGCATGTTCTGCATTCAGCGGACCGCATTGCCCTGGTATGCCGCGAAGCGGGTATCCCGCTCATCGTGGACGACCGCCTCGATGTCGCCCTGGCCGTAGGCGCTTCAGGAATCCACCTGGGCCAACAGGACCTCGCAATTCCGCGCGCGCGAGAAATAGTCCCCGAGGCGTTTTTGATCGGAGGGTCGGCGACTACACTCGAGGAGGCCCTTCGGGTCCAGGACGATGGCGCCGACTACATCGGCTTCGGCCCTGTATTTCCCACGCGATCCAAGGACAGCCCGGCGTCCGTAAAGGGGGTGGACAGGCTGGCGCGCGTCTGCGCCGCCGTATCCATCCCGGTCATCGCCATCGCAGGGATAACGCCGGAGCGGGTGCATTCGGTGCTTGCGACAGGCGCGTGGGGTATCGCGGTTATGTCCGCGATCGTGGTAGACAGCAATCCGCTACAGGCGACACGTCGCTTTCGACAGGAAATCGATCGGTTCACGGCGCAGCAGACGCGTCCGCCGGATTGAAAGCCCCGAGGACCTGGCCCATCTTACACGGAAAGACGAATTCTTTGAACGCCCAACATTTCCCCTATTCAGGAGAACTGGCGAGAAAGGCGCTGCATTTGCTCACGCTCGCGATTCCTGGTGGTCTTCTCCTCCTTGGAAAGGCCGTTGCGTTGCCCATCGTCGGCGTTCTGGCTGTGGTTGCCTTGTCTCTGGATCTGGCCAGATCGCATTTTGAGGTGCTCAACCGATTCATCGTCACATGGCTCGGCTTCATGATGCGTCCGACCGAGCAGGATGTCCACGGAGGAACCGCCAGGCTCAATGGCGCCACCTGGGTCCTCATTGGGGCAGCCCTCTGCATCTGGTTGTACCCCGAAAGAATCGCTGCTGCGGCGCTCTGCATGTTTCTGATCGGTGACGCCGCAGCAGCACTCATAGGACGCCGCTGGGGAACGCACAAGTTGCCGGGCTCAAACAAGACCGTTGAAGGAAGCCTGGGATTCCTGCTTGTGGCGGTCGCCTTTGGACTGTTTCTTCCCGGTTCACCGGTTGTGATCGGGATCTCCGGCGCGATCGCAGCCACCGGCGCCGAGGCGCTTCCGGTGCGGATCAATGACAACCTTGTCGTGCCCATCGTCGCAGGCCTCACCATGATCCTGGTCGCCGGTCTCGTGCACCCCTGAGATCCGGACCTCAGACCGAGTCCGCGCCTGCCCGGGGCACGCTTTCCAACCGCGTAACCCATGAAACCCGGCTTCATCGAATCCACGGGTGATCCCGGATCGACGTCGACCATCCCCCGCTTTCCGGTCGTGCTGTTCCATGGCGTGGGGGTCGCGGCCGGCCGCCTGAACAGCAGGGGCTTCGAGCCTGTGGCCTCATATTTGGCGAACAGAGGCATTCGTGCGTTCGCCCCTTCCGCGCCGCCCTATGAGCCGATCGCGGTCCGCGCCGAATACCGCCGTGATCAAGCCCTGGAGGTACTTCGGATTACCGGGGCGGACCGGATCAATATCATCGGATTCTCCGGCGGAGGATTCGATGCCCGGTATCTGGTTTCACGGCTGGGTGGTTCCGAGTTCGTCGCCTCCGTCACGACCGTGTCCACTCCGCACAGAGGGACGAGCCTTGCCTCCCTCTTTCTGCGTTCCGATCGAAAAGTCCACGGCGCCGTTGCCCGCTTCATGAAACACGTGGCCGAAGCGGGACCATGGGAGAACCCGGGAGATCCCTATGCGGCACTGAGCGAGCTAACCCCCGAGCATACCCGCGACATCCTCAATCCGCGGCTCCCAGACGCCGCTCATGTGTCGTACCACTCGCTCGCAGGGTGCGCAGGAAAGGGAACGGAGATACCCGTGAGTACACCGTTGCGTCCCATGAACGCGTGGCTTCACCGCCACGAAGGACCGAACGATGGATTTGTTTCCCTCGAAAGTGCACGTTGGGGCACGTTCTGGGGAACGGTGCCGGCCGACCATGCCGAACTATTTGGAATCAGACTTGGCGTTCGGTCGTTCAACTATGTTGGCTTCTATCACTCGATCGTAGATCGTCTTGCAGCCGCCGGTCTATGACCGCGAATGTCCTATGGGTGTTCATCGATTCGTCGTCCTGTCCGTCGCCATGCTGGCCGTCTCCGGCTGTCCGCCAAACCATCCGGCGCCTGCCGAGAATCCTGACACCAAGGTGAACATCCCGTTCCGCCACGATGGATCCCTGGAGTTCCTCAGGGACACCGGTGAAAAGGTAGCCGTCATCGACATCGAGATTGCTGAGACCGATTCGGCCCGCGCCCGCGGACTCATGCAACGCGATGCGCTCCCTCCCGACTCCGGTATGCTGTTCATCTTCGAGGAGGATGCGCCTCGAACCTTCTGGATGGTCAACACCCGGATGTCGCTCGATATGCTGTTTGTATCCGGCGATTCCGTGATCGTGGATATTGCGCGCTATGTCCAACCCATGTCCCACAAAGGGACCTCCAGTCGAGTGCCCGCTCGCTATGTGATCGAGGTGCCGGCCGGCTATGCCGATTCGCGCGGACTCGGCGAGTCGGACAGGGTACGATGGACCCGGTAGGCCGGCTCAGAAGGAATAGTACACTCCCTCACAGCGAAAACGACTCTCCGCATGCACAGGTCCTTGCTGCCTGCGGATTGTGGAAATGAAAGCCTTTGCCCTCGAGCCCGTCGGAATAGTCCAATGTCGTGCCGGCGAGATAGAGAAAGCTCTTGAGATCAAGGAGAATACGTACGTCTCCGATGGTGACCATACGGTCTTTCTCCATCCGGGTCGTGTCCCAGCCCAGGTCGTACGTGAGTCCCGAGCAGCCTCCGCTCACCACGCCGATTCGCAGGTACGATTCGTCGAGAGCGATTCCCTCTCCTTGCGCCGTCTGGCGAATCTTCGCAAGGGCCTTTTCGGTGATTTCGATGTCCATGGTGGGTTCGGGCCGAATGTTCTTTTCGCATGCAACCCGCTTCATCCCCGGCCGGTTTCCCATGTCGAGGACACAAAAGTCGTCCAAAACGACCAAATCATCGTGCCACCGGAAACCATCTCCGGCGCCATGCGTGACAAGTCCTCTAGTTTAGATTGAGTCTAAGTAAGCCTCGCTCCGGTATTGACGCAGTGTCGAGAGGACACGTCATTTCGGATCCCGTTCCATCCAAGTAGCAGCGAAAGACCATGCAGCCGGTCAATTACACAGAGGAGCAACTCGCAGAAGATCTCAAGGGCCAGGAATACCGCTATGGATTCACGACCGACATCGAGTCCGACAAGTTGCCTCCCGGGCTGGATGAGGGCACCATTCGGTTCATTTCCGCGAAAAAGGGGGAGCCCGAGTGGATGCTGGAGTGGCGGCTGAAGGCCTACCGGCACTGGTTGACAATGCCCGAGCCGAATTGGGCCCATCTGAAGATCGCTCCGATCAACTATCAGGATATCATCTACTTCGCCGCGCCCAAGCAGCGTCCGCAATACACCAGTATGGATGAGGTCGACCCGGAGTTGGTGCGGACCTTCGAGAAGCTTGGCATTCCCCTGGAAGAACAGAAGATGCTTGCCGGGGTGGCTGTCGATGCGGTGATGGACAGCGTCTCGGTGAAGACGACGTTCCGCGAGGAACTGGCAAAACATGGCGTCATCTTCTGTTCGATGAGCGAGGCCGTGAGAGAGCACCCCGACCTCGTCCGAAAGTACCTCGGCACCGTCGTACCCCACACGGACAACTTTTTTGCAGCGCTCAATTCGGCTGTGTTCAGCGACGGTTCCTTCTGCTACGTGCCGAAGGGCGTCCGCTGTCCCATGGAGTTGAGTACCTATTTTCGGATTAACGAGCGGAACACCGGCCAGTTCGAGCGGACGCTGATCATCGCCGAGGATGACAGCTTTGTCAGCTATCTGGAGGGCTGCACCGCACCGATGAGGGATGAGAACCAGCTCCACGCCGCCGTGGTAGAGTTGGTCGCCCTCAAGAATGCGGAGATCAAGTACTCTACCGTTCAGAACTGGTACCCCGGAGACAGCGAGGGAAAGGGCGGCATCTACAATTTTGTCACAAAACGGGGCATTTGCCGCGAGGCCGGGGCCAAGATTTCGTGGACGCAGGTCGAAACCGGTTCGGCGATCACCTGGAAATATCCCAGCGTGATCCTGAAGGGCGACCACTCCGTCGGGGAGTTCTATTCCGTCGCCGTGACCAACAACCGGCAACAGGCGGACACCGGCACCAAGATGATCCACCTTGGCAAGAACACCCGCTCCACCATCGTATCGAAAGGGGTATCCGCCGGCCATAGCAACAACAGCTATCGCGGCCTGGTGCGCATTGCACCGGGTGCGGACAATGCGCGCAACTTCTCACAGTGTGATTCGCTCCTGCTCAGCGACACCTGTGGCGCGCACACGTTTCCCTACATCGAAGTGAGCAACAAAACGGCTCAGGTGGAGCACGAAGCCACAACCACGAAGGTCGGAGAAGACCAGATCTTCTACCTCAACCAGCGTGGACTCGACACCGAGCAGGCTGTCAGCATGATCGTCAACGGCTACTGCAAGGAGGTCTTCCGCGAGCTCCCGATGGAATTTGCCGTAGAGGCCCAGAAACTGCTTTCAATCAGCCTGGAAGGGAGTGTCGGATAGTCCTGCTCCCCTCGCCAACCACCTTCAATCAACTGAGCGCCATCAACTTCGCAGTCCGAGGAAAGACGGCAACCGAGACACCCCGACCACCATGTTATCGATCAAGAATCTTCACGCATCTGTCGAAGGAAACCCCATCCTGAAGGGCCTGTCCATGGAAGTGGGCCCGGGCGAAGTGCATGCCATCATGGGCCCCAATGGCTCCGGTAAGACCACGCTGGCCTCGGTACTGGCCGGACGAGAAGAGTATACGGTGGATCAGGAGGTGGGAGGCGTCACCTTTTTGGGTGAGGATCTGCTGGAGATGTCCCCCGAAGAACGCGCCCGGGCAGGCATCTTCCTGGCCTTTCAGTACCCCGTCGAAATCCCCGGAGTCAACATGACCACCTTCCTCAAGACGGCCGTCAACGAGGTTCGCCGCCATCGCGGGCTCCCGGAGCTCAACGCGGTCGATTTCATGAAGGAGGTCCGCGAAAAGGCTGACTTTGTGAACCTGCCCCACACCCTCACCAAGCGTTCCGTCAACGAGGGGTTCTCCGGCGGCGAGAAAAAGAGGGCTGAGATCTTTCAACTCGCCATGCTCGATCCCAAACTCGCCATTTTGGACGAAACCGACTCCGGGCTCGACATCGACGCCCTGCGAATCGTGGCCGACGGCGTGAACAAGCTGCGCTCCCAGGATCGCGCTTTTATCATCATCACCCACTACCAGCGCCTGCTCGACTATATCGTACCCGACCATGTCCACGTGCTGCACAATGGCCGCATCGCGAAATCAGGCGGAAAGGAACTTGCCCTCGAACTCGAGGAGAAAGGGTACGATTGGATCAGTCGGGACATCGCGGATGCGGTGACGGCATAAACGCTACCAGGCAATGACCAGCTTGACAAAAATGAATAGCCTGGAAGGCTTCTACGTCGACCGATTCGAGGCCCTGCGGCCCGAGTTGCTCCTGGCCGATCAACCGTTTGATACGCTGCGCGAGGCAGCAATCGCCGCATTCGCGTCACAGGGTGTCCCCACCCGCAAACACGAACAGTGGAAGTACACGGACGTCACGCGGCTGATTCAGGAAGAATTCGAGCCCTTTGCCAGACCCGTCGCCAATGGGCGTCCACTCGAGATGCGGGACGAGTGGACCGTGCCCGGACTGGACGCCGAGCGGCTCGTACTGGTTGACGGCTATCTGGACCGCACCCTTTCCACGGTCGGCACTCTTCCCGATGGGGTCGTCGTTTCAAGCCTCGCGGACGCCCTGTCTAACCCAACCGTGCGTGAGACGATTGTTGCGCATCTGGGTCGCTACGCGCGAATTGAGAATGAACCGTTTACGGCGTTGAACGCGGCCTTTTTTCGTGACGGGGCATTCGTCTATGTTCCGCAGGGCGTCTCCCTCGAACGACCCGTTCATGTCATCCACATCACGCATGCCGCCTCCGGCCGGATCGTCCAGCCCCGACACCTGTTTGTCTTCGAATCCGAGTCGCAGGGGGTGATTCTCGAAAGCTACTTCACGGATGGCCCCCTCGCGGCACTCACCAATGTCGTGACCGAATTCTACGTCGGCGCCCGTGCCCGCGTCGACCATTACCGGAAACAGAATGAGGATGAGTCCTCCGCGCAGATCACGCAGACGAACGCGTACCAGGAACACTCCTCGTACTTTTCGACGCTCGCATTGACGCTCAACGGCCGGCTCATTCGGAACAACATCCACGTCCATCCCGACGCCGAGTTCTGCGAGACGCATCTGTGTGGTCTCTTTCTGATGCGAGGGGATCAGCACGTTGACAACCACACGTTCGTCGACCATGCGAAGCCGCACTGCTTCAGCAATGAGCTCTACAAAGGGATTCTGGATGATCGGGCGTCATCGGCCTTCTCAGGCATGCTGCTGGTCCGCCCCAACGCCCAGAAGACCAACGCATTCCAGGAAAACAAGACCATCCTGCTCACGGATGAAGCGTCCAGCTACGCCAAACCGCAGCTGGAAATCTATGCGGATGACGTGAAGTGCAGTCACGGAGCCACCACCGGTGCGGTTGATCAGGAGGCTCTTTTCTATCTTCGCGCCCGCGGAATCCCGGAGGACCGGGCCCGTAACATGCTGCTCTTCGCATTCGTGCACGATGTGCTGGAGCGCATCGAAGTTGAGCCGCTGCGAGATCAGGTTCTTCACGTGCTGAACGAACGTCTTCAGTGAGATCTACGGCGGGATCCGGGAAACAGACATGGAAGCCATCGAAGCGGTCAAAGGAACAATCGACATCCTGAGTGTCCGGGAGGATTTCCCGGCCCTGCACCAGGAGGTGAATGGACATCCCCTGGTCTACTTCGACAACGCTGCAACGTCACAGAAACCCCAAGCTGTAATCGATCGGCTGGTGCGCTACTATGCCGGCGAAAACAGCAACGTACATCGAGGGGCACACCTGCTCAGCCGCCGCGCGACGCGTGCGTACGAGGACGCCCGCGAATTCGTCCGCGCACACATTGGAGCCGCTTCGGCCCGCGAAATTGTCTTCACGAGCGGCACGACCGACTCCATCAATCTCGTCGCTGCGACGATGGGGGGCTCCCTCTCGGCAGGAAGCGAAATTATCGTCTCCGGGCTCGAGCACCACTCGAACCTGGTGCCCTGGCAGATGCTCTGCCGGCGATCCGGAGCCCGGCTGCGCGTGATTCCGGTGACCGAAACGGGACAATTCGATGTCGACGGCGGGCTCTCGCTGTTCAATGAGCGAACGGCGATGGTTGCGCTTTCCCACGTGTCCAATGCCCTCGGCACCATTAACCCGGTAGAGGCCTTTGTTTCGGTGGCACGCGCACGGAACATACCCGTCCTGCTCGACGGCGCACAGGCCATCCCGCACCTGAAGGTCGATGTCCGGGCACTCGACTGTGACTTCTACTGTTTCTCCGGACACAAGGCGTACGGGCCGACCGGGATCGGCGTTCTCTTCGGTCGCATGGAGCGCCTTGAAGAAATGGAGCCGTACAGAGGCGGCGGGGAGATGATTTCATCCGTCTCTTTCGAAACCTCAACCTGGGCTGAGCCTCCCTATCGGTTTGAAGCCGGCACCCCCCACATCGCGGGCGCCGTCGGACTGGCGGAGGCGCTACGTTACATCCAGACACTCGGTTTCGAGGCCATTGAAGCGTACGAAAAGGAACTCCTCGCGTATGCATCAGGGGCTTTCCAGTCCGTCGAGGGGCTTACGATCGTCGGATCAGCGCGAAGAAAGGTTCCCGTGATCTCGTTTCTCATCGATGGGGTTCACCCCCTCGACCTGGGTACACTGCTCGATACGCGGGGCATCGCGATGCGCACCGGTCATCACTGTGCCGAACCGCTCATGCGCCGCTTCGGCATTTCCGGAACCGTCAGGGCTTCTCTGGCCTTCTACAATACGCGGGAGGAGGTGGACCGAGCCGTCGATGCCATCCAGCAGGCGCTTCGCATCCTACGTTGACCATGGCACCCCCCATTCACGATATCGAATCGGAAATCGAAACGGACTTCAGCTATCTGGAGGACTGGTCGGACCGGTATACCTTCCTCATCGAATTGGGAAAAGGACTACCTCCTCTGGATGACGGCGAAAGGACGGAATCCAATCGTGTAGAAGGCTGCCAGAGCCAGGTGTGGGTTGCGAGCCGGCTGGAGGATGGGATGGTTCACTACCAGGCCGATTCCGATGCATTGATCACGAAAGGCCTCATTTCCCTGCTTGTCCGGCTCCTTTCGGGTCAGCCGCCGCGAGATATTCTCGCGACCCGTCTTGAAGTGCTCGATCGCATCGGCCTCAGAGAACACCTCTCCCCTCTCAGGGCCAACGGCCTGCAAGCCATGATTCAGCGAATGAAGCAGGACGCTGCCTCTTTCACCAAGCTCTCTCACCCAACCCTGTCATGAGCAACGATCGACCCCCATTGAACGAGGAGGCGGTGATCGAAGTCTTGCGGTCGATCTACGATCCGGAGATCCCCGTAAACATTTATGACCTGGGACTCATCTACCACCTGGACATTGATCCCGAAGAGCCCAGCGTGCACGTGGTGATGACGCTGACTGCCCCGGGCTGTCCCGTTGCGGGGTCATTCCCAGGCGTGGTCGAATCCAAGATCCGCGATCTGCTTGACGTGGAAGCGGTGGATGTAGAACTGACTTTCGATCCGCCCTACACGATGGACCGCATGTCGGAGGAAGTTCGTCTCCAACTCGGGTTACTCTGATTCGCGTGCGGATGGTCCAGCTACTGCGCCGAAGCCTGCTCGGGGGTATTGGCCGGGGTTGACGGGAGAGGTCTGCCGTTCGAGAGATCATTCCCACGAGGCACGAACGACTGGATTCCCGTGATTTCTCGCCCGAGGATCAGTCCGTGGATATCGTACGTTCCCTCGTAAGTGTTCACGCTCTCGAGGTTGACCATGTGATGGATCACCCGGAATTCTCCGGTGATGCCGTTGGCCCCCAGCATGTCCCTGGCCTGCCGTGCGATATTCAGGGCGGCGTTGACGTTGTGGCGCTTGACGAGCGAAATCATGGGCGGAACACAACGGCCTTCGTCCTTGAGTTGCCCCATTCTCCAGGCGAGGAGCTGCATGGCCGAAATGTCCGTCAGCATATTTGCCAGTTTCGTCTGGATCAACTGCATCGCGCCAAGCGGGTATCCAAACTGTTTCCGTTCTGCGACATACTGGCGGGCCCGCGCGTAGCAGAACTCGGCCGCTCCCACGGCGCCCCATGCAATCCCGTATCTGGCGCTATTCAGACACTCGAAGGGGCCTTTGAGGCCGCGAACCTCCGGGAACATGTTCTCGTCCGGCACGAATACGTTGTCAAGCACGATCTCGCCGGTCCACGACGCACGAAGCGACATCTTGTTGTGCGTCACAGGGGCTGAATAGCCCTCTGCCTCTTTGTCGACCAGAAAGCCTCGGATCACGCCGTCGTCGACGCCGCCGGTCCCCTTGACCTTGGCCCAGACGATGGAGACGTCCGCAATCGGGGAGTTCGTGATCCACATCTTCGCTCCGTTCAGGAGCCATCCTCCCGGCACACGGGTAGCGGTCGTGGCGATCGACCCGGGATCGGAGCCGTGATCCGGCTCCGTCAGCCCGAAGCAGCCGATCTTCTCGCCGGCGGCCAGCGGAGGCAAGTACTTCCGCTTCTGTTCTTCAGAGCCGAACACGGAGATGGGATGCATGACGAGGGACGTCTGCACGGACATAAACGAACGATACCCCGAGTCGACCCTCTCCAACTCCCGCGCGACGAGACCGTATGCGGTATGAGACACGCCTGCCCCGCCGTATTCGGGGTCGATAAAGGTCCCAAGCAGCCCCAATTCTCCCATTTCACGGGGAATCTCATCGTGAAAGATCTCCTGTTGGTTCCCCTCCAGCGCACGGGGCTCCAGCCTCGTCTGCGCATATTCCCTCGCCGTTTCCATGACCATCCGGTCATCTTCCGAGAGCATGGACTCGAACAGCAGGGCGTCGTCGGTATTAAACGGAAATTTTGACATGGTTTGCCTCACTCGACAAAAGAGGGACCTCCGGATGGTTCAACCGAAGTTCCAGTTTACTCCGCGACCTTCCTCCGGGTCGGGGAACTTCCAGGTAACAGCCCCCTGGTCGCATGCGTAAAGGCACGTGCCGCACTCGATGCAGTCCTCGAACTGAAAGTGCACCCTGCTCGATTCGTCCAGCGTGTAGCAATTTGCCGGACAGACGTAGGTGGTGCACTTGTGCGGACAAGTCGAATTGCATATCGCCGTGTCGACCTCGATGTGGGCACGCGCTGAGGTGCGGCCCTGATTCCGGTAGGCGACGAGCCCGAGACGTTCCGTGAGAGACAATATGCTCATAGCGAAGAGAAAGCCTTCCGTGCGAGGTTCACCATGCGCCAGAGGGAACTGTGCTTGCGAATCGCTCGGGAAATGATGGTACGCGCTTTTGGGGTGACGCGGTTCTGAATGGTGAAGAAATCGCGGCCAAATTCGCATGCAATCCGAGGTACAGTGGAGAACATGTCCGGACTATGCAGAAACGAAACAGCACTCTGGAAAGCCCGGAGATCCTTCATGACGTAACTGTCCTCGAGCGCTGCGCGATAACGGCTGAGGCTCGCTGCGGAGAAGTCCCCGACCTCCCGTGCCTGGATCACCGTCTCCGCCGCCAGAATTCCGGAGCGCATGGCATAGTCCATCCCTTGAATGGCCTTACCGGAATTGAGGACGAGATGGGCAGCTTCTCCCGCAACGAGCACCCCGTCATCAAATATCTCCCGCGGGAGTACACCCATGTCGCCGGAGGACACCATGTGGGCGGAATACTCTGCCACTTCCCCGCCCCGAATCATGTCCGCCACGACAGGATGCTGTTTGAAGGTATTGAGGATGTCGTACGGTTTGAGTTGCTTGGTGCGAAGATCATCCAGCGCAAGCACAACGCCCAACGAGACGGAATCGCGGTTCGTGTAGAGAAATCCGCCGCCTTCCACGCCCTGCGTGGCCGTTCCGAGAAACTCGTTGCTCAGCCCGCTCTCGGACCCGAGTTGGAAGCGGTCCTCGAGTACCCGCCGGTCGAATCGGATCACCTCCTTGGCCGCCGTCGCCATGCCCTTGGCGGGCACATAGGACTTCTGAAGACCGATCTGCCGGGTCAGCAAATTGTTCACGCCCTCGGCCACGATCACACAATCGGCGAGAAAGGTCTCCCCGCCGGAGCGGATCCCGGCGACGCGCCCGTTCTCGATCACGAGTTCGTCCACCAGAACATCTGTGGCCAGCAGTGAGTCCTCCGAGCGCGACCCTGCGTCGATGACGGTTTGGACACGCTCCGCAAGCCACGCATCGAAGCGTGCGCGTAGCACGATGACGCCAGAATACGGGGGCTCGGAAAAATGCTCAGATTTGAAGTCGATGGAAAACGAGGAAGACTCGTCGAGCAGCGTAAGTCGACGATGGCGGACGAACCGCTCTATTCCGGCGTCGGATTTCCAGTAGTCAGGGACGAGGCGATCCAGATCGGAGCCCCACAGCACCCCTCCAGAAACATTCTTGGCGCCAAAAAACGAGCCTCGCTCGACCAGGAGAAACTTGACGTCGGCTTTGGCCAGGATCATTGCCGCACTCAATCCGGCAATCCCGCCGCCCACAATGATGCAGTCGAATTTTTCGTCCATACCCTTCCAGGTTGGCTTTCCGTCAGGTGGCCGACCTGGTGCGTTGGATCTCGTCGATGAGAATCGGCATCACCTTGAAAAGGTCGCCCACGATTCCGTAGGTCGCGTAACCGAAAATGGGCGCTTCAGCATCGCGGTTGATTGCGACGATCACCTTGCTGTTCACCATTCCTGCGACATGCTGAATCGCTCCGGAAATCCCTACGGCGAAATAGAGGGATGGGGATACGACCTTACCCGTCTGCCCGATCTGGCTGTCGGCCGGGAAGAGACCCGTTTCGACGACGGCCCTGGAGGAGCCGACCGCCCCGTTCAGTATGCGAGCCAACTCCTCCACCAGGGTCCTGCCGGCCTCATCCTTGACTCCCCTGCCGGCTGCCACAACGACATCCGCTTCCGACAAATCGATGCGGTCCGACAGCGCCGAGACAACCTCGCGCACCGAAGCGCGCAGTGATCCGGTATCGAAGCGCCAATCGAGCACCCGTTCCGGAGCCGTCCCCGGCTCTTCGACCGCTTCATAGGACCCCGCCCGCACGGAAATAGCAACCCGCGCTCCGTCTGCCCGAACACGCGCAAGGTACTTCGAGGCCAGGACGGGCCGGACACCCTCGACGCCCCCATCCACGACATCAAACCCTGCCATGTCCGACAGCACGGAGGCCTCGCAGCGAACACCGAGCGCACCCAATACGTCCTTCACGGCCTCGCTCGAGGCCATCGCAACAAGGAAGGGATTGGTTTCCTTGACCGCCGTGGCCAGCACGTCGAGCAATACCTGATTGCGGTGACCGGCAGCCTCCGGACTGGTAACGGTGAGGATCTCATCCGGACCGTACCGTTGCACCGCCTTCACCGCGCCGGCGGTCTCCGTCGCGAAGATCAGGGCAGATAGCCGGTGCCCGCCGGAGCGTGCGATGGCTCTGCAACGGGTCAGTACCTCCAGAGAGGATCGCTTCACTTTGCCACCATCCGCGGCGATATAGGCGAGAAGTTGTCCCATACATCAAAAACCTTGAGGTTCACCACCTGGCATGTCGCCTCGGCGGCGAAAGAAGTCAGGAAGGTCAATTCTGGAAGACACCTGATTCCCGGACGAGGAGCGCAACGAGTTCCTGAACCGCTTCCTCCGGCTCTCCGGGAAGGAGGCGGGCTGGAGGACGCGCGGGCGGCACTTCATACCCCAGGATGCGCGTCGTCGGCTCGAACGAAGCGCCGTGCGTGGCTGCAAGTCCGACCTTCTCGAGATCCATTTCTTCGATCGGCTTGCGCTTCGAAGCCATGATTCCCTTCAGACTCGGAATGCGGGGTTCGTTCATGTCATTGGAGCATGTCACCAGGGCCGGAACCGGGATGGCGATGATTTCCTGTCCCGTATCTCCCTGCCGTGTTACTACGAGAGGTCCCTGTGGTCCATCCAGCTTCATCGCCACGGCATTTGAGACCCAGGCCGAGCCCAGCAGTTCGGCTGTCATACTGCCCGTCAGCCCGGCATCGCTATCCTGCGCCTGTTTGCCGAATGCGATGAGATCCGCCCCGGCCGTCCCCAGATAGGCCGCCAGAATATCCGCGTAGCCGCGCGAATCCAAGGCTGCCTGGGCATCTATGAGGATGTGCACGCCCGAGTCCGCTCCCATCGCAAGCGCCTTGCGGATGGCCTCCTTCGCCGAAGGCGGACCCACGCAAACGACCTCCACTTCACCTCCGACTGCCTCGCGCATTACGAGGCATTCCTCCAGGGCAGACGCATCGTATGCATTCAGGACCAGCCGGTCGCTGTCCTGGACGAGGTGTCCGCCCTCGATCCGGGACGGAGACGTCACGTCAGGAACCTGTTTGATACAGACAGTAAACTTCATTGTTGTTGGATGATTGGAGAGCGGAGTTCGCGGCCCTGCGCCAGGCCTTTGCGGCGGGTGAACATACAAACCGTCGCCCTGCGTTCAAACTGGCGGAATGACGCATTCGCCCTGTCTATTTCTTACGCAGGCGAACCCGATTGGAGAGTTCATCGGTATCGTCGACCCTGATTTCCACCTCTCGTTCCTCGAGCAACAAACCACACTTGTCTATGGCCTCGACCAACCCGTCTGCGAGGCGATTCGCCCGGATGCCCCGCCGGATCGTGTCGACCACGTCGATCCATTCGGAGGTCTGGACCTTCCTGTTGATGCCTTCGTCACCAATTACTTCGATGTGACGTTCGAAAAGCGAGACGAAGAGCAGAATTCCGGTTCGTTCGCGGGTCTTGAACACTTCTTCTTCCAGAAAAGCCTGCATGGCTCGTCGGTGAACGTTTCGCCGCAGCGTTTCCTCGCCTGTGAGAAGCCGCCTGACAGGCGCGGTGAAACTGAGCGCAAGACCCAGAAGCGCCAGGATGACGGCGACGAGTGCCGTGCCCTGCGTTGTGAAGAGCCAGGCCATGCCCCATCCGGCATAGAATGACCCGAAAAGGACGGCGAACAGGAGACCGAGGCCGCCTCCCAGCAGACCCGCCTTGTAGACGGCAACCTCATACCCGTCACTCCGCTCTACGATATAGGGCACGATCTCACCGGACGTTCTTGCCTCCGCCCGGGATACGGCTTCCTGAATACGCTTCTGATCTTGTTCGTTGAACAGCGTGTTGATCGCCATGGGTCATCCTCCCGATGCCGTCAGTTCATCGACTCTCCTTCGAGCCTCGATATACATGGGGCTGGCAGGATCCGCAAGCTCGACTACCTTGCGATAGAATTCGAGCGCCTGTTCCTGCCTCCCGATCATACTCATCATAACCGCCTTGTTGAAGTTGGCTTGCAGATGGCCGGGATCCGATGCGAGTACCTTGTTGACCTCCTCGATGGCGGTCATGGCCGTAGCCGCGTCGTTGAGATAGGCGACGGCGCGGTCGGTTCTCACGTCGTTATTGGTTGAGTCGATCTCAAGCGATCGCGTGTACGCCTGCACGGCCTTGCGCGCAGCGACCTCCTTTTCCGCGCCGGGAGCGGTCCCTTCCATCCAGTCAAAGTGAAGGTTTCCCGCCGCGGCCCATTCCTCGGCCGAGCCGACATCCAGCGCCACTTCCTCCTGCACCGCTGCAGCCAGATCGAATCGTCCTGCCGACGCATACACATGCACCAGACTTCGCAGAGCGGCTTCCTTCTCCTCCGCACCGGTTGCCGCTTCTGCCTGGGCACGGAGGGTCCGTGCGGACTGCTCAACGTCGGCCGGCAGGGCGATGACCGGAGAGGCCGATCCTTCCTCCGACGGGGTTCGGTCCGGACGAGCAGAGGGAGATGTGCCCTGCAGGAGGAGGGACACCATGAACAGTCCTACCACGGCAGTGATGCCGGCTGCTACGAGCGTGATGACGCGTTTGTTGACATCTTTTGTCGTTTGCGCCGGGGCGGACTGGCTCTGCTTCCGGGCCACCTTTTTCGGCTCCTCAACCTTTGTGACTCTCAACCCTGCGTCGTCGCCCAGTGCGACATCGCCGTGTTGCGACCCCGCGACCCCTTCGAAAACCGGGGGCTCAGCCGCTGAACCGTCCGGCACCGCAGCCCCGCACCACGCGCAGAAGCGTGCTTCGGGCAGAATCGGTTTCCCACACTGGGTGCAGAATCGATGGCCTTCCTGAATCGGCCCTGCAGCAGAAGGAGCAGGCGTTTTCTGATCGTGCGACCTCACCGTCGACCGATCTTCAGCGCCTTCCCGCGACGGCTGGAGAACTGAACCGACCGACGGGACGGGCAATCCGGTGGGTGTACCGCAGAGTTGGCAGACCGCATCGCCGGCCTCAAGCCTGGCGCCGCAGGATTCGCATACGTGTGTGGTCATCTAGCCCCTTTCAAGCTCTGTTGTTATGTGGTTTGAATTGTAGCGTCGATCTCACGTGCGAGTTCTCGCGAGACCTTGAAGACCGGTACGAACCGCTCTCCCACGGTCACCTCTTCCCCGGTCCGCGGATTTCGGGCGGTCCGGGTCGGGCGATGCTGGACCCTGAACGCGCCGAATCCTCTCAGCTCGACGGGCTCCTGATCCTTGAGTGCACGTACGATGGTCACGATGAATCCATCAAGCACGGCTTCTGTTTCCATTTTGGTCAATCCCGTTGCCTCGGCCACGCGGGCGACCACATCTGCTTTTGTCACGGGGCCCCTGTTTGGGTTGGTGGGCGACAAATCATGATAAGATACATGAAGTGATGTCCTTTTTTGTCATGCAACCCGGTGCAATCGTCCTCTCAGCGTCAGATCGCATGGGTGGGCTCTTCACCGGAAGGTGCAGCCGGCGCTTCCGCAGGCTTTGTCTTTCGGAACCGTGCTGGAAAGAAGTTGTACCGGTGTCGAGCCACGAAACGATAGGCCGTTCGTCCAAGAGGTGCCGGTAGCAATCGCAAATGCCAGAGCCATGACCACGGGGGGCTCAAGTGGCGCAGGATGCGCAAAATCGCATCCGATTCGGTGAATGATGCCCCGCCCTCCAGAAAGATGATCGTGTCTTGCCGCAGACAGGTCTCCAGGCAGAGATCATCACTTCCCTCGGCCTGAGACCCTCCCGGGAGTTGGCGTTCAAAGTGGAGATGCCCCCTCCGATCGTGCAGTTGCGCGAATCGTACGAATGCCCGACACAGAGGACATGACTCATCGAAGAGTACCGTTGCACTCGATTGCATAGTAACCGCTCTGCGAAGGACCGACGTACGCCGTGCTTCTGGGCTCGGACTTGCGGTCCAACGCCCGACACGGCTCGTGCGATCCCGTGTTTCCGCGCGTATCTGGACCGACAAGGTCGCCGATGCGGTCGGCCTGAACCAACCCCGGAGCCCGTTGGTGCCGACCCAGAACCGGGCCTGGTTCTTGTTCCTGTGCTTCAATATTCATATATTTCACATCTATCCGCACCACAGGCCACGAGCCGTCTCGCTCCCGGCGTACGTCGACATTCACGATGCAATCCCCCGCGCCGGCGGCTTCCTATTCACGCTTCCGCCACCATACAAGCTGAACCCATATGGAAAGCCCGGTCCGCATCCTTTTCGCCTCGTCCGAAGTCGTTCCGTTCGCCAAGTTTTCCGATATGGGCCAAGTACTCCGGGATCTGCCGGAGCAGTTGCAGGAGCGCTCCTTCGAGAGCCGAATCATGATGCCACGCTACGGAACGATCAGCGAGCGGCGGAACCGGCTACACGAGGTCATTCGGCTATCCGGGTGCCGCATCACGATGGGAGAGGAGTCGCAGACGTTGAAGGTGAAGGTTGCGTCGATTCCCGGAATTCGGCTTCAGGTTTATTTTATGGACAGCTCGACCCTTTTCAAGAGAAAGGGGATCTACGACACTCAGAAGCAGGGAGGGTTGGACGAAAATCTTGTCCGCGCCATTTTCTTCGCCCGTGCGGTCTTGAAGACGACCAGCAATTTGGGATGGTCGCCCGACATCGTGCATGCCCACGGCTGGATGGCTTCGCTCGTGCCGGTATTCCTTCGGGACGAGTACGCGGATCATCAGCTCCTGAACCGTGCCCGATGTGTTTTCTCGCCTGACGGCTTCACGTCGGACCTGCGGATCGACCGTTCGAATCTCGCTTCCCTCGGACTGCCGGTCGACGATCGCATTCCCGGACTCGACCTCTCTCAAGTGGCGGGTCTCTACGCCGATGCCGTCGTCGTCGCCGGCGCCCTGTGCGGGTCCGTGGAGGGTGCCCTCGAGTTGAACGGGTCGAAGGACGAGATGGCCGACCAGGTGGCCGAGTTGTACGGCCGGCTGCTGAAGGCCGCTGTCCCGGCCTAAGGATCGGAGGCGGGGACCTTCACACCTGTACCCGCGTTTGAGGCTTCCTCATTGTCCCTTCTCCATTGTCTCCGGCTGGAGCGTCAAGCGTAGATGCGCGTGTTTTCGTGTGGCAGGCCTACTTTGCGGATCAGACCGCGTAGTTCCCATTTCTTGCTCGTTCTCCTCCTGGCAGCCCTTCTGATCGCCGTTTCGGCATGCAGCGATTCCGGGGTTGCCGGTCTCGATCTCATTGACGAGGAAGGCGGCGATGCATTGCGGGTGACCGCAATTCCGACTGATCTCGCCGCTGAGCCGGTGGCCAAGGTTACCGGCGCCGTCAGAGGCGCAGCCGCCTTCTCCGGCCTTGTTTCATCGGTGCTATCGGGTAAGGTGGAGGATCCTCTCATCGGCGGGCGGACGGCGATCGGGCACATCGATTTCCGCCGAAACCTCGTCCCGACAACGTTCGCCAGTGACACCGTCGTTGGGGTCGAACTACGGTTCGTAAGAGGATATGCTTATGGCGATACGAGCGGCGCGCACACCTTCGTGCTTTCAGAGATGGGCGCAGCCTGGGATCCGACAGCCAAGGTGTCATCCACTGATCTGGGCAGCGGAACGGCGGTGACTACCTTCTCTGTCCGGGCCTCTGACTCGTTGGTTGCCGTTGAACTTCCGGGGGATTGGGTGTCCGAACGCCGGTCGGTGATGAACAGTACCGGGTTTGATTCGCTTTTCCACGGCTTCCAGATCACGCCGCTGGATGCGCGCAGTGTATTCGGCTTCAGCGCGACGTCAGCCGTGCTGAGAATCGGCGCCAAGGCCGATACGGTAGACATGATCTCGGAGCGCATCTTCACGCGCCTTGAAGAGAATTCGGTCGTTGAGGCCCCGAACGGCACACTTCGATTGGCGGACGGAATGGGCGAGGCGATCCGAGCGAACATTGATTTTCAGCTGGACGAGGCGGCCGGCGGTGTACTGAGCCGGGTCACGTTTACGGTTCCCGTCCTGTCCGATTTGCCTGCAGTTGGTCCGAGCACCTTCGTACGCCCACCCTTGCAGCAACTCGACCTCTACGGGGTCAAATCCGATGGTACCAGCGACCTCATCTCCACCACCGTCTCGGATTCCAGCGGTACGTTCAGGTTTATCGGGGTGAGCGCGGCCGTGAATACGACCCTCCTCCGTGTCGCCCAGCAGTCCCTGACCGGGACACCTCCCTACGACCACTTCCGTCTTCTGCCGCCCACTACGGTCAATACGATGAATGTGGCGTTTATGCGCACCGATGGGGACGGAAGTGGAATGCGCGTGGTACTCACTCTGATTTCCAACTAAGCTCGAATCGGCGTTTTCGCCGGAAATGACGATAGCAACCTTATTCATGAAAGCCCCCATTCGAGCACTCGTCGGCCTATCCCTGGCTGTGATGGGCCCCCTCACTGCCAAAGGACAGGTGGACAATGTGCAGTCTCTCTACAGTCGATTCGGCGTAGGGCAACTCTACTCGTTTTCCTCGTCCCAGTCGCAAGCCCTCGGCGGCGCCGCTACCGGCATCATGACGGTGAACTACCTTAACCTCTCGAACCCGGCCGCGTGGAGTGACCAGGTCTATACGCGCTTCTCGGCAGGATTCGAGTACTCTGCGACCGAGACGGTCGATGCGGACGACAACAGCATGCGGTTCAACTCCGGTATGTTGAATGCCCTGCAACTCGGTTTCCCAATCCAGTCCCGACGCCTTGGGATGGTATTCGCGCTACTGCCGTACAGCAGGGTGGGATACCGCACCGAGCGCAAGGGAGAGCTTCCGGCCGCGGCCGACGAGCCTGGGTCGACCTATCGAACGATCATCTCCGGGAACGGTGGCCTCCAGAAGGTGATGGCCGGTGCCGGATATCGACTGAGCCGTCATCTGGCCGTCGGCGTGTCTGCCGATGCCGTCTTCGGCATTATCGACTATGAGCGGGTAACCCAGATGGATGCCCTCGGGCAATTTCTTTCCGGAGTCGGAACGCAGCGCTCGACAAGATTATCGGGCGTATCGGGTACGGTCGGATTGACCCTGGTCCTTCCGAGCACGTCCGAGCAAGGTTCCAGGTTGACGGCCGGGGCTGCAGTTTCGCTTCCCATGACGCTGAACGGAAAGCAAGTCTACCAGCTCATTCAGACCGCATTTCCCGATACGCTCGGGGACGTGCGGCGGGGGGAAGTCGGCTTGCCGCTGCGCGGACGGTTGGGAATCGCCTATCGACCGAGTTCTCAGTTTCTGCTGGCCGGGGAGGGACGGTACGAGGCGTGGGAGCGGTTCTCCAGCACACTCCCGATGATTGGCTCCGATTCCTCCGGCAAACACGCACTCAGAGATACCTGGCGTATCGGAGGAGGCGTCGAGTGGTCTCCCTCAGGAGGCTCATTTCACCCCAACTTCTTCCGCCGGTCTTTGTACCGCGTGGGCGGCTATGCCGAGCAATCTTACTATAGCCCCGACGCGTCGGTGGACATCAACACGGTCGCAGCCACAGCCGGAATATCGATGCCAAGCCTGTTTCCCGGCACATACGTCGACGTGAACGCCGAAATCGGACGTCGAGGCGCCATCTCGGACATTTTGGTACGGGATTTGTATGTAAATGTATCGGCAACCATCAATTTCGGCGAACGCTGGTTCGTGAAACGACGGTTCCGCTAAGTCTGACCCGCCTAACCTCTATCAGAGAAACGATGATGAACCCTACCACCACCTCGCTTTTTCGCGGCATGGTTGTCGCGGGGCTTGTGGCGTTCTTCATCGCGGGAAGCCGCGTTGTTGCCCAGGTCCCTTCTGAAGTCCCCCAAGAGGTGCTCGTCCGTTACAGCCTTGCTGCTGAGAGCTTCAAGAATGAACAATACGACGATGCCCTTCCCCACCTTCGGTGGCTGCTGGATAACGCTCCGACCGTGTATAACGGCCGCAGAATCTTCGAGCGCGCCTACATGGCGTATACGGAACTGGGCAAGACAGCAACCGATGAGAACGTCAAAGCAGCATTACTCGATTCAGCCCTCGTGGTGCTGGAGTCGGCCCTTGAAGTCCTTGACGGCACGAGTGGATTCGACAAGGCGACGTGGTATCTGCAATACGGCAATTACCTCCGTGAGAACGCGGCTGTATTCACGAGCATTGACGTCGACAGAAAATCGACCGAACTCTGGCACGAGGCGTTCAGACTGTCCCCCGAGTCGGTCGACTCTTACTATGCACGATTGATCGCCCTGGCGTATTCGCGGTTCGGCATGAAGGAGGAGGCCGTAGCATTCATGGATCAGGCCGACAAGGTCTACGCAGATGATCCCGAGACGCAAGACTATTTCGATACGCTGAGGAACAGTCTGTTCAAGAGCCCTGCCGAACGCCTCGCCTTCCTCGAAGATCGGATGGTGAAGCAGCCTGACAATGTGGAGATCGTGGCAGAGCTTTTCGACCTGTACCGCGACCTCGACGATGCCGAAAAGATTGAAGAAATCGGGCGCAAATTGTTGACCCTTGAACCTTCCTCGCGGGTATATCGACTCCTGGCTCAAGTCAAGTACGAGCATGGCGAGTACACGGAGGCCCTCAAGCTCTTCGAACAATCCCTCGAACTGGCAGAAGACGACAGTGAAAAGAGAGATATCTATTACAACATGGGCCTCGCACTGTATGAACTGAATCGGCTGCCGCAGGCGAGGACCGAGGCCGAACGCGCCCTGCGGATCGATCCGGGCTTTGGCAACGCCGAAATCCTCATTGGCGACATCTACGTTCGAGCCGTCCAGGGGTCCAATTTCGAGCGCCGGGACAAAGCCGTGTATTGGTTGGCGATCGACCACTATCGCAGGGCCGTCCAGCGAGACGCTTCCCTGGAGGCTCGCGCCAACCAGAAAATCAGCCAATACTCCCGGTTCTTCCCCGATCAGGAAGAAAAATTCTTTGAAGGCTGGCAGGTCGGTCAGGCCTACGAAATCGATTACGGCCGATATGCCTGGATCGCTCGCTCGACGACCGTGAAATAGGTGACCGGCATTTCGCTTCCGAACAGGGGGATGGATCTTCATGATTCATCCCCCTTTTTGGTGCTGTGAAAAACCGGTGATCGGAGCTCGTCCATCCGAACACCCGCGGCGTGGCGTCTTAGATTATGGCATGTGAGGCGTCCCACTCAAAGCCCTTTCGTCTCGTGATCCTATGGCTGACGTCTATCCGTTCTCCGCTCTCCGCCCCTTTCCCGCCTGGGTTGATCAAGTCGCCTGTCCACCGTACGACGTCATCCGCACAGACGAGGCGCGCAGCCTCGCTGACGGAAAACCGTACAGTTTCCTCCGTGTTATCCGACCGGAAATCGGTTTTCCTCCCGGGATGGATGAACACGATGATCAGGTCTACCGCGCAGGTGCCGCCACGCTCGAACGGTTCGCCGCATCCGAGGTCTTCACCGCCGAAAGCGAACAAAGCCTTTACGTGTATCAACTCGACATGGAGGGAAGGCTGCAGACCGGTCTGTTTGCTTGCGTAGCCACGCGCGACTACGACCAGGGTCTCATCGTCCGACATGAGAAGACCCGGCCCGACAAAGAGGATGACCGCACGCGGCACATCCTCGCCCAGCGGGCCCATGCGGAGCCGGTCATGCTCACCTTTCGCCCTACGCCTCGCCTGAAGGACCTGCTCCGCGAGGTTACCAGGTCCGCCAGTCTATTTGATTTCGTCGCGGAGGACGGGATTCGGCACACGATGTGGAAAGTTTCCGACCCGGAGACTTTCGTATCTGCGTTTCAGCCCGTTGAACGGATCTACGTCGCGGATGGACACCACCGCTGCGCCGCCGCAAGCCGCGCGGCGCATTCGGGAGTCGGAGATTCGGTAGAGAACGCTCGGTTCCCGGCGGTGCTCTTCCCTATGGACCAGATGCGTATTCTGCCGTATCACCGCGTCATCAGGCGGTGCCCGGCCGGTGCGGAAGCATTTCTTCGCGACCTCACGGCACGCTACCCCTTTGAGCCGAGTGGATCGCCGATGCCCGGGCTCCCCGGCACCGTCAGCGTCTATCTCAACGGACGTTGGACAGGCATTTCACTGCCAGAATCCGAGCGGACCGGGGTTGCCGACCAGCTTGACGTGGCCCGACTGTCCGAGTTTGTACTGGAGCCGCTCCTCGGTATCTCCGATGTCCGGACTGATCCCAATATGGCCTTCGTCGGCGGAATTCGCGGCACGGAAGAGCTCCGGCGCCTCGTCGATACAGGGGAAGCAGAGGCCGCCATTGCGATGTATCCCACCAGCATCGATGAATTGATTGCCGTATCGGACGCGGGCGAACTCATGCCCCCAAAATCCACCTGGTTCGAACCAAAGCTCAGAAGCGGTCTGCTCGTTCACCGCTTCTGATTCCAACTTCGTTCGCCATTATTCCGGAAACACCCATGCACTCCGCACCCGCAACTTCTCCTGCCGGCCGCCTCCATAACTTCGCCGCCGGACCCGCCGTCCTCCCGCTCAGCGTGCTTGAAGAGGTGAAGGCCGAACTGCCCGCCTATCGCTCGGCAGGCGCTTCCATCATGGAAATCAGCCATCGCTCAGGCGAGTACACGGAAATCGCGGACGGGGCGCGCGGCCACCTGCGCCGTTTGTTGGGCATCGGAGACGATTGGCACATCCTGTTTCTTCAGGGCGGCGCCTCGATGCAATTCTATCAGGTGCCGCTTAATTTCCTTCCAGCCGACGGGATGGCCGACTACCTCGTTACAGGATCGTGGTCAAAGAAGGCGCTCAAAGAAGCCAAGGCGGTGGGCCCAACCCATACCGTTGCCTCCAGCGAGGATCGGAATTTCTCCTACATCCCCGCGCCGGACGCCTGGAAATTCAGCGCGAACCCGGCATACGTTCACTTCACGTCCAACAATACGATTTTCGGGACACAGTTCAGGACAGAACCCGACGCGCCTGCTCCGCTCGTCTGCGATGCATCCAGCGACTTCCTGAGCCGACCGATCAATGCCACACGCTACGGGCTGATTTACGCGGGCGCTCAGAAAAACCTCGGCCCCGCCGGGGTGACCCTCGTGCTCATCCATGACGCCTTCCTTCAGACGCGCAAGGCAGATCTACCGGCGATGCTCGACTACGGCACGCACGTCAAGACCCTCTACAACACCCCTCCGGTGTTCGCGGTGTACATCCTGGAAAAGGTGTTGCGCTGGGTCAGCGACCTGGGTGGACTGCACGCAATCCAGGAAATCAACGAGCGGAAGGCCAAGCATTTGTACGACGCGCTCGATGCCTCATCCTTCTACAGGGGCACTGCGGAGGCAGGGTCGCGTTCCCTCATGAATGTCTGTTTCCGCTTACCTGAAGAACCCCTGGAAGCCTCATTTCTTTCCGAAGCGAAGGCCGCGGGCCTGCTTGCGCTGAAGGGTCATCGTTCCGTGGGTGGAATCCGCGCTTCCATCTATAACGCCTGCCCCGAAGAGTCCGTGGATGCGCTCGTCGCATTCATGAAACACTTTGAGACCAGACACGGCTGAGCCGCCGGAGATTCCTCCGGATAGGATGCAATCGAAGTGACTAAAACCAACGAAGCCTTCACAGGACGTTGGGTGGCCTTGGATTATCTTTTTATGATATCCTGAAACTGAATCGTCAACCATTTTCGACCTGCCATGCCCCTTACCATCGGTGTTCCAAGGGAATCAGACTCCACCGAGCGCCGCGTTGCCATGGTGCCCGACGCAGCCGGTCGACTCGTCAAGCAAGGTTTCGAACTGCTTGTCGAGTCTGATGCCGGTGCCTCGGCTTTTTGTCTGGATGCGGCATTCCTGGAAAAGGGATGCCGTATCGTGGACCGTGCAGCGGCGTTTGGCGCCGACATCGTCACGAAGGTGCAGCCGCCCGATTCGGAAGAAATCGCGCTCATGAAGAAGGGAGCGATTCTGGTCTCCTTCCTGCGTCCGCTCGATGAGCCGAAGACGGCAGCCGCGTTGGCCGCGCAAGGCGTCACGGCGCTGAGCATGGAGTTGGTCCCCAGAACGACGCGTGCGCAGAAGATGGACGCCCTGTCGGCGATGAGTTCCGTCGCGGGATACCAGGCGGCCTTGTTGGGTGCCCGAACGCTTCCTAAGTTCTTCCCCTTGCTCACGACGGCAGCCGGGACGATTCGTCCCGCGCAGGTACTGGTGCTGGGAGCCGGCGTTGCCGGACTGCAGGCTGTTGCGACGGCGAGAAGACTAGGTGCGATGGTGTCCGCCTATGATGTTCGACCGGCTGCGCGGGAAGAGGTCGAGAGCCTCGGCGCGCGTTTCGTCGAACTCGAACTGGAGACCGCCGAGGCGGCCGACGCCAGCGGCTATGCCAAAGAGCTCGCCGAAGAAAAGCAGCGGCGTCAGATCGAGCTCCTTGCCGCCCATGTCGCCAAGGCGGACGTGGTGATCTCAACCGCGCTCATTCCGGGCCGATCCGCACCGATCCTCATCTCGAAAGAGGCGGTCGGCCGAATGGCTCCCGGATCTGTGATTCTTGATCTGGCCGCACCGAATGGCGGAAACTGTACGGCGACCAAACCCGGCGAGACTGTCGTGGTCGACGGCGTGACGATTATCGGTCCCCTCAACATGGCAGCGGATTTGCCACTGCACGCAAGCCAGATGTTTGCCCGAACGGTGTCCGCCATGATCACCGAATTCGCCAAAGGGGACTCGTTCAAGATTGATTTCGAAGACGACATCTTCAAGTCCGTCTGCGTCTCCCACGACGGCGCCGTGGTCAACGAGCGCGTCAAAGCCTTGCTCGAAGCCTGAAACCACTCCAACGGTACGTACCTATGGTTGAGAACATCATCTATTTCACACTCGCCGCCTTCGTTGGCGTGGAGATTATCAGCCGGGTGCCGGCGACGCTCCATACCCCGCTCATGTCCGGCTCCAACGCGATCAGTGGAATCACGATCGTTGGAGCGCTGTTCGTAGCCGGCATGGTGGGAACGCCCTGGGCCAAGTGGATCGGATTTGCGGCGCTGATTCTGGCAACGATCAACGTGGTCGGCGGCTTCATGGTCACCGACCGGATGCTCCAGATGTTCAAAAAGCGACCAACACAGTAACCGTTTCCCGGTTGGTCGCAGCACCCTTTCCTAAGCAACTACCCCATACGGCATGTCTGCTCTGATTCCTCTGGTCTATCTCGTCGCGGCCCTGTTGTTTGTACTGGGCATCAAGCGGCTGAGCTCACCCGCCACCGCCAGGGGCGGCAACTCACTGGCGGCCGTCGGAATGCTCCTGGCGGTTGTCGCCACGCTCTTCATTCATGCCATCCTGACGCCGGTCGAGATGGTGCTCGGCCTCGTCATCGGCACGGCCATTGGCGCCTATCTGGCACGAACCGTCGAAATGACCAAAATGCCGGAGATGGTGGCCGCGTTTAACGGATTCGGCGGGGGCGCGTCCGCACTCGTGGCTGCCGCTGAAGTGGCCAAGAACCTCAGTCCCGAAGCGGCCGTTGCCCTCGGAGATGAGGCCGGGATGGAACTTCTCACCTTCGGCCTGCTGTTCACGATCACGCTCAGCATGCTCATCGGTACGGTAACGTTTTCCGGCAGCTTCGTCGCGTTCGGGAAACTCGGGGAGTTCATCTCCGGTAACCCGATCTCATTCCCCGGTATGCGCGTGCTGTCAGTACTCGTGGCTCTCGGCGTGCTCGCGGCCGGTGGCCTCAGTATTGCCGGTGGCGCCGACTTCCTCGCCGAACCGGATCTGGTCGTCTGGGGACTCGTGGGGGTAGCCATCTTCGCCTTCATCCTTGGCATTCTCCTCGTCATTCCCATCGGCGGGGCGGACATGCCCGTCGTGGTGGCGCTGCTGAACTCGTACTCCGGCCTGGCTGCAGCCGCAACGGGCTTTGTGCTCGACAACGTCTCCCTGATCGTCAGTGGCGCCCTGGTTGGAGCATCCGGCCTGATCCTCACCAAAATTATGTGTGAGGGGATGAACCGGTCCCTGGCCAACGTGCTTCTCGGGGGATTCGGAGGGGATGACCACGCCGAGAGCACAGTCGCTGCCGGTGCAGACGGCAGGACGGCAAAGGAGATCTCTGCCGAGGATGCCGCGATTCTCGTCAGCTATGCGAACAAGGTCATCGTCGTCCCGGGATACGGAATGGCCGTCGCCCAAGCCCAGCATGTCGTGCGCGAACTGTCCGATCTGCTTATGGAAAAAGGTGTTGAGGTGAAGTTTGCGGTTCATCCGGTTGCCGGACGGATGCCCGGACACATGAACGTGCTCCTTGCAGAGGCCAACGTACCGTACGACCAGCTCTTCGACATGGACGAAGTGAACGCAGACTTCGAAACGGCCGACGTGGCACTTGTGATCGGAGCCAACGACGTGGTCAATCCTGCTGCACGGACCGATACATCCAGTCCGATCTATGGCATGCCCATTCTCAATGTCGATCACTCCAAGAACATCATCGTTCTCAAGCGCAGCATGAGGCCGGGCTATGCCGGCGTTGAGAACGCCTTGTTCTTCCACCCCAGAACCTCCATGCTCTTTGGCGACGCCAAAGCATCTATCTCCAAGCTTGTTGCAGAGGTGAAGGCCACGGAGTAGCGTCGACGTCCTTTTCCCGCCCATGCGGCGGCACCACCCGGTTAAGGCTCACGTTCCCGGACGCACCCGGAACGTGAGCCTTTTCTGTGCGTGACAGCCCGTTTGACGCCGTCCCGATTCGGGCTCGGGCATCACCAAGGCCGAACGTCCCATCCGTACAACCCCATGAAGCGCCTGGTCGTAGTCGAGTCCCCCACAAAGGCCAAAACCATCCGCCATTTCCTGTCCAGTCCCGACTATCAGATCGAGGCCTGTTTCGGACACGTGCGCGATCTTCCGGCAAATGCCTCCGAGATCCCCGAGAAATACAAAAGCAAGCCCTGGGGCAACCTGGGGGTCGACGTATCGGCGGACTACCAACCGATCTATATCGTCCCTTCGAGCAAGAGCAAGGTCGTCGCAAAATTGAAGCAAGCGCTCAAGGAGGCCGACGAACTGATCATCGCGACGGACGAGGACCGAGAGGGGGAATCCATTGGCTGGCATCTGACCGAGGTATTGAAGCCCAGAGTGCCGATCCATCGAATGGTTTTCCACGAAATCACGCAGGAAGCCATCCTCGAGGCCCTCGAAAATACCCGCGACATTGATCGAAACCTGGTGGATGCCCAGGAAACGCGGCGCGTTCTCGATCGCCTCGTCGGCTACGTCATCTCCCCACTCCTCTGGAGAAAGATCGCACCGAAACTGTCGGCCGGTCGCGTCCAGAGCGTCGCAGTGCGCCTCCTCGTCATCAGGGAAAGGGAACGGATGGCTTTTGTTGCCGGAAGTTACTGGGATATCAAGGCCGTCCTCGATGAGAAAGGCAGGCAGTTCGATGCAGCGATGACCCACCTCGACGGCATTCGCCTGGCCTCCGGACGTGACTTTGATGAAACCACCGGGCGCCTTGCCGAAGGATCCAACGTGCTTCTCCTCTCGGAAGAAAAGGCGCGAGACCTGGCCGATCGGCTTCCGGGTACGCCGTGGCGTGTGCTTTCCGTTGAAGACAAGCAAACCATTCGGCGTCCCTACCCTCCCTTTATCACCTCCACACTGCAGCAGGAAGCGAACCGCAAGCTCGGCCTCTCTGCGCGCGATACAATGCGGATCGCGCAGAAACTCTATGAAGAGGGCCACATCACCTATATGCGAACCGATTCGACCCACCTGTCCAACGAGGCCGTTGCCGCCTCGCGACGCGCGGTCGAGCAGCGATACGGTCGGGACTACCTCAGCCCGAAATCCCGACACTATGGAGCAAACCGCGAATCGGCCCAGGAAGCACACGAGGCGATACGACCGGCCGGAACGGGCATGAAGACGGCAGAAGAGCTTCGGATCGGGGGCCGTGAGGCCGCATTGTACGACCTCATCTGGAAACGAACCGTCGCCGCTCAGATGGCCGATGCGCGATTGACCATAACAACCGCCATCATCGAGAGCGGCAATGAAGATACCGGCCGCGCCCGGTTCAGAGCGTCCGGGAGACGGCTGGATTTTGCTGGTTTCTTCCGAGCCTATGTCGAGGGCTCGGACGACCCGGAGGCCGCCCTCGAAGATCGAGAGAGCCTGTTGCCTCCCCTCCACGAGGGCGACACGCCCCACCCACGATCCGTCGAGCCTGTGGGACACGAGACGAAGCCCCCCGCTCGCTACACCGAAGCGACCCTCGTAAAACAACTCGAGGAGAAAGGGATAGGCAGGCCATCCACATACGCTTCGATCCTCGGAACGATCGTAGACCGCGGGTATGTTCGCAAGCAGGGTCCCTCCCTCGTCCCAACGTTCACAGCCTTCGCCACCACCCAGTTGCTGGAAGAGCAATTCGAGGAATTGGTGGACATCGGATTCACTGCCGAAATGGAGCGCGTGCTGGATGAAATTGCAGCAGGCGGTACGGCCTCCCTTCCCTACCTGCGGTCACTCTATGAAGGGGAACGCGGCGTGGCCAGTCGGGTTGAGGCCGGACTTGACCTCGTTGACGCCAGAGCCGTCTCTACCATTGCCGTAGCCAAATGGGAGCCGTTTAAGGTCCGTGTGGGACGATACGGCCCCTATGTTGTCCGCCGTGACAACGGAGAGGAGTCGACGGCCCCGGTCCCGGAGGATGTGGCGCCCGCCGACATGGACCGGGAGAGCCTGGAGAGCCTCTTCGACATGAAACTGCGAGAGGATTTCGAGCTGGGCATTGACCCGGTAACCCGATTGCCGGTCTACTTGAAGAAGGGCCGCTTTGGACCCTATGTGCAGTTGGGTCCGGACGATAACGGGACGAAGCCGAAACGCAGTTCACTCCCGAAAGGACTCACGCCGGATACCATCGACCTCGAACAAGCGCTTCAGCTGCTGGCGCTTCCACGTCCGCTCGGTACGCACCCGGAGACGGGCCAGGTGGTTGTGGCCGGACTGGGCCGATTCGGACCGTTCGTGCAACACGACAAGGTATATGCCTCCCTCAAAGCCGGAGACGATGTCCTTACGGTCGATCTCGCCCGCGCGCTGGAGTTGTTCCGGGAGAAGAAGAGCCGGACCGGTGGGGCGGCCCTCCGCACACTGGGAACGCATCCTGACACCGGGAAATCTGTAGATGTGTACGAAGG
Source organism: uncultured Rhodothermales bacterium (assembly GCA_964387555.1). Lineage (GTDB taxonomy): Bacteria > Bacteroidota > Rhodothermia > Rhodothermales > CAYLXM01 > CAYLXM01. Next base: position 21,847 of record CAYLXM010000015.1, on the reverse strand, counting down.
ACGCTTTGGACCGTACGTCAAACACGAGAAGGTGAACGCTTCCTTGCCGAAAGGATCCGACCCTCAGGCCACGACCCTGGAGGAAGCGCTCGACCTGCTTGCAGCAAAATCCGCGTCCGGCCGGCCGGCCGGCAGACGCAAGCCCAGCGCAAAGACCACGAAGAAACCAACAAAAAAGGAATCCGCGAAAGGAACCGGAGCATCCAAAGCCACCGTCAAGGCCTCAACCAAGGCCGGGGCAAAGGCCAAGCCTGTCAGGCGGGCGGGAGGTCGTGAGACGAGTTAGCCGGCGGGGGCCGGCAATCGGGCTTTCTCATCCCAATTCGTCGAGCATGCTGAGGTAACTCCTGTACCTCCGCTCATCGACCTTCCCCAGATCAACGGCCTCCTTTACGGCACAGCCCGGTTCATGGCTGTGCGTGCAGTTGTAGAATCGGCACGATTCAGCCATGGGCGCGAAATCGGGAAAGAATCCGCCGAGGTCGTCGGCCTCGACCCCACAGAGGCCGAACTCTCTCAGCCCGGGCGTGTCGATGATCGCACCGCCGCCTTCGAGTTCGAAGCGAGCGGCAAATGTGGTCGTGTGCGTCCCCTTCTGCGTCCTCTCGCTTACATCGGACGTGCGGAGGCCCAGGCCGGGCTGGATGGCGTTCAGAAGGGTGGATTTTCCGGCGCCGCTGGGCCCGATCAGGATGGAGGTCTTGTGCGCCAGTGCTTCGGCAAACTGGTCCGCACCTTCGCCCTTGAGTGCGCTCATGCAGAATACGGGGTATCCAAGTTGACCATACATCCGGGCTGCGCTTTCAATTTCCTCCTCTTTTCGCCTGTCCTTTGCGAGGTCCATCTTGTTGATCACGATGCCCACATCGATTTCCGCAACCTCTGCCATCACCAATACCCGGTCCACGAAGCCCGGATTGAACCGAGGCATCGCCACGGCCTGAATCACCCAAACCGCATCGAGGTTAGCGGCCAGCACCTGTTCGACACTGATCCGATGTCCCGCAGCGCGTCTGCTCAGCGAATTGCGCCGCGGTGCACGGTCGGTGATGAGGGCCGTTCCGTCATCATCCCATCGAAGAAAGACGACGTCACCGACAGCAACCGGATTGGTCGCTTCCTCACCGGACAACCGGAGCTTGCCTCGCACACGGGCCGGTACGATCACACCGTCAGACAGGACATCAATCCAACTTCCTGTGCTTCGGACTACCAGTCCGGTTTCGGGTCGCCGGGCGGCTCCCACCTCCGCAGCGATCATTGCCATGCGATTTTGCCGGTCCGCCCGTGAAACCTGTTGCCGCGGCTTCCGTCTAGTAGGTAGACGCTCGGCGTTCCCATAGCATCGTTTTTAAGGAGCTTGCTCGGCATGACAACAAAAAAGGCACCGACGCCGCTCTCTGATCTCGCAGAGTCGTTTGACCGGTTGAATCTCGACGAGAAGGCCGCGTTTCTGCTCAAGGCCGCATTTTCGACCGCTTCTACGGCGTTGGAGGACATCGGGGAGCGTATCGATGAGATGATCAGCTCCCTGGGTGTACCGTCCGACACCGAGAAAGAGGAGGCTGACCGCGAGCACCAGGACCAGCCCGGGTCCACGTCTCCCGGATCGGAGTCCTCTCCGCCGTCGTGAAAGAGCCTGGACAGGAGATCCCTGACCCCTCCCCCTTCGACCTGGAGGCGTGGGCAAATCAATTCGAGTCCATGACGTGGCTCGATCGGATCCGGTTTGTGACCGAGGGTGGCGTGCATCTCGTTGCGGGACTTCTGGGGTCGGCAGCGGACGAGGCCGCCGCCGTTGTCGCGCGAGCCCGAAAGTCGTTCCGGCAGGGACTCGACCCAAATATACTGGAAGCACACATCCTCGACGAGCGTCCGGTCAGGCGGGCACCGGAATCGCCGGCCCCACCAGCGAAGGAAGACCACAACCAAACCCGATCGGACGCCTAGTTCTCCTGCATCACAGCAAGTGAGGTCAGTTCTTCGGCCTCTGTTCCCCGGGAAGCATCCCCTGTTTCCTCCGTGGGTTGCGCGACGCGGAATTTGGAGTGTGGATCCTTGTCTGCTTTTTCGACCAGCACTTCCGCAATCACCTCGTCCATCCGGCTCACGTACTTCATCTCGAGGCCTTCGAGCGCCGCCGGCACGATCTCAGCTACGTCTTTTCGGTTCTTCTCCGGAAGCAATACGGTCTTGATGCCCGCGCGCTTGGCCGCAAGGACCTTCTCCTTGATTCCTCCTACGGGCAGAACGAGTCCACGCAGCGTAGCCTCACCGGTCATCGCGACGTCGTCCTTGAGCCGCCGCTGCGTGTAGATGGAGACGAGGGCTGAGAGCATTGCCGTCCCTGCCGACGGGCCGTCTTTGGGGACGGCGCCCGCCGGCACGTGCAGATGTACATCCCAGTGCCGGAAGGCGTCTTCGGGGATGCCGAGGACATCGGCGTGCGCCTTGACGTATGAGAACGCGGCCTGTGCCGACTCCTTCATGACGTCGCCGAGTTGACCCGTCAGGATCATGCGCCCGGAGCCGCGGGATACGGAGGCTTCAATGAACAGGATATCGCCGCCCGTCGGCGTCCATGCCAGTCCTGTCGCAACACCCGGCACCTCGGTTCGCTCTGATATGTCCGAAAAGTACTTCCGCGGGCCGAGGTACTCTTCGACGGATTCCGATGCGATGGTCAACCGCTCGACCTCGCCGGCGGCCACTTTCTTGGCCACACCGCGGGCAACCGCCCCTATCATGCGCTCGAGTTGCCTCACTCCCGACTCCCGGGTATATCCATCAATCAGCTGCCGGAGCGCCTCCTCTTCCAGAACCAGTTGGTCAGGCTGCAGCCCGTTACGATCGATCTGACGAGGGACCAGGTACCGCTGCGCAATGGCCAACTTCTCGTCCTGGGTATACCCGTTGATCTCGATCATTTCCATTCGATCCCGCAGCGGCGCCGGAATGGCCTCCAGGTAATTCGCCGTCGCAATGAAAAGGACTTTCGAAAGGTCGTAATCGAGTTCGAGGTAATGGTCGTTGAACGCGATGTTCTGCTCGGGATCCAGCACTTCGAGAAGGGCACTGCTCGGGTCGCCTCGAAAGTCGCTCCCGAGTTTATCCACCTCATCGAGCATCATGACCGGATTGCCCTTGCCGGCTTTCTTGAGGCCCTGGATGATGCGGCCCGGCAAGGCGCCCACGTACGTCCGTCGATGTCCTCTGATTTCCGCTTCGTCTCGGACTCCGCCAAGGCTCATCCGTACGAATTCGCGCTCGATTGCCCGGGCAATCGACTTGCCCAGACTCGTCTTCCCCACACCCGGCGGGCCGTAGAAGCACAGGATAGGGGCCTTCATGTCCCCCTTCAGCTTTAAGACTGCCAGGTACTCGAGGATCCGTTTCTTGACCTTTTCGAGCCCGTAGTGGTCCTCCTCCAGTACCGCCTCTGCCCTGTTGATGTCAAGCTGATCTTCCGAATATTCGAGCCACGGAAGATCCAGGATCCAGTCGATATAGTTACGAATCACAGAATAGTCCGGCGCCATGGGGCTCGTTCTCGCCATCTTGTCGAGTTCCTTGGTGGCCGACTTACGCACGTGTTCGGGGAGCGGCTTCTCCTGAATGCGTCTGCGCAATTCCGCCAGTTCCTCGTTCCCTCCTTCTGCTTCGCCCAGCTCATCCTGAATCGCCTTCATGTGCTGCCTCAGGAGGTACTCACGCTGCTGCTTGTCCACGTCCGTCTTGACTCTGGAGCGGATTTCCTCGGAAAGCTCGAGAACCTGCAGTTCGCGTTTGAGGTGATCGAGTACGAGTCTGGCTCGATCTACGATCGGGATGGTCTCCAGGAGCGCCTGTTTGTCCGAGATCGATACCGGCAGATTCGATGCGATGAAATGAATCAGGAAGGCAGGCGAGTCGATGTTCTGGATCGCGTACGCTGCTTCGCTCGGAAGATTCGGGGACAGGTTGACGATCTGAACGGCCAGTTCCTTGATCGACCTGGTTGTGGCCGACAGTTCGACACTTTCCTCCACAGGCTCGACAAACGGGATCACCCGGGCAACGAAGTAGGGCTCCTCCTGTACATATTCTTCGACCCGAAAACGACGTTTCCCTTGAATTACAATAGACTTGGCGCCGTCGGGCATTTTGATGAGCTTGAGGATCGTCGCCACGGTGCCCACCTCGTGGAGCTCGTCCGTGGTCGGATATTCGACCTCACCGTTCTTCTGAGCGACCACGCCGATCAGCCGGTCGTTGTCGAATGCGTCTTTTACCAGGCGCAGGGACGCATCGCGTCCTACCGTGATCGGCAGGACCACACCGGGAAAAAGAACGGTATTCCGCAAGGCGAGAATCGGCAACGTTTCCGGCACCTCGGCCACATTCATCTCCCGCTCCTCGTCTGCGGTGAGCAACGGAATGGCCTGTTCCGGATCGGTTTCGGAGAGTCTGATCAAATCGGGATTAAGCATACTGTTGGTTCAATGAGCAGTCGCCGAAAACAGTCCGGCGAGCGGGTAGTGCAAGTCCACTTTGGAAGTTCCTGAGAATCTGTTGAGTGGCCCCAAAAAGCGGGCCAAAACCTCGGGACTGTCAACATGGCAGACGTGAGGACGAATCCGCTCCATGCAACCGTTCGGTCATGACAAGGTTCAACATGCCCCTGATCCGGTCGCTTCTTTTTAGTCGAATCACGATATGTGGGTTAACTCCATCCTGGATACGATCGGCAACACCCCGCTGGTGAAGATCAATCGACTGGCCCGTCAAATTGGCTGCACGGTGTTGGCCAAGGTAGAGTATTTCAACCCGGGAGGCTCCGTGAAGGATCGTATCGGCCTTGCGATGCTGCAAGCGGCTGAAGAGGCGGGCTTGATTGAACCCGGTGGTACGATCATCGAATGTACGAGTGGGAATACAGGTGCCGGGCTCGCTCTGGCGGCCATCGAGAAAGGCTATCGCTGCATCTTTACGACGACGGACAAGCAGAGCCCCGAGAAGATCAACGTGCTGCGAGCGCTGGGCGCCGAGGTCATCGTTTGCCCGACGAACGTCGCCCCCGATGCCCCCGATTCGTATTACTCGGTGGCAAAACGGTTGGCGGCGGAAACGCCCAATTCGTTTTTCCCCAATCAGTACGACAACCCTTCAAACGCCGAGGCCCATTATCGCACGACAGGACCGGAGCTCTGGCAGCAGACCGAGGGTCGCATTACGCACTTCTTCGCAGGCGCGGGCACCGGAGGCACGATTTCCGGGGTCGCCAGGTACCTGAAAGAGAAAAATCCGGACGTCAAGGTCATCGGCGTGGACCCGTTCGGTTCGGTATACTACACCTACTTTCATACCCGCGTGTTCGACCCGTCAACGATCCACCCGTACGCGACGGAGGGTGTGGGAGAAGACATCCTCGCGGGCAATATGGATTTCGACCTGATCGACGATTTCGTGCGGGTCAACGACGCGACCTCGCTGCTGACGGCGCGTCGACTCTCCCGTGAGGAAGGCATGTTTGTGGGGGGGTCGTGCGGTCTTGCCATGGCCGGCGCACTGCAATGGCTGGAAACCCATCGCACCGAACTCCGGCAAGAAGACGTGGCGGTTGTCCTTCTGCCCGATTCCGGATTCCGTTACCTGTCAAAACTGTACGATGATGCCTGGATGAAGGACCGGGGGTTTCTCCGCCCGGCGGTTCCCCTCACGGCGAACCAGGTTTTGGCGTCGAGGACCTTTCCTCACCCGGTCATCGCCGTTTCACCCGACGACACCCTGGCAGTTGCCATCGCCAGGATGACTCCCCACTCCATCTCGCAGGTTCCTGTGCTTGAAGACAACAGGGTGGTAGGCAGCCTCTCTGAGGCACGCATTTTGACCCTTCTCGTCGAGAGTCCCGGCGCGTCTGAGCGAACGGTAGGTGACGTGATGGACCGGCCGTTTCCGGTCGTATCGTCACAGGCGTGTATCGATGATGTGATCGAACGACTGGAACAGGGTCTCGACGCCGTGCTCATTGAAGGCCCGGACCCGGGCGCCCTGGAAATCCTGACCAAGAGCGACCTTATCCGCGCGCTGTCGGCACGCGGGAATTCCTAAGCCTCTTCTCCACCCAACAGACGCAAAATGCCGAGTTCTGAACGAAAGACCCAGGAAGGACAGCTGAACATCGAGCTGACAGAGGAGACGGCCGAAGGGGTGTACTCCAATCTGGTGATGATTGCGCACTCGCCGGAGGAGTTCATCTTTGATTTCATACGCGTACTCCCCGGCGTTCCAAAAGCACGCGTGAAGAGCCGGATCGTCATTTCTCCCCCTCACGCCAAGCGCCTCCTGCAGGCGCTGCACGACAATATAGAGAAGTACGAAGCGAGCTTCGGCCCGATAGGCGATCGGCAGCAAAGTGCTCACGGCGCAATCCAGTTCCAGATGCCTGGCGGCGAGGCCTGAAGCTCGACGGCTAGCGCTGCACGCGATCCAGCATGAACATACCCAGTGCGGCGAACAGCACGTGCGGGCCCCACGCCGTCACGGCCGGTGAGAGGTCTCCGGCAAACCCGAGCGGCTCAACCAGTCGCATTGCCGACAGGTATACGAAAGCGACGAACAGGGCGACCCCGATCTGTACGGTTTTCCCCCGGCGATTCCGCACGGCTCCCATGGGGAAAGCGAGCAGCACCACCACCACATTGGCCATCGGATAGGCGTACTTGTTCAGATATTGCACCAGAGCGACCGCGCGATCGCTGACTCCCGCCCGTTCGATGGAATCGATATACTGGCGTGCCTGCGGGATCGTCAATGCCTCGACGTCGCGCTCCTTCCTCGCCAGGTCCCGAGGCAGGATGTTGAGCAGCGTGTCCACGCGATCTCGGAATTCCCTCTTCTCGCGTCCCTCTTCGAAGGTCCTGGACGACACGAACTCCAGCCTCCAACTCCCGGTCGAATCGATCCAGCGCATTTCCTGTGCATCAACGCGACGAAGGAGGCGGTTCTGCTCGTCATACTGTTGAAGCGACGTTTGATGTGCGGTAACCGTTCGGTCATCAAAGAATCGAACGGTGAGTACGCTGCCCGGCGCATTCTGCCTGTGAAGGTTATTTGTGTCGATACGCCTGCCCGTCTCTTTGAAAAACCGCTCCTCAAAGTCGAGCCGGAATCGATTCGTTTCCGGCACAAGGAATCCGTTAAACCAGAACATGACCACGGTCACTGCCATCCCCACGACCATGTACGGGATGAAGAGACGCTTCAGAGAGATGCCGCTCGCCTGCAGGGCCGTGATCTGCAGTTCCTCGGTCAACTTCGTCGTCAGAAAAACGGCCGCCAGGAACAGCGCCAGAGGGGAAATCAGCTTGATGATCTCCGGAAGATAATTCGGGTAGTATTGAAGGAACACCTGGTGGCTCGTGGCCCCCTTGCTGAAGAAATCGTCCACATACTCCACATAGTGAAACAGCACGAAGCAGACAATCAGCACCCCAATGAGCGTGAGATAGCCAACAACCAGGCGCCGCACGAGGTGGATGTCGATGGTCTTCAAAGCCCGCTTCCGGAATCGCAGCAAGTTACTCCCGTGACTTTTCCTCGAAGAGGCGTCTAATGCAGGCCTCCGTCGATGCTCCGTTGAACCCGCCGGGGTTAAACCGTAGTTTTACGGATTCAACCGGCAACGGTTCGATCAGACACCCTGCCGATGCGCGTCACCCCCCATTTCAGCACTGATGAAAATCCACGAATACCAGGCCAAGGAGATCCTTTCGCGCTACGGCGTATCCGTTCCGGCGGGCCGGCTCGCTCGCACCGTCGAGGAGGCCGTCGAGGCCGCCCGTGCGTTGCAGGACGCCGGAGCAGACTTGTTCGTGGTGAAGGCTCAAATCCATGCGGGAGGCCGGGGCAAGGGCGGCGGCGTCAAGCTGGCACGTTCCGTCGAGGAGGTCGCCCAATGGGCATCGTCGATGCTTGGCATGATGCTGAAGACGCACCAGACAGGCCCGGAAGGACAGGAAGTACGACGCCTTCTCATTACGGACGGCGTCGGAATCGCCCGAGAGTACTACGTGGGGATCACGTTGGACCGGACGCGGAGTCAGAACGTGATCATGGTGTCGACCGAGGGTGGCGTCGAAATCGAGAAGGTGGCCGAAGAAACCCCTGAAAAGATCTTCAAGGCATGGATCGACCCAACGGTCGGGCTTCGACCGTTTCAGGCGAGACGCCTCGCTTTTTCTCTCGGCTTTGCCGGAGAGCAACTCAAGGAGGCCACGCGATTCATTTCTGCCCTCTATCGGGCGTATCAAGAAACAGATGCATCACTGGCCGAAATCAACCCGCTGGTGCTCACCACCGACGGGCGTGTGATGGCCCTGGATGCAAAGATGAGCTTCGACGACAACGCCCTTTACCGTCATCCCGATGTGGTGGAGATGCGTGACCTGGACGAGGAGTCTCCCCTCGAGGTCGAAGCCGGCGCCTACAACCTCAACTACATCAAACTTGACGGCAACGTCGGGTGTATGGTCAATGGCGCCGGACTGGCCATGGCGACCATGGACATCATCAAGCTGGCCGGGGGTGAGCCTGCTAATTTTTTAGACGTTGGAGGCACGGCGAATTCAGAGACCGTGGAGGCAGGCTTCCGGATCATCCTCAAGGACCCGAACGTGCAGGCCATCCTCGTCAATATCTTCGGGGGAATCGTTCGTGGCGATCGCGTGGCGCAAGGCATCGTCGACGCGGCACGCAAGGTGGACCTCACCGTCCCGCTGATTGTGCGGCTGCAGGGTACAAATGCCCAGGAAGGCCTCCAGATCCTCGCTGAAAGCGGTCTTCGCGTGGAAACGGCCGAGCTCCTTCAGGAAGCCGCCGAGAAGGTGACCGGCGCCATCGCCGCAGGATAATTGCTTGATCTAGAAGCGTCCGAAGAGGGTGGATCTGCCATGCCGCAGCAGGGGGTACGACTCGACACGCTGGTCAAACGCTACGGATCGTTGGCCGCTGTTGACGGTGTTTCACTCGAGGTCCCCGCCGGCTCGTTTTTCTCCCTGCTGGGCCCATCCGGCTGTGGCAAATCCACCCTCTTGCGACTTGTGGCAGGACTCGATGAGCCTGATTCCGGTCGAATCTGGATCGGCAATGAAGATGTGACCGATACCCGCCCGCAACGTCGCCCTTCCGCGTTGGTGTTTCAGAACTACGCCCTCTTCCCACATATGACCGTCGGACAGAACGTCGGGTACGGTCTCAAGGTTAGACGTATCGAGGGGCGCACGATCGCCGTCCGCGTTTCAGAAGCCCTGCGTCGCGTTGGGCTCGAGGGCCTGGAGGACCGACCCGTGGTGAAGCTATCTGGAGGACAGCAGCAACGCGTTGCGCTGGCCCGGGCCATTGCGGTGGAGCCGAGCGTTCTCCTGTTCGACGAGCCGCTGTCCAACCTCGACGTCTCTTTGCGGGAGCAGACGCGCCGTGAACTGAAGTGGCAGCAGGCCGAGCTCGGCATCACAAGCATCTACGTCACCCATGACCAGGAGGAAGCCCTTGCCCTGTCGGACACGATGGCCGTCATGAAACAGGGTCGCCTGGTGGAATCGGGAACACCGGAATCGCTCTGGGAGCATCCCCAAACTGCCTTCGTCGCGCGGTTCTTCGGCTTCAATGTGATCGAGAACGAGGCCCTCGCCGCCGGGCTCACCAGAGGAGCACGTCGTCCGAAGGGAACCGCACTCGCCGTCCGCCCGGAACACCTGTCCCCGGTTTCTGATGCCAATCCGAACGGGATACCGGTCGAAATCGTCTCCCGCCAATTTCTCGGCGCCAGCATCGAGTGGTGGATACGAAACGAAGAGATTTCTCTGCGGATGGCGCTCGATCCGCACCTTTCGTTGAGTTCCCCCTTGCGGATTTCTGCCGAACAGTATCGATGGGTCGATATAGACTGATCTGTCGAAACCACGAACGCATCCTGGACGGTCCATTCACCGTATACCGGAGTTGATCGATATCAACGAGAGGAAATCCCATGAGCGAAAAGAATCCGGGCGGCTTTGAAGAAGTCAAGGTAGGGGGCAGTCAACTGGTCGAGAAGGTTCGCGAGATCATCCGACAAGGAGATGCCCGGCGCGTCATCATCAAGAAGGATGACCACGTCTACCTGGAGATTCCGCTCAAATACGGAATCGGCGGAGCGATGGCCGCCATATGGCTCGCGCCGACCCTTGCGGCTGTCGGCGCAGTGGCGGCGCTCGTTACGGATGTCGAACTGGTCATTGAAACACGTCAAACCGACGCGGACGCTGCTCCGGTCAAAACCGCGTTCGGTGTGAAGAGCAGTGACGACCTGGACCTTGAATCCGGTGAACGGTCTGCGCGCTGACCGGGCCGTCGTGGATGCTTCGGATGGCATCACCGAAGATCCCGAAGGAGTCAGGTGAAGCGCGTATTTTAGCGCCGCAGTCCATTCCCCTCCTAAGCGGCGCTCACCATGGACGATTCTCCCGTCTCGTATTCCGACGTAGCACGTGCTGCAGCATCATTTGGAGATCGCGTAACACGCACGCCGACCGTGACGTCACGCACAGTTGACGCGATCACGGACGCCTCCGTGTTCTTCAAATGTGAGAACTTCCAGAGAACGGGTTCCTTCAAGTTTCGAGGGGCCCTCAATGCCTGCCTGCGCCTTACACCAGAACAGCGCTCGCAAGGCGTCCTCACGTACTCGTCCGGGAACCATGCGCAGGCGCTCGCGCTCGCCGGCAAGCTCATGGGCATCTCAACGACCATTGTCATGCCCGAGGACGCTCCGCGGGTGAAGCTGGAAGCCACACGCGGCTACGGCAGTGAGATCGTGCTCTACGACCGGGCCGAGACGACGCGGGAAGCGCTGGCGCGTCAAATTGCCGAACAAAGCGGGAAGACGATCATCCCGCCGTACGATCATCCAGACATCATCGCCGGGCAGGGAACGGCCGCGAAGGAACTGATCGAGGATGTCGGTCCACTAGACGTCCTCCTCGTCTGCTGCGGCGGCGGTGGACTGCTTGCGGGCTCGGCAGTTGCCGCGCGTCATCTTTCCCCCGATTGTCGTGTTCTCGGCGTGGAACCGGAGGCGGCGGATGACGGGTGCCGATCGTTCAGAACCGGCATCATCCAGACCGTGCACAACCCTGACACCATTGCCGACGGAGCGAGAACGCCGTACCTGGGGGGCCTGACGTTTCCGATCATCCGGTCCCTCGTCTCCGACATGAAAACCGTCACGGACCTCCAACTTGTCCGGACCATGTACTTCTTCTGGGAGCGACTCAAGATTGTCGTCGAGCCGACAGGCGTTCTGGGAGCCGCCGCGTTGCTCGAAGGTGAGGTATCCGCCCCCGGCAAGCGCATTGGCGTTATCGTATCCGGAGGAAATGTCGACCTGATGCAGGCCTTCGGCTACTTCTCCTCCTTTCTGGGGCGCTGACGTCGCGTCAGCAGTCCTGCCCTGTCAGCGGTTCGGGCGAGAACGACCAGCAGGACGGGGATCGCGGCCGCCGGTAGATCCTGAGGCCATATGGGCCATAGCAACAGCACGGTCAGGCAGAAGACCGCTGTGGCCTGCCAATACCGCAAGAGCGACTTCGTCGCGTGTCCTGTGAGCCGAAAGGCAACCCACAGGTGGCTTGGCCAGGCCCAGAGTAGATTAAGATTCCAGGACGTCACCGAGTGGTCGGTAGCCAGCCAGAGCAGGAGCATCAGTGTTCCTGCAAGACCGAGCACGAGAAAGAGGACGGTGTCGAGCAGCCTCACGATTCGGACTGCTCCCCTCCTCCGCGCCACCAGGAGTACGGTGATCCATCCCAGGCCTGCCACCCAGATCAGGAACGGGGCAGAGGGGACACGCGATCGAGCGACGGCAGGTTCCTCCGGCCGGTACAGCGTGTCGGTCTGCGAGACGACCGGTCGTCGATCCGGACCCACTCCGGCATGTAACGTATCGAGTGCCCCGAGCAGCTCGAGCGGCAGAAAGAGCCGCTCACGCGGTGACGCGATGCGATCCGCAGGCAGTCCGAGGACAAGATCGATTCCGAATTCCGTCCAGGACATGTCGGCCAGCCCTGGCTTCAGAAGCTGTCGGAAACTATCCGCTTCCGGCCGTGCGGTATCGGATCCGATGTGCAGATGCAGGGTCTCCTCCAGCACGTCCCGGGGGCGGGTTGAGCAATTGTCGAAGAAGAAGTCGTATCGATACGCCCTGTTTTCCGGAAGATAGTTGACCTGGAGTCGTTCGAACAGGCTGCGTCGTTGCTCGAGCGACAGGTCGAGCCGCTGTTCGATGACGGCCCGCTCGAGGAAACGGTATGCCCGCATGGTCTGCTCGAAGGAGGCCGCGGAGAGTTCATACTCGAGCTGTCCCCTCACGAATTTGAGGTAGAAATTCGGCTGTTCGAAATCAAACGTCCCGTAGTTGAACGTGACGTCCAGACCGGCATAGGGATCGGTAACGCGTATGGCCGTATGTCCCCAGGCGGAGTACAGTTCGCTCCCGGGCATCATGGTGAGCACCGACACCGAAGAGGCGCCGGAAAGCGACAAGGACTGCGCCGGGGCCGGTTGAGAATTTCCCAGGGAGAGGGAGAGGAAGAGGCAAAGCCCGCCAATCAAGGCGATCGGAATTCTGCGAGTTTGCATGAGGTGGAGTGAGACTGCCGCCGAACAGGTTGCTATCTTGATGAGAATTGGCGGATGCGCGGTACCACGCTGGAAGTTGGACACGCTCCCCCGACTGGACCTGCGCAGACCGAAATTGGAGCAAGTATACATCACCTCCCATGGCGAATCGACACATTCTCATCATCCTGGACGGATACGGAATCGCGGAAGATCCTTCCGTTAGTGCGGTGGACGCGGCCAGGAAACCCTTCCTCGACCAGTTGTTCCGGACCTACCCCCACGCCCGGCTCACCGCTTCGGGTCTCGCCGTAGGGCTTCCCGAGGGCCAGATGGGAAACTCGGAGGTGGGCCACATGAACCTGGGCGCCGGGAGGGTCGTGTACCAGGACATCACCCGCATTGACCGCGAGATCGAGACCGGGGACTTCTTTGCGAACGAGGTACTCCGCGAAGCAGCCGGAAGGGTGGCGGGTACCGAGAAGAGCCTCCATCTGCTCGGTCTCTTTTCCGACGGCGGTGTACATTCTTCCGACAGACACCTGTTTGCCCTGCTGGAATTGGCGCGTCGCGAGGGATTGAGGCCGAATCAGGTCTGCCTGCACGCGTTTACGGATGGCCGTGACACGGATCCGGAAGGGGGCCTGGAATACGTCCGCCAGTTTCAGACAGAGGCCGCGCGCATCGGCGTGGGCCGCATCGCTTCGATCGTAGGCCGTTACTATGCGATGGACAGAGATCACCGCTGGCCACGCACGCAAATCGCCTACGATCTCCTCGTGTCAGGGAAGGGGGCGGAATTCGAAAACCCCACTGATGCCCTCATGGCAAGCTACAAAGGAGGCATCACAGACGAGTTTGTGGAGCCCATCTGCATCCGTCCGAAGGGTGCAGCCGATTCGGACGGCAGAATCGTCGACGGAGACTCCATCATCTTCTTCAATTTCAGGGCCGATCGCGCACGTCAGCTGACGCGGGCTTTTACCCAGCGGGACTTCGACGGGTTTGCGAGAAAGGGACAGCATTCGCTGCACTACGTGACATTCACTCCGTACCACAAGGAGTTCGGTCTGCCGATCGCGTTTCCAAAGATCGATCTGGTTCAGACCATCGGGGAAGTCGTCTCGTCCGCCGGGCTTCGGCAACTCAGAGCAGCCGAGACGGAGAAGTATCCTCACGTGACGTTCTTCTTTTCCGGAGGGCGTGAGGTGGTTTTCGAGGGCGAGGATCGCATTCTGATCCCCTCTCCCAAGGTGCCAACCTACGATCTGCAGCCGGAGATGAGCGCATTTCCCCTTGCTGAGGCCGTCACAGAGGCCTTGGCCAGCGAAACGTACGCGCTCGTCGTGCTCAATTTCGCCAATCCTGACATGGTGGGACACACGGGCGTGTTCCATGCTGCCGTTGCCGCCGTAGAGGCGGTCGATGCCTGCACCAAGACGGTCGTACAGGCCGCGCTGGCGCACGGATACAGCGTGGAAATCATCGCCGACCACGGCAACTCAGACAAGATGCGAAATCCCGACGGCTCCCCCCATACGGCTCACACTACCGCACTGGTCCCGCATCTCATTATCATGCCGGGTTTTGGAGGACCCATCCGTGACGGCAAACTCGGGGACGTCGCGCCCACCATCCTCAAAATCATTGGATTGCCTGTCCCCGCCGAAATGACCGGAGACGTATTGATCTAGGAGCAGGCTCCCAACCCAACCTTTACCCTCTTCCGGAACTCTAGAGGCCGAAGAACGCGCGGGCCTCCTGGACGAGTCGCTCGGCCTCCGCCGCATCGAGGTTCGACAGGAGGTGCTTGTACTTGTCAATATACCCGATGGCTCGCCCGACGTCCCGCTTTGCTCTCGAATCATCCCGGTGAAGGGAAATGAACTGGGTACAAGCGTGCAGGTGATGGAGAATCGCGGTCCGTTCGCCGATGAGTGCGGCATCCTCGGCGAGCGAGGCCGCAGCGTCCGATTCGATGGCGGCACGTTCGCTGTTGATGGCCAACTGCTCAAAATCCAGAGCGGAAGCTTCCCGGTCGGCCGCCACATCAACACTGACCTGAATGACGCCCTCCAGGGTCATCATCTCATCGTCTACCGCCTCGAGACGCACCTCGATAAACCGCAGATGCGCATGCGTGAGCTGGGCAAGCCGCTCCTCCCACGCAGACGCACCTGGGGTTGGAACGACCTGCATGCTATCCGGATCGTCTGCCGGCGGCGTGGTTTCCCCGAACAGGGCGTGCTCGGCATTCGCATCAAGCCTACGCCTCCGGGCATTTAATTGAGCCACCTCCTCCTGAAGTTCCGTCAGGCGTTTCCGATGCGTTTCGACATCCTTCCGATGGGCCAATGCATCCTTCCTCAAACTGACGGCTTGATTTCGAAACCGTTCGGCTTCCCTGCGAAGTGATGTACTGCGCCTTCTCCACTCCTGTCCCTCTTGGAGGACGGATTGGGCATTCTCACAATCACGCTCGCCGTCCGCAATGATGGCGGCGACCTCCTCTGCGCCGGAGACCCCCCGCGGTGGCGCGCAGTCGATCTTCCGGACCTGGCCGGTGGCGGTCGTCTGGATCCCCAGAAGAACGAGTGCCGCCAGAAGGCTCCATGCCAACGCGTGTGTGTAGGTCATAACACGGGCTCGCTGTGCGAACCATTAGGAAACCGCCCGCACGATGCGGTGTCTCCAGAGGCATGGGAATGAACGTCATGACCCTCATCCCGCCCCTTAGAGGGAAGAACATGCAAGCGATGTGCCAGTTTCAACACGTTCGACTGAGGGGTGAAAATGAAATATACGTCTTTTGATCATACACTTGAACGATTACGGGTCGCCCTGTCCTCTCCCTTGCCGGGGCCGGCCGCTCAGTTCAGGATGAGTCCCGAGGGCCCTGCACGCGGTGGCCTCAGCAGAACCCAGCGCGCATCATGCAGGGAGGGAGCGGTCCTCGTTGTGCTGTATCCCCGGATGGAGGAAACCACACTGGTACTGACGCGCCGCCCGGACTTTCTCCCGGATCATCCTGGTCAGATTTCCCTGCCCGGGGGTAGGCGTGACAGAGGAGAAGAACTCATTGATACCGCGCGGCGGGAATGCCTTGAAGAATTGGGAATCGCGCCCTCCTCTCTGGAAATACTGGGCACCCTGAGTCCGCTCTACGTTACGGTCTCCAATTACTGCGTGTACCCTTTCGTCGGCGCACTTGCCAGGCGGCCCTCGTTCTTCGCGAACCCCCAAGAGGTCTCGGAGTTGATCGAAGTTCCGCTCCACCGCTTGAGCAGTCCCTCCACACGACAGACAGCGTCGAGGTTGCTTCGCGGACGTCAGGTGTCCGTCCCCTTCTTTTCTCTCTACGGGCATCAGGTATGGGGAGCGACTGCCATGATCCTCGCGGAATTCCTTGCTCTTCTCGAGAACCCCGATCCGAATCCGGACGTCGAACCGTCTGGCCTATCCACACCCATTAACCTGGACTCCGGACAAACTCGCTGAGCAGTCCATCCTCCCATGTCATTCAATACCCTCAGTTCTGCTTCAACCGCAAGTGTCCCCCAAAATGCGGGCCGGCTTCTGGCTCATTTCCAGCGCGTGCGGGATTTCACCGAGCACCTGGCCTCACCTCTTGTGGTCGAGGACTACGTCGTGCAGTCCATGTCTGACGTCAGTCCGACCAAGTGGCACCTCGCGCATACGACCTGGTTTTTCGAAACCTTCCTCCTGTCCCGGTTCAAGCCGGATTTCCGCCCATTCCATCCGCAGTACGCGTTCCTGTTCAACTCGTACTACGTGCAGGCTGGACCCCGTCACTGTCGGGCCCAACGGGGTTACCTTTCGCGTCCTACCGTTGAGGAGGTCTACCGCTACCGGGCGTATGTGGATCAGGAAGTCGGAGAATTCATTGCGTCGGCCGGGGCCGACGCACCTGCAGAGGCGTTGTCGGTGCTGGAGCTTGGAATTCACCACGAGCAGCAGCACCAGGAACTGATCCTCACGGATATCAAACACGTACTCTCTGTTAATCCGCTTCGTCCGGCCTACCGTGAGGTGGAGGATGGCGAAACGCGTCCGGGCGGATCCATGCGTTGGATCGCGTTTGAAGGCGGTTTGTTTGAAATCGGGCACGAAGGGCCGGGATTTGCCTTCGACAATGAATCGCCCCGCCATAAAGCGGTTCTAGAGCCCTTTGTGATCGGTTCGAGACCCGTCACCAACGGAGAGTACCTGGCATTTATGGATGACGGGGGATACGGCAGATCCGAACTGTGGCTCTCTCTCGGTTACGCAACCGTGCAGGCCAAGCAGTGGTCGGCCCCGTTCTACTGGGAAAACATTGAAGGTGCATGGCACGCGTTTACGTTGGGAGGGTCGAAGCCGCTGAACCTTGCCGAGCCGGTCTGCCATCTCAGCTACTTTGAGGCGGACGCCTTCGCCCGTTGGGCCGGGGCCCGGCTTCCCACGGAGGCGGAGTGGGAGGTTGCAGCTCTGTCGGTGCCGGTCGAAGGCAATTTCGCCGATTCGGGCGCCTGTCATCCGCGTCCGGCCACACCTGTCGAAGGACCGATGCCGGACCAGTTTTTCGGGGACGTCTGGGAGTGGACATCCGGATCGTATGGCCCCTATCCCGGCTACCGGCCGTTGCCGGGCGCACTCGGCGAATACAACGGCAAGTTCATGTGCAATCAGTATGTACTCCGGGGAGGCTCCTGCGCCACTCCGGCGAGCCACATCCGCCGGACCTATCGCAACTTCTTTCCCCCCGACGCGACCTGGCAATTCATGGGACTTCGACTCGCCAACGACCAGAATGCCGCATGAATTCGCGTACACGCCATCATGATGCCTGACCCGGAACCCGGTTCTCTCCACTCCGACGTGGTTACCGGCTTGTCGTTTACTCCAAAGCGGCTTGATCCCAAGTACTTCTATGACCACAGGGGCTCGGAGCTGTTTGAGCAGATTACCCATCTACCCGAATACTACCTGACCCGGGTCGAACGCCAGATCCTGGAGCGCCATGCCGACGCGATCGTTCGGGCGATTGGTCCCGACGCGTGCCTTGTCGAGTTCGGCAGTGGAAGCAGCAGCAAGACCCGGTTGCTGCTCGACCGGTTGCCGCAAAGCACCCCCTATGTCCCGGTGGATATCTCGTGCGACCACCTGGAGCAGGTATCCGTTGAACTGAGGCTGGCCTATCCCGGACGGGAGATCCGGCCCGTCTGCGCCGACTACAGCCGCCCCGCCGGACTTCGGCTCCCCTCCTGTCCCGGGCGGCGCACGGTGTTCTTCTTCCCCGGCTCCACGATCGGCAACTTCCATCCCGGAGAAGCAACGGAGTTCCTTTCTGAAGCGGCGATGCTGGCCGGCCCTGGCGGGGGAATGGTAATCGGGATCGACCGGAAGAAGGACCGTGAGATCCTCGAGCGCGCCTACAACGACGAAGCCGGTGTAACGGCCGCCTTCAACCTCAACCTCCTGGACCGTCTCAATCGCGAACTCGGAGCCGACTTCCATGCAGCACGGTTTCGGCACCATGCCGTCTACAACGAGGACCTGGGGAGAATCGAGATGCACCTGGTGAGTCAGACCCGGCAGGATGTCCGCATTGGAGACCATGTGTTCTCGTTTGAGGAAGGCGAGACGATCTTCACCGAGGCATCCTACAAATATTCCATGGAGGGCTTCTCCCGCGTCGCCTCTTCGGAGTGGAGAATCACTGCGGAATGGACCGACGTGCAAGCCTACTTCACCGTGCTGTATCTCGAGCGTCGCTGAGCCACGCGGCTCACTGCGGCTGTTCAGAAGGCGCCGGCCGCCGGTTCGGGGCCGTCGGACATGGTACCGGGCAGGAAGCCGCGGAGAGATCCAGTCAGCGGACGGTGATGTCGAACGGCAGCCGAGTTTCCACGCTCCACGGGCGCAGCATCAAATCGCTCATGCGGAGCGCGGCTGAGACGAATGGGGAGGAACGCTCAACGGGTCTCAGCAGCGACTCCGCGATCCCGGCTTTCACGAGAACGAACGAGGCCTCCAGTTTCTCGAGAACGGTTTGCGGACGGGGAAAGACACGCACCCGGTAGGATCCCTCCGCCAGCCCGGCTTCGTTGGCCGCGAACGCGATGGCGTCGGTGAGTCCGCCCAGTTCATCTACCAGACCGGCGCGTACCCCATCGAGGCCGGTCCACACTCGTCCTTCTGCGACCGAGCGCACGTCCGACGTCGTCATATCGCGTCCCGCGGATACGCGGTTCAGGAAGGTCTCGTAGGTCTGATCGACACGCCGCTCCATCATCAGACGCTCCGCAGGGGTCCACGTGCGGACACCGGAGAACATGTCTGCGTGCGGATCCGTCTTCACCGCATCGAATGTGATGCCGAGATTCTTTTCCATGCCTGGTCCCACATTCAACATGAGGCCAAAGACGCCGATAGATCCGGTTATCGAGAGGGGTTCGGAGAAGATTCGTCGGGCCGGGGCAGCAATGTAGTATCCTCCGGAGGCAGCCACACCGCCAAACGATGCCACGAGCGGCTTCTCCTCAGAGAGTCTGGAGACGGCTCTCCAGATCACATCGCTTGCCGCTGCCGATCCGCCCGGCGAGTCGACGCGCAGGACAACAGCCTTGATGTTGTCATCCTTGCGGACACGTTCGAGGGTTGCCACGAACGACTCCTCCGACACGACCATTTCTCCGCTGAGCGGGTTGCTGTTTCCGGCGCCGCCGAGGATTTCGCCCACGGCATACACGATCGCGATGGCGCCATCGGAGCCGTCGGGCAGCCCTGATCTGGAACGAGACGTGTGGCTATAGGCTCCCAAACCGACGATTGGCAGCGGTTTATCGGTGTCGATGGCCAGCCGTTTCTTGATCACGTCCTCGAGTTCATCCTCATAGGCGAGCACATCGATGAGTCCTTCCTCCGCCGCCTCGCGGGTCGACTGGAGCATCGATGCGGCCCGGAGTTGGCGCAGGCGTTCGGCGGGAAGCGCGCGCCCCTCTGCGACCGCCTCGACGTAGAGCGAATCGATCCGCGAAGCGATCAGTTGGAGTTGGGCGGTGTTCTCGGGGGACAATTCGCGCCGGGTGAATGGCTCGACAGCGCTCTTGTACCCGCCGGCACGAACGACCAGCGGTTCCACGTCGAGTTTGTCGAGCATTTCGGCATAAAACGCCACCGAGACCGCAAACCCATTCAGTTCAAAACCACCTTCCGGAACCCCGAATATCGAATCCGCTGCTGAAGCAAGGAAGTACTCCCCTTCCGCGAACCCTCCGGTGCCCGAAGAGGCATAGAGGGGCTTGCCCGAAGCGCGGAAGGCCTTGAGTGCCCGTCGAACCTCCTGGGCAGCTGCCCAGGATGTCGAGAATCCGTCCGGGACCAGCCATACGGCGCTGATTCGGTCGTCGGCTGCAGCCTTTTCGAGCGCTTCGGTCACATCGCGAACCGATGTAGGCGTCCTGAATCCCGCGAATGCGGCCAACGACTCGTCCTGGTGTTCGGGCAGCGTCCCCGATAGCTCCATTTTCAGGACGGAGCCCTTGCGGACGGTTGGCTCGGCGTCGGTAGCGGCCACCAGGGAGGCGAATATGATGATGACGAAGAAGACGAGAACCCCAACACCGATGAGGGTTCCGAGGATACTGGCGAGTAGCGTGGAGAAGAAGCGCATGGAAAGGGCAGGAAGGTCGCGTTGTGTGAGGGCCTTAACCCATTTTGTACGGGCCGGGGCTGCGCGGGTTGCGCCCGGTCCGATCGGGACTCCGCCAGGCCTTCCCGGTCAGCCTGGGTCCGAAGTGACTGTGAATCGGCCGATTTCACGCTCGGCCACCCGGTCTATGAGGGACGGAAACGCCAATCTGACCCATCTCCCGACTCGGGCCTTGAAGGTCATGACGAGCTGGCGACGGTCTCTTTCGATGGCACGAATGATCTGGGCCGCGCATACGTCGACGGGCATGGCCTGACGATGGGTGTGCCCGAGGTGGGGGCCGAGTTCGCGTCCGTCAGGCCCGAGCGCAGCGCTGCGTACCGCTGTGGCTACCGGTCCGGGTGAAACCACGAGCACACGGACACCGAACGGTCTGAGTTCGATGCGTATCGAGTCGAGAAATCCGTTCACAGCATGTTTGCTCGCTGCGTAGGCACTCCGTGTCGGAACGCCGGTCAGACCCGTGTGGGAAGACAGCCCAACGATCATCCCCCTGGATCGCTTCAGCGCGGGCAAGGCAAAGTGCGTCACGTAGACCGTCCCGAGGTAGTTCACGCGCATGATGCGGTCAAACAGGGACAGGTCGGTAATCTCGTCAAAACGCGCGCCCATGGAGAGGCCGGCGCTCAGGATAATCAGATCTAGGCCTTGGAGCGCGTCTACCGCATTCTCGACGATGCGTCTACACCCGTCCGGGTCTGTAACATCGGACGGAAGCACATCCACGCGTACGCCCAACTCACGGCAGGACTGCGCAACGGACTCCAGCGCCTCCTCTGACCGGGCCGTAAGGAACAGGTGCGCCCCCTTCTCCGCCAGCTGAAGGGCTACACGCTCTCCAATGCCGGATGATGCGCCGGTGATGAGCACTCTGGAGCCCTTGAGGTTCACTTTGGTGGTGGTTGATGGATTGGGGTGTCCAATATAGTGAACATGCCAGCCAATCCATGTGCACGGGTGTGGAATTTGGCGCCCGGGCTGCGGCCTCGGAAGAAGCCGTCCCGATCTGGCACGATATTTCGGGTTCATCCAGGTGAGATCCGGCTTCCAGGTTCTTTTCGAGCGAGGTGCATCATGAAACGCAGCAGACAGACAACATTCGCAAGGGTGAGTCGCTACACCTCGATTGCACTGGCTCTTATCCTCCTGAGTACAGCGGGGTGGGGGCAGGAGCGGCAGCGAAAAAGTGAACCCGCCCAGTCTAGGGAGCGGGTCCAGCGGACAGAGAGCCGTGAGAAAGCGGCGTCCAGTCGCGCGTCCAGTCGGACGAGCAGCCGGGAGAAAGCGGTCCGAGATGTCCCGCGAGCCCGACAGGAACAGGCGAGAGCGACCGAACGGCCGAGGGCGCCCGAGCCGGCTCGGGCGCAGGTGAGGTCCACACCTGACCGGAGGGACACGTCGAACCGTGCCAGGGTCGAACGCCAGGAGCAGCCCCGTGTATCGGAGCGAGCGTCCTCGCGGACGAACGCGAGATCCGTCCCCGAGCGAAGGGACACT
>CAYLXM010000014.1:0-74489 GCA_964387555.1 uncultured Rhodothermales bacterium | reverse complement strand
ATGATCGTGTACGCGAGCGGATTGAACGTTCGAGCAGACGGTCCGGCGAGGCCACTCGGCAGGGTACCGTTCGGGTCGGACGGACGGTGACGCCGGTGGTACGCGACAGAACTGCACACCGGCCTACGCCGCAGGTACACCGTCGCTACCGCCATGATACGCGTCAGTTCGAGCGCCGCTGGGCGGAACGGTACCGGCCGCAATACCACCGGAGAAAGCTCTCCGTACATTGGCACTTCTGGTATGGCCCACGGGTGTATCGCTACGAGCCCTATCGGTACTACCCGCGCCGCTACTACCGATCGGGGCGCCCCGTGCTCGGCTTTTACATCCGTATTCCGTCCTATCGCTCCTGGGCTGCCGGCTGGTCGTCTACCTACCTCTACAAGCAGGTCGTACGCACGGAGGCAGGCCTCTCCGATGGCCGGAGTGATAACCGGATCGAGGTTCATACCCGCATTCGGCAGACCGTCAAGCGCGTCTATCGCGACCGCGTTCGGCTCGAGTTCCGCATTCAGGGCATCAGCCTCTATGACGGTGGCTACTTCCTCGGTGAAGTCCGAAGTGTGCCGTCCTCTCTTGGTAAGATGAATGTGACCGTATACAACGACGGCTACGTGGAGTATGACCGGATGAGCTACCTCGTGGGAGACCCGTCCGTGGGCTTCGAGCTGATCTCGACCCGCTACTATGGCGGGCACCTGCTCAACGAATACCGTCGAGGGGATGGACTGCGCGTCGGCGAACTGGACTTCTACGACCGTGACGTGCGACGCGTCTCGGACAGCTACCTCTTTAATCCAGAGGATTTTAATGGCCTGGTTCCCATCCCGCTGATGCCGGACGACGAGTACTGGGGATTCCAGTACGTTGCGGGTGGCTATCTCCAGCGCGACAATTACTTCTTCGGCGGGGTTGATTACTACGACGGATTTGAT
Organism: uncultured Rhodothermales bacterium; assembly: GCA_964387555.1. Classification (GTDB taxonomy): domain Bacteria; phylum Bacteroidota; class Rhodothermia; order Rhodothermales; family CAYLXM01; genus CAYLXM01. The sequence continues at coordinate 73,551 of CAYLXM010000014.1, read as the reverse complement.
GCTTACGACGACACCGGGTTCTATACCGATCAGAATCGCTATTACGGATCTGAAGCAGTGGTCGGAGGATCGGTGACGCTTCCCTCCTTCTCCGCCGGGGGCGCTGATGCCGCAGCGCTGGAGGTGGGGGTAGCTGCCCGGAGTTTCAGCAATGAGGGCCGGTTTGAATACCAATTGGAGACCGGGTCCCAGGTTCGGGTCGAACGAACGGTAGAAATCGAGAGGGTGGCGGGCTGACCCGGCCGTTCAGGAATATCTGCTGGGAGGCAGTGTGGGTGGGGGGAGACCGGATGCGAATTTCCGGCCTCCCCTCGCCCATGCAGGAACCAAATCCACGGACGGGCCTTCCGGAAACCGTCTGCCGGGAAATGAGTGAAACATTAGTTGTACCGGCATTCATCATTCAATCCTTGCCACGCGTCGGAACCGTCACTCGTTGACCCCATGGGACCAGATCCGGGAAGCCATACCCCGTCCGGGCTTTCGGACCGCGAGCAGATCATTCTGCGATCGGTAATCGAGAGTTTCGTACAGACCGGTGAGCCGGTAGGGTCGCGGGTTCTTGCCCGGCGATTCGGCATTGGTTTGAGTCCCGCATCCATCCGCAATACGCTCAGCGACCTGGAAGAACTCGGCTATCTCGACCATCCCTATACCTCTGCAGGCAGGGTTCCTACGGCGGTCGGCTACCGGACGTATGTAGATGATCTGATGAATCCCCCCATGTTGTCCGCCGTGGAGCGATCGCTGATCTATGCGGAGCTTGTCCGTATCGTGCGAGAAAACAGTGAACTGTGGAGGGAGAGTTCCAGGCTGCTGGGCAGGCTCTCCAATCTGCTGGGCATCGTATTGACCCCCAGGATGTCGAAGGGTGTTTTCAGCCGCATCGATGTTCTACCCCTGTCGTCAACGCGGAGTCTTTTCGTGATCAGCGTTCGAAGCGGTCTGGTGAAGACGATCGTTTTGGAGGCGGCGCTTGATCTCGGCCGCGATCGGGTAGCCGAAATGGTCTCCATCCTGAACGAGCGACTCGCCGGACTCACGCTGGAGCAGATTCGCACCACCTTTTCGGATCGACTCAGGGACCTGGCCGGAGAGCCATCGGGCGTGGTAGGCGTGGTTATGAAGCACGCCTCCGTGTTGTTCGACGAGGCGCCGGAGTCAAGAAGAATCGCCGTCGGTGGTGCTCAGCATATCGTCGCCCATCCCGAATTCCACGATCCCGAGTCCCTGCGCAACATCATGGAGTTGTTGGAGGACGAAGAGATTGTCGTGCGACTTGTCGAGAGGCCGGCAACGGAAGAGGAATCGGGCGAGGTGCGTGTCACCATTGGCGCAGAGCACGGTGACGAGAAGGCGCGTCCGTATTCGATCGTAACGGCCAGTTTTGAACTGGGCGATACCACAGGAACCGTTGGGGTTCTGGGTCCGATGCGGATGGACTATGCCCGCATCATCGCGCTGGTTCAGAACATGGCGACGCTGCTGGGTCGCTCGCCGGACGGCCTGGCCGGTGGCAGCGTGGTGCAGGGATAACGCGTCAACTCCTCCCCCATTTTCGTCATTATGCCTAACACCAATATGCCCTTTGCCGAGGGAGAATCAGAGCACGTTTCCGGCGATGCCGGCCTTGGAACCGAACCGGATCAGGGCCCAGAGGCGGATGCCGGGGTTCCGCCGGAAAGCCGGCCCGATGCCTACGACGGCGGTTGGCGTTCGGTGGAAGCAGCGGACGAGGGCTTGCCCTCGCAGGAAGACGTGTCCCTGGAGGAGGTGGTCGTATCACTCCAGGCCGAGGTCGAAGCCTTGCGCGATCAGCTCCTCCGGACGGCAGCGGAATTCCAGAACTATCGCCGGCGGACTGCGAACGAGCGTAGCTCTGCGCTCGAGTACGGCAAGGCCGAAGTCATTTCCCGGTTTCTGGATGTGTTCGATGATCTTCGCCGCTCGATGGAGGCCGTGGAAAACCCTGCGGATGAAGAGGACCCGAGGGCTCCTCTCGAGAGCATCCGCCGCGGCGTCTCGCTCGTCGTCGACAAGTTTGCCTCCGAGTTGAAGAAACTGGGCGTGGAGCCCATTGAAGCCGAAGGGAGCGTGTTTGATGAGAACCTCCACGATGCCCTGCTTCGGCAGCCCCCGCCGGAGGGCGTTCAGCCCGGAACAATCCTCTCTGAAGTCCAGCGAGGATACCGGCTGGGAGACCGTGTTCTGCGCCACAGCAAAGTCATAGTGGCGCTCTGATCCGACATCCGAGCTAGAATCCAGGGATTATATGAGAGACTTCTACGAGGTTCTCGGAGTGTCGCGCGAGGCGTCGGCGGACGAGATCAAGAAAGCGTATCGGAAGATTGCGCTGAAGCACCATCCGGACCGCAATCCTGGCGACCATGAGGCCGAGGAGCAGTTCAAGGAGGCGGCCAACGCCTATGAGGTGTTGTCCAATCCTGAGAAAAGACGAAACTACGACCGGTTTGGGCATGCCGGTTTGCGGGGTGCGGGCTCCGATGCAGGCGGCTTCAACAACGTGGGGGATATCTTCTCCGCTTTCGGCGACATTTTCGGGGGCGGTTCGATCTTTGAGGATGTCTTCGGCGGGCGGGGCCGGGGTCGCAGGGGCCCTCAGCAGGGACAGGCGGGCGGCGACCTGAGGATTACGCTTCCACTCTCCCTTGAGGAGATCTCCGAGGGAACGGAGAAAAAGATCAAAGTCCGCAAACAAATCCCCTGTGAGGCCTGTGGGGGCAACGGGGCCGAGGACGGCGTACCGCGCTACTCTGCGTGTCCGACGTGTCAGGGCACCGGGGAATTCAGGCAGGTGAGTCGGACGCCGTTCGGTCAGTTCGTGAATGTCCGGCCCTGTCCCGCTTGCGAGGGTGAGGGACGAACCCTGGATAACAAGTGCAAATCGTGCTCGGGGGAAGGCCGGGTGCTGGGCGAGGAAGTCATCACCATCGCGGTTCCTCCCGGAGTGTCGGAGGGAAACTACTTCGACATGCGCGGAAAGGGCCATGCGGGCGTCCGGGGCGGGCCGTCAGGTCGGCTCCGCGTCGAAATCGAAGAGGTGGATCATCCCCATTTCGTGCGCGACGGAAGCGACATCTACCACGACCTGTTCGTCTCCTTTCCGGATGCCGCCCTGGGAACCGTCGTCGAGGTGCCGACGCTCCGGGGTACCGCCCGATTGGAGATTGATCCGGGTATCCAGTCCGGCAAAGTCCTTCGCATGCGGGGAAAGGGACTGCCCGAACTGAATTCATCGACGCGCGGTGATCAGATGGTGCGCGTCCACGTGTGGACCCCGGTCTCGCTTTCGGCGAAAGAGCGCGAGCTGATCGAGCAGATGCGATCGTCGCCATCGATGGTTCCAAAGCCGGGTAATGCGTCTGAGCGGAAGTCCTTTTTCAGCCGCGTCAAAGACGCCATCGTCGGCTAGCGGCCAGGCAGCGCCGAAGCAGACCGTCTCTCCCCATGCCTCTCCAGCATCCCGACGATCAACGTTTCCGACGCTTCATGCGCCGTGTTGCGGCGCCTGTTGTCGTCATCACTACCAGGGGGGAAGTGGAGGTGCGCGGGATGACGGCCGGCTCGTTCACCAGCCTTTCGCTCGAACCCCTTTTGGTCAGTTTTAATGTGGCGTTGGGCTCCCAGATGTACGTAGCCCTATCTGGGGCAGAGACGTTCGTCGTCAACGTCCTGTCGGAAGCCCAGGCGCCCCTCGCAGCCTATTTCGCCCTTCCCGACCTTACCGGTCACGAACAGTTCGATCTCTGGCCTCACAGATTGACTGAGGGTGGCGTTCCCATCCTGGTTGATACCTTGGGTGCTCTGACATGTCGCATCGTTCAGCGCGTACCGGCGGGTGATCACCAGCTCGTGATCGGCGAAGTGGAGCAGATCATTGAGGGAGACGGGGAACCTCATCCGCTCCTCTATCATGACCGGCACTACCGGCGGGTAGGTCCTCCGGTGTAGTCTGGCGGCTCATCAAGTGGGGGCGCGGATCCTGTGCTGTCGATGCCCAGTCCGAAGAAGGCATAGTCGTATCGGCATGGATCGTCTGGATCGAGCGTGCGGCAAGCCCGGGTAAGTTCGAGCGCCGATTGCCAGTCGTTCTGTCGGCGCGTCAAGATCCCCGCGCGCCGGGCCGTGGATGCAGAATGGACGTCGAGCGGTAGCACGAGTTGGCTGCTACGGATGCCCTTCCACAGACCCAGGTCGACCGGGCCGGGCCGGACCATCCAACGTAGATAGAGGCAGATCCTCTTGCAGGCAGATCCGGTGGACGGGCGAGCCAGGTGTTTTCTCATTCTGATGGGCATCTCCGGTTGATCCAGCAACTCAGAGACGGCGCCCTCGATGGCTGAGCCGACGTGTTCGTGGCTCGGATGCACGTTTGTCGCAAACAATCTGGAGAGACGCCCGTGCCGCTTCAAGACCGACTGTAGCGCCGCGAAAAGATGGAGTGCGTCCTCAGTCTGGAACGTCCGGTGCTTAAACCCGGCCAGGCGCTCTGCCGATCGCGGGTTGAAGTCCCTGACGAACTGTCCCGGGCGATACTCCATCCGCTCACAGAGTTCGTGCATCTTCGACAGGGTCGTGTCCCGTCGCCCCCAGGCGAGCAGTGCGGAGAAAAAGCCGACGATTTCCTGGTCGTCCGGATCATCGAAGGAATGCGGAATGGCAATGGGGTCGCACGCAATGAAGGCCGGCTGCTCAAAGCGGTTCACCAGTTCGTCCAACGTCTGTTTGGTCCACACGGCAGTGGCGTCATTCGCTGTTTGAGCGTTCTCGATCCTCGGGCGCGTGGACTTCCATAGCTCGCCTCACCCAGTCCTCCATGGGTTGTTCCATGTGGAAGAGCCCTTCTCGGGATCGTGTGTAAGTTGGGCCGCCCAGGCGGCCGATCGTATCCAACGCCTGTGCATCGATCTTGCCGTCGCGATAGACCGCGTCGTGGATCACGAGGGTTTCGACCCGCACCAGGACGAGGTTTCCGGATCGCGGCTGGTCTCCCCAGGAAATGATCTGGTCGAGCCTGCACTCGAAGGCGACCTGGGCTTCGCCGACGCGAGGAGGGCGCACGGTGTGGGAGGGAACGGGAGAAAAACCTGAACGAAGGAACTCGTCCACGTCGCGGGGCCAGGGCGCAGCGCAAATGTTCATTTGCTCGCGCATTGCATAGGAGACGATGTTGATGACACACTCGCGGGTTTCTCTGATGTTCGTCAGCGTGTCTTTCGACTGTCCCATCTCGCTTCCTTTCGTCTGTGCCAGTTGGGCGGAAAACGAGAGGACAGGAGGATTTACGGAGGCGACGTTAAAGAATGAATACGGCGCAAGATTGAGGTGCCCGTCGGCGCTGATGGTGGAAACCAGGGCAATCGGGCGAGGCTGAACGGAGCCGACAAAGAGTTTGTAAAGTTCTCCCGGCGGAATTTCGGAGGCATGAATGATCGGCATCGCGAGCGTGATTCTGTGGGAGCGGTCTCAGGCCGATTTGAATGGGAAGTCTGCCTGATTGGTCTTGTCCAGAGTAGGATCAGGGAGCCAATGCGAACATGAAAAAGTGGATGAATGGGTAACCGTCGCCTCCGACAGACGGTGGCGCATCTTACTCCGCACGTTTCGCATCCTCCCAGAGTGCATCCATTTCCTGCAGGCTTGACTCGTGCAACGATCGGCCTCTTTCGAGTATGCCGGACTCGACCTGCTGGAATCGCCGGCGGAATTTTTCATTAGACCTCCGCAGCGCGTTTTCCGCGTTCAGGCCGCGAAGGCGGGCGTAGTTGACGAGGGCAAACAGCAGGTCACCGAATTCCTCTTCGGCCTTGTCGGGGTCGGAATCATCTTCGGCTGCCCTGAATTCGGCGAGTTCTTCGTCGACCTTGACCCATGCCGCCGTGCTATCCGCAAAATCGAAGCCGACTCCCGCGACCTTCTCCTGGATGCGGTGGGCTCTCAAGAGCGCAGGCAGGTCGGCAGGAACTCCGCCCAGCAGGGACTTCTTCTCTCCGGACGTGATCTTGATACGCTCCCAGTTGCGCAGCACATCCTCCGTTCCCTCGACTGGGGTGTCCCCGAACACGTGCGGGTGTCGGATGACGAGTTTGCCGGTCTCGGCATCAATGAGTTCCTCCATATCGAAGTGACCCTGCTCCTCCGCCATGACCCCGTGAAAGACCACATGTAACAGGATATCTCCGAGTTCTTTGCCAAGCCCCGTCCAGTTCTGCTCGTCGATCATTTCGACGGTCTCATAGGCCTCTTCGATGAGCAGGTGGCGGATTGACGCGTGGGTTTGCTCCCGGTCCCACGGGCAGGCCTGGCGCAGGAGTCTCACCACACGTACGAACGTGTCGAACGCTTCAGCCACACGAGGCGAGTTTTGTATGCCCGACTCGTCGAGGCGTCGGTGCACGTTACTGTCGTTTCTCACTTGGGATGTCCGGAATGGATGTTTGATATGGAATTCCCATGCAACGCGGTCCTCCCCCTTCCCCGTTCCATCGCGGAGACCAAACCTTTCCCCGGCCGATCGCCGGGCTCTATCGAACGCCGAACATATATGCTGAATATGTGCATATCGGTTGAAACCGATGGTCTGTCGTGGTAGTTTGTGTATTTGGCGACAGGGCGGGTTATGTTTCGGCCCGTGCTGCGTCTATTCAAGATAGAGGGTGCGCCTGTGCGTTTCGCGAGATGCGCGAAGGTGTCCAGAGTGACGGTCCTAATTCATAAGTGGAGATTTCGATGGCACGCGGAGTCAACAAGGTTATTCTGGTCGGGAATCTGGGCCAGGATCCTGAGTTACGCTACACAGCGAATGGTACAGCGGTATGCAACATGCGTCTGGCCACGACGGAAGTGTATCGAGACAATGACAATCAGAATGTCGAGCGTACGGAGTGGCATACGGTGGTAGCCTGGGGGCGTCAGGCAGAAATATGCAACGAGTTTCTGAAGAAGGGTTCACAGGCGTATTTCGAAGGATCGTTACAGACGCGCAGCTGGGACGACAAAGACGGAAACAAACGGTACTCCACGGAAATCAAGGTCAGAGAGATGTTGCTCCTTGGGGGACGTGGGTCGGATGAAGGGCCGAAAGACTTCCCGTCCTCCCAGAGCGGACGCACGCGTCAGGGGCCTTCCCCCCGGCCCGAGCCTGCAGGGGGTGACGACACCGGGGAAGATGATCTGCCGTTCTAGTGCAAGCGGCGCATCGTGTCGGAGCAGCGTTCCGAGACCGGCATTTTCCAACGCCATTCGGGCTCCACGGGGAAACCTTCTTGCCTACCTGCGTCGAGGATGGGGTTCTGATCCGACGGAGGTTCGCCAGGACTCTTGCCACATCCTATGGTAGAGGTTCTTGACGTGGAGGAGTTCCTCTCGCGGAGGGCTTCTTCCCTACTGTGTGACGTCCGGACCCCCGCGGAGTATTTGCGTGGTCATATTCCCGGGGCGGCAAGCATCCCGCTCTTCTCCGATGCGGAGCGCGCCGAGGTGGGCACGGTCTACAAGCGATCGGGCAGAGAGCCCGCCATGCTGCGCAGCCTGGAGCTCGTAGGACCTCGGGCCCGAAAGATGGTCGAGGCGATTCTTGGCTCCGGGACAGGCCCATTGCTCCTCTATTGCTGGCGAGGGGGAATGCGGTCGGCCGGGGTTGCAGAGTTGCTTCGTTTCTTCGGACGTCCTGCCGCCGTTCTGCGGGGGGGATACAAGGCCTACCGCCGCCTCGTGACAACGATGTTCGACCTGCCGTTTCAGCAGTTTTGTCTCGTCGGCGGCAAGACGGGATCCGGAAAAACCGAGGTGCTGCAAGCGCTGCGACAGAGGGGGGAACAGGTGATCGACCTCGAAAATCTGGCCGGGCATCGGGGCTCTGCATTTGGCGGGATCGGTCGCCCACCCCAACCCGGTCAGGAGCACTTCGAGAATCTTCTGGGGGAGGCGCTCCGAACGATCGATCGGCGGCGGCGCGTGTGGCTGGAGGACGAGAGCCGGCTCATCGGCCAGTGCCAGGTCCCCGCTCCACTCTGGGAACGGATGCGGCAATCGCTGGTGCTGTTCCTCGATCTACCCGAGCCGGCGCGGCTGGCTCATGTCGTGTCGGGCTACCGCGATTCCCCCGTCACTGAGGCCTCCGCCGCGATTTACCGAATCCAGAAGCGACTTGGGGGAGAGCAGACACAGCGGGCGCAGAAAGCGGTAGCGGATGGACAGGTACTCGATGCCGCCGAAATCCTCCTCAGCTACTACGACCGTACCTACATGCACGCGCTATCCCGGCGTCCAGCCGAAAAGGTGATGCGCCTGGCGGCAGAGGCCATCGACGCTGACCGCAATGCCGACCTATTGATCAACAGAGCGAAAGCGCTTCTTTCCGATATGTAGGAGCTCTTCTGATGCATTTTCGATTGACACAATTCAGTCATGGCGCCGGGTGCGGATGCAAAATCGCACCCGGAGTTCTGGAGCATATCTTGTCGGAGCAAAAGGCGCACGGTGATGGGCGCCTCATCGTGGGCAACTCGACGCGCGACGATGCCGCTGTGTACGATCTGGAGAACGGGCAAGGGTTGATCAGCACGACGGATTTCTTCATGCCCATCGTAGACGATCCGCAGACGTTTGGACGCATCGCCGCTGCCAATGCGATCAGCGACGTCTATGCTATGGGCGGTCGCCCGATTCTGGCCATTGCGATTCTCGGGTGGCCGATCGACAAGATCCCGGCAGAGGTCGCCGGTCAGGTGATCGAAGGCGGGCGACTCGCCTGTGCGGAAGCCGGAATCGCACTGGCCGGCGGCCACAGCATCGACAGTCCCGAGCCCATCTTCGGCCTGGCCGTCAACGGTCTGGTCGACTTGCGTCATCTCAAGCGGAACGACACGGCCCGGCCGGGAGATCTTCTGCTGCTCACAAAGCCATTGGGGGTGGGCATACTTACCACCGCGGAGAAACGTGGCGTATTGCGGCCCGAGGACGTGGGGCTGTCCGCACGTCAAATGATGACTCTTAATCGCATAGGGGAAGCTCTCGGGCCGATCGACGGCGTTCACGCCGTCACCGACGTGACGGGGTTCGGTCTCCTGGGCCATCTTTTGGAGATCTGCGAGGGAAGCGACGTGCGTGCTGAGCTCTGGCTGGATCAGATTCCCCTCATTACCGATCTGGGTTTCTACCTCAGTCAGCGGTGTACGCCAGGGGGAACGCACCGCAACTGGTCAGCATATGGTGCTCAGGTTGCGGCGCTCGCAGATCGGACCAGGTGGGTGCTCTGTGATCCGCAGACCAGTGGAGGGCTCCTCCTGGCCGTCGGGCCCTCAGAAATCGAACGCGTGCGGGACGTCCTGCACTCGCATGGCCTTCACGCGTTCGACGAACCCATTGGAGAGTTGGGCATTGTTTCGCGCGGGCTTCCGCGGATCTCCGTTTCCGGTCGCCTCAGGCTATCGGACGCATAAATCGCAACCACTTCGTGTGTTGGCGTCGCAGCCGTACATTTCTTTTCGTATTCTTCTGGTTGCGTACGCTCATCCCTGAACGCGAATCGTGGAAGTCGATACCTCCGCTTCTCTTCTCCTCCCTCTCGCGGACGTGCCGGCTTCCGGGGGCGGATTGGTCGCGTCCGTCATCCTCCTGATTCTGGCCGCTCTGGCTGCCCTGTACCGTTACGCCCACATTTCCTTCAACGTCCAAACCAGCTATTGGCGTTCAGAGTGGGCGCCGAGTGAAGACAAGCCAGGGAAGCGATCAATTGCGAGGGTCGACCGAACAGTCGTAACAGGCATAAGCCTGGGTCTGGCATCCGGTCTATTCAGGCTTCTGGCAGTCGTCTGGGCTGCATGGATGACGGCTGGGGCTGTATTGTTGAGAGGCGGGCCGGCCTGGTTGTTCATTCTCGGCATATCCATCATCATGGCGCTCGCGTTTTCCCTTGCGGATCTGCTCATCAAGCGCTTCGTTGCCCGGACTGCAGCCGAGAAGCCCTCGCACATCCTTCAGTTCCTCACATCCGCTGCCTCCTCGGTTCTGTTTCTGATTTCGGCTCCTTTGAGCAGGCTTGCAGTCGTTCGCACGGTGGCGGCCCAAATCAAGGCGGGAGAAGACCTAATTTCCGAAGCAGAGGATATCGAGACGGGGGTGCTTGAAGAAGATGAAGAGCAACTTGGCGACTACATCGCGGAATTCCGGGAAACCGAGGTTCGCGAGATCATGACCAGCAGGATGGACATCGTGGCCATTTCGAGAACAGCTACGCTGGCTGATGTTGTGGAGACCATCAGCCGCAGTGGACATTCCCGTCTGCCCATCTTCCGCGACCACCTCGACCACATCGAGGGCATCCTCTACGTGAAAGATCTCCTTCCGCTGCTCACAAAGAAGGCCGAAGAGGAAGTGGAGCATTGGACGAGCATGGCGAGAGAACCTCTGCTCGTCTCGGCAGACCAGGCCATTGTGGAATTGCTCCGCGCCTTCAAGGTCAAACGCATGCACATGGCCATCGTGGTCGACGAATACGGGGGTACCGAGGGCCTGGTCACGCTCGAGGACATCATAGAGGAGCTTGTGGGCGACATTCGCGATGAGTTTGACCACGACGAGCCCGATCTGTACCAACGCATCGAGGAAGGACTCTTCCGATTTGACGCCAGGATCGACCTCGATGAATTCGTCGTTGTGCTCGAGGAATCAACGGGGTTGGATCTCTTCCTGGACACCGACGAATTCGACTTCGAAACCCTTGGCGGGCTGATCCAGCATCTAACCGAGTCGGTGCCGATGTCCGGTATTGAGGTGGACTGGAATAACCTGCACATGCAGGTGGAAGATGTTGAGCAGCATCGGATCGGGCACGTTCTCGTTCGAATCCGCGAGCAGGTACCTGAGCAGCACGGGGCGGATATCGAATAGGCATCTCCGGCTGTCTGATTCGTGCTGATCTTTCTCCTCGAATTCGCTAGTTTTCGCCTTTCGCTCCGCCTCCACAGACCGGGCGGCCGGTTCTGGCTTCATGTGCTTCTGGCCCGTAGGACCGGAGCGGGCGTACACTGACCCATTAAGCATTTCTATGCAATCGACTTCCATCGAACGCGGACAATGGGGATCACGGCTTGCATTCGTGTTCGCCGCTGCCGGCTCTGCAATCGGACTCGGCAACATCTGGCGCTTCCCCTATACCGCAGGGGAGAATGGCGGCGGCGCGTTCGTGCTGGTCTATCTCTTCTTTGTGGCTTTGATTTGCCTGCCCGTTCTTTTCGCGGAACTGGCCATAGGGCGCGCGACACAGCGCAACCCTGTCGGGGCATTTCGGGCGCTCGCAAAGCAGTCGTGGTGGTCCTGGGTTGGAGGGCTTGGGGTGATCACCGGATTCGGAATTCTGGCCTTCTACAGTGTTGTCGCCGGTTGGACGCTTGCTTATCTGTTCAAGGCTGTGACAGGCGCCTTTTCCACCCCTGTAACGGCAGGGGATTCGACGCTGCTTTTCGGCGAACTGATCGGGAATCCCGGAATAGCAATCGGTTTGACCGGCCTATTCCTTTTTCTGACTGTCGTAGTGGTAAGAGGCGGCGTGGCAGGGGGAATCGAGCGCACGACAAAGGTCCTCATGCCCGTGCTGTTACTCATCCTCTTGATTCTTGCGGCTCGCTCGTTGACGCTGCCCGGGGCGTGGGAGGGGTTGGTCTACCTTTTCAAGCCTGACTTTGACAAGCTGACACTGCGTGTCATCATGGGGGCCCTCGGGCAAGCGCTCTTCAGCCTCAGTCTCGGTATGGGCGCGATGATCACGTACGGGTCGTACCTCGCCAAGAAGGAAGACATCGTGTCGGCCGGCGTGTCGGTGGCGGCGTTTGACACCCTGATTGCCGTCCTTGCGGGCATTATCATCTTCCCGGCACTCTTCTCTGCGGGTGTCCGCCCGGACGCTGGTCCCGGCCTGGTTTTCGTCGTATTGCCCACCATATTCGGAACGCTCCCCGCTGGCTCCCTCTTCGCCTTCGCGTTCTACCTGTTGCTCGCCATTGCGGCGTTGACCTCCACGATCAGCCTGCTGGAGGTCGTTGTCTCCTATCTCGTTGACGAGCGCGGGTGGACTCGGAACCGATCGGCCTGGCTGGTGGGGCTCGGGTGTTTTGTGATCGCCATCCCATCTGCCCTGTCTCAGGGGGGCAGCGAGATATTCACGTCCTTCCTGGGTGAGGGGCTGGACTTTCTAAGTGTGCAGAGCATCATCTGGGGGAACTACTCGCTGAGCCTGGGCGCTCTGCTGGTCTGCACATTCGCTGGTTGGGCATGGGGATGGACGCGGATGCGCGCCTCGCTCGAGGAAGGTGGCCATCGATTGCCGCTCAGCGCTGTGGTTGGTTTCCTTGTCCGCTATGTCTGTCCTATCGCGATCGCGCTGATCCTTCTGTTTATTGTGTTCACGGGAACCTACTTCTGATCGGAATACGAAGTGCGCACACTGTTACGGTTCAATGCGATATGCTCCGCCCAGCCGCTCCGCGCCCTCGGTACGATGTGCCTTTTCTTTCTGGCGACGACGTCCGAGAATCGGGGGTTCGCGCAGTCCGGTCTACTGAGTGCGTGCTCGCCATCTGAACACATTTCCGGTTTTGTGCTTTCCACGTCGCGCCGCCCCCCCACGGATCTCATGGCTCCCGTCGCACCCTTGACGCGCGCGGCGGCTCTGGGCCCGAGCCGTGTCGTGTCTATAGCCGCACTGCCCTCTTGCGAGCGCCGCACCTGGCATGACAAGCGGAGGCACTTCCTCCTCAGCGCCGCGTTTACTGGATCCTCCTACCTGATTTTGAAGCGAGGCGCCGGCCTATCCAAGGGGCCGGCGTTGGCGATTTCGATTGGAGCGGTTGCGGCGCTTGGTGTGGCAAAGGAGGTATATGACAAGAAGAACGGAGACCCTCCCTGCTTCAGTCGGCTCGATCTATTGGCGAATGGCCTGGGTATGTTGACCGCAGCCGGTTTCATTCTGATTCTTTGACGACCACTCCGGGGAATCCGGAATCCACCAATCTGCCAGATGGACAAACCACACGACTACTGCGGAATATTCGGGGCGTTTAACGTACCGAACGCCTCGGAGATGACGTACTACGGACTTCACGCGCTCCAGCATCGCGGGCAGGAATCGTGCGGCATCGTGACTTCCACGTATGACGAAACCCGAAAGCGCTGGGTGATGCCTGTGCACAAGGGCGCCGGACTCGTGCTTGATGTATTCGAGGATAAGAAGCTGTTCGAAGAAAAGTTGCTGGGCAACGCTGCTATCGGACACAACCGGTATTCGACGAGCGGCTCGTCCCGCAATGCCGCCAACATCCAGCCCTTCGTCGTCCATTATCGCGGGGGGAATCTTGCGCTGGCACACAACGGGAATCTGTCGAATACGGAGCAGCTCCATCATCGCTTTCAGGAAAAGGGTACGATCTTCCAGACGACGAGTGACAGCGAACTCATTCTGCACCTGATTGCGCAGAGCCGAAAGGACTCCCACATCGAACGCATTCTCGACGCAGTTGAGCAAGTTGAGGGCGCCTACTCGCTGGTCATCCTTACCGACGAGCATCTCATCGCGGTGCGGGATCCCAACGGCTTCCGACCCCTCTGTCTGGGCCGCCTGGGAAGCGCGGATACGCCTGGTGGCGCCGGATACGTGGTCGCCAGCGAAACGTGCGCGTTCGACCTGATCGGCGCAGAGTATGTGCGCGACATCGAGCCCGCCGAGGTGCTGGTCATCGACCGAAAGGGCTGCGTTACGGGGAATTTTCAGAGCCACCGGCTCGAGCAGCCCTATGGGACGAGTCAGTGCATCTTCGAGTACGTCTACTTCGCGCGACCTGATTCAAAGATCTTCGGCGAGATGACCGACAAGGTGAGACGAAAGATCGGTAAGCAGTTGGCTCACGAAGTACCGGTTCCGGTCGTACCGGAAGATGATCCCGCTCCAATTGTTATCTCTGTTCCCGACTCGTCAAATACGGCCACGCTCGGCTACGTCACGGAGTGTAACAAGCTGGGATTCCGCTGCCGTTATGAGATCGGGCTCATCCGGAATCACTATGTTGGAAGGACATTCATCGCCCCGGGACAGAACCAGCGCGAATTGAAGGTCCGTTGCAAGTTCAATACGGTGGAGGGCGTGTTGAAGGACCGGGTGGTGGTGGTGGTCGATGACTCCATCGTTCGGGGTACGACCAGTCGATTGCTCGTCAAGATGATCCGACAGGCGGGCGCCGCGGCTGTCCATTTCAGGGTTACCTCTCCCCCTGTTGTCAGTCCCTGTTTCTATGGGATGGACTTCCCAAGCAAGGAGGAGTTGTTGGCGCCGCGTTTCGATTCCGATCTGGAGGATATGGCGCAATGGTTGGGAGTGGACACGCTGGCGTACCTGTCCGCCGATGGGCTCCTCAAGGCGGTACAAGCCGCAAACCCGACTGGCGCCGGATACTGTACCGCATGCTTCACGTCGAAATACCCGGTTCCGGTCAACATGCAGACCAGAAAGGAACAGTTCGAGTGGTAGACGAGTGCCGTCCCGGCCCAGTTTGGCGCACTTGAGTCCACAAGCATCCATCGGGTGCCAAAGCATTCGGAACGCGCCTCGTTGCCTTTCGATTGGTCGGTGCAGGATTAACCTTTTCCGGCGGATTGCACGAAGGGCGCCGGAGGTTTATGTTTGCACCCATTCCCGCCATCGCGCAACTCGCTTGGTCCACCCTATCCACGCAGGTATTCACCATGATCCTGTCAGGACTAGACTGGCTGCTGATCGTCTCCTATTTCGTGTTCTCGTTCGGGATCGCCATTTACTATTATCGGCGAGCCGGAAAGAGTACGTCGGAATTCTTCCTCTCCGGCCGGGCGATGCCCTGGTGGCTTGCCGGGACGAGCATGGTCGCAACGACCTTCGCGGCCGACACCCCACTCGCCGTCACCGAACTTGTTTCGCAGAACGGCATCGCCGGGAACTGGCTCTGGTGGAACTTTGCGCTCGGCGCCATGCTGACCGTGTTCTTCTTTGCACGGCTCTGGCGGCGTAGCGGCGTTCTTACGGACGTGGAGTTCATCGAATTGAGGTATAGTGGCAGTCCCGCTGCATGGCTGAGGGGCATCAAGGCATTGTATTTCGGTCTGTTGATGAACTGCATCATCATGGGCTGGGTATCGCTCGCCATGGAAACGGTGCTCCGCATCCTTTTTCCGGACCTGACGTTGTTCGGGCAGACGTCTTTCTCCATTCTCGGTCTACAGTTCGGCGCCCATCTGGCTATGGTCGGGATCCTGCTGCTTTTCGTGGCCTTCTATTCCCTGCTGTCCGGCCTCTGGGGCGTTGTTGTGACGGACGCATTCCAGTTCGTGGTGGCCATGACGGGCTCCATCTTCCTTGCCGTCTACGCCTTGGATGCGCCTGCAGTGGGCGGTATTCAAGGCCTGCTGGATCAGCTCCCTGACAGCACGTTCAGATTCCTCCCCACCATTGGGTCCGTGGCGGAAAGTGTCGGCGTCCTCGCCCTGACGGTCCCCGCATTCATCGCCTATATCGGGGTGCAATGGTGGTCGAGCTGGTACCCGGGCGCCGAGCCGGGTGGGGGCGGCTATATTGCCCAGCGGATGATGAGTGCCAAAGACGAGAACCACTCCCTGGCAGCCACCCTATGGTTCACGATCGCCCACTACTGTCTCCGTCCGTGGCCCTGGATTCTGGTCGCGCTCAGTTCTCTGATCCTCTATCCTGGACTTGCCGATCCGCGCGACGGGTTCGTGCTCGTCATGCGGGACGTCCTCCCCAGCGGGCTTATGGGTCTGATGGTCGCGGCGTTTTTCGCCGCGTTTATGAGCACGATTGCGACCCAGCTCAACTGGGGCACGTCGTATCTCGTCAATGACTTCTGGCGTCGATTCGTGAGTCCAAACAGGGATGAACGGCACTACGTGTTCGTATCACGCATCATGACATTCATCGTGGGGCTCATCTCGGTTGCGATCACCACACAGTTGGGATCCATCTCGCAAGCGTGGGGACTCGTTCTCACCGCTTCTGCGGGTTTGGGACTTGTTCTCATCCTGCGCTGGTACTGGTGGCGAATCAGCGCCTGGAGTGAGTTGGCAGCCACGTTGACGCCGATCTTTCTCGTCCTCCTCGCGCTAATCGGCGTCCCCGTTCCAGGTCTTCTTGCGCCCTTCCCCGAGAATCTCTTCGCGGTCGTGCTCATCACGACTGTCGTATGGGTGGGGGTTACGATGGTGACCAAACCGACAGACCAGGAAAAACTCGACGCGTTCTTCCGGCGTACCAGGCCGGGCGGACGTGGCTGGGCAAGATTTGCTGAGCGCCACCCCGACGTCCAGCGTGACCAGGGGATTGGCTCCCTTCTTCTCGACTGGGCTGCCGGTACAGCGATGGTCTATTTGACCCTTTTTGGGACGGGTCATCTGCTTTTTCACCGTACGCTCACCGGGATTTTGTGCATCTTGGGTGCGGTAGCCTGCGCACTGTTCCTGTACTGGCACCTGGGGAGAAAGGACAAACAGCCGATACTGGCTTCTGAGTGAACCCGAGCCTCTCCTCTTCCGGCCGGACGCACCATCATCCTTTCATGAAGATACTCGTAACCGGGTCGAGCGGGCTGATCGGCTCCGAGGCCGTTCGGCACTTTGCCGGCCTAGGACATGACGTCGCCGGCATCGACAACAACATGCGGAGAGCCTTTTTCGGTCCCCACGGGGATACGAGTTGGGTGACCGAGCAACTGCGGCGAACGCTCGCTTCGTTTCGCCATTTTGAAATCGACATTCGCGACCGGTCCCGCGTACTTGATCTCTTCGAGACCGAGCGATTCAACGCGGTCATCCATTGTGCGGCCCAGCCGTCGCACGACCGGGCTGCGGCCATTCCTTTCGATGATTTCGACGTAAACGCCGTCGGAACGCTGAACCTCCTGGAGGCAAACCGCCGCTTCTCCGGGGAGTCGCCGTTTGTGCACCTTAGCACGAACAAGGTATATGGCGACGCCCCCAATGAAATTTCCCTCGTCGAACTTCAGACCCGGTGGGAGTATGCCGATCCGACCTACGTAAACGGCATACCGGAGACGTTTCGAATAGACCAGTCGAAGCATTCGCTCTTCGGCGCTTCCAAGGTAGCCGCAGACGTCATGGTGCAGGAATACGGACGCTATTTCGGCATGCCTACGTGCTGCCTTCGCGGCGGCTGTCTCACGGGTCCAAACCACAGCGGAGTGGAGTTACACGGATTTCTTTCCTACCTGATCAAGTGTAACCTCGAGCAACGGCATTACACCGTATTCGGCTACAAGGCCAAGCAGGTTCGCGACAATATCCATTCATTCGATGTTGTTCGGTTCATGGAGGCCTTCGTCAATTCCCCTCGCGTCGGCGAAGTGTATAATATCGGAGGTGGTAAGGCCAATTCGATCTCCATGCTGGAGGCTTTCCAGCTGGCGGAATCGCTCAGTGGGCGCTCAATGAACTGGAGCTATTCAGAGACGAACAGGGCAGGAGACCACATCTGCTATTACTCCGATCTGTCAAAGATGCAGGATCACTACCCGGCATGGGGTATCACGAAGGATCTACGAACCACGTTCGTCGAAATCATTGAAAGTTGGGAACGTCGACTCCATGCCGCCGAAGTCTAGCGGGCCGCGCCTGCTCGTCATTCTGAATGTGTTTCACCCGGACCGTGGCGGGGGCGCTGCAGTATTCAGCGACCTCTGTTACAGCCTGGCGCGGCGGGGCTTCGACGTAACGGTCCGGTGCGCCTATCCGTATTACCCGGAGTGGCGAGACAAGAGCGGGCGAAATGGGTGGAGGATCGAGCACTTCGATGACCAGGGCGTTCACGTCGAGCGGTACGGAATCTTCATTCCACGGGATCCCCAATCGCTGTTCCAGCGCATCCTCTATGAAGGGTCGTTTCTCCTGTCCGTGTTAAGATCCCTTCCGAGAGGACGTGATTTCGACGCTACGATGGTGTACTGTCCACTCGTGGGCTCAGTTGCCTTTGCTCAGATCAACCGGTGGGTTCACCGGAAACCGCTCTGGTTGAATGTCCAGGACCTTTCTGCTCATGCGGCTGCCGCAAGCGGGATATCGCGTTTTCGACGCGTCAATCGGTTTCTCGAAAGTATCCAGAACCGGTTGTTCAATTCGGCGCAGGTATGGAGTTCGATCTCACCCGTGATGATCGACAAACTCGATCGCATTCGTCGGAGGGGACAGCCCATCGTATTCCTCCCGAATTGGCTCAACCGCTCGCTGGAGACCGAGATCGAACGCCTCCCCCCAAAGGTTGGACGAAATCCGGACAGTCCCGTGAACCTTCTTTATGCGGGCAATATCGGCGACAAACAGGGGCTCCTGAACTTCTGCCGAATCCTCCAGCAGAGTTCGTCTCAGTTTCGATTCAAAATCCATGGGAATGGAAGTGCGGCCCTCCACGTGGCGCGCTGGGTGAAGGACATTAATGACACGCGCTTCTCGTTTGCCCCCTTTCTGTCGGAGCCCGAGTTCGCACGGGCCTTACACGACACGGACCTGTTCGTTATCACGGAAGTGGCCAATAGTGTCGGCGCCTTCATTCCGAGCAAGATGGTCCCCGGAATGGCCACCGCCACCCCGATTCTCGCCATCTGTGATGCGGATAGTCCGCTCGGTACCGAGATGACGCAGTCCAACGCGGGGTACTGGTTCCCATGGGACCGCAGTCACGAGGTCGGTGGCTTGTTGGAAACCCTGCCGTATCAGTATGAAGACTTCGCGCAGAGACAACAGAGAGCGCTCGACAGGTCAAGGGCTTACGACCGTGAGTCCGTTATCAAACGCTTCGACGTGCTGCTCCGCGCATTCGCCCGGGGAGAGCCTATCGAAGACGAAACCGAGCAGGTGATTCTGCCCACGAGCCGGCAGATGTCATGAGCGACTTGATCCTGGTCGGCGACCGCGTTCTGATTGCGCCGGACAGCGAAGAGAACCAGACGCGCAGCGGACTCTACCTTCCTGCCGGCGTGAAAGAACGGGAGAAGGTCCAGGGCGGTCATGTGGTGGCTGTCGGACCCGGTTATGTCATGCCGAATCCTGAATTCATCGAAGACGAACCGTGGTCGTCCGCCCGCTCGGCTGCTCGCTACCTGCCGCTCCAGGCCAGGGAAGGCGATTTTGCGTATTTCCTTCGCAAAGAGGCGGTTGAGATTGAGTATGAGGGCAAACGCCTCCTCATCATCCCGCACCATCAGATCCTCGCACTGCTCCGTGATCAGCCGGATGAGCGGGATCTTTACCGGTAATCCCACATCCCGGCGGATATCGAGGCTCCCGGGTATCTCCGCCTGCGCGACCGAAATCTCATCGGGGAGCGAGCGAACCTGACGCGGCAGGAGCCCCGGGATCGGTCGATAGAGGATTTCGTTCGGACAGGCGGAGCAGAAAGGCGAGGTACCTGACGCTGGACGGTGCGGGAAGGTCGTTCAATCGAGCACGAACGCGTTCCTGCTCCCGGGATTGAATGAGCACCTTCTGACGCATTCTGTCCGCATCCTGGGCCAGTTCATCCCTCCTGCGGACGATTTCCCGATCGATCCGGCGCGACTCGCTTTCCGGGAGCTCTGTCGACACCCTTCTGAGCAGAAGTTCCGCTACGATGCCGTCGTGCCACTCCAGAATGCGGCCGCGGCTGACCGGACCCAGCCCCTGGATGCCCTCCAGTCGTTCCCGGGTGACGTGCAGCGCCGTTCTGATACCGGCCCTTTTCAGTTTTACGACGGACTTGTGCGAAATCCCGTCCACGTGCTCTAACTCGCTGATGAATCGAAATCGGAGAAGATCTTGCAATTCCTGGTTTTGAAGCTCCTCCAGACGCTGCTGTCTGATTGCAGCCTGGCGTGCCGAAAGTCTATGCCGTTCCGTCTCGAGCATCTCCAGTTCCCTTTCAAGTTGAGAGCAGATCCTCCGAATCTGCCCCATCTCTCCGGCAAGACGTCTTCTTCGGATGATCACCTCGTGCGTAGCCAGGCGGTGTATGAACAGCCCGGAGGCGACGAGGAAAAGGCCCACAAAACAGGCCAGGCCAAGCGTTTCATTCCAGATGGACACCACGTAGCTGAACGCGAGAATCGCCGGAAGCATCCAAACCGCTGCCTTCTCGAATGGGTCACGCCGGCCCTCGGTCGCGTGAACCGGCTTTGGTCCAGGAGCGAGCGCCGATTGAGGCACCGCCCCTTCATGCGTGGCCTGGCCAAGGGCTGGAGCCTCCAGCGGACCTATGAGACAGGCCCGCTCCAGCGCAACTGCAAGCGCCGCAACAGGCTCCACCAACCGCAACTCTGAGAGCAGGTGCGATTGGCCGGGGCGGTAGAAATCGTCCGCCTGAAAAAGCAGATTCTCGCCGGTGTCATACCTGGTCCACAGATCTGGACGAACCTCCAGCGCACGTAATGCGAGGTAGATTACGAGCGCGGAGAAACGATCCACACGATGATCAAAGTGCCGTGATGATCGCTCACAGTGCTGATAATTGCGATGGCCGATTTCACGGCTTTGCTTGCCACGCAGTTCCGGGACGAACATCGAGTCGTAGTCGACCAGCCCCAGGATGGCCTCGCCGTCCATTCCTTCTTGTACGAGGACGTTTCCGTGCTGGAGGTCTCCGTGTGCCATGCCGACGTCCTCCATCCGTAGCACGAGCGCCAACCAGGCTCGGGCGAGAGAGGCCAGTTCCTCCGGGCGATCGAGTCGACTCGCCACGTAGTGGTTAAGCGGTGATCCTTGAACCCATGCCATCTTCAGGATGGGATACACGTCCTCTCCGATCCGAATCCCTTTCTTCTGATACTCGACGTCGGCCAGGAATGGCAACGAATTCCGCTTCTGGAAGCGACCGATCGCCGCATAACGGGCCTCGTGGTCCCTCGGTTCGGTTAGGAAGCATCGTGCTGCAAAGCGACCGCCCGCTGCATCTACCGAAAAAACAACCGCGAAGGCTCCAGCGATCGGTTGCGGCAGACCAAGGGCGTTCAGGCGAACCTCTCCGGCCGCAAGGTCGGGATCGAGGAGGGAAAGTGAGGGGTTCTGAAATGCCTCCTGGAAGTCGCTCGGGCTGGGTATTCTCATGCGGGGGTGATCAATTCAATCTGCATGAGCGTGATGTCATCCGGTTGCGGCCTGGATCCATCAAGTGCGCTGACTGCGCCCGATGCACAGGCAAGGAGGAGATCCTGCGGCATTCTCAGGAGATGCGCTGCCGCTGCATCCGTGGCGAGAAGGAACTGATCCCCGGGCTGTGCCGAGCCGTCAATGCGCCGAATCTCGGGGCTGGATCCCCCTGTGGCACTTCCCATCAGGGCGGGCCGAAACCCGAAAGCCGAGGCGTGGTCGTACGGCCAGGCGCGTACCAAGTCTCGGTTGCGAACGTGAAAGAGACAACAGTCACCCACACAGAGGGCGGTCCAAGCTCCCGACTCTTCCACTTCTAGACCGAGCAGCGCCGCGAAAGCACCAAGTTCAGCCTTGGCACGAACGTACCATGCCGCATCAGCAGCGGCCGGCTGAATCGCATGCTGCCATGCCATTCGAATCGCATGGAGCCCCAGTTCGTTACTGCCCAGGAATTCCGCCCCTGCATGCACGAATTCGCGTACCAGGAGACGTGCCCACGTTCGGGCGAAGATCGTCTCGGTCGCCCCATCGGCGACTGCCGCCCGGATGTGTCGTCCGACCCGGGCCGGCCCTTCCCAGGCATCCTCGTATTCATCCGGCGTGTGTCCCGGACGTGGCGTGAAATAGATGGCGCCTGAGAAGTCCATGGGATCAGCGCAGGTTGGCAGGACGGGTACCAATTTCCAGAAAGCGCACCAGTGCGGAGGGGTCGGCGTTGAACAGGAACCCGCGGGCATCGGGGCCCAACTTGAATCCTTCGTGTCGGGCGGTGTCCCGGATCGGGCTCGGCAGTGGGCTCGACATGCGGTACAACAACCGGGCGTAGGCGTCCGGCATCCTGGAGAGCGAGTCGGGAAACAAAATCGGATCCGCTTCGGATTCCGACAGATGGATATTGAACAGCAGCACCTCTCCATCGGAGGTACCTTCTCTTCGCAGCTTGTCCGCATGGAGGAGTGGATCACCATCGGTCGACTCCCCATCCGTTATGTTGACGATGACCGGAGGAAATGCATCAGGGTGGCCATCGATCCAGGCAAGCACGGCCTCATGCGCCAGAGCCAACGCATGACACATCGGTGTGCCGTTCTTCGCATGCGGGTCGATCCACACCGGAACGACGGTGCTTCGCTCCACGATTCCGCCCGCTCCGTCCGCCACGTGGCGGACGCGCTTCTCCAGGCGTAGTGGCTGCTCGGCCAGCACGCTGATCGGCGTCAATACGAAGGTACCCGACGGTTCGGATCCGGGTCCCAGGAGGGAATCGACTTTTTCGCCGTAGCCAATTACGCCGATGTGGAAATAATCGCGCACGCCCTCCTCTTTGGCGCAACGAAGTATGACATCTTGTATCAGCCGGTTGAGCGTCTCGGCAAGTACGCGGGACTTGGATGCTTCGGATCCCAATTCGCCGGATCGCCGGCCAAACGGATCGAGCATCGAGGCCGATTGGTCAACCAGAAAAAGGAGGGCGCCTGGATTCGACCGGCTTATTTCTGCAGAATAGGCCATATCCTGAAGGACCATGCTTCGAATCCGGGGCGCTCGGATGTTCGGGGCGGCATATCGGGGCTCGGATCGGGTTCAGGCACAATCGGTTTCGGTCCCATTGGGCCAAACGATCCAAAGACCGGCTGCGCTATGGGCGTTTCTTGATCTGTTCGGCTGCTAGATCTTCGACAGAGCCGTCGGAGTGCCGGACGAGCACGCGGTCTCGAAATATGTCGACCTTTTCGACCTGCCCTCGCCCCCGGCTGGTGGTTATGGCCTTTCCGACTCTGGGCAGGTCACGAAGGGCAGCCACATACTGTTCCAACTCGTAGTTGAGGCAGCATTTCAGCCTGCCGCACTGCCCGCCGAGTCGGACGGGATTCAGCGGAAGATCCTGCACTTTTGCCGCGTGCATCGCTACCGGTGCAAATTCGTGGAGCCAGGTCGAACAACACAGCTCGCGCCCGCACGATCCGAGTCCTCCAAGCCTCCCGGCCTCGTCACGCGCTCCGATCTGGCGAAGATCGACCCGGGTGCGAAATTTGGCGGCCAGCTCACGAACGAGCTTCCGGAAGTCGACCCGCCGTTCGGCCGTGAAGTAAAGCGTGATCCTGTTGCGATCCAGTTGCCACTCCACGTCGGCGATCTTCATCTGGAGGTTGAACTGCTCCACCATCTGTCTGCCGATCTCAAACGCCTCGCTCTCTCTTTCCGCATTGGAACGGTATTTCTCCGTATCCCGGCTGGTTGCGATGCGTACGATACGAGGCAATCCGCCTGGATCGCTTTTGTCCTCCTTAAGTCGCCTCATTTCTGCGAGTTCGCCCGTCAGGTGAACGAAGCCCAGATCGACGCCCCGTTCCGCCTCCACGACGACCGGCTCTCCTGAAACGAGGTCGAGACGATCCGCATTGAGATAGAAGTTGGTTCGTTTCCCTTTGAATCGCACTTCCACAACACCGGGGAAACCGGCGTATGCCGGGGCCTCGAGGCCTTGCAGCCAATTAAAGGCCCTTTTGTCCGCACAGCCACATCCGGTTGCGCCGGTTCCGCAGGTGCCGCAAGAACGTCCAGTCGGTGATTCCATGGGTAAGGATGTGATCGGGTGAAGAAGCACCGGTTGAGGTGCGAACAGGATTATCCGACGTCGGATTCGATGAGCGATACGGATAGCCCGGGCGTTCCCTCACCTTTCATCGAATGGGCCAATGTATCGGCCAGGTGCACAAGCAGTACGGTCAGATTAACGTTTCGCTCGATGAGACGTTGCGCCGATTCGATCACCGATACCATTGATTCCAGGTCGGCATCCGGCAGATTGGCAACAAACCGGGAAATGACTTCCCGCTGGTCAAAATTCGCCAGGGTAGCATCCTCACCGAGATCTCTTTCGAGCAGGAGGTCGCGTATCCACTGAAGCATCAGCAGGAGGATTCCTTTCAATTGTTCACGGCCCAGGGCCGCGAATTTTTCCGCCAATTCGATGGTTTTCCCGTCCAATCCGGCATATGCGGATCGAAGCAGGTCAATGATCATATCGCGGTGCTCCGTCAGTTCCGGATTCTCGGCCAAACGAAGGGCCCGCGTGAAGGACCCGTCCGCCATCCGGGCGGGTAACTCGGCTGTCCCTTCGTCAATTCCGAGACGGGCCATGAGGGCCGGTTGAATTTGCTCGGCGGTGAGCGCCTCGAAACGAATCCGCTGACACCGCGAAACGATCGTTGGAAGTAGCCTGTCGACCCGCGTCGTGGTCAAAACGAAAACCGTGCGATCGGTTGGCTCCTCCAGGATCTTGAGGAGGGCATTCGCGGCCTCAACGCGCAGGGCATCGCAGTCGATCATGACGGCCACTTTGTATCGTCCCTCATGCGACCGGAAACTGAGTGCGCGCCGCAGTTCCTCATGGATTCTGCCGATGGTATAGATGACTTGTTTGTTGGACGCCTTTCCCGAATCGGCCAGCGAAGGCCTGCGCACATAATCCAGTTCTTCGTACGGATTCGCCGCCAGCAGGCGCGTTCGTTCGGCGATGTCTTCCGCCGATGTATCCGTCGGATACGGAAACAGCACGTGCACGTCCGGGTGCACCAGACGGGCCACCTTCCCACAGGGTCCACAGGTTCCACACGCTTCGGAACGGCCGCGATCACATTCCAGTGCACGGGCGAATTCCAGCGCCATGGCCCGTTTGCCCACTCCATCCGGTCCATGAAACAGATAGGCATGGGCCACGCGCTGCGACTCGATGGCCCGAGACAAAATCCCGGCGACCCGTTCCTGCCCTATCACGCTGCTCCAAGACATGGGTCCGTTCCTCCAACATCGTCAGCAAGTACAAACGCTTCACTTCACGTACAGCCTGAAGATCGGAAATGCTGACCAGAACCGAAACCGTCCGTGGGGTATTCGTGTCTTTGGAAAGATCCGCCAGAATGTCGTATTTTTACTGGCTAGGCGGGATAGCTCAGACGGTTAGAGCGTCGGATTCATAACCCGGAGGTCGAGGGTTCGATTCCCTCTCCCGCCACGAAAAGGGCCCGAACTGGTGTACAGTCCGGGCCCTTTTTTGTTGCGAGCCCTCGTCAGGTCTTACCCGTAGCCTGGTCATTCGGTTCGACATTCTGCCAGTTCCCGACCGATACGGAGGCCTTCTGTCTCTCTGAACTGAGAGCGGGGGGCATTCGGGGAGGCACGGATCTCCCTGCGGGCCGGGCTGGAGTGGGCGGTGGCGCCGTCGGCCGAACAGTGCTTTCTGCCTTTCTCGCGACATTGGATCCTTTGAGCGCGAACGTCAGGCTCGTCTTTGGGGACTCGCACTGGACGAATGACCCTTGCAGGTCTTCCTTGAGAGCCTCGACAAAGCGCACCGCCTGCTCCTGGGCAGGATGGGCTGAAAGGACCTTTGCGTAGGAATCGATCAGTTCGGAAAGCGATTCGAGACCGGTGTCCGAGACTGGGGACAGACGGGCAGAAGCGCCTTTCGCGAATCTGCGCTGGATCGCGTCTTCGGTAAGGCCCATGGTCGGATCCAGGCGGAAGAAGATGGTCCCGCCGGTCATGCCAGAACAGAGCCACGGACCTGGGTCGCCGAAAACTACAGCGCGCCCGCTGGTCATGTACTCGAAGGCAAACCCTTTGAGATTCGCGCGGCTGGCCCAGTTTCCCCTGCGATCGTCGAGGGGTGCTCTGGGCGTGCCTCCAAATACGAGGTCTGCTCCGGACAGCCGAATGCCCGCACGGCTATCTGCATCGCCCTGCACGATGAACAGGCCCTCCTGTGCGCCGTAGGCGAACGCCTTGCCTACCGATCCGTCAATGAGCAGTCCGTTGTGGTTTGGGCCCCGGAGGATGGAAATCCGGCCACCGCTCGCGCATTTGGCCGTTGAATCCATGGCGCCGCCACTCACGTCGATGTCAAGGCCTTCAGAGCTGAAAGCGCCGAGACCGTTTCCGGGAACGGAGGATCCTGAAATCCGAATGAGCGCCCGGCGAAGTGGTTGAGGGGGATTAAAGCCTGGTCGGGAAATACGGCCTGCGAAGTACGTCCCGATTGCGCGATCACTGCCTTTGACCTCGTCGTCGACGTAGACCAGGTCGGAGTGACCTGCGTCGAGGGCGCCTTCAAAGAGGGATGAAATCGTGCGGGTAAGCGAGGTCCTCGGGCGTTTCAACACGACGCGCTCTCCCGCCTTTTTCTCCCGCCGACGGTGCCATTCGGCCGTCGCCGGGTGCACGTCAATCAGGCTATCGAGGCACAGGGAGTCGGTACGGCGCACCTGTTGCAGCAGGTCACTGCGCCCGACGAGTTGACGAGCGCTGGACACCCCGAGCTGTGCCATTCGGACCTGGATTTCCTCGCGCATGGCCGAATAGAGGTGAACGAGTCGCTCGACCGACCCCACGGGATCGCGAGGCGTGTACCGCCGAAGGCCGGCCTCGAGTGCGTCTTCTTCCGACTTAAAATGGGCGGTGATGCCGGTGTGGCAGGTCCCGGTCGAGCAGTCGCGACAGATGGTGCAGCCGATGGCCACCATTGACAGCGTACCGAACCCGACGCGATCGGCCCCCAGACAAAGCATGCGGAGCACATCCTCCGCGGTCTTCTGTCCCCCATCGGCCCAGAGCTCGACAAGGTGCCGCAACCCGTTCTCGATCAAATCGTTGTGACTCTCCTTGATGCCCAGTTCAACCGGGAAACCCACATGTTTCAGAGCATGCTTGCGCGCTGCCCCCGTGCCGCCGTCATAGCCGGATATTCCGATGATGTCCGCTCCGGCCTTGGCGACTCCCGTGGCAATGACACCGATTCCTGGGATGCAGGGAAGCTTGACGGAAATCTTGGCTTCGGGGTTGACGGTTTTCAGCTCTTCGATGAGCTGGGCAAGATCCTCGATGGAGTAGAGGTCGTGGTTGTTGCTCGGCGAAATCAGGTCGACGCCCGGGTTCGTATGCCGGGCAGCGGCGATCTGACCGGTGACCTTGAAGCCCGGCAGGTGTCCCCCTTCTCCCGGTTTGGCGCCCTGACCGATCTTGATTTCAATGAACCGGCCGCTGTTGAGCATGCGGGCGTTCACGCCGAACCGGCCGGACGCGACCTGCTGCCCTCTGTGGCGCCAGTAGCGCCCGATCATGTCCGGGATCTCCCCTCCTTCTCCGTTAATGCAGGGGACATTCAGGCGACGTGCCGCTTCGGCATACGCGCGAAAGGAGGTCTCCCCCTGTGAGCCGAAACTCATCGCCGGGATGTAAAACGGAGCGTCGTAGCCGTCAATGGTGAGATCGACTTCCTCGGGTGTCAGCGCCGGACCGGCCGCGGCCAGTTCCAGGGTGTGCCTGAGTGCGACGGGGGCCTCGATTTCATATTTCTTCACCCGCTCCATAAAGGCGGTGTAGTTCTTTTGGCTCTGGGCCACGTCGCCTGCCAGTTTCCATATCTTGGGATAAAGTCGATCCTCGACCGGTGGTTTGGCGAGCCGGTCGGACAGCGCAAGCTCCAGCCGCTGCAGGGCCGTGCGTTCAAGATCGTCGATGCCCCATCCCCGGGTTGCATGTCCGCAATAATTCGTGACCCCCAGGAAGATTGCCAGTTCGTGGGTCAACCCGATCGACGCGAACCCATGCCAGTACCCCGCCAGTTCGTGGATGCCGATGGTTGATATGACCTTCTCAATACCCTCGGTTAATGAGGAGAGCAACCGGACGACAGCCGCCAGTTGGTTTGGCCCCTCCTCCCCTGTCGACAGCGCCTGTTCGATCAGCAGATAGGGGGAGATCGCGTTCGCTCCCAGACCGAGAGCGACGACGGCATCGTGGACGTGCCGGATCGCTCCGGTGCACAGGACGAGGCTCGTCGTCCGCCGGAGACTGACGAGATCCGCCACGTCCCACCTGCGCCGTTCATTTTCGAGCACGCGGTTGACGACGGCGACCGCCAGGTGTGCATCGATGGGAAGCAGCTCCTCGCCTTCCGATCCCGTGAATGCATCCCGGTCGTCCAGCACGATAATAGAAGTGCGATGCGCACGCGCAGACTCGACCGCCTTGCGTTCGAGCCGGCGAAGCGCATCCACCAGCGGCAGGCTCCTCGGATAGCAGATCGACAGCGTGATTGCCGTTGGCGCGTCGGCATTGTCTCGACATCCGGCGATGATCTGCTCCAGTGTCAGGACCCCCAGGTTGGAGGATGCCTCCCGAAGCAGTGGCTCCACCTCGGAATTCTGATGGAACGTCGCAGCCGCCGGAACCAGCGGCGAGTTCAAGCGAATTTGCAGACTCTCCAGCCGAGATGGATCGTCCGACCTCAGGTCTGGTCGTCCGCCCAGAAAGACTTCGGTCGAGAAGTGGGACCCTTCGCGCACGCGGTCGATCGCCGGGTTCGTAACGACGGCAACCCGCTCTTTGAAGAAATCGGACAGATTGGAAAGATCGTCGGATAGAACCGCGAGCGGTCCATCGTATCCGATCGATCCGATCACCTCCTTGCCAGAGCCGGCCATGTCGACCGCCATCTCGATGTCCCCGCGCTGCCACCCAAATGCCGAAAGCATGGCATTGGTTTTGGTTTCGGGAATGGGGACAACGGCCGGGACGGGTCCTGTGCCCGACGCGGCCTCCGGCTCGAGGAGACGGTCGACGACGTTCCCGCGGCGCCTGTTGAAGGCTTCGGAGAAGAAGTGTTGGATGTCCTGGTTTTCGAAAACGGTGACGCCGCCCGGGACGATGGTCGGATACCCGTTCATCGGATTGATGGAGACCTCGGGTCGCCGGAGCTGGAAGGCCCGTTTCTCTCCCGGGGCGAGCGGCTGGGGATCGGAAACCATGGCTTCGATCCCGAATACGCTCTTTTCGCTGCTGGCAAAGAACTCCTTCTCTGTCTCGCCGACCCAGAGCGGGCGCAGTCCGAGTACATCGACGGAGAAAACCAGCTCGTCGCCCTGGCGCGCAATGATGGCGGCCGGTCCCTGGGCCATCAGTCCAAGTGCGCGCCGGAAATACCGGTAGGCGCTGTGGAAGCTCTCAGGAAGCCTCTTCACTTCGCTCCAAACGGGAGGAAATACGATCTCCATCGCCTCCATCAGGGAGAAGCCGTACCGGAACATGAGCCCCTCAATCAGGCGGTCAACGTCCTGCGAGTCCGATCCCTCGATGGCGGCAGGCAGCCCCAGCATTTTCATCTGGCGCCGGAGTTGGGCGATCGTATTGATCTCCCCGTTGTGTCCGAGCGTCGAACACATCTGAGCCCGTTCGTGAACGGAGCACGTATTGGTCGAGTAGCGCCCATGGCCGAGCGCAATAGCCGATTTGTAGCCGGGATCGGACAGATCCGGGAAATAGGTCCCGAGTGTCTTGACATCTCCCCGGACCTTATAGACTACGGAGTTGTGGCCCAAGGACGCGACATGGATGCCGCCGGCGAGCCCCTCGATGGCCAGTGACGCATTGTACGAATCAACGAAGTCTACCCGCCGGTAGGCCTTTGGAACGCAGGCGACCTGAAACCAGACCGGTTCAATGTCGGAAGCCAGGGGACCCAGGGCTTCGGAGCGGACGGATGCCTTCTCCATGTAGACCACATCGAAGCCGTGCTCCATCAACACCTCTCGGATGCTGCGAAGCGCGCCCCGCATTTCGTCGGCGGCACGGTCGCGAATGAGAATGTGCCCGACCGTGAAAGAGGACAGGACGACGACCTCCTCGCGAAGGCCTTTGCTATCCAGTTTGCGTTTCCAGATGTCGCGCGGGATGTCGGTCTGGATTCCGGTCCCGTCTCCCTCTTGATCGATCTCGCCGGTTCGGTGCGCCATGTGCCCCAGCGCGGCCAGCGTCCGTTCCACGTTGCCGTGGGTCGGCACGCCGTCCTTTCGCACACGGGCTACGATGGCACATGCGTCATGCTCGGGGCGATCTTCCCATCTGAGTCGGCGGAAAGAGACGGAAGGATCCTGAGCGGGATCTTCGGCACGGTAATGAGCCGCCATGGGTTCAAGCTCCTCGTTGACGGATTACTCCAGGTACACTATTCGAGCCCTATATATAACGTCGTATTCGGGCACCTCGTCGCGTCAACTCCGTGAAATGAGGTGGAAGCGCTTCTCTTTTCGTTTACAAGCCAGTACTGCCTTCGAAAAAACGGCTCAAAATCTCAACTTCCTTAAAAAGGGAAGGCCGACGCGCAGTGAGTACGCGTCGGCCTCCGGCAGTGGCGCGATAGGTCGTCTTATTCCGACTCTGTTTTTGCCGACTCTTCGATGATTTTGTCCTGTACGTGCCGTGGTACGGCTTCGTACTGAAGGAACCTTGACGCGTGGACGCCACGGCCCTGGGTGAGGGATCGCAGGGAGGTGGAGTAGCGATGCAGTTCAGCTTCGGGAACGATGGCCTTGATTTTCTGAAAGACGCCTTCCGCCTCCATGCCCTGGACGCGGGCGCGGCGCGTATTGAGGTCACCCAGGACATCACCCATGTAGGCTTCCGGGACGGTGACCTCCAATTCGTGGATGGGTTCGAGCATGACCGGCTGGGCCTTGTTGAAGGCCGCCTTGAAACACATCTTCGCCGCGGTCTTGAACGCGTTTTCGTTGGAGTCTACGGCGTGCATGCCACCGTCGTAGATCACGACGCGAACGTCTCCAACCGGGTACCCTGCGAGGGGGCCGACTTGAAGTACATCAGCGATGCCCTTCTGGATGGCCCCGAAAAACCGTCGCATGTCGATGACGCCGCCGACGATGGCGTCGATGAACTCAATTTTGGAACCCCAGCTTGTCTGCAGGACCTCCGTATTGCGAACGTTGATGTTGGAGGGCGGATCGAACGGTTCACTGCCCGGTTCGACGAAGAGCGTGATATCGGCAAACTGTCCGGCGCCTCCGGTCTGCTTCTTGTGTCTGTACGACGCATCTCCTCTTCCCGTGACGGTTTCCCGGTAGGAGATCTTGGGCGTCATGAAGTCGACATCGGTCCCAAATCGGCTCTTCAGCCGATTCTTGGCGATGTTCAGGTGCATTTCGCCCTGGCCGGCCAGAATCATCTGGCTCAGACTGGTGTCGTGCTCGACGATGAGCGACGGATCTTCTTCCGAGATCATGCTGAGTCCCTGCGCCAGCTTGTCCTCGTCGCCCACCTTGGAGGGACGGACGGAGACGCGGTACTTGGGTGCAGGAAACTCGATCGGAGCGATGGTCGCGTTAAGTCCTTTTTTGCGAAGGGTGTTGTTGGTGTGCGTGTTCTTCAGCTTCACCACCGCGCCCATATCGCCCGCGGATATCCGCTCGACGTTTTCCCTGTCGTGTCCGTTCATGAGGTAGAGGGGCCCGAGTCGTTCTATCTCACGGGTCTGTGCGTTTTCCAGATCGAGTCCCTGCGTGAGTGTACCGGAATACACTTTGAAGAAGGAATAGTCGCCGACGTGCTGCTCTGAAACGGTCCGAAACACGAGCGCCGCGGGATCGGCGGTGGCATCGCAGGCTATGGTGCCTTCGATGGTTTCCGCTTCCGGAAAATCAAGCGGAGAGGGCGCGACATTCTTGATGAAATCCAGCAGTCTGCCCACTCCCAGGTTGGACTTCGATCCAGTGAGGAATATGGGGAAGAGTTGCCGTTTCACCATCGCGGTATGCAGCCCCTGTCTCATCTCATCTTCGGTCAGTTCGCCCTTTTCGAAGTAGAGTTCCATCAGGCGCTCATCGTTTTCCGCAATGTTCTCCACGAGTTCGTTATGGAGCGTGTCCGCCCGCTCCCGATGCTCGGGTTCGATATCGGTAACCTCGAACGTCCGCCCGTCTGCAGAGAACACCAGTTGTTTCATGAGCAATACATCAACCAGCGACCGAGTACCGATTCCTCCGACCGGAAACTGAACCACCGTAGCGGAATGGCCAAACCGGGCGCGCAATGGATCGACCACCGTATCAAACGGGGCATCCACGCTGTCAATCTTGTTCAGAACGAACATGGCGGGTTTCATATGCCGGTCGGCATATTCCCATGAAAGCTCTGTGCCGACCTGTACGCCTTCCGTTGCGTTGATCACGAAAACAGCCAGATCAGCAACCTTGAGGGAAGAAATGACCTCTCCGGCAAAGTCGGGATACCCCGGCGTGTCCAGCACGTTGATCTTGTGGCCTTCCCAGGGAATATGGACCAGCGATCCGAAAACCGACATTTGACGTTCCTTCTCGCTGGGCCTGTAGTCGCTTACTGTGGATCCCTCTTCGATGGAACCCATGCGATTCAAGACTTTGGAAGTAAACAGCATGGCCTCCGTAAGGAGGGTTTTTCCGCTTCCCTGGTGTCCCACGAGGACGAGGTTGCGGACCTTGCCGGCATCGTAGACGTTCATACCCATTCTCTTTGATTACTCGTAACCCAGGCCGTAAGGAAGTGCATGGCATCCAACCATCGACTTCCTGGTGGGAGCCTGGCTAATCAGCGATGAAGTGCCGCGTATCAGCCACGGCACAGAATTATAAGATAGCCCAACGACGGGAAATCTCCAGCCAAAATCGCGGATTGACGCCATATCCACGCGGGTAGAAAACGCGATCGCGGGGTGAATGACCGGCCAAATTACAGACCATGAGCGAACCCGGAGTTCTGGCGATTGAGACCGCCGCCCAGCTCTGCAGCGTATCGGTCCTCAAGGCGAATGAAGTCGTTGCATCGCTTTCCGTCTCGCTACCCAGGGCGCATGCCGAGCGGCTGCCGTTGCTCATTCGGGACGCATTGGAGATGGCGAACGTCGGCCCGGCGGACATCGCCGCTGTGGCGGTTTCTGCGGGTCCGGGTTCCTACACGGGACTTCGAATCGGTGTCTCCGCCGCGAAGGGGTTTGCGTTTGCGATCGGGGCGAAGCTTATCGCGGTACATTCCCTGTACGCCCGGGCCCGAGCGGCTGCGGCCTTCCTGCCTGCCGGGGGCATTGTCGCCTGCGCACTCCCGTCACGCCGTGATGAGGTGTATGCTGCGGTCTATCGGGTGAGGGACAACGGTAGGCTCGATGCACTGGTCGATGGATTGGCCGTCGCTGTTTCGGATTTCTCCGCCCTGCTTCCCGCGCGTGGCGATTCCGTGCTGCTTGTCGGGGAGGGCGCATCCCGGCTTTTGCCGTCCATTGCCCACAAAGCGAGCATCATAAGGACCATTCCGGGACCCGTGCCGGGATTTGACGCTTCCTGGGTTGGCCATATCGGAAACGAGCGTCTTCAGGCAGGACATGTCGAGGACCTTCACTCCTTCGAGCCGTTCTATCTGAAAGCCTTCCACGCTACCGTACCTGTCCCTGGATTTGGCGGAGTACGCAAATCTGACACGTGAGCCCTTGCGCACGATTGCATTTCGTCAATATCCTCTCCCCTGGCTAGCACAAATCTACCCCCTATGTCCTGGTTCAAGCGCAAAGTCGCCGGTATCACGACCGATGCCCGCGACCGAAACACGGTACCCGATGGATACTGGCTCAATTGTCCACAGTGCAAGGCAATTTTGAGCCGCCACGATTGGGAGGACAATCTGCGTGTTTGTCCCGACTGTGACCACCACTTCCCCATGGATAGTCTTGGTTATCTGAGGCTTCTGTTTGGAGACGGGGATTTCGAGTTGTACGATGAGAACCTCCTGCCGGGAGATCCGCTGGAGTTCAGGGACCGCAAACCATACGGCGAGCGTGTTGATGCGGCGCGCAAGAAGACCGGGCTAAATGATGCGGTGCGGTCGGCCATTGGACACGTGGGCCCGTTTCGGGTCTCCGCCGCAGCCATGGAGTTCAATTTCATCGGTGGCTCAATGGGCTCCGTGGTTGGTGAAATCGTTGCCCGCACCATCCGGCGGGCCTGCGAAGAGCATCTGCCGTTGATCATCGTCGCTCAGAGCGGTGGAGCACGAATGATGGAGGGCGCCCTGAGCCTCATGCAGATGGCCAAGACGAGCGCCTGGCTCGCGCGGTTTCAGGAGACGGGACTGCCCTTCTTCTCCATCCTGACCCATCCTACTACGGGCGGCGTCACCGCTTCCTTCGCGATGCTCGGTGATTTCCATTTCGCCGAGCCGAAGGCCCTGATCGGTTTCGCCGGTCCCCGGGTCATTCGCGAGACGATCGGACAGGATCTTCCGACCGAGTTCCAGACCGCCGAGTTCGTGATGGAGAAGGGTTTTGTTGACCGCGTGGTGCATCGCCACCAGATGCGCCATGAGATCCTTCGAATGCTCCAACTCATTCTGGAGCCTGCGAACTGAAAGGCTCGGCCGCTTTCGCCAGACCGACAAAGGGAGACTGCTCTTCGCCGCCCTTCGCCATCTCGATCGCGAAGGCGACAGCCTCTCCGACCGCAGGCCCATCGGTGTCGCCGGCATAGGGTCCGGTATTGCTGAACGCTCCGATCGTGCGAACGAGGATCTCTGCCGCGAAATGGAGGCCCGCGTCCTGCCTCGCAGGAGCGTCCCAGAGAAAAGAGACCCTTTCGCCCAGCGCCTCCCGATAGGCATCAAGGAACGCACGCTCAAACGTTTCAAGTCCACGTGTGACTGCCGGGGAGGGCGAACGATGCCGGAGCATCCAGGTGTGTGCCAGCAGGTGCGCTGCATCCTGAAGGGGCTGACCGAAATGAACAAATTCCCAGTCAATGAGACGGAGGGTGGGCCCCCCGATCAAAATGGAGGCGGGCCACAAGTCTCCCATGGTGAGACAGCGGCCGGGTCCGAGCAGTCGATCCCCAAGGTCGGCGAGTGCACTGCCCAATGGTTCGATCGATTCGCCAAAGCGCTTCACCAGTGCCTGCGCAACGCCGGCATACTGGATACTTCGGCGTGTCGTTTGAATCTCCGTGTTGCGAAAGCGAACGCCGAGCTCCGGGAGCCCGCTCGAGACAGCGTGGAGGTCACCGATGAACCTGCCGAGGTGTGCGCCATGTTCGTCGAGCGGCACCTCCTGTCCGGCCGCTTTTTGCAGATCAGGGAGATCCCCCAGATCCTCCAGAACGAGCAATGGAACCTGCGGGACGAACCGGATGAGACGCGGCGGACGCACCCGGTCGTCGGCGAGCCGACCAAGTGCTCCCCCGTGCGAGAAGAGGGCAAGGGCATCGGCCTCGAAATGACTCCGCCGGGAATCGAGCGCGATGTCGGGCGCCGAGGCGATGAAGGGGGGAGCAACCTTGATGATCCGATAGCCGAGGCGCGTAGGGACGCGCCATACGATATTCAGCAGTCCGCCCGCCAGACGCTGCGGGCGCCCGATCGGCTCGAGCGTTGGGTCAAGGAGCGGGAGGTGCCGGGCAAGATAGTCCGCATCCGACCAGTCAGACCGTGAGAAAGGTGTATTCACCGAAAGCGATAGAGTTCATTGAGGAAGGGTACCGGTCTCGCCGATTGGAGGAAGCGGCTGACGATGCGCCGGGTGGCGCGCTCGGACTCCTCGAGCGAACGGGCGATGGACGCATTATCTATCATCTCTGTCCCGGAGGGCAGAGAGTACTTGTGGCCGACTGCCAGCACCGCGCACGGGATCTCCAGTTCATTGGCGAGAATCACTTCCGGGGCAACCGTCATCGAGTTCACTTGTGCCCCCAACAGGCGCCAGGCCCGATTCTCGGCAGCCGTCTTGGTTCTCGGCCCGCCTGCGTATCCAAAAACGATGCCCTGGCACGCCGGCGCACCCTCCTCCTTACACATGTCTGCGACGGTTGCGGTCAAACGCCGCGACAAGAGGCCCTCTTTGAGTACCAGATGGGCGTGGTGATCAGACCGCTCGTCGAACAGCGTACACGCGGTGCCGTCCGGCAGCCGATTGTCCATGGTAAGGATGTCGCCGACTAGGAGTGGCTGATAGAGCGGCAGTTCCGGGTCGAGAACCCCGACTGAACTGGTCACAAGGAGGGATCGGCAGCCCGCCCTGGCCAGTGCGATCGCCTGGGCACGGTAGGGGATTTGATTCGGCAGAAAACGGTGAGGAATTTCGTGGCGGTACGACAGGAGCGCAGTGCCCGTATCCGCCATGACTTCCCACAGGCGCCATCCGCCCCATGGCGTGTCGATTCGAACCTCACGCCCGTTCAGGGCCTCGACAAAATCGAGTGAAAACGCACTGCCGACGATGGCGCCGACGGTAGGCAAGGGCTCATTCATGCGTTACGTATTCGAAGTATGTGGAGGATCGCCGGATCAATCCTTCGTGGCCGGAGCCCATCCTCGGGATTTTTGCGTCCACCCGCTATCCTCGGCATCACGAATCAGCATGGGATCCCAATGAATCAGAGGACGGCAGGGATGACCAGAACGCAATCTCCCGCGCAGCGCCTGACGATGGATCGTTCACGAACTGTGCAACGGAGTCGTACTGGTGGAGGCGACCCGCGGCAAGGCGGGCCACGGAGTCACCCACCGTAAGCGCCTCTTTCACGTCGTGGGTCACGAACAGGGTCGTCATTTCAAATCGGGCTGAGAGCCGCCTGAAGA
Organism: uncultured Rhodothermales bacterium; assembly: GCA_964387555.1. Taxonomy (GTDB): domain Bacteria; phylum Bacteroidota; class Rhodothermia; order Rhodothermales; family CAYLXM01; genus CAYLXM01. The sequence goes on along the minus strand of CAYLXM010000014.1, from coordinate 36,918 downwards.
GGGATTGCATGGCCATCCGTACGTCGACGTCCAGTGCCCCGAATGGTTCGTCGAGCAGAAGGAGCGCCGGGCGGACGATGATGGCCCTGCCGAAGGCTACGCGCTGACGTTGTCCGCCCGAAAGTTGACCCGGTTGCTTGTCGGCATGGTCACTCAATTCGAGTTCGGCGAGCAGCGACCTCACACCGGCGGTCACCTCGTCATTCGAAACCCGCTTCAGGCGCAGTCCGAAGGCGACGTTTTCAAATACGTTGAGGTGGGGGAAGAGCAGGGGTTCCTGGTAGAGATAGACCGTGCGCCGACGTTGAGGCGGCAGACCGAACAGAGGGCGACCGTCGAGGTAGGCCTCTCCCCCATCGGGATGCTCCAGTCCGGCCAGAATCTTCAACAGGGTCGTCTTCCCACTCCCCGAGCGGCCCAGAATGGCCAGGGTCTTCCCGCGCTCGACCGAGAGGGAGACGCCATGTAGCACCTCCTCGTGTCGATACGATTTTGTGATGTGAGAAACCTGCAGAAACATGGGAAGGGTCGAGAACGGGCGGATTCGGGTGACCAAAGGCCCCGGAGCGTGGAAAGGAGTCTCAGAGACGAAACCCCTCCCGGAATATGAACCATCGGTTTATCCAGAGCAAGAGGAGCGGGGGGGCAACGAGCAGACAGGACGCGACCGCGGCCAGCGCTACTCCCGCCTCGTTGAGGTACCCGAACACGATCAAGGGCAGCGTCTGCACGCGACCGGAGCCCACGAGCAGGGTGAGACCATACTGAAACCAGGATATGAGGAACGTCTGAAAAAAGCAGGTCATCAGCATACCGCGAGAGAGGGGAAGGATACCGAAGCGGAAGGCATCCCAGCTCGTTCCCCCGAGCGTGCGTACCAGGCCTTCTATGGCTCGGAGGCGCTGATTCCAGAAGGCCAGGAAGAACACGATGGCGAAACCGGACGCGAACATGGTCTGAGCGAGAACTACGCCCGTGATGGTGCCCGCGAGGCCCAATCGGATGTAGAAGTACGTCAACATCGCGGCCACGATAACGGGGGACATCGCGAACGGGACATACGCCGTGATCACGATTCGGCGGCGATTCGGACTATAGGCGATGTACCGGGATGCAACAAAGCCAACGGCCGTGGAGGCCAGGCCGACGAACCCGGAAATCAACAGCGAAACGCCCAGGCCGCTCGCGATTCCGGATCCTGTCCCAAAGGCGAGGCGCCATGCTTTCAGCGACAATCCGGCGGGGACCACGTTCGGATAGGGCCAGTCCGAAGCCACGGAGACGAGGCCCAGGTACAGCACGGGGGCTACGAAGAGCCCCCCGAGAACCCAGAGGGCGAACCGTGGCAGAAGCCTTCCTCCCGTGCCGGAGTGGGAACTATCCATCGGCCTCCCCTTGCTTATTGAGTAAAGGAAAAAGCAGGGCGAACACGAGGCCGGCATACAGGAGGGCGGCGATGAAAGCTTCCGATCGGGCAGTGAGGTCGTAGTGGGCCAGCTTCCGAAGCGTGAGTACGGACAGCATCTCAGGCGATTGGCGTCCGACCAGAAGCGGGATTTCGTAAGCGCCCAAGACGGCGACGAAGAGGAGAATGATGTTCGTGCGAGCCCGGAAAAGCAGGACAGGGATCGTCACTCTCGTCGTTCGGGCATAGCGACCCGCTCCCAGTGAGGAGGCGAGTCGACTGATCTCATCCAGTCGCTCATTGCGATAGATCTGTAAAAAGAGGATGAGGAAGAACGGGATGGTAACGACCAGCAGGGCGAGCAGTATGCCGATCCCGGCCTCATCGTGCACCGGACTAAAAACCGGGGCGTCCGCGGAAAAGGCGCCAAGCTGAGCCAGCGCCCCTGCTATAGGTCCCGTGGCGGAAAAGAGGTGGAATACCAGGAACGCCGATACGGTAGCCGGTAGTGTGAGGGGGACGTAATAGGCCAAAGGGACGGGACGCCCTTCGAGCTGCGGGACCAGCCAGAGGGCAAGTGCCAACGCCATGGCGACGGTCGCAACGACCGTTGATCCCGCGATGTAGAGGCTCCAGAATAGCGACGACCAGAACGTGAGCGAGCCCGTCACTGCGCGCCAGTGGGACAGGGTGAAGCCCTCGTTTAGCAGACCCGTCAGTCCGAAGCTGTAGAGGAGCGCGTAGACGAGTCCCGCGGCAATGGGCAAGACGGCTATCAAAACGAATACCCAGAAACCAGCAGCCCCCACAGCCCTGCCGACTCCGTTGCGTTTTTGGATCATGGCCGGTCGGATGACTCCTCGAGCAGGGTGCGCCTGAAATCAGCGTAAAGCCGGATCATATACTCCGGGGCGAGTTCCATTCGGGCCCGCCGACGCAAGTCCGTGGCCGGCGGGACATGACGGCGCAAGGAGGCGGCTGCCAGCGCATCCCGGTCATCGGGAGCGAGTTTCTCCGGATCGAGCACCGTTCCATCGCCCCAGATTTCCGGACGAAGCTTGAGCAGCTGGGCCTCGGGAGACAACAGAAAGTTCACCGCGACCAAAGCAGCGGCCTTGTCTCTCGCATGCCGAACAATACCCCAGTAGTGCGTATTGCGAATCGAGCCGAACGCCGGCACGTACCCTCGCGTCGACGGAGGGAATACGCCCTGCAACACCTTGTTGTCGACCTCGCCGTCGTTGTTGCTCATCGTAAAATCGATCTCTCCGCCGGCGAACAGGTGATGCAGTTGGGCGACGCCCGCCGGGAAAGACCTTCCCCCCTTCCACAAATGCGGCTTCAATTCAAGCAGGTAGCCCCACAATCTCGACGCGGCGGCATCGTACCGGGCCTCATTGAACGGCCCTTGCAGCGCTTCCGGTGAATCGGCAAATTCCATCAGGAGGGATTTCAGGAACGTCATCCCGGTGAACGATGCGTCGAAGGTGAACCTGCCCGGGTTGTTCTGCACCCATTTCGCCAGGTCGCCGGTGGTAAGCGGCGGGCTCCCCACGCGAAGCGTGTCGTAGATGAGGATGAACTGGACGGTTCCCCATGGCGCTTCATACCCGCCGATCGGCTGCTGGAAATCGAAGGCGATGAGGGGATCCTCAAAGTCCACCAGATCGATGTGCGGGAGCAGGTGGGTGAACGGTCCGAACAGCGCGTCGATTTGCCGCAGTTGGAAGAAGGTTTCCCCGTTGATCCAGACCATGTCGAAGGCGCTTTCACTCGATCCCGCCTCCAGTTCCGTGATGAGGGCAGAGACCAACTCACTTCCGCGCGAGGAGATAAATCGGACGTCGATGTCGAAATCCTTTTTGAGACGCGAAGACACCACATCTCCCATGAAGGCATTGATATAGGGATCGCCGCGCCACATCCCGATATCGAGCGTGGCCCCCCGCGCCGCGGTGACAACCTCGTCCCACGACTCCCAGTCTGCGTTTTGGCCGGCGTGCTCGTTGGCGGGCGAGCACGAGGCCATGACGGCTATCCCCATTACGAACAATAGGGAACGCCGAAGTAGGATCGGCGGGTTGAACACGCCGTGGGACATTCCGCCTAAATCCAGCGAACACGTGTCGGGGAAGACCGTCCCGCGTTGGACAATCTTCGAAACGCAGCGGCGTAGTGTGAAGACGATGCCGGATCCGGGCATGGGCTTGGGCGTGAGTGCGCCGGGCAAGACGGTCGCGGGTTGGACCACCTCGGCCCGGTCTCGCAGAACCGTCAAGCCAATCGACGGCAGACCAGTCCTTTCAGGTATTCGGACTCCGGAAAATGAATATCCACCGGATGATCCGTGGCCTGCATCAGTCTTCTTTCCATGGTCGCCTCGACGCCCGCATCGAGCGCGCCAGAAGCAACAATCTTCTGGAAGAGGTCGGCTGAGATGGCACCGGAGCAGGAGAAGGTGAAGAGCAGTCCACCAGGTTCAAGCAGGTGAAAGGCCAGTCGGTTGATATCCTTGTACCCCCGCGCGGCCTTATCCACCTGGCTTTTCTTGTCAGCAAACTTGGGTGGATCGAGCACGATGAGATCGAATCGCCTATCTGCCTCCTTGAAATCCCTCAAGACGCGGAAGACGTCCCCTTCCACGTGATCGGCCGACTGGGCATCCAGCCCATTGAGCGCCATGTGCGACCGACAGGTATCCAGGGCGGGTGCCGACGTGTCTACCTCGACGACATGCCTGGCGCCGCCGACCAGCGCTGCAATTCCGAAGCCCCCTGTATAGGAGAAGGCGTTAAGCATCGTTCTCCCGCGCGCAACGCCCGCTACCAGGCCTCGATTCGTTCGCTGGTCCAGGTAGAAGCCCGTCTTGTGTCCTTTCTTCACGTCGACGAGGTAGCGTACGCCCTCCTCGGCAAATTCTATCGGGACCGGCGGCTCGTCACCGTATAGCGTTCCCACCCGCCGTGGTAGGCCTTCCCGGGTCCGCGCATCGCCTTCCGAGCGTTCGAAGATGCCTTCCGGATTGAGTTCCTCGGAGAGGTACGCCGTGATGGTGTCGCGCCGTGCGTCGGTTCCCGTACTGAGGAACTGGATGACAAGAAAGTTGCCGTACCGGTCGACGACCAACCCGGGAAGCCCGTCTCCTTCACTGAAGACCAAACGGCACGCCCCGAGTGGGTCGGCCAGCAGGTCATGGCGACGAACGATCGCGCGGCGCAGCCGTTCGCGGACAAAGTCATCCGATATCCGCTTATCATTTTCGAAATGCCACATCCGCACGCGAATCTGGGACTGCGGCGACCAGGTCCCCTCACCCAGCGTATTGCCGCCCGCATCGAGCACGATTACGGCATCACCCGACGCCGGTTGTCCTTCCACCCGATCGATGGCCCCGGAAAACACCCAGGGATGGCGGCGAAGCAGAGAGGCTTCGCGACCTCGTGCAAGCCGAACCGCCGGCTGTGGGGCGGAACGGGTCATCATGGTCTCACCCCGCACATGACCGGTCGAGCCATGGAATGCGCCGTCTCGACAGGCCTGAAGGTCGTCATCGTCAACGTCAATCACCCACCATGTCCTGGATAGCCGCGATCACTTCTTCGCTGTCGCGTTCCGGGTTCACTTCCGAATTCTTGTACGCGATCTTGCCGTCCATCCCGATGACGAAGGTCCACCTCGCGGTCGTAACGCCTCTTTTGAGGGTAACTGTTTCGCCATCGACGGTCTGAGTGATTTCACCGCCGTCTCGCACCGGGACACCGAACTTTCGGGCGATACTCCCGGTGGCATCCGACAGCAGAGGGAAGTTCAGGTTGTGGGCACCCTTAAAGACTTTCAGACCATCCACCTCATCGCCACTTACGGCGACGACTTCGGCCCCAAGCTGGGTCAACTGCGTGCGGTGGTCACGAAATGCGCAAGCCTGCTTCGTGCACCCGCCCGTCATCGCGGCCGGATAGAAGTAGACGACGAGAATCTTCTCTCCCACGAAGTCCTCGGATTTCCAAAGCTTGCCGTTATCGGCCATGGCCTCGAACGCTGGCGCCTTGTCTCCCACGTTCAACGTGGCATCCTGAGAAAGCACCGGAAGTGTGAAAATCAGGACGGCAGCGATGGCCGCCATCCCCTGTTGCAGAAGCGTCATGTCGGCTTGATTGGGGATTGCTTGAAGAGGATCTAAACGCATAAAACCGTTTGGCAACTGATTCGATCCCATTTCCCCCTTCTATGGGTCCAAAATACACCGGAAAAGGCCAGAAACCGTGGACCCGGGCAGCGCCCCTTGCTGTATACCGATTCCCGCATTTCCGGTGAACGGGGGTTGAGCGACCCACCTCAGCCACAAGCCGCCCTGTAGTGCCGGTCCGGGCAGGCTCTGAGTCGTTCGGCTGCGGTTTCCGGTGAGATGTCCCGCTGGGGCATGGCCAGCATTTCATATCCCACCATGAACTTTTTTACGGTAGCGGATCGGAGGAGCGGGGGGAAGAAGTGCATATGAAGATGCCACTCCGGATGGGCGTCTCCGTCCATGGGCGCCTGATGGATGCCGGCTGAATACGGGAAGGAGGTGTTGAAGAGGTTATCGTAGCGGATGGTGAGTTGCCGAATCGCATCGGCGAATCCCGTGCGTTCGTCGTCGGAGAGATCGAGCAGCGACGCGTGCGCACGGCGGGACACAATCATCGTCTCGAACGGCCAGAACGCCCAGAACGGCACGAGCACGATGAAGTCGCAATTCGCGTACACGAGGCGTTCTTCGCACTCCAACTCCAGATGAAGATACTCGCCCAACAGGGTCGTTCCCCGCTCGGCGTAGTAGGTGGCCTGGTTGGATCCTTCCCGCGCCGGAAGGTCCGGTACGGTCTCCTGCGCCCAGATCTGTCCATGTGGGTGGGGGTTGCTGCACCCCATGACGGCCCCTTTGTTCTCGAAGATCTGAACGTGGCGGATGTCTGGACGTCCGCCGAGTTCTGCGGTCTGGTCGGTCCACAGATCCACCACGCGCCGAACAGCGGACAGATCCATTTCCGGCAGCGTCAGATCGTGTCGGGGAGAAAAGCAGATGACGCGGCAGACCCCTCGTTCGGGTTCGGCACGTAAGAGCGAAGGCCGAACGACCGTTTCACGGGACCCGTCGTCGCGCAGCGCAGCAAAGTCGTTGTCAAAGACAAACGTCTCCGGGTAATCGGGATTGCGAATGCCGCCGGCACGTTCGTTGCCGGGGCACAGGTAGCACCCGGGGTCGTATGGTGCACGCGACTCCGGCGGCGGGGCTTCGATCTGGCCCTGCCATGGTCGGCGCGTCCGATGCGGGGAGACGAGCACCCATTCGCCGGCCAGCGGATTGAACCGCCGGTGAACGTGTTCGGACAGCGAAAAGGTCGCCATGTCACAATCCGGCCGCTGGTGTACTGATCCGTGTTCTACGGGCGCCGATCCAGCAAAACCTCGGCTCCGCCGGCGGCACCTGACACATAGAGCGCAGCGTTCAGCCCAGTTTTTTCCTGATAGAGCCGGGCTACCGACTCCACGAACGCATCCGCCGAATCGGCCTGCACGAGTGCGACCGCACAACCGCCAAACCCGGCCCCCGTCATCCTTGCCCCCTGGCACCCGCGGTGCGTTCGCGCGATGGCCACCATCGTGTCAAGGCCTTCGGACGACACTTCAAAATCATCGCGGAGACTGGCGTGTCCCTCATTCATGAAACGGCCTACTGTTGCGGCATCCCCTCTCTTCATGGCTTCAGCGGACGCCAGGGTCCGTTCGTTCTCGGTAATCACGTGGCGCGCGCGCTTCCGGGCAAGAGGGTCAAGTCCTGAGGCACGTCCCGCGAATTCCGCCACAGAAACGTCCCTGAGTGCCTCCACGCCGAGGAACCGCGCGGCTCTCTCGCACTGACGCCTGCGTTCATTGTAGGCGGAGTCGACAAGCCCGCGCCGCGTGGCGGTGTCCATCACGACCACCCTGTGCCCCGCCGGGAGCGGCACCGGGGTCGTTTCCAGCGTGCGGCAGTCGATCAGCAGCGCAGATCCGGCAACGGCGGACGCCGAGATCATCTGGTCCATAATGCCGCAATTCACACCGACCCACTCATTTTCCGCACGTTGACCCAATAGCGCGACGCCGGGAGCATCCCAGGGGATCTCCGATACCGCGCAGCATGCCCTGGCAGTCGCCATCTCGAGGGCCGCACTTGACGATAGGCCGGCTCCGACGGGTACGTCGCCGGCGACGACCCCCTCCCACCCTGACAGTTCGAACCCCACCTCCATCATCGACCACGCCGTTCCCTTGATGTACTCCATCCACCCGTGATCCCCACGATCAAAACCGCCCAGATCGAATGCCTGCTCCGCGGAAAAATCGAGAGACAAGACTCTGATGTGGGTGTCCGCCGTCGGGCGCAGCGCAATGTAGACGGCGCGTTCGATCGCCATCGGGAGCACGAAACCGTCATTGTAGTCGGTGTGCTCCCCGATCAGATTCACCCGGCCGGGGGCCCGGACGATGAGGTGCGGAGCTTCGCCGAAACGCTCGTGAAAGACCTTCTCCGCCAAGGTGGCGGTTGGGGAATTGGAGCGGTTCATGACGATCTTCCGGGTTCCTGGAGGTGGACGCAGAACGGAAGCATCACTTCTTGGATCTGCGTTTGTCGGCGGCGCTTCTCCTTTCCAGAATAAGAAATACGAGGCCCACCACAAGGAGAATGAACCCCCACCAGAGGTTCACATTGATGCCGAGGGATCGCGCATAGGTTTCCGGGCTGCTGAGAAGTCCGGAAAGGATGAGGATGACTCCAAAGATTGAGAAGATGAGTCCGATCGGCAGTCTGAGGTCGAGTCCCATGGCATTGTAGGATCAGGGTCACAATACGGGTTCAGCCGGGCACATCGGGGACGGGGTCGGTCGTCTCCTACCAGAAAATGATGTTGAGAATGAGCGCCGCAAGCAGAATGACCGCGCCGAGCGTGGCCGGCCGCTTGTACCAGTGAAGCTCGTGGTCACGCTGCTTTTCGGTGAGCGAGTAAACGAGTCCGCGGAGTTCCTCATCCGGGCGCGGCTTCGTGATCAAGCTGACGACAATCGTCACGACGAAACAAACGGTCCAAGCCCAGATGGCGGTCCAGAAGTTCTGCGCCATTTCGCTGGCGTAAGAGGTGACCGGCAAGATCCATCCCCCCTTAATGCCGACTGAGGCAGCCACAGGAAGGCTGAGACCGTGATGGAGGGCCGCGGCGAGTGTGCCGCTAACCAGTCCGGTGAAGGCGCCGTGACCCGTGGCACGTTTCCAGAACATGCCCAGTACGAACGTCGCGAACAGCGGCGCGTTCACAAACGCGAACACGAGCTGCAGCATATCCATGATGTTATTGAACTCGGTGGCCAAATAGGCCGTACCGACCGACAGCGCGATGCCGAAGACGGTCGTCATCCGCCCCATCCACAGGTAGTGCTGGTCGGACGCGTTGGGTTTGATGTAGCTCTGGTAGATGTCGTAGGTCCATACCGTGTTGAAGGCCGTCACGTTGCCTGCCATACCGCTCATGAAGGACGCCATGAGCGCGGTGAGGCCAATCCCAAGCATCCCGGACGGGAAGTAGTGGACGAGCATCATCGGGATGACCAGGTCGTAGTTGTACGTGCCGTCCGGCTTGGCAGGCAATGAAAATCCGCTCTCCCCCATCTGGGTGGTCAGTGCGATCGCGATCATTCCGGGAAGGATGACGAGCGCAGGGAAGAGCATCTTGGGAACGGCCGCGATGAGCGGCGTGCGACGGGCGGAAACCATCGAGTCGGCCGCCATCGCCCGCTGGACGACCAGAAAGTCCGTGCACCAATACCCGAAACTCAGCACGAATCCAAGGCCCATGGCTACCCCGAACACCTCTACACCCATGGGATTGTGGGTAGGATCGCCCATGTGCTGCCAGGAATTGGTCCACGCCCCCGGGGCATAGCCCATATCGGCCGACATGGTGGCGAGGCGCGTGGTGAGTCCTTCCCATCCTCCCACATCGATTAACCCGATGACCACCAGGGGAATGAAGCCGAAGACAATGAGGAAGAACTGAAGCACTTCGTTGTAGATCGCCGACGTCAACCCGCCCAGGAAGATGTAGAGGAGTACGATGATGGCGGAGACGAGTACGGAGAAATTGAAGTCCCAGCCCAGGAGCAGTTGGAGGAGCAGCCCCATGGCGTACATGGAGATGCCGGACGAGAAGACCGTCATCGCGGCGAAGGTAATCGCGTTGAAGCCCCTCGTCTTTTCGTCGTATCGCAGCTTGAGGTATTCCGGCACGGATCGTGCCCGGGAGCCGTAGTAGAAGGGCATCATGAAGATGCCGACAAAGACCATCGCCGGGATGGCGCCGATCCAATAGAAGTGGGCCGTTGCGATCCCGTACTTGGCGCCGGAGGCGGCCATCCCGATCACCTCCTGTGCTCCCAGGTTGGCGGAAAGGAAGGCGAGACCGGCAATCCAGGCCGGGATGGAGCGACCCGAGAGCAGGAAGTCGGTGGAGGAGCGCATGTAGCGCTTGAGCGCCCAGCCGATTCCCAGGACAAAGAGGAAGTAGATGCTCAGGATCGCGTAATCAACGACCGACAGGTCTACGCTGGTGCCCATAGTGGGGATGGGTTTGGAGGAGCGTTCCGGTAGACAGTGCGGGCAGGTCGGCGTCGTGTCACATCGCGCCGCCGGATCCCGAAGCGTGGAAGATAGGATCGGGGCGGATTACATCCAGAGTGTGGAGTGTGTGGAGAGTGTGGAGAGTGGGGGCGTGTGGGCGAATGGGCGTGTGGGCGAATGGGCGCGTGGGCGAATGGGCGCGTGGGCGAATGGGCGCGTGGGCGAATGGGCGCGTGGGCGTGCGCTAGAACCCGAATACCGTCACGGCGTCGTCGTTGTTGGCGACGATGATCAGGGGGCCGGCTGGGGTAGAGACAGGCAGCATGCGGCGCACTTCCCCTGGGGCAAAGAATCCACTGTCCTTGGACCAGACAGGCCGAAAGCCGAATGCTCCGTCGCCGCGAAGCAAGAGCCCCTGTCCGGCGTCGTCGCGCCCCCACTGGGAGCGGATCCAGAACGTATTTCCGGCGAGCAGGAGATCTACGTTGCCGTCGCCGTCGAAATCGCCGGGTACGACAGCATGCACGGGTGCGAACTGGGCCTCCAGCGGAAGCCGGCGTTGCTCAAAGGATCCCTCGCCGTCATTCACGAACAGGCTCGTGGCGAATTCGGTCGCCTCGAGGCGCAGTGCCTTCCCCGTGTCCAGGTGCGACAGCACTTCATCCAGGGTCGACCGCGCGTAGGCCTCGTGGGTGGAGAAGGGTTCCATCAGATGGGGCAACTCGGAAGTCAACTCGTCGCGCCATGCCGCGGGATACTGTTGGCCGAGGATGTAGTAACCCACAATGGGCTCCACTGCCCCGTCTCTGTCGAAGTCGGAAGCCACGACAATCGCGGGTTCTTTCGGAGAAGCGCCCATGAGGGAGTTGAGCCCCCGGTTTCCCGCCACCAGATCGAGGTGTCCGTCCGCGTTCAGGTCGACGGCGCGAACGGTATTCCACCATCCGGACCATCTATCGAGACCCGCCTGGCGGGTATGCTCGACGAACCGTCCGCGGCCCGCGTCGAACGAGAAGACCCGCAGGGGCATCCATTCACCGGCGAGCACCAATTCCGACCGGCCATCTCCGTCCAGGTCGGCCCAGATCGCATCCGAAATCATTCCGGGCGCCACGAGGTCCGGCGCCACGTCTTCGGTGACGTCTGTGAATCGTCCACCTTCGTTACGCAATACGAAACTGCGGGGAGCGAAGGGGTATTGCCCCGGGAGGACCCGTCCCCCGACGAACAGATCCACCCGCCCGTCCCCATCATAGTCGGAAGCCGCCGCCGTTCCGCCGCTGCTCTCGATTTGGGGCAGCGCGGTCTCGTCGTAGGTGAACATCCCGAACCCCGAATTCAGATAGAGCCGATCCTGCATGATCGACCCGTCGCGGGTCATCAGATTGCCTCCGCTGACCACATAGAGGTCTGCATCGCCGTCGTTGTCGGCATCCAGAAAGACCGCCGCCACATCCTCAAACGGGGCATGCGTCACGAAATCCGGAGCAGCGCCTTCCCGGAACGTGCCGTCGATCTGTTGCAGGAAGAGGGCTCCCGGCTGTCCGGCGGCTCCGCCCACGAAGATGTCTTCCAGACCGTCCCGATTCACATCGGCGTGCGCGAGGGCAGGTCCGAATCGAGACAGCACGTGGGGGATGAGCGGTTGTTGCTCGAAGTCGACGATGCCGTCCTCGGCGTGACGGAAAAGAATCCCACGGGCATCGGGGGCCTGCACGAAGAGGTTCGGCTCGACCGTGTCGATCGGAGGCAGGAGGTCCCGGGATGCGTCTTCATGCCGCAGGGTGAGGAACTGGTTGGTCGGGACGGCCTCGAGGTGCTGGACGGACTGGTCGGTCCAGACGACGGTCACCTCTACCGAATCGAGGTCGCCCACACCGAAAAAGAGTTCCGGTTCGACGGCCGAGAGGTAGCCTCTCGAGGGTACCATTTCCCGATAGAACTGTTCTCCGTTGGGTCCCGTCACCTGGACCTTGGATCCGATCCCGAAGCGATCGCCGGCGGGTCCTTCGAGACGGATCTGAAGAAAGCGTGTATCGAGTTGTACATCGGCCAGGTTTTCGTAGAGGTAGGCCGCCGCGTTGATGTTGTTGACGACGATGTCGAGGTCGCCGTCGCGGTCCAGATCCGCGAAGACGGCGCCGTTGGACAGGCCGGAGTGGTCGAGCCCCCAGGCAACGGATTTGTCCTCGAACTGCAGATGCCCGTTGTTCCGGTAGATGTAGTTCCGGAGCGGAGACGTGGGCATGTGCTGCACGAGTTCGTGTGCCGAGAGGGATTTGCCGGTCTGCTGCGCCTCCATGAAGGCTTCCTTGAGGGTGAACTCGAGGAAATCCATGTTGGTGTAGTCGCGCATGTAGCCGTTCGTGACCAGGATGTCTTTAAATCCATCGCGGTCGAAGTCGGCGAAGAGGGCGGCCCAGCTCCAGTCGGTGGTCGCGATCCCGGCGAGCTGGCCGATTTCGCTGAAGGATCCGTTCCCGTTGTTGAGTTGGAGCATGTTGCGCATGTACTGCTCGTGGTAGCCGTTCAAGCGCATATTCTCGTAGAACCGAAAATCCTCCGGTCCCTTGAGCAGTTTCTGGCGGAGATTGTCCTCGGCCAGCATGTCCAGCGTCAAGATGTCGGGTAGACCGTCGTTGTTGAAGTCCCCGATGTCCGATCCCATGGACGAATAGGAGGTATGGGCAAACCAGGAGCGGACTTCCTCCCGGAACGTGCCGTCCCGGTTGTTGATATAGAGGTAATCGTCCTCCACGTAGTCGTTGGCCACGTAGAGGTCGAGCCAGCCGTCCTTGTTGATGTCCGATACGATGGCACTGAGGCCGAATCCCAGGGGGTTGCCGATGATGCCGGCCTCTTCACTCACATTCACGAAGCGCCCGTTGTCGTTTCGGTACAGCTTGTCGCCCGCGAGGGGGTCCCGCTGTTGCTTCATGAAGTAGACGTTGAAGCGGAAGTAGCGTTCGATGGAGTGGTTGAGGAGGAAGAGGTCGAGGTCGCCGTCGCGGTCGTAGTCGAAAAACGTGGCGTGGGTAGAGTAGGACGGGTCGTCGATGCCGTATTCGGCGGCGCGATCGGTGAAGGTGAGGTCGCCGTTGTTGATGTACAGCGCGTTGCGCCGGCGTTCTTCGCTCACCTTGCCGGAGCGGCACACATAGATATCCAGAAAACCGTCGCCATTGACGTCTGCCATGGTCACCCCGGTAGTCCAGTTGGGGTTTTCCACGATGCCGGTGCTGCCCGTGATGTCTTCGAACTGCAGGTTGCCCTTGTTGAGGAAGAGCCGGTCCGGTCCCATATTTGCGGTGAAATACAGGTCCGGAAGACCGTCGTTGTTGATATCGCCGACGGCCACGCCACCGCCGTTGTAGAAGTATTCGTATTCGAGGACGTTAAAGGCTTCCTGTTCGATGATTTCGTTCACGAAATCGAGTCCGGACCGCTCCACGGGGACCAGGGAGAAGAGGGGCTGCTCGGGGGTCTGGTCTCCGGGCCTGCAGGACGATACGAGGAGGAGTGCCGAGACCGCGAGCGTATGAAGCAGCGAGGGGCGGCGCAATGGCGTCGTCAGCGGCATGGGGCGTACCGGCGGCTATTAACGGGCTCGCGTGTGGATAATGATCGCGCCGTGCGCGTGAAAGAAGGGGCTGAGCGTCTGGGTCTGGGTCGGTGACAGGCGTTCAATTTCCCCGATACGCTGCACGCTGATTTGGCGCAGGGTTTCGGGATCACCCAGCAGGGTTCGATCTTCGTAGACGGCTACGTAGTCGAGCATTTCCGTATTCGTCGCGGTGGGGAAGCGTGCCACCCCTCGCTTGACGAGCCAGTTTGGCCGGAAATGCCGCACGACATCGTAGGCATCATTGAAAATGAGGCCGGAATCCTCGATCTCCAGGGCCGTGATGGGGCCGGTTCGGCTTCGGACGGCGCCTTTTTCGCTTCCGCACCCGAGCGGGGCAATCAGTAGGATAAGAAGAGCAAGATGGAAGATTTTCACAAGGTACCTCGTCTTGATTATGCAGGATAGTGAAACCCGGAGAGGCCTCAGAGTTTCCCCATCGGGGGGCGGTCGACAAGAAAACAGGCGCCCGCCATGGAGGGCGGGCGCCTGTTTCTGATTTCAGTCACGGTGAACGGCTTATGGCCGCTTGTCCCACCACAGGGGCACCGTGAAGAAGTTGTTGTCGTCCACCCCCTGACGGCTCATCGCTGCCAGGTAGTTGTCCGTGTTGCTCACCACTTCTCCATCATCGCCACGGAGACGACGCGGCACGGTCCCGTTGGTCCGGTTTCCGGGGTAGTTGGTCGGAACCAACTCAGGGAAGCCCGTCCGCCTGTAGTTCGCAAATGCCTCGTAGTGGTTCTGGATATGGATGGACCAGTAGAACTCGGCGATCTGCTTGATGGACCCGTCGAACGGATTCGCGGCCACGTAGGCATCGATGTCCGCGGCGGCGATAGAGGCGCCGGCCCCGTAGATCGACAGATGCTCCATAGCCGCCCGCACGCCGTTTTCGAAGTGCGTTGCGGCGTTCCCCGAATGCCATCCCCGAACGGCGGCTTCGGCGAGCAGGAGCTGGACTTCGGCGTAGGACTGGAACAGCATCGGATCATCCCGATCGAGGAAGACGGGATTCCAGACCCAGTAGACCAGGTCTTCGCAGATCTCACCGGCCGCCGGCGTACCGGGGGTGGCGCACGGCACCCAGCTCGGATCGTCTTCGCGCGACGCCGGGTTGCCGGTCGAACTGGCGTTCAGTCCATTGGGCAGGCCCACCGGAGGGGCGCCCGCGACGCGGGGTTTTCCGAACACGTTCACGCGCGGATCTCCGTGGGCGAGCATCCAGTCCATGAAGGTCTTGCTGATCTTCGCCGTGTTCGCCTCACCACCGGTATGGAGGACGTCGCTGTACCCGTTCGTCCAGCCAGCCAAATCGTGCGGAACGCGCGCCAGGTCAGCATTGCTCTGCATGACGCCGCCGGCGACGGCTTTCTGTACGTACTGCTGTGCCGTGGCGGGATCCACTTCGGAGATCCTCATGGCCAGCCGGAGCATCATCGAGTAGGCCCATTTCTTCCATTTGGCCACATCGCCCTGGAAGATGAGATCGCCCGAGCCGAAGGAGGCCTGCGCAGGATCCATTGCCGCAGCCGCCTCATCCAACTCCTTGAGCATGTCCTTGTAGATGAACTCCTGGGTATCGTACTTCGGCTTGGTGATACCCTCCAGGTAGCCCTTTCCGGCTTCGGAGTACGGAATATCCCCGTAGAGGTCCGTCAACCGGTGGTACATGAACACCCGCACCACCCGTGCGATGGCGTTCATGTTTACCTGCGCGGGATCTGCCGCCGTCTGCGCGAGCAGGTCCTCCAGGTTCTTGGCGATGTTGGGATAGTACCGGTCCCACATCGATTTCGAGTAATCGCGGTTATACAGGTACTTGTCACCTGACCAGTAGGTCGGATAGGTGGCGAAGTGCTGTACCATCGTTGAGCTATAGATCAAGTTGGTCCGCCAGTTCTCGTACCGCTCGCCGGAGACACGGAGCTGGATGTCGGTCAACTTGAAGTTTGGATCGATCTGGCTGGCCTGGGTCGGGTTGATGTTCATCTCCTCGAACGTCTCGTCCATTTTGAAAATGGAATCACAGGACGTCAGGGAAAGGAAACCCACCAACACGACGGCCAATCCCAGATGCTTCAACATCATCTTCATGACAATCATGATTTGCAGGAATTCAGAGTTACTCAGGCTGTGTGGTTCGGCTGTCCTAGAAACGGAAATTGACGTTGAAGCCGAAGCTCCGGGCCTGAGGCGATCCGAAGTACTCGAAGCCGATGTTTCCGTTATCGACCGCAAACACAGATTCCGGATCGACGTTGTCGATGTTGCTGTAAAGCAGCAGCAGGTTACGCGCGACGACGGAGACGGAAGCCATCTGCACGGGCGTGTTGTCGAACCAGGAGTCCGGCAATCGGTAGCCCAGTCGCACTTCGCGCAGCTTCAGGAAGCTGGAATCGTAGACGAACAGATCGGTGATGCCGGACATGCGTCCGAAATAGTCCTGTGCATCAACCGCCACCGTGTTCGCGCTGCCGTCGGGCCCCACGCCGACGCCCGTGATCTTCCCATCCTCACGCCGCCAGACGCTGCCGTCCTCCTGGGTGTACTCGACCGTGTGCTGATGCCGTCCGGATCCGTAGGCAAGCTGGTTGGTCGCGGAGTAAAGGTCCCCACCAAAGCGCATGTCGATCAGCATATCCAGCGTGAGCCGCTTCCAACGCAGCGTGTTGCTGATACCGCCGATGATGTTCGGCGTACCGACACCCAGGTTGCAGATACTGCTCGACAGGGGCAGCCCGGCTGCGTCATGCTTGATCGCGCCGCTGAAGGAACACGGATCGTCGGGATCGTCGCCCGATGCCACTTCGCGGAGAAACTTATAACCGCGAATTGTGCCGTAGGGCTCACCCACCTCGGCCACGACGAATGCGTTACGGCTGCGGGCTTCCCCGAGGTTCAGCGTGGTCTGTTCGCCGGCGAGGGACACGACCTCGTTATTGTTATTGGCGATGTTTACGTCGAAATCCCAGCGGAAGTCAGCCGTACGAACCGGCGTCGTAGTGACCAGAAGTTCAACACCCGAGTTCTTCATTTCCCCGGCGTTGATCACAGCGGAGCCGAATCCGGAGGTCTGCGAAATCGAGGTCGCCAGAATCTGGTTGGCGGTCGACTGGTCGTAGTAGGTGAGGTCTATACCCAGCCGGTTGTCGAAGAACCGGATATCAAATCCGGCCTCGACGCCTGTCTGTGCCGACGGCTTCAGGCCGGCGAGGGGGATCGTTCCCTGCGACACGACGCCACGCGGTTGACCGAGGTGGGAACCTGCCAACGAGTACGTCAAGCTCAGCTGATAGGGATCGGTATCCCCACCGACTTCCGCCCACGACGCACGCAGTTTGCCGAAGGTGACCCAGGACGGCATCTGCAAGAGGTCGCTGAACACGAGGCTCAGGCCCACCGACGGGTAGAAGTACGAATTGTTGTCCGTCGGCAGGGTCGACGACCAGTCGTTCCGCGCCGTGAGGGTCAGGAAGAGGTAGTCGTTGTAGGACAATTCCGTCGATCCGTACAACGAGTTGATCTGCTTCTCGTTGTAGCCGTACCCGATTCGGGGGTTGAGCTGGTTGCCTACGGTTACAAGCGTGGGGACGTTGAAGCCCCCGGCGCCGTCCAGTGTCAGGTCCTCTCTTTGCCGGTAGAGGAGGTTGCCTCCCAGGGTGGCGTTCACGCCGAAGGAGCTTCCACCGGCTTCGAAGCCCTTGTCCGCAATGAGGAGGAAGTCGGTGTTGACCTCACTGATCCGGAACTCCTGTTCCCAGAGCCTGCCCGGCGAGTTGTATGCCAGTCCGTACGGCTCGAGGTTGGTACGGCGCGTGGTATAGGTGTCTCCCCCGAACCGGCCCATCAGCGACAGCCAGTCCGTGAATTGATGCTGCAGGGAGAAGAAGCCGATGAGGCGTCGGTCTTCGTCCGTCTGCTTCATGTTGTGGGCGGCGAACCACGGGTTCTGGGCGTAGATGTTGTCCCAGATGGTGTATTCTTTTCCGTCAAGGCCCACACCCGGCGTGCACTGCTCCTCCGGGATCGGCGCTCCGGTCGCCGGATCAATTGGGCACTTCATGTGCTCAACGCCGACGTTGGGCGCCAGTGAGTAGATGGCATAGTTCGCGTTCCCCGGGGCGTCCGAGAGACGCGGCCGGTTCTTCACATACTCCCGGATGAAGTTCAGCTTGGCGTCCGCCGTCCACTTCGATCCAAGGTTGGCGGTGGACCGCATGGTGAATGTGGTGCGTTCCAGGCCGGAATAGGGCTGGAGGCCCTGGTTGGTCAGGTGGGTCACGTTGAACCGCGTGGCCGACTGCTGCGTCGCAGCGCTCAGGGCCAGCGTGTTCGTCGACGTGATCCCGGTCTGGTAGAAGTCGCCGAGGTTATTGTCGACAACGGAGTAGGGGCGCGCAACGCCGTCCCACTGAATGGTGGGCGCACCGTCCATTTTTGCCCCCCAGGCCGAGGTGTTCGTATCGCGGGCTTCCTGGGCCGTTACGGGACGATTGCCCCGGCTTCCCTGCCCGTAAATATCCTGATAATCTGTACTGGTCAGGATATTCTCAAACGTCGTATTGCTGTTGAACTCGATGCCGAGCCCGGTCCCGGTCTTGGCGGTCTTCGTCGTAATGAGGATGACGCCGTTTTTCGCGCGGGAGCCGTAGAGGGCTGCGGCCGCAGGGCCTTTGAGGACGGAGATGTTCTCGATGTCGTCGGGGTTGATGCTCGAGATGCCGTCGCCACCGTCCCAACCGCCCCACATACCGGCCTGACCGAGTACGGTATTGTCGATCGGAACACCGTCGACCACGTACAGCGGCTGGTTGTCCTGACCGCTTCCGAGAGACGATGAACCGCGGATTTCGACCCGGCTCGAGCCGGAGGAACCTGTTGCCGGCTTCTGAACCATGACGCCTGCGACCTTGCCGGCCAGCGAGTTCGCGATGTTCGTCTCGCGAATCTCGGCCAGTTCGGCGCCGTCCACCTTGCTCACTGAGAAGCCGACAGCACGTTCGCGTCGTTCGATCCCGAACGAAGTCACGACCACTTCCTCGAGCATGCGGACGTCCTCGGCCAGGGCTACGTTAACGGAGGTACGACCACCCACCGCAACCGTCTGCGTCTCATAGCCGACAAAGGAGAACGCGAGCGATGCGTTGGGACTGGAGATCGAAATCGTGTACTGACCGCGCGCATCGGTCATAGCGCCGGTCTGCGTCCCGACTTCGATAATGTTGACACCCGGCAGCGCCGAGTTGTCGTTGGCGGACGTTACCGTACCCGTCACGGTGTGCATTTGGGCCAGGATCACCTGAGCCCCAAACGCCAGCATCACCGCGAGCGCGCCGGCCGTTCTCTTCAGAACGCGCCGCCCTCGTTGTGTGGTTGGATTCATGGACTGTTTCTCCGGTGGTTGATGCGCAGGAACCAATTCAACACCCTGCGACGATGGTTTAATAGGGTTGATGGGGCCTCCGCTCGGATGTACCGCATGGCGCCTCCGATTGGAGGGAAAGAACTGTAGTGGAACTTTGCCGGTCAGCCGAGCAAAAACTACTACTCTGAAAGCGCTTTGGCAACCAACAATGTGGTAAATCCTCGTGCCCTATAATGTGCCCTCACAGGATCGTACAGGGGTTCGTCGCGCGGGCTTAGGAGACGTTCGATTCGCCCTTTGCGTCTCGGGCTGCTTTCTTGGTGCCGAGATTCCGACTGGCCCACCCCGGGGAAGAGCAGACGAACGAAGGCGAAACCACGCCCTCGCCCCGATCCAGGTGGTCGGGAGCCGTGGTCCGCCAGGACATGGCCTGCCGGGGCCGTACCGGATCGGGGGGGCCTGGATTTGTCCGGACGGCTACAGCAACGGTCGGACGGAGGCCGCCGGGCCGTCGGGCTACTGCTTCAGCGTGTCCGGATCGACAATGATCACCTCGCCCGGATCGATGCTGAACTCGAAATCCCGATTCACTTCCTCCACTTCGGGAAACCGCTGCGGCCACTGCTCGACCTCGGCAGCCTGAGCCGGGGTCAGGTTGGCCACGATGGCGGAGAAACCAGCTGCCATAATATTCACGATCTGATCGGAGGACAGTCCGAGCGTCTCCATGGCGTAGGCACGAATCTTCTCGCTCATCTGGGCCTCATAGGCCTCGGCCGCCCGGCCCTGCTCTTCCCTGTCGCTGTATTCGCGCTGCTGACTGGGGTGGCTGAAGGACGGGAAAACCTCCTGATCGAGGAAGATAATGTATCGGTCGGGGGCATCGACTGGTGAATCGGCAGGCACATTACCCATTCCGAGATCGGTGTCCGGCGTTTTGCTTTGCGTTCCACATCCCGCCAAAAACAGGAAGAGCAGGGTATGGAGGAGTAGAATGAATGTTCGCTTCATGGTGTCCCTCTGAGTAAAAAGTCCTTGTCTTTCGATGAAGCGTGCGCCGGTGCAGCGTCAGCCGGCACGCTTTCATATACGTTTTTGTACCCGATCGGCGAAAAAAGAGATCCCGCCCGCGGGTCTGATCGTCTCCTGCGGGCGGGCTCTGTCTAACTGGTAGACCCTTCGAAGAAAAACCCTACGGCTTTCTGGCCACGCGATCCAGGACCGCGTCCTTGTCCTGACACACGAAGGCGCCGTCGGCTCCGCAGCACCCGGAGCTCGTGACGGCTCCCCCGGTGAGGAGCATCAGACCGGCGATGTGGGGCGACGCCATCGACGTGCCGTTCAGTTCGGCATACCCACCGCGCCGGTACGTGGACAAGATGCCGACACCCGGCGCCGCATAATCGACCGGCGGGTTTCCGTAGTTCGAAAACGACGCGAGTTTGCAGTAGGAATCCATGGCCGACACGGTATAGACCTTCTCACCGTTGGCTCGGGCCGGCGTGTAATTGTTCGCGTCGGCGTTGCTGTTGCCGGCGGCGATGGCCACGAAGATCCCTTTCCCTCCTGCTGCGACGAGTTTGCCCTCCGCGTCCGCATTGCTGCCGACACCCCCCAGGCTCAGGTTCATCGCGTCGCCTGCGACGGCATACATGTAGACGTGGTTGATGCCGGCCAGGATACCGGACCAGGATCCGGAGCCCCGGTCTGACAACACCTTGACGGGTACCACCCGGGCCCCGGCGGCCACCCCGACCACACCGATCGTGTTGTTCTTCGCCCCGATGGTCCCTGCGACGTGCGTGCCGTGCCCGTTGCCGTCATCGAGTTTGCCGCCCTTGACGAAGGATTTGGCGTAGGTTGGATTGGTCTCCACGTTCAGATCCGGGTGATCCAGGTCGATACCTGTATCCAGGATCCATGCCATCCTGGGGCCTGCCGGCACGTCCGCCCATCCCACGAAGGCCACCCCCCAAGGGATCGTCTGCGCGAGGAGGTCTTCGGCGGGGATTTCCCGCTCCACGACGGCATCGATGGAGACTTCAAAGTCCTGGAAGAAGGACTCGACGTCGGCATCAGATTTAGCGGCATTCATGAAACCGCGGGCATCGCCGTCCGGAATGGTTGCGGCAAAGCCCTGAAATCCGCTTGTGAAGACCTCCAGGACGTCCGACTCTTGCAGCTTGTACTTGGCCCGTGCGAGCGTGAGGATCTTCCTCTTTTCCCTCTCCTCAAACCGTTTAGCTTCGGCTGCCTGTTCCTCCCTGGAAGAGAATTTTCTGGCGCCCTTCAGGAAGGGCGGATGCTTGTCGGCTTTGAGCATCACCACGTATGAGTTGGGTATCACGGCCTCCTGCTTGGCGGCGCCCGCTGGTGTGGCCAGTTGCTCCACCGCAAAGTCCGGTTTCCCCTGGTCGAGTTTCTCTTTCAATTCCTTGTCCCCCTGGGCATGCAGGGATGCCCCACCGAAGAACATGAATGCGAAAGCCCCGACCGTGCAGATGAGACGTTTCATAGCTACCTGAGTTTAAGAGGTGCGAAAAATCGGCGCGCCGCGTCGAATAGCGGTGAACAGGTCGTGCCACCTCGTTCTTTGCGCGGCCTGATCGGCTCCACGAATACCGCAAATGTCCCTTTGGGACCACATCGCTTCTGCCAGGGCCTCCAGAAGCGTACCACTCCATCCGGTGTGTGCTTCAAGGTACATGAAGACTTGAAGAAGTGCAATTGGGTGACGCGGTGTTTTGGTGAGATGGCTGGTGGCAGCGTGACTTGTCAAGAGGGAGAGGGAAGAACTGATCTTCCACCGCACGGCACGTGCTGCTCCAGGCGATTGCAGGTGCCAAAAATGTTGCGGTCTCCCCCGCCGAGTTGCCTGGGCGAGGGAGACCGCGTGATCTCCGATGACGTAGCGTTCACCGTGCGCTATTTTCGCGCAACGAGGTCCTTCGATGTGTCCTTGTCCGTGCACAGTCGGCCGCTGCAGCAGCCGAAGCTCCGCATGCTCCCCCCGGTCAGCACGAGCAAACCGGCAACGTGGGGTGCGGCCATTGATGTGCCGCTCATATAGGCATAACCGCCCCCTTTGTAGGTGGAGAGAATGCTCACGCCCGGCGCCGTGCGATCGACAGGCGGATTGCCGTAGTTCGAGAATCCGGCGATCCTGCAGTAGCTGTCCATGGCGGATACCGTATAGACGTTTACGCCGTTGGCCCGCGCGGGCGTATATCCGCCCGCGTGCATGTTGCTGTTCCCCGCGGCGAGACTGACGTAGATGCCTCTCCAGCCGGCCGCCCCCAGTTTGCTCTCCAGGGTGCCATACGTTCCCGCCCCGCCGAGGCTCAGGTTCATGACGTCCTGCGGCCATCCGTACGTATATACGTGGTTCACCCCGGCAAGCACGGACGACCAGGGGCAGGAGCCCGTGTTGGTGCACACCTTGACGGGCACCACGTACGTATTCGCCGCCACGCCGACGACCCCGATCGAGTTGTTTCTTGCGGCGATCGTCCCCGCGACGTGCGTTCCATGTCCGTGTCCGTCGGCATAACTCTGTCCCGAGATGAACGACCTCGCCCAGGAGAAGCCGCCGTACGTCGTCATGACCCTGAGGTCCGGGTGCGACAGATCGATACCGGTATCGAGCACAAAGGCAAACCGTGATCCGACGGTCTGGTTGCCCCATCCGGTGAAGCCGACGCCCCAGGGCACGGTCTGCGCGAGGAGCTCTTCAGCGGGGACTTCTCGTTCGAGCACGGCGTCGACCGTGGTCTCGAAGTCCTGGAAGAACTCGTCGATATCCGCGTCCGTTTTTGCTGCCGCCATGAATCCCTTCGCGTCGCCATCGGGAATGTTGGCCGCAAAGCCGGTAAAGCCGGCCGTATAGATCTGTTGAATATCCGACTCCGCGACCTTGTACTTGGCACGAGCCAGTGTCTTGATCTTTCGTTCCTCCTTTTCCTCCCATTTCTTGGCCTCAGCCGCCTGCTCCTCACGGGTTGAGAATTTCTTGGCCTTGTTGGCATTCAGGAAGGACGGATGTTTGTCTTCCTTGAGGATGACGATGTAGGAGTTCGGAACGGGCTTCGCCTCTTTTGTCTGGCCCGACGGTGCGGCAACCTGTTCGACGGCGAAGTCCGGTTTGCCTTCCGCTGCCTTCTCGGGCAGTTCCTTGTCCCCCTGAGCGAAGAGTGAGAGGGACCAAAGCAGTGACACTGCTATCGCGGCTGTTATCGATTTCAATGCTTTCATCGCAGTACGGTTGGGATTGGATGTGAATGATGTGAATGACACAAACCACCTGGTGAAATCGATTGCGTCATTCTGGTCAACCGGCCGGAAGCAACGATCGGTTGTGTCGAAGCAAGCACTCAATCACACTGCCAACCGGAAACATCCACTTCCCCCGGGCCCTCCTCCAACCGCACGCTCCCTCCGCACCATGACCACCGCCTTCTTCAAGACCGTGTGGTCTCTCGCTCCCTCAGGGCTGCATACCTCCCAGCCCCAAAACTACCCTTCACGACACGTTGATCAATTCCTCCCTGAACGCCCGAATACCGTCCCGGTCGAACCTCATGAGTCTTCCTCCACAGACTTCCTGAATAACCGATGGGTTGCGGACCGTCAGGATCGGTCCCGTGAAACGAGACAGAACGATGCGTTGCCACTGGTCGCAGGGGGACCCCTCAGTTTGCCTCCCCGAGGGATCGCTCACCTTGTCTTCCAGGATGCAATGTATTAAATAATGTAAATGATCCTTGAAGATTTCGCAAAAGTATTGACTGAAAAAATCTCCGGATCGGTGCATCTTTGGGGGTGTACGTGGGCGGGGAGCAAAGAAAAAGGTCTCCCCCCGTCCGGCAAACCGGACGGGGGGAGACCTTCAAACGCAGGGGACGCGTTTCCGAGGTTCGGTTACCTTCTGGCGACCTTGTCCTTGCTGGCGTCCTTGTCCGTGCAGAGCGCGCCGGAGCAGCAGCCGAGGCTGCGCACCGCGCCACCCGTCAGGGAGAGGAGGCCCGCGACGTGCGGAGCCGCCATCGACGTGCCGCTCATCGTGGCATATCCTCCGCCCTTGTACGTCGAGAGAATCGACACACCGGGAGCGGTGAAGTCGACCGGCGGGTTGCCGTAGTTCGAGAAGCTGGCGATCCGGCAGTAGCTGTCCATGGCCGAGATGGTGTACACCCTGATCCCGTTGGCCCGAGCGGGCGTCCTGGTTGAGGCATGTACGTTTTCATTGCCGGCGGCGAGCACGACGTGTGCCCCTTTCAGGCCAGCCGCAACCAGCTTGTTTTCAATGTCCCAGCTGGACGAAGCCGCTCCGCCGAGGCTGAGGTTCAACACGTCCCCGGCCCAGAGGTAGTAGTACACGTGGTTGATACCGGCAAGAACACCCGACCATGAGCCACTGCCCGTGTTCGAGAGGACTTTCACCGGTATCACCGAGGTATTTGCAGCAACGCCCACAACGCCGATGGTGTTGTTCCGGGCACCGACCGTGCCGGCGACATGCGTGCCGTGGCCGTGTCCATCATCGACGCCCTGGCCTGAGATGAACGAGCGGGCATAGGTGGAGCTGGTCTGGACGTTCAGATCCGGGTGATCGAGGTCGATTCCGGTGTCGAGGATCCACGCCCAGCGGGTTCCGACGGACTGATTGCCCCAGCCGGTGAAACCGACGCCCCACGGCACGGTCTGCGCCAGCATTTCTTCGGCCGGAATCACCTCTTCCAGGGTGGCATCGGCGAACACCTCGAAGTCCTGGATGAACGACTCCACGTCGGCATCGGATTTCGCACCGGCCATGAAGCCTTTGGCTTCGCCGTCCGGGATGTTGGCCACGAATCCGGAGAAACCGCTCGTGAAGATGTGCTGAATGGCGGATTCTTCCACCTTGTACTTTGCCCGAGCGAGCGTCTTGATCTTTCTGGCTTCCCGCTCTTCGTACTTCTTGGCTTCGGCCGCCTGCTCTTCGCGATTCGCGAACGTCTTGTTTCCGTTCAGGAAGGGCGGATGCTTGTCAGCCTTGAGGATAACGATATAGGAGTTCGGAATGACCTTCTCCTGCTTCTCCGTCCCGGCCGGCGCCACCACTTCCTCTGCCGAAAAATCGGGCTTGCCCTGCTGTGCGACTTCCGGAAGTTCCTTGTCCCCCTGGGCCAGCAGTGATACGGACCAGATGAGGGATACCGCCATGACGGCGGCTGTGAGTTTCAACGTCTTCATTGTTGTGTTGGTTGGGTTTGGTGTTGGGGTGAAAAAGGTACCGCGGATTAGCATTGTGTTGAATGACGCGCTCGCCTCCTGTCTGAGACAATTGGATTACATAATGGTGTGATGTGTACTCAACGTGAACGTTCGGCCGAACACTTCGATGAGATGCAGATCAAACATCAGGCCAAATTCTCACATGCTCCAAATTTTGTCATTGGCGTCTCTGTAGGACCGAATCGACTGCAATCTCCCCGCCAGAGTCCGTCCAACATTCCAGGCTCGCCCCAGGACGTATTTCAGCACCAAACCCCTACCCGCCTGAGCCTCACCTGCCTGACCTCCTTTTCAGAAACGACGCCAGAAACGGCCCCGTGGCAATCATGACCTCCATCAACGCCACGTATCTGTAGCGCAAGAATACACTCTGATGATCTCAAACAGGCATGCACCCGTTCCACGCCCTGTTCAACGTCTTCAGCCTCATTACGAACGCCACCGGCGCGGCTTGAACGCATGCCTTTCGATCTTCAAATGTAGATTACGCGCCAAGATTTCGCAAAGGATTGAAGAAAAAATGTGGCTCGTCTGCGAAGAAGAGGAATGTCCAGCGTTCAATTCGTCAAATGTCCACAATCGCGTACAGCCCCGTCCAGACGGCACGGGAAAATCGCCCTCGCGTTAGCGAAACCAATCGGTCGGGCTTGCCAAAGTGTATCGGGACCCTTCTTTTGGGCTACATTCCATGGGCTGCAGAGGTGACCTCGACCTCGAGGCCGATTGTGACGCCTCTGACGCCCGTTTTCGAGTTCCACCCCAACCAGACTGTCACCATGGACCATACACCTAAAGACAGGCGCACCTTTGTCAAGCGAATCGGATCCGCCCTGGCGGCACTCGGTATCGGCGGGGGCGCCACGGCGGCAGCGGCCGGCCGATCGAACTCGGGCAAAGAGGTGGTCGGCGACATTGTGACCGACCAGGAGATTCCCCTCTTCTCCGGCGCGGTCAAACACGGCAATCTATTGTTCGTCGCGGGCAAAGGCGCCCATTTCGAAGGCGACATCAAGGCGCACACGGACCACGTCCTCAACGAACTCCAAAAGGAACTCGAGCGCAACGGGTCTTCGATGGAGCGCGTCCTGAAGGTCAACGTGTACCTCGCCGATCTCGCCGATTACCGGGCCATGAACGAGGTCTTCCGCGGCCGGTTCGGTCCGAATCCACCCGTGCGTACGACGGTCGCCTGTTACGGCGGCATCCCCGGAGATTCCCTCGTCGAAATGGACTGCATTGCGGCAGTCGACTGAACCCACGCATCATGCTTACACGACGCACGCTACTGCGGTCCCTGGCCTCCCTCCCCTTCGTCGGAACCTGGCTCGGTCGCGACCAGGCGCTCGGCGCAGCGGCGGTTGCAGGCGGATACCGCGATTTCTACAAGGAACTGGGCGTCCGGACGTTCATCAATGCGGCCGGAACGTTCACCGCACTCACCGGCTCTCTCATGCGAGAGGAGGTCGTTCAGGCAATCCAATACGCCTCGCTCCAGTATGTGGACCTGGACGAAATCCAGAATGCAGTGGGTGCCCGCCTCGCCCGACTGCTCCGCTGCGAGGCCGCCACCGTGACTTCGGGCGCCGCTTCGGCGATGACACTGGGTACAGCCGGCGTTCTGACCGGGATGGATGAGAACAAGGCAGTCCAACTCCCGGATGTGACCGGCATGAAAAGCGAAGTCATCATCCAGAAGTCCCATGATGTCGGATACACCCATGCGATTCGCAATACCGGTGTGCGGATGGTGTACGTTGAGACGCGGGACGAACTGCTCCGCGCGATCAGCGAAAAGACCGCCATGTTGCTCTTCATCAACTTTGCCAACAATGAGGGCGCGGTGAAGGATGAGGAATTCGTCGAGATCGGCAGGAAGCACGGCATTCCAACGTTCAACGATTGCGCCGCGGATGTACCTCCCGTCGAGAATCTTTGGAAGTACACCGAGATGGGATTCGACCTCGTCTGCTTTTCGGGCGGCAAAGGGCTTCGGGGTCCCCAGAGCGCCGGTCTGCTGCTGGGTCGAAAGGATCTCATCGCTGCTGCCCGCATCCACGCCGCTCCCCGCGGCAACACCGTTGGAAGGGGGATGAAGGTGAACAAAGAGGAGGTCGTCGGCATGCTGGCGGCGGTCGAAGCCTATCTGGCGAACGACCATGAGGCCGAGTGGGCCCTGTGGGAGCGGCAGACCCGGCTCATCGGGGATGCGGCGGAAAGCGTTCCGGGCGTAGCATCCCAACACTTCGTCCCGGAGATTGCCAACCACGTTCCCTCCCTCGACATTACGTGGGATGAATCACGGGTTCGGATTTCGGCGCCGGACGTGCGCGAGGCCCTGCGCAGCGGACATCCGTCTATCGAAGTGAAGGGCGGCGACCGCACCGTAAACATAACCACCTGGATGATGCGTCCCGGCGAGGAGCGTATCGTTGCCGAGCGGCTTCGCGACATCCTGGCGGCCGCAGCCGCCTGACAAACCTGGAATCATGAGAAAGACGATCTGGATTCTGCTTCTTGTTCTTCTTGGCGGATCTGTTTCCGCGCAGGAATTCGATTTCCTCATCAAAGGCGGACACGTCATCGACCCGCGTAACGGGATCGATCGGAAGATGGACGTCGCCCTTTCAGGCACGATTGTCGCCGCGGTGGAGCCGTCTATCGACGCCGCGCGCGCGAAGGAGGTATTCGATGCCTCGGGACTCTACGTGGCGCCCGGATTCATCGACCTGCACGTGCATGTGTTTTACGGCCTGCAAGAAGGAAAGGGTTATGCCAACGGTTACAGCGGCGTGGCGCCGGACCCCTTCTCTTTCCGATCGGGCGTGACCACCGTCGTGGACGCCGGCAGCCCGGGCTGGAAAAATCTGGACGATTTCCGCAGGCAGACCGTTGCACACTCCAAAACCCGCGTTCTCTCCTTCCTGAACATCGTCGGCGCCGGCATGGCCGGATCACCCTTCGAGCAGGATGTGCGGGATATGGACCCCAAAACGACGGCCATTGTGGCACGGCAGAACCGCGACCTCATCGTGGGCATCAAGCTGGCCCACTATGAAGGCCACGAGTGGGAGCCCGTCGATCGTCTGGTCGAAGCAGGACGTCAGGCCGGTACGCCGGTGATGGTCGACTTTGGCGGGGCGGATCCCGAAATACCCCTCGACGAGCTGTTGCTCCGGCGGCTGCGTCCCGGAGACATCTTCACACATGCCTACGCCCATGTACGAGGGCGCACACCGATCGTGGACGAATCCGGTCGGATACGCCCGTACGTCTTCGAGGCGCGCGAACGGGGCATCCTGTTTGACGTCGGACATGGCGGGGGAAGTTTCCTGTGGCGTCAGGCCGTTCCCGCCACGCAGCAGGGTTTCTGGCCGGACATCATGGGAACCGACCTCCATATCGGGAGCATGAACTCCGGGATGAAGGACATGGGCAACCTCCTGTCAAAATTCCTATCCCTGGGCATGCCGCTTGCGGATGCCGTTGACGCGGCGACGTGGAAGTCGGCGAAAGCCATCCATCGGGATGATTTCGGGCATTTGACGCCCGGCGTCGAGGCCGACATCGCGGTGTTTTCCGTCCACGAAGGCTCCTGGGGCTATACCGATTCCGGCGGTACTCGCATGATCGGTACCAAGAAATTGCAGCCGGAGGTAACGTTGCGCGCCGGAGCGGTGGTGTGGGACCTCAACGGACTCACCAAACCGCTCTGGAATGAGTAGCGAAGTGGCCATTGGCCTTGACCTCGGAGGCACCAAGCTGGCCGGTGCGGTCTTCGACGCCGCCGGCGATGTCCGAATCCGCCGTACAGCGCCGATCGAGGGCCGCGGCGGCGGCGATGTCGGAGCGCTGATCCTCGAGGAAACGCGTCACCTCATCGAAGAAGCGCGGGAAACGGATCTAGAGGTCGCGGGCATCGGCGTATCGGTCCCGGGTATCTACCGGCGCTCGACGGGCACGGTCTGGGCGCCGAACATCCCGGGGTGGGACGATTATCCGTTGTTGACCGAACTCACGCGCTTCGTTCCGGACGTTCCCGTGGAAATCGACAACGACCGGGCGGCCTACATCCTGGGTGAGACGTGGCGCGGAAGTGCCGGAGGAGCGCGTGACGCGGTCTTCCTTGCGGTCGGCACGGGGATTGGAGCGGGGATCCTGGTTGATGGACGGCTGCTGCGCGGGCGCGCCGACATTGCCGGCTCAATCGGTTGGATGGCGCTCGAGCGACCGTTTCAGAATCGGTGGCAGGACGGCGGGTGTTTCGAGTACCAGGCTGCCGGACCCGGACTGGTGCGCGTCGCGCGAGATTATCTGGCCGAAGGGAGATTCGATCGGAGCATCCTCCGGAACATCCCGACAGCGCAGCTATCGACTGTGGAGGTGCTGCACGCAGCAGAGAAGGGCGATGCGCTCGCCCAGGCAGTCCTCGACAATGCGATCGAACTCTGGGGGATGACGGCAGCCAACCTCGTCAGCCTTTTCAATCCGGAGGTCATTATTTTCGGCGGCGGGCTGTTTGGCCCTGCCGCCCGCTACATCGAGCGCATCCGGACCGAGGCGGAACGGTGGGCCCAGCCCATTGCGATGCGACAGGTCCGCATCGTCGCCTCACAACTCGGAGGCGATGCCGGTCTGTACGGCGCCGGTGCGCTGGCCCTCGCCGCTGCCGGGCAACCACCCCTTTGATCAGCCGCTCCATGGTACGGTTCCGTCCGCCGTTTGTCGCCGCCTGTCTGGGCATGCTCGTCTTCGGCATCGTGATGACGGTGCTGGGGTCCCTCCTGCCCTCCTTCATCGAGCAATTCGGCATCGACAAAACCGAAGCCGGGTCCCTGTTCTTCCTCATGAGTATGGGCATCCTCGTGGCGTCGGCCTTTTTCGGTCCGATCGTGGATCGCTTCGGCTATAAGGTGCTGCTCACGGGTTGCGTGCTGATCGTCGCACTGGGCTTGGAGGCGATAGCCGTCGCGGACTCCTTCTGGATGCTGCGGGTTGCGGCCCTGGCCATCGGTCTGGCCGGCGGGGCCGTAAACGGCGCGACCAACGCCCTCGTCTCGGACCTCAGCACAGGAGAACGCAGCGCGGATCTGTCCATTTTGGGCATCTTTTTCGGGCTGGGCGCCTTCGGTGTTCCGTTCCTTCTCGGCGCGCTGCTCGGGAAACTGTCGTACGGGGTGCTGATTGCCGCAACCGGCGCCCTGGTCGTTCTCGTTGTCATCTTTATGTCGGGTACACGATTTCCGGCCGCAAAGCAGCCCCAGGGGTTTCCCCTTGCACGCGCGAGGGACATGCTGCGCGATCCCTTGTTGCTCACATTCGGCGTGATGCTCTTTCTCCAGAGCGGGATGGAAATCTCGACCGGCGGTTGGTCGGCGGCTTTTCTCAACGAGGAGTTGGCCGTCGCGGGCGACCGGTCGGTCCTCCTCTTGTCGTTGTTCTGGGTCGGCATGGTCCTCGCCCGAACGGTACTGGGCGCCCTGTTGCGGCGGGTGGAATCCTACCTGGCGCTCTTCGCGTCCATGGCTTTGGCCCTGCTGGGGGCGTTGTTCTTGCTTCTGACGTCGTCCTCCGCCGTGGCCGCCACGGGATTATTCCTGCTCGGTTTCGGTCTGGCGGCGGGTTTCCCGGTCGTGCTTGGCTATGTCGGAGATCGGTATGCCGACGTGTCCGGCACAGCCTTCAGCGTCGTATTCGTAATGGCCCTTCTGGGGGGCAGCCTGCTCCCGTACCTCATGGGCGTGCTGGGCGACGCGTTCGGCCTGCGAAGTTCGTTTCTCATCTTGCCCGTAGCCCTCATCCTGCTGGCGCTCCTCCTCTCCGTTCAGGTCCGAGCGATGGGCCGCACCGGGGAATGAGTCGCCCGTTTTTCCTCTTACACACCTCATAACAGGATCTTACCATGTTGGCAACACAATGGCTGGCCAATGCCCGGAGCGCGATGGAGCGGATCGAGGCCTCGCAGATGGGCCCCATTCATGAGGCGGCCACGTTGATGGCCAATACGATCGAAGCGGAACGGTGGGTACATACCTTCGGCTGCGGTCACGCGACCATTCCCATCGAGGAGATGTATCCCCGGATCGGTGGATTCGTGGGATTTCACCCGATGATCGAACTTCCGCTGTCGTTTTTCACGCACATCGTCGGCGAGATGGGTGTGCACCAGTTCGTCTTCCTGGAGCGCGTGGTGGGTTACGGCGATCAGATCATGAAGAGTTACACGTTCGATTCGCGCGACACGATGTGGCTCTTCTCCCACTCGGGGATCAATACAGTGAACATCGATGTGGCGAACCGGGCGCGCGAGTTGGGCATGAAGGTCATCGTGACGGGATCTGCAGCGGAATTCGCCGACAAGCCGAGCAGGCATCCTTCCGGGAAGCGGCTCTTTGAGCTGGCCGACATCGTTATCGACACGTGCGTACCGGCCGCGGATGCGACGGTGCCGTTAAAGAATCACGTGGATCATATCGCGCCGGTGTCCACCATGGCGTTCGTGACGGTCGTGTGGATGGTGATTTCGACCGTCGCGGAGATCCTGGCGGATCGTGGCGTGCAGTTGTACATCCATCCTTCGCACAACAACCCGGCGGACACGACGGCGGGCGACCGGCTCACGGAAGCGTTGGCGCAGTACAAGCGCCGAATCGCGGGTGTGTGATCGCCTTCCGGACGCAGGCCACGCGCTCGAATCAGGCTCCCCGATCGGGTACGGTTTCGGTCACCTCCGGCGGATAGTCCTGCATCTTGTCGTACCAGTTGAACTTCAGGATGAGGGACGTCACGGCTACGACGGCCACGCTGATCAGCAGGGAGTCGAAGTCCTGGATCACGAGGAAAATCCCGGTCGTCGTGAGGGCGGTCTGCCAGACGATTCCGACGACGATGTTGAACATGTCGCGCTTGAAGTCGCGGTTGGCGGTCAACGCCGGGATGTCCTCCTGCAGGGCCTTGTGGACCGGTCCCCACGAGCCCCATGGCCTCACTTTCAGGTAGAAGTTTTTCAGGACGGGCATGGGGTCGGGCGGCGTCATCAGGCTGCCGGCGAAGCATCCGACCAGGGAGATGCCGAGGATAATCGGGAAGGTGTAGATGGTAGTCAGATGGGGCAAGAGCGCGGGCACGACCATTGCGGCGAGAATTCCGCCGACCATCCCCCAGAAATACCCGTAGCTGTTGAAACGCCACCAGTGCCATTTCAGGAGGTTGGCCGCCGTGTATCCGCCGTACAGGGCCGCCACGATCCACTGGATGATGTCATTCAGGGAATGAATGAGAAGGCCGAATCCGGTACCGACGACGACCACGAGCAGGGAAGTCGCGTAGCTCATCCACACGTACTGCTTGTCGGATGCGTTCGGGTTGATGTAGCGCTTATAGATGTCGTTGACGATGTAGGCGGGCGCGGCGTTCACCGTGGCGGCGTAGGTCGACATGAAAGCGGCCAGCAGGGCGGCGATGAGGAGGCCGAGCAGGCCCACGGGAATGAACTCGCGCATGGCGAACGGGAGGACCAGTTCGAAGTCGACGCCTTCTCCCATCGCGTTCAGTTCCCCGGAGAAATAGACCAGTGCGAGCACCGTGAGTCCGGTGATGAGCATGTACCGCGGGATGAGGAGGACCAGACTTACAACACCGCTCATCTTGGCCGCTTCGCGCGGCGTGCGGGCGGAGAGAACGCGCTGCATGTCGTAGTTGGGTGCGGGTCCGGCGAGGCTCTGAAGGAACCCTTTGAAGAGCATCAGCATCCAGAAGAGGCCGAACAGGCTCCAGCCGTCCGCCAGGATTTTGGAGTTCGCGGACTCCATAATGCCGGACCAGTCGAGGTCGAGCCGCCATCCGAAGAAGAGGTCGCGCCAACCTGCGGGAATGAAGGGGTCCAGCATTCCGGGAGATACCTGTTGCATCGCGATGACGCCCACCCAGATGCACGCGACCGTCATGATGAAGAACTGGAGGACCTCGGTGAACACCACGCTGAACATGCCGCCCTTGACGACATAGAGGGTCGTGATGGCCGTGATGATGAGGCCGTAGAGTTGGGCATTGATCGTGGGATCGGCGGAGAGTTCGAACGGCAGGAAGATCGCCGCGAATTTGCCGATACCGATGAAGCCGTAGGCGATGAAGCCGATAACGCCGATGATGGCGAAAACGACGACGATGAAGTGGGCCAATCGGGCGCCCTTATCGTCGCCGAAGCGAAACCGGATCCACTCCGCGCCGGTCATCACGCCTGACCTCCGGAGCCAGAGCGAGAGGTAGACCATCAGGAAGATCTGGTTGAAAACCGGCCACAGCCAGGGAATCCACGCGCTCTTCAGTCCATACACGAACAGCAGATAGACCATCCACATGGTCCCGCTGATGTCGAACATTCCTGATGCGTTCGACAATCCAAGCATATACCACGGGATCGTGTTGCCGCCAAGGAAGTAGGAGCCCAAATTCCTGGAAGCACGTTTGGAGATCCAGAACCCGATACCGATCGTTGCCACGACGTAGGCACCGATGATGATGAGGTCGACGAGGTGGAGGTTCATGGGTCTTCCTGGCTGGGGAGAACTCACAGTCGGTGGGTGAGACCAACGGGACGGGCCTGGCGCCGTCCTGCTGGTCCGTGTGCCGGCATTGTTCGAGGGCTGCGCCTGGCTGAAGGATTCCTGAAGCGTGCCCCGGACCGCGCTAATGTAGAGACGCCGTCTTTTTGCGTCGACTTTTCACCCCGGAATTGCTCAAATCGGTTTAGTAATTCTTTTTTCCATCGAGGAGCGTATTTATGCCGTCTTCCCTTGTCGTTCTCGCCGCCGGGCTCGGTTCCCGCTACGGGGATCTCAAGCAAATCGATCGGATTGGTCCGTCGGGAGAGACCATTATCGACTACACTGTTTTCGACGCGCTCCGGGCGGGCATACGCCGGGTGGTCTTTGTGATTCGGCGGGACATCGAGCAGGATTTTGAATCCGTTATCGGTCGGCGACTGCGCGAGCATGTGGAGGTGGCCTACGCCTTTCAGGAAATGGACTCTCTGCCGTCGGGTTATGCTCCGCCGGCCGATCGCCGCAAGCCGTGGGGCACCGGCCATGCCGTGCTGGTTGCCGCATCCCAGGTGGATGGACCTTTCGGGGTCGTAAATGCGGACGACTTCTACGGAGCGGCCTCCTTTTCTCGTTTGGCTGAAGCCGTCGTGGCCGCCAACGGGGGCAGTGTCCCCACGGGCGTCCTCGTCGGCTTCCCGCTGCACGCCACCCTGTCCGAACACGGAGCGGTTTCCCGGGCCGTCTGCGAGCGCGGCTCGAACGGCTCGCTTCAGCGCATGACGGAGCGGACGAAGATCACGAGGACGCCGGAGGGTCCCGCCTATCTGGACGAACAGGGGACCTGGGTGTCGCTCGATCCCCGCGTGCTGGTTTCCATGAACATGATGGGTCTTCCACCCACGGTTTTCGACGCGCTCGACGAGCGGTTTCGGGCTTTTCTGGACGAGCATCTTCACCATCCCACGGCCGAGTTCTTTTTGCCGACGGTGCTGAACCAGCTTCTGCTGGAGGGCGCGTTTCGCATGGAGGTCGTGGAGAGCCCCGGGCCGTGGTTCGGGCTGACCTACAAGGCGGACCGCGAGGAGGCGAGGCGCCTTATGTCGGCATGGGTCGAGCAGGGTGCGTATCCTTCGCCTTTGTTTTGACGTTCGCTTCCTCTTGCCGACCGCACCATGCAGCTTACCGGGATCGACTGGGTCATCATGGCCGCATTCTTTGCGGTCTATGTATTGATTGGCCTTGCCGTCACCCGGCAGGCCGGCCAGAACTTCAGCGCCTTCTTCCTCGGCGGGCGATCCATGCCATGGTGGCTCCTCGGCATCTCGATGGTGGCCACCACGTTCTCGACGGACACGCCGAATCTGGTGACGGATATCGTGCGGTCGAATAGCGTCGTGGGCAACTGGACCTGGTGGGCGTTTCTGCTGACCGGGATGCTCACGGTGTTTCTCTACGCGCGGCTCTGGCGGCGTTCCGGGGTCTTTACGGACGTGGAATTCTACGAATTGCGCTACTCGGGCCGACTTGCGGCCTTTCTCCGCGGATTTCGGGCCGTATATCTGGGCATCCTCTTCAATGTGATCATCATGGCGGCCGTTACGCTGGCCGCCATCAAGATCGGGAGTGTCATGCTGGGCTGGACCCCGTTTCAAACGGTGTTGGTCGCAGCGGGCGTGACGATGGTGTACAGTGCCCTGGGAGGTCTGCGGGGCGTCTTGTTGACCGATCTCGTACAGTTTGTCATCGCGATGATCGGCTCGGTTGCTGCGGCCTGGTATGTGATCAATCTGCCTGAAGTGGGAGGATTGGGCGGATTGCTCCGCCATGAAAACGTCGTCGGTTCTCTCTCCTTTCTACCGTCGTTCGAGGAGATGGGCTGGCGCGAGATGATGCCCGTTTTCGTGATCCCCATCGCGGTGCAGTGGTGGGCGGCCTATTACCCGGGAGCCGAACCGGGAGGCGGGGGATACATCGTCCAGCGGATGCTCTCGGCGCGAGACGAGCGTCATGCGGTCGGGGCCACGCTGCTTTTCAACATCGCTCACTACGCGCTGCGTCCCTGGCCGTGGATTCTGATCGCCCTGTCGTCGCTCATCGTTTTTCCGGATCTGCAGGCCCTTTCCGACCGCTTCCCGGCGATTCCGGACCAGGTGGTGCGCAATGATCTCGCCTATCCGGCCATGCTCACGCTCTTGCCGGCCGGTTTGCTCGGGCTGGTCGTCACCTCGCTCGCCGCAGCGTACATGTCGACGATGTCGAGCCAGGTGAACTGGGGTTCGTCGATCATCGTCAACGATGTGTACCTGCGGTTTTTTCGTCCGGACGCGTCCGACCGTCGTGTCGTGTGGATTGGCCGCGCGGCGACAGTCGGGCTGATGGTGATTGCCTGTTCGCTGGCCCTGTTTCTGGAGAACGCCCTGCAGGTATTCGAAATCATTCTGCAGATCGGGGCCGGGACGGGTCTGTTGTTCCTGTTGCGGTGGTTCTGGTGGAGGGTAAATGCGGCGACGGAGCTGGTGGCGATGGTCGTTTCATTTGCGGTTGCCCTGGTGCTACAATTCAGTGGGGGGTTTGGCCTCGAGACGTGGGAGCGTCTGGTGGTTGGCGTGGCCGTGACGACCGTAGCGTGGCTGGTGACGGCCTTTGTCACGCGCCCTACCGACGAAACGGTGCTCGTCGATTTCTACGCGCGGGTGCGCCCGGGCGGCCCGGGGTGGCGGCGTGTGGCGGAGCGGGCGCGCACCCTGGGGCGGCTTTCGGACGACAGGGAAGTCACCGACCTCCCCTCGGCCCTGCTCAGCGCCCTGTTCGGAACGATCGGCATCTATTCGGTCCTTTTCGCCACGGGATTCGCGTTGTACGGGCGGTGGGTGCCGACCCTCGTGTTTGGAATCCTGGCGGCCGGTGGGGCGGTTGGGGTGTGGAGGTTGTGGAAGACACTGGAGTTTAGGAGTTTAGGAGTTTAGGAGTTTAGGAGTTTAGGAGTTGCTTCTCCACCGTCTTCCCGGCGAAAGCCGGGATCCAGGGTTTGGAGTTTGAAGTTTGAGAGTTTGAGGGTTTGAAGTTGTGACGAGC
>CAYLXM010000013.1:75110-76783 GCA_964387555.1 uncultured Rhodothermales bacterium | reverse complement strand
CCGGGAGATCCGGACTGCGGTGGATACGTCGGGCTATGCGCCCTGGTCGGATTTCGAAGAAATACTGCCGTTCACCGGACTCTTCCTCTTTGACCTGAAACTCATGGACGATTCGTTGCACCGCCGCTACACCGGGGTCACGAACGGGCCAATCCTGGAAAACCTGCGCCGACTTCACGATGCCGGCGCGACGGTCCACATTCGACTCCCGCTCATCCCCGGGATCACCGATTCGGACGAGAATCTGGACCTGGTTGCCGACCTCCTTCGAAGTCTTCCCCGACTGGCGGGACTCAACCTGCTCCCCTACAATCCGATCGGCGAAGGGAAGTACAGCCGGCTGGGTCTCACGTGGAAACTGGACCCGCTTCAACCGCAATCTGAAACTGCGCTCGACCGAATTCGCCGCCGCTTCGACGGATTTCCCTTCGAGACTCGAATTGGAGGATAGGCATGAATGATCGCATCCGACGTCTGCGCGACCGAAGCATCGCTGCCAAGCCGGCCCTTTCCCTCGAGCGGGCACGGCTCTTGACGGATTTCTATCGCAGCGGGAAGTCCGACGGCGTATCGGTGCCCGTCGGTCGCGCGCTGGCGTTCCGGCACATCCTCGAAAAGAAGGCCATCACGCTGGGGGACGATGAACTGATCGTGGGGGAGAGGGGCCCATCCCCCAAGGCCACGCCCACCTATCCCGAAATCTGCTGCCACACTCTGCACGACCTCGAGGTCCTGGACGGGAGGCCCAAAATCCCGTACGCGGTCGACCAGGAGACGCGCCGGACGGCCGTCGAGGAAGTGATCCCGTTCTGGACCGGACGCACACAGCGCGAGCGAATCTTCGAGGCCATAGAGCCGGAGTGGATCGCGGCATTCGAGGCCGGTGTCTTTACCGAGTTCATGGAGCAGCGGGCCCCCGGGCATACGGTTCTCGATGACAAAATCTATCGCAAGGGCCTGGCAGGTCTCAAAGCCGACATCCGCTCGGCGCTGGCCGCCCTCGATCCGGACTCCGATCCCCATGCAGCGAATCGAAGGGAGGAACTGCTCGCGATGGAAATCGCAGCGGATGCACTTTCTGCCTTCGCGAAACGGCACGCGGACGAAGCACTGCGGCGAGCGGAGGGGGAAACAGATCCACATCGCCGGACCGAATGGCTCGAGATCGCCGAACGGTGCAGCCACGTGCCCGAACACCCGCCACGCACGTTCGCCGAAGTGCTGCAGGCCTACTGGTTCATCCACCTGGGCGTCATCACGGAACTGAATACCTGGGATTCCTTCAACCCCGGACGACTCGACCAGCACCTCTACCCGTTTTTCCGGACTGAAATCGAACACGGATACCTGACTGTCGAAGGGGCAAGGGAACTGCTTCAGGCCTTCTGGATCAAGTTCAACAACCAACCCGCGCCTCCCAAGGTGGGGGTGACGGCCGAAGAGAGCGCCACCTACACAGACTTCTGCCTCATCAACGTCGGTGGCGTGAAGGCCGACGGGTGCGATGGGGTGAACGAACTCAGCTATCTCATCCTCGACGTCATCGAGGAAATGCGGCTCCTGCAACCGGGTTCGATGGTGCAAATCAGCAAGAAGAACCCCGACCGGTTCGTCAAGCGCGCGCTGAAAATCGTCAAGACCGGGTTCGGACAGCCCTCCCTCTTCAACACGGA
>CAYLXM010000013.1:40931-75010 GCA_964387555.1 uncultured Rhodothermales bacterium | reverse complement strand
CAGCTTCGGCACTTCGTCGACATCAAACTGCGTGGCAACGCGGTGATCGAGAAACTCTACGCCGAACATCTACCCGTACCGTTGTTGTCTATGCTCGTCGACGACTGTATCGCCCGGGGTCGTGACTACCACGACGGCGGCGCGCGGTACAACACCAGTTACATCCAGGGTGTCGGGATGGGTAGCATCACTGATGCGCTTTCGGCCATCAAGCACCACGTATTCGAACGGTCGTCCATCTCCATGTCCGAACTGATATCGGCACTGGAGCACGATTTTGGAGGATGGTCCGGCTTACGGGAGTTGCTGCTGAACGAGACCCCGCGGTACGGCAATGACGATGATCGCGCGGACGATCTCACGCGCCGGGTATTCGAGTCGTACTTCGGCCTTATCGACGGCAAGCCCAATCAGCGGGGTGGCCGCTACGGCATCAATTTGCTTCCCACGACCTGTCACGTGTATTTCGGCAGTGTGGTCGGTGCGATGCCCGACGGGCGGCGGGCGGGTGAGCCGCTTTCGGAAGGGATTTCACCCGTGCAGGGCGCCGACCGGCTGGGCCCCACGGCCGTCCTCAGGTCCGCCGCGAAGATTGACCATGTGCGAACAGGCGGCACGTTGTTGAATCAGAAGTTCACGCCGTCGTTTCTGTCCACCGAGGTAGGTCTGGACAAGCTGGTGGGCCTGGTCCGGTCCTATTTCCGCATGGACGGACACCACATCCAATTCAATGTGGTCACAGCAGAGGTGTTACGGGAGGCGCAGCGGCATCCGGAGAAGTACGGCGATTTGATCGTCCGCGTGGCTGGATACAGCGACTACTTCGTCGATTTGTCGACGGCGCTGCAGGAGGAAATCATCCGCCGGACGGAGCAGGCCACCCTGTAAAGCCCGGATCGCGCCTGAAGGGAGGTGCCCTCAGGCGGGAATCGGCTGCGGCTCCATTTCCAGCACAAGCCGGCAGAGCCGCTTCCAGGTCTTGAAGTCACGGTTCAGTTCGCGCTGCAGGCTGCGGAAACGCTCGCGCATTTCCTGAATCTGCTCGCGGTGGCTCTTCCGGTCGAGGCTCCGGTAGCGGTCAACCGTCGCTTTCGCGGAAGCGATCGTGTCCGACAAACGCTCCGCCAGTTTCTCGACCGTGCCCACAAGCGGACTCGTATCGATATGCTGTATCTGCTGGAGGTGCTCGATGAGCAGTCTGCGGTCTTCCTGGACGAGCCGCTTGCGGATCATCAAGGGATCACTGCGCTGAAGTTCGGAAGCCAGGCCCAACTTGCTGAGTAGCCAGATGAGTGCTTTGGTCGGATCGAATTGATACCAGCGGATCCCGTTACGGTAATCGCCTGCAAAGGTGTGGTGGAAGTTATGGTAGCCCTCGCCGAACGTGAGGAATGCGAGGATGAAGTTGTTGACGGCCGAGTGTTCGGACGAGTAGGGTTTGGAGCCCCACATATGGGCCAGCGAGTTGATGAACCAGGTGGTGTGGTGCGCGAGAAACATGCGGAGCAGAAACCCGAGGACGATTGCGCCGAACAGGTCGCCGGAGATAGCCCAGAGGATGAGCACCAACAGGACGTTCACGGCCGCCATCAGCCAGGGATAGAATCGGTGCTGGAACGCGATCACGGGATCGGCCATCAGGTCCTTCACCAACCTCGGCTCGATGGGATCCCGCTTCTTGAACAGCCACAGGAGGTGCGAATGCCAGAATCCCCTGTGCGTACCGTACGGATCGCCTTCGCCGTCGACATACCGATGGTGCAGTCGATGGTCGTAGGCCCATCGCAACACGCTGCCCTCGGCGGTCATGGTGCCGAAAAAGATGAGAATCCACTCGACCGGCTTTGAGGCGCGGTACGTGTGGTGAGAGAATAGCCTATGATATCCGGCTGTAATACTTAGGCCTGAAGCGGAAACCAGAACAAACGTTCCGATGAGCAGGGCCCAACCCGGGGTCTGCGACAGGAGGTAAACCGGGAGAAGAATGAAAAGGAGCAGGTGGTAGGAGACAATGAAGATCAGCGTCACCCAGTCGGTCTTCCTGGTGGGTGCGATCGTTTCTGCCCGATTAATCATTGCGGAGGTCACTTTAGCGTACGATGGGGTACGCCATGAGAAGAATTTGCATATTTGAAGGATGCAAACTCACAAGGAAGCAATTGGGTCCATCCGGCGCTTCTTGCGGGCGAATTCGTAAATCGGTGTGATCGGGAGAACCCACCGCCCCGTCACTCGTACACCACTCTGTTTCCAGTTTCATTTCATTCACATGGGCGCCGACGCTTCCCCGACTGAAGGAGAGTCGGTTTCAATCAATCGAGCCGCATCAGCCATTCCGAGGGCTCGCGTCAGGGTGCACATCGGTAACCGGTTCCGTCATGCCAACAGGTAAGGTCAAATGGTTCAACGTCGAAAAGGGGTTTGGCTTCATCACCCCTTCGGATGGGACAAAAGATGTCTTCGTCCATCGGCGCAGCGTCAACGCTCTCGGTCGTGATGAGGGGCTTGAAGAGGGTGAATCGGTCCAGTACGAGATCGAAGAGACGCCAAAGGGTTTGAATGCCCGTAACGTGGAGCGAATCAGAGGATGAGGGGATAGCCCCTGACGGGGCGATGGATTCGCCTCCGATCGTCTGTCGGGTGTAGGGAAGGGCGCCGCAAGTTGGCGCCCTTCCTGCTTCCGGCCGGGTCAGCGGGCTCGGGTCCTCGCATCGAGCCCGACGGCTAATGTGGGTCCCGTTCGGCATGAGGAGACGGGGTGTCGAACCGTGGTGTATTTTCCGACAGAGACCCGCACGGAGTGATCCTGAACGGAGCCGAACAGGCAAGCGCAGTCTGCCCATGGAGTTTTCCATCCTGAATCTTCTCCTCGTACTGTTGGTGGCATGGACGAGCGGCATTGTTGCCGTTCGGCTGGGATTTCCATCGGTTCTGGGCGAATTGTTGGGCGGCATCCTTTTCGGTCCGCCCCTGTTGGGGTGGGTGGAGGGTAGCGAAGCCCTGGCCGTTCTGGCCGACGTAGGCGTACTCGTGATGATGGCCTACATCGGCATGGAGATTGATCTGCGGGAACTGGCGCGCGCGTCAAAGGCAGGGCTCTACGCGGCGTTGGGCGGATTCGTGACCCCGTTCGTCCTGGTCTATTTTGCCACGCTGGCGTTCGGCGGGACGGTCATGGCGGCTGTCTTTGTGGGCATCGCGGCCGGGGTGACCTCTCTGGCGACGAAATCCCGCATTCTGGTCGATCTCAAACTGCTCGATACGCGCATCGCCCATGTGCTCATGGCGGGAGCGCTTGTGGCCGATACGCTTTCGCTGATCGTGTTCGCCCTTGTCCTGGGCGTGACGAAGGCTGGAAGCCTGGATGTTGCGGGGATCGCGCTGGTGACCTTCAAGGCGGCCGGGTTTTTTGTGTTGGCGGGATTTGCTGGACTGAAGCTTCTGCCGCTGCTCGCGGGTTATCTGAAGCGAAGAGAGACCGTCGGGCGCACTGCCCTGTTCACCCTGCTGCTGATCATCACGCTCGGGTTCGCCGAGGCGGCAGAACTGGCCGGGATACATGGCATTCTCGGCGCGTTTCTGGCCGGTCTGTTCCTGCGTGACCGTGTTTTCGAACGCGCCGTATCCCGCGATCTCATGGCCGGGGTTCGCGACGCGTCAATCGGATTTCTCGCCCCCATCTTCTTTGTCACGGCGGGGTTCGTCGTGTCCCTGGATGTCTTCACGGAGAGCCTCGCCCTCATGGCCACGATCGTGGGCCTTGCCACGCTGGGAAAGATTGCCGGCACGGCACTCTTCTACCTGCCGACAGGGTATGGATGGCGCGAGGGGATTACCGTGGGCGCCGGAATGAACGGACGAGGCGCCGTCGAGATCATTGTCGCACAGATTGGACTGAGCATGGGGCTGATTACACAGGAGTTGTTCTCCATCCTGGTTTTCATGGCCATCTTCACGACGGCAACCGTCCCGGTCCTGCTCAAATGGGGCACCGATTGGCTGAACAGCCGGGGCGAACTGGTAAGATCGGATGATGAGCGGGTTGGCGTCGTCGTGGTCGGAGCCGGGCCTTTGGCCAGGAGGTTGGGCGCCATTCTGTCCCGCTCTCAGCCGGTGTGTCTCATCGACCGAAATGCGGACAACTGTGCGTTGGCGCGGGCTGAAGGACTCAACGCCGTGGCCGGGAATGCGGTAGACGAAGAAGAACTGGCGCCGACCAATGCGGCGCAGGCTCGCACGCTCATCGCGTTGAC
Source organism: uncultured Rhodothermales bacterium (assembly GCA_964387555.1). Classification (GTDB taxonomy): domain Bacteria; phylum Bacteroidota; class Rhodothermia; order Rhodothermales; family CAYLXM01; genus CAYLXM01. The sequence goes on along the minus strand of CAYLXM010000013.1, from coordinate 70,757 downwards.
CCCCAATGCGGAGGTGAATGCGCTCGTGGGGCGTCTGGCCAGGAAGGTGTTTCTCATACCTCACGTCCATATTGTGGACAACGGTGATTCGGAGGGCCATGCCGTGATGCGGGAACACCTTGGGGCGGCCACCGCATTCGGGGAAAGCGTCTCCCTGTCGGATTGGGATTTCTACCTGGACCACGAACACGTCAAAGAAATTCGCCAACCGATCACCGAGTCTTTCGACGCCGGACGTCTACTGGAGGAGCTTCGATCGGCCGAAGACCGGCTGCCGATCGCAGTCGAACGTGAAGGACAGTTTTTCCCCTTCTTCGGGCAGATCCCCATTGTGGGCGATGCCCTGATTACGCTCCGGGTGATGCGTCCCGACCGCGATGAATTCGACCGCATTGTCGAAACGTGCGACATTCTCGACCTGACGGGGCCCACCACGGCGCCTGCTTTCTTCGGAATGGTAGCAGGGCTGCTGGCGCCTCGATTGGGCATCGGCGTGAGTACACTCGCTGCGCGGCTGCAACAGCCGGAACAGGTGCGCAGCGCCATTCTCGTGCCTGGCCTGGCTGTCCCGCACGTATTCATCGAGGGTGAAGGGTCGTTCGAGATGCTAATCGCCCGGAGCCGGTCGGGGCTGCGCCTGCTGGAGGATGAGGAGCCCGTCCATATCCTGTTCGTGATCGTCGGCACGCCGGATCGCCGCCGGTTTCATCTGCAGTCCCTGGCCGCCATCGCGCGCATTTTCGACCAGCACGGTTTTGAAGACGCATGGATGGCGTCCTCCGACGGCGAATCGCTCCGTCACCTTATCCTGGAGGCCGAACGGCCGCGGGGCGTGCGACCCGCGGTTTGACCCAATCGATGCCTCGTTGCTTCCCTGGGAGAGATGCCATGCGTTTCACTGCCAAGCTTTCCACCCCGACGATAGAGACAGCTACGGCACCCTCAAGGCGCCGCCCGTTCAAAGTGCCCCATTTATTCGGCGCCGCCGTGCTTCATGTTGCAGTGGCCAGTCTGATCTTCGGGGGCACGTCACCTGCGCTGAGGGCACAGACCAAGCCGGCTGTCTCGATTCTCTTTGACACGGACATGGGGCCGGATGCGGACGATGTGGGCGCGCTGGCGATGCTCCATGGACTGGCGCTACGTGGGGAGGCGCGGATTCTGGGCGTGGCCTGCTCGACGACGAGTCCCTGGTGTGCACCCTGCGCCGACGCGATCAATACCTACTATGGCAGGGCCGATATCCCCGTTGCTACGTTGAAGGGCCCCGGCTCTCCGGGAGGCAGTGAGGAGTGGTACGGCGACTCGTTCAATGGATTCGTATCTGGATTTTTTCCCAACCGAATCCGGCACGGATCGCGCGCCGAAGATGCCGTGGCACTCTACCGGCGCATCCTGGCAGCAGAGCCCGATCAGAGTGTCGTTGTCGCCGTGGTCGGGGCGATGACCAATCTCCGGGACCTTCTCCACTCGCCGCCGGACACCATCAGCCCACTTTCCGGCCGCGAACTCGTTGCACGAAGAGTCCGGCTCCTTTCCGTGATGGGCGGGGCCTATCCGTCCGGAAGCGAATCCAATTTTACCGTTGATCCCGGCGCCACGCGGACGCTCTTCGAGGAGTGGCCCGGCCCCGTCCTCTTTAGCGGATTCGAAATCGGCGAGGACCTGCTCACAGGAGGCGTGTTGCCGATTGGGGACAAAGAGCAGAACCCCGTGGTGATGGGCTACCACCTGTGGGACCTTCACTTCGTGCATCAATGGGATCCGGACTTCGATCCGGCGATCGGAATCTGGCCCCACAGCAGTTTCGATCAGACGGCCGTCCTCGCAGCCATTCGGGGCACTGAAGACTACTGGGACGTGGTGGACGAGGGATTCAACTTCATTTTCCCCGACGGGACCAACGAATGGCGGTCAGCGCCTGACCGGGAACACGCGTACCTTGTGGAGAAGACGCCCCGCGAGGAAGTAGGACGGTTCATCGATGAACTCATGATGCTCAAGCCGGCGGGACGCTGAGGGCGCGGAGGTCTAGGCTTTCCGACCTGTAGAAACCGTGCTCGCCGGTTCCCGCATCGTCGGGTCCTTCCACATTCTCCTCCCAAACCCGTTCACATGCACGCCGCCCGGATTCTTGCGATCACGCTTTTCATCACTGCACTCGCACCCGGGTGTGGTGGTGAAGCATCCGACGACGGGAGAACGACGGTCACGTTCTGGCACAGCTTCGTCTCGTCGAGTAGGCCGGCCGTCGACCAGCTCATCGCCGCCTTTGAAGCGGAGCATCCCCATATCCGGATTAATGCACAGTACATCCCCACAGGAGATGGATTGATCCACAAACTCGTCTCGGCCGTTCAGAGCGGGACCGCCCCCGACATGTCATGGGTACACGCCGATTTTCTCGGGCCGCTCGTGCAGGCCGATGCCATCTACCCCATGTCGACATTTCTGCGCGGTCCCGATAGCCTGGGCGCGGACGTGCTGAACGACATCCTTCCTGGTGCGCTCGATGCGGCCCGCTGGCAGGACACCCTCTATGCCATGCCGATGGAGGCCACATTGTTGGCCCTGGTGTACAATAAGGACCACTTCCGGCAAGCCGGACTCGACCCGGAGCGGCCGCCGTCGAATTGGGACGACATGCGGACCATGGTTCGGGCGCTGAGCACGGATGCCGACGGGGACGGACGGTGGGAGCGCCTGGGATTCTACGTGCCTTCCTACCCCGCGTCGGGACCGCTGAACATCTGGGTGGTCCTGCAATGGTTGCCCTATCTCTGGCAAGCGGGCGGCGTGGAGATCGATCCGGGACAAACCCGGGTGATGTTCAATTCGTCCGCCGGAGTAGATGCCCTGACGTTCTGGAGAGACCTCTACGTCGACATGGGCCGCCCCGCGTTCTCCCAGTCCCATGACATGAGCCTCTCCTCAGGATTCGTCAGCATGATCATGGACGGCCCATGGGATTTGCCCCGCTTTCGCGAACTCACGGCGTTCGAGTGGGCCGTCGCGCCGCTTCCGGCCGGTCCGGTCCAGGATGCGACCTACCTCGGGGGCGAGCACATCGCCATCTTTCGCCAGAGCGCACATCCCGAAGCCGCGTGGACGTTCGTGAAGTGGATCCTTCGCCCGGAAACGCAAGCGATGTTCTCAATCGCCTCGGGGTACCTGCCCGTCCGGCGTGCCACGCTCGACTTGCCGGAGTACCAGTTGGCACTGGAAAGCGATCCGGCATTGAAGGCGTTCGTCGACTTGATCCCAATGGCGCGTGCGCGCCGACCGATCGATTTCCACCATGTGGAGATCAACCGTCTCATCGCGGAAGCGATCGAGCAGACGCTCGTAGGGGGCCGGGCTCCGGTAGAAGCGCTCAATGACGCTGCGGAGCAGGCAAACCGGCTTCTTGCGGGCTCAATTTCTAAATAAAACCGTTCCTTCCGTGTCCATTCAATGCGTGATTTTTGACTGTGACGGCGTACTCGTCGACAGTGAGACGTTGGCCATGAGGGTCATCAACGAGCATCTCACCGGCCTTTTGCCCGGCGTGGACCTCCAACCACTGTTGTTTGACGCTCCCGGGCATCAGACGCATGCCATTGTGGCGAACGTCGAGGAACGGTCCGGGCACCGTCTGCCGGAAGGGATCAGCGGCGAACTCGACCGTGCCGTTGAGGAGGCATTGGACAGAGATCTGGAGCCCATCTCCGGGGTTTTCGAAGCGCTTGAGAAGATTCCCCAGCCGAAGGCCGTCGTTTCAAACAGCCGCCTGGAGCGGGTTCAGCGGTCGCTTGCGGCGACAGGACTGGATCGTATGCTGAATGGGACGCCGCTCTTCTCCGCCGAACAGGTAGAGCGGCCCAAACCCGCGCCGGACCTGTATGCCTTCGCAGCCCGGGCGCTCGGTCTCGATGCCACGCAATGTCTGGTCGTAGAAGACAGTGAGGCGGGTGTGACGGCCGCCCGGGCTGCCGGACTTGCCGTGATCGGATTCGTGGGAGCCGGCCACGTGGGTCCGGACCATGCCGACCGGCTGAAGGCTGCCGGAGCAGAGGTTATCGTCCGGCATATGGACGATCTGCCCGCCGTCGTCAGATCCTGGTCCGCCGGCAAATGAGCGGCCAACGAGCCGATGAGACGGGAGATGGGCGGCTCGTTTTGGAAAATATCGTGAAGATTCGCTAGTTTGAGGACGCGGCTCGCCCGGATCCCGGCGTGATCGTGAGCGCATCGGAGGGGAAGGACGAACCCGGTGTGGCCTCGCGAATGGAAGGGACGGGTCTCCAACACATCGCTGATCCCGTAGAATCGATCTGTCAGACCGGAGGCTTCCATGCGGGCCAAGGCCATTGTTTGCTTTCTATTCGTATGCGCCGTTTTCCCGGTGGTCCATGCGGCTGCGCAGGGGCAAGGTCAGCTTTCTACGGGCGAACTGCCGTCCGCTCTCGCCTCCTTTCCCGCCCAACTCCGGTTTCACCACCTGGATCAGACGCACGGCCTGTCTCAGTCGAACGTCTACACGGTCTACCAGGATCGCCAGGGTTTCATGTGGTTCGGAACGCAGGAGGGGCTGGACCGCTACGATGGCTACCGGTTCCATTCCTATCGGCGGGTGCCGTTCGATACCACCTCGCTGGGTCCGGGTTGGGTAACCGCCATCCTGGAGGACCGATCGGGGACGTTGTGGATCGGTCGCACGCAGGGGCTTAGCCGGTTGGACCGGGAAACGGGCCGCTTCGTCCATTATGCGCACCATCCGGATGACTCCCTTTCCATAGGCGGCAGCAACATCCGGGCCATGGTCGAGGACCCCTCCGGGAACATCTGGTTGGGCACCCTCAACCGCGGCGTAAGCCGGTTCGATCCCGCGACGGGAACCGCCGTCCGTTATCTCCCGAACGAGAGCGCCCGTCACGGTCTGCGCGCCGGACAGGTAGAGCACCTCTACCTCGACTCCAACGGCCGGATCTGGGTGGCCACGTTCCAGGGGCTCTATCGGTATGACGAGCAGGCCGACCGTTTCGAATCCCATCTCGACGAACTGGCCGAGACCATCGATGGCTGGACCGTCAATTTCTTCGGACAGGTGTACGAGGATCCCGCCAAGAAAGGGGACTTCTGGCTGGTCGCCGGCACCGGTCTGGTTCGTTATCAGCCCGCCAATCGTCGATACGAGGTCTTTCGGGCGGACCTGCCGACCGGCCGTGTGGAGGACCGCGTATTCACCAGTCTGACCCGGGATCCATCGACGACCGATGTATTGTGGATACACACCCTCGACACGGGCCTGTTGCGTTTCCACATTCCCACGAAGCGGTTCACGCGCTATCGGAACGACCCGCGTAAACCGGGTACGCTGGCGACGGACTTCGCGGGTCCTCTCTACACGGATCGTTTCGGCAGCATCTGGAAAGGCTCCTGGAGCGCGGGCGGGATCGATCGATTCGATCCTGCCGCTATCGCCGTCGTCACCTACCGCAACGAATACGACAACCCTTCCTCGCTCGATGCGGGGCCGGTGTGGGGAATCCTCCAGGACCGAAATGGTGCGCTGTGGGTGGGTACGTCGAACGTGGGCGGAGATGCCCCGCTCAGCCGCATCGATCGTGCGACCGGGCGCGTACGATCATTCGCGCCGCCTGGGTCCGGCCTGGCCGATCCCGCCGGTACCGTTCTGGGTATGCTTCAGGACGCCGAGGGAGATCTCTGGCTCGGCACGCAACAAGGCCTTGTCCGTTTCGATCCCCGCAGGACGCTCTTTGAAACGTTCCGGCACAACGCCGCCGATTCGACCTCTCTTCCGCACGATTTTGTCGGATCGGTTCTGTTCGACCGGAAAGGCGATCTGTGGATCGGCACGTCGGGAGGTGTTGCCCGGATGCGACTGGAACAGTCCGGCCGATTTACGAGGTTCGTTCCGAATTCCTCCGATCCGGCCTCCCTTAGCCACCGTTTCGTGTCGTCGATCCTGGAGGACGCTTCCGGGATGCTCTGGTTCGGTACGGGAGACGGACTCAACCGGATGGATCCGGCTCTGCCCGGTGTATTTGAGCGGCACTTACACGATCCGGCGAATCCGGCCGGTTTGTCTGGAGGAGCCATCTACGGCCTCGCCGAACGGGCTTCCGAGCCGGGCGTTCTGTGGATCGGATCCGTAGGTGGGGGCCTCAACCGTTTGGATACGGAGACCGGAGAGGTACGCCATTTCACGGAAGCGGACGGGCTGTCCAACAACACGATCTACTGCATCCTGGACGACGAAGACGGCAATCTCTGGATCAGTACCGTCAACGGCCTCAATCGGTTCAATCCGGAAACCGGCCATTTCAGGGTCTTCGGCGTGCGGGATGGGCTGACGCACAACGAATTCAACTCCTCGGCCTGTCACAAGAGTGCATCAGGTGAGTTGTTTTTCGGCACGATAGCAGGCGTGAATGCCTTCTATCCGCAGTTGCTGGGGGGTAACTCCATCCCCCCTGCCGTCGTCCTGACCGAAGTCCGCCTCGCGAACGAACGGGTGGTCGCCGGTCCCGATTCCCCTCTGCAGCAGCCCCTTGCGGAGACGGAGGAGATTCGCCTCAGCCACAGGCAGCGTGACATTGCCTTTTCGTTCGTGGCGCTTCACCATAAGGACTCCGAGCGGAATCGGTACGTCTACAGGTTGGTGGGATATGATCCGGATTGGATCGATGCCGGAGAAAGTCGGACAGCCACATACACCAACCTCGATCCCGGCGATTACGTCTTCCGTGTCAGGGCTGCCAACAGCGATGGGGTCTGGAACGAAGTTGGAGCGGCGATTCGTATCCACATCGCCCACCCAATATGGGCAACCGTTTGGTTTCGCGGATTCGCCTTGGTCGGTCTATTCGGCCTGCTGTTCGGCGGATACCGGATGCGGATGAGTAGGGTGCAGGCCAGAAACCGCGAACTGGAGTCCGCCGTGGCGGAGCGGACGGCGCAGCTCGCCGGAAAAAATCAACAGCTTGAAACCACGCTGGACAACCTGCGCCGCACGCAGGACCAGCTCGTGCAGCAGGAGAAGCTGGCGTCACTTGGACAGCTGACGGCAGGCATCGCCCATGAAATCAAGAACCCGCTGAACTTCGTCAATAACTTTTCGGCGCTGACGGCCGAACTGGTCACGGAATTGCGAGAAGCCGCCGCGAAGGGGGAGCCCCTGGACGACCTCATCGAGGACATCGAGAACAATGCGCTTCAGATCGAAAAGCATGGGCAACGCGCGGACAGCATCGTGCGGGCCATGATGCAGCATGCCTCCGGAGGACTCGGTGAGCGGATGCCCACCGACGTCAATGAGCTGGTGCGGGAGTATGGAGGATTGGCGTATCACGGAATGCGAGCCGCCCAGGCCGACTTTCCGGTTGAACTTCAGTATGTCCTGGATCCGGCTACCGGAGAAATCCCCTTGTTTCGCGCAGAAATTGGACGGGTCCTCTTGAACCTGATCACGAATGCCTTCCATGCCGTGAACGGCCCCCAGTCGGAGGCGAGCGCCGGCGAACGGCCAACCGTAGTGCTCCGAACGCGGCGGACGGCGGGCGGGGTGGAGATCGAAGTGGAAGACAACGGTCCCGGGATGTCGCCGGAGGTCCGCCGACGCGTCTTCGAGCCGTTCTTCACGACCAAACCGACCGGAACGGGGACTGGGCTCGGCCTTTCGCTCAGCCACGACATCGTCGTAAATGGCCATGGCGGATCGATCGAACTGGACAGTGGTCCCGGGAAGGGTGCACGGTTCGTCGTCCGGATTCCTGCGCAGGTCTAGACTGTTTCGACCACCCTTGTGTGCCGTGCCGGGGGAAAAGCCCTAGCGACGCGCTGCAAGTTGAACCACCCAGGGCAGCGTCGCTTCGGGCAGAACGATCCCGTCCAGGTTCTCCGGCATGGCGATACCCAGGATTCTCGCGACGGTTGGTGCGATGTCGACCGTGCGCACGCGACGTGTGACTTTGCCTGGCTCGAGATCGGTTTCCAGGAAGACGATCGGTATGTGGGCGTCGTAGTAGTACGGCGACTCGTGCGTCGTGCCGCTTGCCTGCGGGATGGGAATCGCGTATTCCGGAAGCCTGGTTACCACATCCGGGCCCCGACTGGGCTCGAAACTGCGCTGGAAGGCGCCCAGGTAGGGTCGGTCCGGCGTATCCGGATTTGAGAGTTCTTCCCAGGTGTACGCGTCGGCCACATCGGGATGGTCCCGCAACAATTCGGCGAGTCCAGCCCGCAGTGCAGGCATGTCCAGGCCCATATCTCGGCTGTCGCGCAGGTACACGCCAGCTGCAAGGGAAGCACGCAGTCCCTGCACGCCGGTCCGCGCGATGAGCGTATCCAGCAGCGGTGATACGATGTCCCGATTGTTGACCCGCTTTGCCTCGATTCCACGGCGCCGCAACTCTTCCGGCATGGGCATCACGCCATGGTCACTCGTGACCACAACGAGCACGCGTCTCTTTCCCACATGCTTGTAGACTGCGTCGAGGAACTTCCCGATCATGAGGTCGAGACGGGTGTAATGGTCCTGCATTTCCTGGCTGAACGGCCCGTAAACGTGCCCGATACCGTCTGCCGCGGATGCGCCGACGAACAACAAATCCGGGACTTCATCCCGCCCCAGATTTTCCCGCTTCATCAATTCGGTTGCAAACTCAAATACGAGTTCGTCGCTGAACGGGGTTATGCGCAATTCGTTGTAGTAGGGAAGTCCAGGCTTGTCGCCGGGAAACCGGTGAGGGAAAGTCCGGTAGCGGCCATCCCCTTCGGAAGGAAAGTCATCCTCTCGGGAGGCGCCATAGAAGGACTCGGGCTTGAGACGCGTCCACCCCTCGGCGAAGTAGCGGTCCGCACGCCCGGACGCATTGAAGGTGTCGACCCATTCCGGAACCGACTCGGTGTAGTAGGTGGACGTGACGAACTGCCCGTCGTCGTCGTACCACCAGTAGACTCCGTCCGCCTCATGCCCCGCCATGAGAATGGCGGAACGGTCCTTGAATGTGACGGAATAGACTTTCGCCTCCGGATGGGCCGCCTTCAGCCAGCTCCCGAGCGCCGGCCGTTTCAGAAAATGGGGGGAACTGCCCTGGGCGCCCGGCTTCCCGACGACGCGCACCGTATCGTCCACCGCGTAAATGCTCTTCCACGCCTCGCGATCCCACCACGCGTTCGAGATGATGCCGTGGTGTGACGGGTAGGATCCGGTGGAGATCGTGGCGTGGCCCGGCCCCGTTCCGGTGCCGGAGTGGTCGTGGATGGCATCGGAGTAATGAAGTCCATCCTCAAAGACCCGCTTCAATCCCGATTCAAACGTGGGGCCCAGCCGCTCGTAGACATCGCCACGCATCTGGTCGATGCTCAGGATCACCACGAGACGTGGGACGGGTTTGTGATCCGGCCGTGCTCCCGAACAGCCGGCCATGAAGAGGACGAGGCAGCAGAGGATCGATCCGAGGATGGAAAGCAGCGGGCGGGCCATAGCAGACCGGGAGATTCGTGAAGGCTGTCTGTGCACGGAACGGTCAGCGAGAACGGCACGGTCGTACGAACTCGCGATCCGTGAGCGCAGGGTCTCCGATGATACGGAAAAAGTGATCCAGTTTTCGGGAGATGTCCGTTTGTCGACGTTGAGAAAGGCGCGATTCGGAATGGAAAAGGCGTCGGATGTCGGACTCTCTCTCCTGGAACGTTTCGACGGCAGGGCGGAAATCGTCAATGTTTCGGCAGAACCGTCTGAATATGGAGTTGCGAGGGCTGCCCAGATCGATGCGCGGCAGGCGGTCCGCGTAGTCCGGCTCGATAAGCCCGGCGAAGTCGAAATCGTAAGGTACGGGCAGGAGTGTGTCGCCAATAAGGACGCGAGCCACGTTGTGCCCGCCTCCAATATCCCAGTCAATGTTGCCGATCAGGTACTCGAAGAGATACACCCTGTCGCGTGCGGCGGGGTCAGACAGGTTTTCCGGCGTCTGCGGGCCCTCATCGATGCGTCCGCGAACGCGCTCGGCCATGTGTCCAGCATTTTCGATGACGAAAGCCGGTTTCGTCACATGGGATCGCGTTCCGCCTTCGTCGACATACGTCAGGTTCAGGAAGCGAACGCGGAAGCTCTCATCGGTCAATAGATTGTATGTGCGGTAGAGGAGATACTCGACCACGGTGTTTTCCTCATAGGCCGCGACCGCATCGCGGCAGTGCGTGACCAGTTTGAGCTTGTCCTGGCCTTCGAAGAGGGAGTTCTCCACGTCGCCGGTCGCAAAATTCAGCCGGAGTGGAGGGAAATCGCAGTTTTCGGGTCTCCGCCGGTAGTTACCCCGCTTCCTCACCTGCAGCGGGATGCTGACCGTGTCGGACTGCGAGAGGACGTGCAATACGGCCGGAAACTCGGTGCTGTCGTCCTGTGCGTCGCTCAGAACGGCCCCGAGATCGGCGACGAGGCGCGCATCCAGAGGCGCCTCGGAGCTGAAGAGAGGGTGCTGGCGCCCGAGCCCGGCCGAACCGATTGCCCAAAGAACCAGAAAAAGGAGCGTGACGCCGTTGCGCATAGAGGGTGAATTCGGCTGAGGTTCAGCGCCTTGCTCGGAGGCGGCGCGCAAGTTCCTCGTATCCCTGCAATCTGGCCAGATCTTCGGCCGTGCGACCAAGCTGGTCTTTCTTTCGGCGATCGCAGCGGCGCTTCAGGAGTACGGATGCGACCTCGTCACGGCCGTTGGCGGCTGCCAGCATCAGGGGCGTGCTATGGTCAACGACCGACTGGGCGTCCACTTCGGCACCGGCTGCGATGAGTTGCCCCGCGATGTGGGCATACCCCTCCAGGGAGACAAGCATCAGGGGAGTGCGGCCGAAGACGGCATCAGCACTGTTCGGATCCGCGCCGCGCTCGAGCAGAAGCGCAACGATGTCGGCATATCCCTCAGAGGCTGCATAAAGCAGCGCCGTTGCGCGATACTGGTCTTCGGCGTTGGGATTGGCTCCGGCCTCGAGCAACAGGGCTGCTGCGTCGGTCATGCCCTCGTAGGAGGCGGCGATCAGCGCGGTTTGGCCGTACGTACCGGCGGCATCCACGTTCATCCCGGCTCGAAGAAACTGGGCGATGAGATCCAGATCGCCTGATCCCGCCACGCCGACAAACTCGTGCGCCGTGTATTCGAGCCCCCTCGACTGAATATCCAGCTGTATGCTGAGCGGGTCGAAGGCGGTATCCGCCCTGTGGTCCTGGGCGGGCGCCAGGCGAGAGGCGCAGCCCAACAAAATAATCGATAAGGTCAGTCCCCGGCGCATAGGCATCATGGGTGATTCTCTGGGAGAGATCCCCGCTGCCGCGGGAGTTGGCTTGTATACATAGTACAGTTTGTGGAAATGAAGAGTTGAAAATCGTTGCGGCCATCGGCGCGCGACGCCGTTGCATATGTGCAATCGGGATTCAGTGAGATGGGCGAGAACGTGTTTGATACATAACAGTACAAGAAGCGGTTTGCGGCGCAGGGCAACCATTCGACGACATGAGGTGAGATGGGCAATCGAGACGTCACCAGTGCAGCGATTCTTGGGATCTGCATAGCAATCGGGCTCTCCGTCGTTGGGATAGGCGGTTCGATGGCCATTTATAAGGCAAAGACGGCGGACCGGTTCGTTACCGTACGGGGACTTGCAGAACGCGAAGTCGGAGCCGATCTGGCCATCTGGCCGCTTACGTTTAAAGTGGCCGACAACGACCTGGCGAGCCTTCAACGTCAGATCGACCGACAGCGGGAACTCATCGTCTCATTTCTCGAGGAAGCGGGATTCGAGCGCGCGTCGTTTTCCTTTGCCTCGCCCCGTATCTCCGACACCGAGGCTGAACAGTACGGCCAGCCGAGGGGTCCGTATCGGTACATCGCCCAGTCGACCGTGACCGTGAGAACACCGAACGTCGCGCTTGTCCGGCAAAGCATGGAGAGAACCGGCAGCCTCGTTGGCGTCGGTGTGGTGCTCGTGGCGGACAATTGGGACAGCCCCACCGAGTTTCTTTTCACGGCGCTGAACGACATCAAGCCGGAAATGATCGAGGAAGCGACGAAGAACGCTCGCGCCGCGGCGGAGAAGTTCGCGGTGGACTCCGGGAGCCAGGTTGGCGGCATCCGCCGCGCCACGCAGGGCCTGTTCTCGATCGAAGACCGCGACCGCAACTCACCCGAGCTGAAGGTCGTACGCGTCGTGACGACGGTCGAGTACTTTCTGCGTTAGGCATACCGCGGGAACCGGAGGAAGCCGACCCGCGCGCCGGATCGGTCATGCGCGTGACGTGTGCCGTACGCTCGGGGTGCATCCTTCCTGGTCATCGTTCCGGAGCGTGTGCGATGGCATGGCTCGAGGAAGGAGGCAGATCGGGGAGTCGATCGAAACTGGACCGGGGATCTGGAATCCGAGTTCCGGAAGGCTTTATTTGAGGTGGATCGAACTCGTTCCATCACTCTTTCATGCAGGGACCCACGTACAGGTCCCTTCAACCCACCGAACGAAATCTGCTCCGACCATGTCGAACCGCCTTCATGTCCTGTTCGCTGCCGTCTCCGTCACGTTTCTGGCATCCTGTGCGCCCCCTCCGCCTCCCGTCTCACCGGAACCTGACGTAGAGTTCCTTACGTCGGAGGCCCTCGCAGGGCTGCCATTCTCCGAAGCCGTGCGCGCGGGCAATCTCATGTTTCTGGCTGGACAGACGGGGACCGATCCCGAGACGCGGCAACTCGTCGAAGGCGGCATCGAGGCCGAGACGCGGCAGACGATGAACAACCTCAAGGATGTGCTGGAGCGAAACGGTGCGACCATGGATGACGTCGTCAAGTGTACCGTCATCCTGCTCGATATCGCAGAGTGGGGGGCCATGAACGAGGTCTACCGGACTTTCTTCACAAGACACTTCCCCGCTCGCACCTCACTCGGCACGAGCGGACTCGCCGGCGGGGCTCGCGTGGAGATCGAGTGTATCGCGGCCGTCTGAGGCTCGCGACGCCGATTTGGTGGGCACGTTCAGACACGACGGCCCCCTATCCGGGATTCCTGATCGGATGGTACGGCCGCGCCGGCCGCGGCGGTGGTTGGGCCCCGCTTTCGGTCCGCAAGGCCGAAGGGCAGAAAAAGCAGCGTGAAGAGCGTTATGCCGATCAGTGCAAGCACGGGGATATACCAGGGCCATTCCGGCATCACGTCGAGCAGGCTCGCTGTGTCCGGCTTTCTGGCAATGAACAGGTAGTTGCTCCCCAGCAGCCAGTTTACGATGCCGACTGCCGAGGCGTAAAGGAGGAGCCCGAAATAGGCACGTACGAGGTCACGGGAAGTCGGCCGATATGATGCCACCGCCACGAGGAACACGGCGGACGAGATGATCAGGCCGTGCGCCGTCATCGTCTCAAAAAAGCGGAAGTGTGGGAAGCCGTACGGACCGGCATCCGGTGTCAGAAGCGCCTGGGTTGCGCCCGCCAGCCCAAGAAAGTAGATGAAGGGGTACAGCGTGCGCCGCTCGGAGAGCAACGTGAAGGCGCTGAGCCACGTCAGCATCGCACACAGATGCAGGGGCAGAAGCTCCTCTACATTCCAGCGTCCGACCACGATATTCCACGTGTGCCACGCGGATTCGTTTACGAGGAGCGTGGCCGCGATTCCGATCCGGAGCCGGTCCTGCCCCGGGCGCGAAAGTGACCTGCCCTTGAGTGCGATCCATGACACGAAGAGCGCGACCAGTACCAGGGCCCCAACATGGGCCGGACCGAACAGATCGAACGGGGCTCCGGAATAGTCCCTGGCGAATAGCTCTTTCATGTCCGGGTGGGCTATGCTTCAGCAGAATTGGCTAAACAATTGAAACCAATTCACAGCTCCTTTTGTTCGCCCGATTTATTGGCGGCGCCATCGAATCCGGCATGGCCCGGTGGTCTGACCGATCGATCCCCGGGTGCCCGCGAGACGTCTCGGAGGAGGTTAAACGTTTGTTGCCATGACCTATGATTCGCATCATGATGGGACTGTGGACCGGATGGTCGCCCTGCTCGCGCATTGGGAGCACGGGGGAGACCAGCGGGCTCCCTTCCTGCGTTGCTACCTCATGATGACGAGGAATATGCTGGAGGGAGTCGAGCGCGGTGAATTCCACGACCCTGTCTGGGTGGAGCGCCTGGTACATCGGTTCGCCGAGTACTATTTTTATGCGACGGAGGCCTTCGACGCGAAACAGGCGACGTGTCCGACGATTTGGTCAGGGGCCCACGGAGCAGCGATCCGCGGAAACGTCTTCATCGCGCAGCGCCTGCTCCTCGGCATCAATGCGCACATCAACTATGATCTCGTTCTTGCGCTGGTGGACGTGCTCGAGGACGAGTGGCCGGACCTGGACGACGAACGGAAGACCCGTCGTTACGAGGACTATGTGCTGGTGAATGTAGTCATTGGGCGGACCATCGACGACGTGCAGGACCTCGTGGTCGAAAAGGAGGCTGTCTGGCTCGACGTGTTTGACAAAGCGATGGGGCGCGTCGACGAATGGCTGGTATCCCGATTGATCACGCGATGGCGACGAGGGATCTGGGACCGGGCCGTGCAGATGCTGGAGTCGGGTGGAGCGGACGGCCGCGAAACCGTCCGCATGCAGGTGGAGTCGGAAGCGTTGGTGAGGGCGGATGCCATCCTGCTCAAGGACGGGTTCAGACGACTGATCGACCTGGTCTGAAAAGTTCCACCTTGAACCAAGGTGTGGGGTCCTCCTCTGGCGCATCAAGGCGGCGACCGGTACCTTTTCGGGCGAGACGGTTCATCCCTCCATTCTTTCCGACCCCTGCCATGCGCACGCTGTTTCCGAAAGGCTTTACCTGGGGAAGTGCCACATCGAGCTATCAGATCGAGGGCGCCTGGCTCGAAGGGGGAAAGGGACTATCCATCTGGGACGGGTTCGTTCACACGCCCGGCAAGGTCACCGGCGGGCACACCGGCGATGTCGCATGCAACCACTACCACCGGTTCCGCGACGATGTTGCACTGATGGCCGACATGGGTCTGCCGGCGTACCGTTTTTCGATTTCCTGGCCCCGCATCCAACCCACGGGGTACGGGAAGGCCAATCCGGAAGGGATTCGCTTCTACTCCGATCTGATCGACGCGCTGCTCGATCGCGGAATCACGCCCTGGGTCACCCTCTATCACTGGGACCTCCCGCTCGCCCTGCAGACGGAATACGATGGCTGGCTGAACCCGCGGATCGCGGATTTCTTCGCCGAGTACGCCGACCTCTGCTTTTCCCATTTCGGGGACCGCGTCAAGCACTGGATCACCTTGAATGAACCATGGGTGGTCGCCATTCTTGGTCACGGGCTGGGCGTTCATCCGCCCGGGCGCGTCTCCACCAGCGAGCCCTACCTTGCGGCGCACAACCTGCTCAGGGCGCACGCGAAGGCGGTGGACGTATACCGCCACCGCTATCAGGCGCGCCAGAACGGAAGGATCGGCATCACGAACAACTGTGACTGGCGCGAGCCGCTGACCGATTCGCTGGAAGATCGCACCGCGGCCCAGGTTGCCCTGGAGTTCTTCGTCGGGTGGTTTGCCGATCCCATCTACCGGGGTGACTATCCGGAGTCGATGCGCCGCCGCGTCGGGGAGCGTCTTCCGCGCTTCGAGCCGGAGGACGGTTACCTCATTCAGAACTCGAGCGATTTTTTCGGGCTCAATCACTATACGACCCTCTACGCAGCCCGTCCGCAGCCCGGTCAAGACGTCCGGGGCAGCGTGTACGGCAACGGGGGCATAGCGGAGGATCAGGACGTCGTGCTCTCCGCCGATCCCTCCTGGCAGAAGACCACGATGGAGTGGGCCATCGTGCCATGGGGTTGCCGCAAATTGCTCGAATGGATCGACGAACGCTACGCCGCTCCCGAAATCTTCATCACGGAAAACGGAGCCTCCTTGGACGATCGCGTGGTGGATGGCCGGGTCGACGACCCGGAGCGGATCGCATTTGCCGAGGGATATCTCGGTGCGTGCCATGAGGCCATCAACAAAGGAATCAAGCTAAAGGGCTATTTCCACTGGTCCTTGATGGACAACTTCGAGTGGGCTCACGGTACCACGCGCCGGTTCGGGCTCCACCATGTCGATTTTGAAACCGGCGTCCGCACGCCGAAGACCTCTGCCCGCTGGTACAAGAACGTCATCCTGAACAACGGATTCTGACGAGTCTCCGTGCCCTTCACCCCGTCTCTGGAGTTCTTCAAATGGCAGCTATCGCCCCGGCCCTGTCATCCGAACGCCCGTCCGTGCTCGAAAAGATCGGCTATGGCCTGGGCGACACGGCGGCGAACCTGGTCTGGCGCACGCTCATCTTCTTTCTCCCCATCTTCTACACGGACGTGTTCGGGCTCACTGCCGCGGCCGTCGGCACGCTGATGCTCGTCTGTCGCATCGGCGACGGGGTGACCGACTTTTTCATGGGCGTACTGGCCGACCGCACGAACACGCGATGGGGTAAGTTCCGTCCCTGGATTCTGTGGACGGCCGTGCCGTTCGGTGTGCTCACTGTGTTGACGTTCAGCACACCGGACCTCGATTACACGGGCAAACTCATCTACGCGTACGTCACCTACAGCGCGCTGATCCTGGTCTACACCGCGAACAACATCCCCTATTCGGCGCTTACAGGGGTGCTGACTGCCGATCCGGTGGAGCGCACGAGCATCTCCTCCTACCGATTTGTGTTTGCGTTTCTGGGCGGACTGATCACACAGGGGTTCAACATCTATCTCGTCGGGCTTTTGGGTAAGGGGGATGAAGTGGCCGGGTATCGGTGGACGATGACCCTGTTTGCGGTCTTGAGCGTCATCCTGTTTCTCGTCACGTTTGCCTCCACCCGGGAACGCGTTCGTCCGCCGGTCGACCAGCGGACGACGCTCAAGGCCGATGCGATCGATTTGCTGAAGAACAAGCCCTGGGTCACGCTCTTCTTCGTGGGGGTGCTGTTCGTGACGTTCACGACGTTCCGCGGCGGCGTGACGATGTACTATTTCAAGTACTTCGTGGGACGGACGGACATTGCGGCCGGCTTCATGATTCTCGGCCTCATTGCTTCCATGATAGGCGCCGCGTTGACCGGTCCACTCGTCGCCCGCTGGGGCCAGCGCAAGGTCATGAACTACAGCATCATGCTGGGGGTGGTCACCAGCGCGCTGCTGTATTTTGCGACGCCGGGAAGTTTTGTGATGATCTTCCTCCTGAGCGCCGTAACGGAGTTCTCCACGGGGCCGATCGTCGCCTTGTTTTTTGCCATGCTGGGGGATACGGCGGACTGGTCTGAGTGGAAGAACGGGCGAAGGGCGACGGGGCTCATCTTCTCGGCGGGCACCCTTTCGATGAAACTCGGAACGGCCTTCGCGGCGGCCATCTCGGGGTGGATGCTGGCCGGCTTCGGGTACGTGGCCAACGTGGATCAGACGGCCGGGGCGTTGCTGGGAATCAGGCTGCTCATCAGTGTCTTCCCCGCCGTCGTGGGTGTCGTGTTGCTGTTCGTGTTCAGCCGGTATACGCTGGACGAGAGGGTGCTGGTGCAAGTCGAGGCGGACCTGAGGGCGAGGAGGAGCGAGGGGTGAAGCACGCTGCGATCGGACCCGACAAAGCGGGTCGCTTCAGATCGGCGTCGAAAGGCCGATGCCTGGATCCGGAACCTATCCAGGTGTGTTGACGACGTCGGCTCTGGTCGATCTACCGAGAGTTGCTCCTCACCAGAACCGGGGCTATGGAAGGGAGGTTGCGGCGGGTTGCGTAGACCGGCAGGTAGACCAGAAAGAAGAGCGCAAGGGCAAGCGCCTCACCCGCGAGGAGATACCACGGCCAGGGACCCAGCAGGTCCAGCAGCGTCCGCGTCGGGGGCTTCTCCATGAGGTACATGAAGTTCGTTCCGAACGCCACGTTGACGAGCATGACGACGGCAAGGTGGGCTTGAAGCCAGCCGAAGGCCCGGACAAGGCTACGAGCCGTGGGGTACAGACCGAAGGTGGTCGTGAAGTAGATGACGGTGATGACGAGGCCCGCATGGAGGGACCAGTAGCGGAAGAACATGTAGTGCGGCGCGTTCTGGTCCAGATCGGGCGTGAGGACGCCCTGAAGCGTCCCCACCAGGACAAAAAAATACAGGATCTCATGGATGCGCTGCCTGGGATTCCAGACCAGCAGGGGGAGCAGTGTGGCGGTCAGCGGACAGATGTTGAGGGGAATGTCGGTGAGCGGTGCGAACTCGCCGAGGAATCGACGAAGCACGATGCTTCCTACTGCCGCAAAACTGATCCAGACGGCCATTGCCCGGCCGAGGTAGAGGCGTCCCCGTTCGCTCAGATAGCGGGATGCCAGGAGAGGCAAGCCTACGGACAAGCCGGCAGTGAGCGCGACCATGAACAGGTGCACGCCGGAGAAATTGACAAAGCGATCTCCGGAGTAGAGGAAGGGGTGGATCCACTCCATGGCGGCGAAGGGCGTGGTGGCGGGAGCGATGGGATGCGCGAATGTAGGGGTTTGTCAGGTCAATATCACCAGGTGGCAAACTCCAGAGCGAAAGAGATCTTGGCTCGGGTCACACGGTGCCGATCCGTATCTTCGAGCATCGACCCACGCTGAATACGGTTATGGCAACCCGACTCAAAGACATCTACTTCACGAAGGAGTCCATGGCGGCCCTGGCGGACTCCGTTGCCCGCCGGTGCCCGGATTTCGATCGGGACCGGTTCCTGTCGCTCGCTCTCGACGATGACTGGGAAGCCCGGGAGTTGAAGGACCGGATGCGGCAC
Organism: uncultured Rhodothermales bacterium; assembly: GCA_964387555.1. Taxonomy (GTDB): domain Bacteria; phylum Bacteroidota; class Rhodothermia; order Rhodothermales; family CAYLXM01; genus CAYLXM01. Next base: position 51,951 of record CAYLXM010000013.1, on the reverse strand, counting down.
ACGGCGCGTTGCCTGAGGGAGTTTCTGCCTGCCGGCTTTCGGGAAGCCTTGCTGGTTCTCAGAGACGTTGCGCCCGAGGTGAAGGGGTTCGAGGCCATGGCGCTTCCCGACTTTGTGGAGCAATTCGGACTCGACGACTGGGAGGCCTCCCTGCCGGCACTGGGATGGTTCACCCGGTTCGGGTCCAGCGAATTCGCGATACGGCCCTTCCTCGACCGAGACCCGACCCGCACCCTGGGATGGATGAGCCGCTGGGCGCAGGACGAGGACTGGAGGGTACGGCGCCTCGCCAGCGAGGGATGCCGGCCGAGATTGCCCTGGGCTATGGCGCTGCCGCGATTTCAGGTGGACCCGGCGCCCTTGTTGCCCATTCTCGAACGGCTCAAGGATGACCCTTCAGAAGACGTTCGGCGAAGCGTATCCAACAACCTGAATGACATTTCGAAAGACCATCCGCAAGTCGTACTCGACTTGGTAGAACGGTGGCTGGGGAAGTCGGCTGAAGTGGACCGTATGCTGAAGCATGCCTGCCGGACACTCCTGAAAAGGGGGGACGAGCGGGCGATGCGGTTGTTCGGCTTTGAGGAAGCCGACCACGTCCACATCGAGGGACTTCGGGTGGAGCCGCAGGTCGTCCCGATAGGTGGGGAAATCCTGATGGCGTGTGTTCTCGTTGTCGAAAGCGATTCTACGTCTCCAATTCGAATCGAGTATGCGGTGGCCTACGCCAAGGCGCGAGGCAAGTCGAGCAGAAAGGTGTTCCAGCACTCCGAGCGGGTGTACCCTGCCGGGCGCCATCCTATACGCAAGCGGCATGCGATGGCGGACATGTCTACAAGGAAGCACTACGCCGGCCCGCACCGCATCACGCTCATCGTCAACGGAAAGGAGCACAGCCACGTAACGTTCGATGTAGTCGAGGAGTAGACGCCCCGGCCGGCGAAGTGGTTCGCGGCGAGCGTCCCGGTAGAACGGGTGCGCAGTCCGATCTCGGCCTCGGGGGGAATCCAGCAACGGGGTCTGCCGTATGAAAGAATTCACTCGTCCGAACGACATCGATTGATATGATACCGCTTTTCCAATGGTCGCTGCCTGTTTCAGATCCGGTAGCGGTCTTTGCATTACTGATTCTGATTATTCTCGTTGTCCCGCCGCTTTTCGTGCGCCTTAAGGTGCCCGGGATCATAGGACTCATTCTTGCCGGTGTATTGGTAGGTCCGAACGCAGCCGGAGTTCTGGAACGAGATGCGGCGATTCAACTCTTTGGGGCTGTTGGATTGTTATATATCATGTTTGTCGCCGGTCTGGAGATCAATCTTGTTCAATTTGCCCGCTATCGCAACCGTAGTCTCGTTTTCGGCTCCATATCGTTTTTGATACCTTTTACCGTCAGTACTCTGGCTTCTGTAATTCTCCTTGGGTATTCGTGGCCGAGTGCGCTGTTGATTGGCAGCATGCTTGGCTCGCACACCTTGCTCGCCTATCCCATAGCAGGTCGTTTCGGCATTACGAAAAGCGCTCCGGTCACAACTACGGTGGGAGGGACCATTGTCACCGACTTGTCCGCGCTTTTGGTTCTTGCTGTAGTGGCCGGGAGTGTCAGAGGGAATCTCGATGTGTATTTCTGGCTCAGACTGGCATTCTCGTTGGGTGTCTATGTAGCTTTCATGTTTTTGATTCTGCCGCGAATTGCCAAATGGTTCTTCAGGAGCGTACGGGAAGAATCGGCCATGGAATATATTTTCGTATTGGCTGCCGTATTTATCAGCGCGGTGCTGTCAACCGTCGCCGGACTTCAGCCGATCATCGGAGCATTTCTTGCCGGATTGGCATTGAATCGATTAATACCGGAGCAAAGCACCTTGATGAACAGAATTCTGTTCGTCGGTAATTCGCTATTCATTCCCGTATTTCTCATATCTGTTGGAATGCTTGTCGACTTGCGGGCGTTTGCAGCCGGTTTGGACGTCTGGACAATGTCCATTTTCTTGACAGGGACCGTGGTTCTTGCCAAGTTCCTGGCGGCAGATGCGACCCGACGCCTTTTCCACTACACCAGAGATGAAGGCTTTGTCATTTTCGGCCTCAGCGTGGCCCAGGCGGCGGCGACGCTGGCGATTGTGTTTGTCGGATTCGAACTTCAGATTCTGAACGATGCGGTCTTGAACGGGGCCGTGGTCATGATTCTGGTGACCTGTTTGATCGCCTCGGTGAGCGTGGACAAGTACGGGCGGAAAGTGGCGTTGGCCGAGGAAGCGAAGCCCTATGATCCGGGCGAGGCGCCGCAGCGGATACTCGTTCCACTGTCGAATCCGGCCACGGCCGAGGCGCTCATGTCGATCGCCTTTCTGACCCGGAGCGCAGATTCTCGCGAGCCGATCCATCCTTTGATCGTAACGAGAGACGGCCCGAACGTTGAGGCGGACGTGGCAGCCGGCGAGAAACTACTCGGGCATGCGGTGGTGCATGCCACTGCCGCCGACGTGCCGGTCCAACCCATTAACCGTATCGATATGAACCCGGCGGACGGCATTCAGCGTGCCATCCGCGAGTTGCGCATTTCACACGTTGTTGTAGGATGGAATGGCCAGGTATCGCGCAGGCGGCGCGTGTTCGGCTCCGTTTTGGACCAGATGCTCTCCGAGACACGCGTTCAGATACTGGTCTGCAAGATCAGCAAACCGGTAAATACGGTCGACCGGGTTCTGTTCGTTGTGCCGCCGAACGCCGATCGAGAGCCTGGATTTCTGGATGCCCTTAGAACCCTGAAGAGGCTGGCCCATCAACTGACAGCAGATCTGCTCGTCATCGCTGCCGCACCGGACATTCACGACTTCAAACCGCATCTCCTCGAACAGAAGCCTGAAGTACCGACGCGCCTGGTGGGAATCGAGAATTGGGCGAGTATGTGGTCCACCCTTAACGCCACCGTCAAGGAGTCCGATCTCATCGTCGTGCTCAGTGCACGAGAGGGAGCCGTATCGTGGCGGCCGATGTTGAATCGCCTGCCCGGCCGGTTGTCCCAACAACTGCCGGATGCCGATTTTCTTTTGTTGTATCCGTCGGAACGGTTGACCTCGGGGTCCTCCGCAGTCACCAGTGCGCAGATTGACCTGGCCCAGCGCATCTTGGTTGAGAAGTGTGTGACGCAGGATGTGCGTTCGTCGGACAAGGAAGGGTTCCTCAAGGAGGTTCTGGTTCAATATTTCGGTGACCGGGAAGAAGATGTTCACGCAATCCTGGCTGATCTCATGGAGGCGAGTGACGATGATGCAACCGAGCTGGAACCCGGAGTTGCTCTTTTCCACTGTCGCACGAAAAATGTGACGCAGCCGGCACTTCTGATCGGCATTAACAGGGCAGGTGCGACGTTCCCATCAGTGGACGATCCGGTTCACGTGCTTCTGATCCTCCTGAATCCGCCGAGCATCACCAGGGAAGGGCATTTGTCGGAGACCGCAGTCATCGCTGCAATGGTCTCAGGGCACGATATCGTGGAGACGCTCCTGAATGTCGGGACGGCAGCGGAAGCGTGCGCCCTGTTGCATACCAATCTCCTGTCTGGACGCACGCGTCGAGATCTGGCGGCTGCGCACATCCTGCCCTCGCGGATCGAGTCCACCTTGGGCACCTAGGCCAAAGCGTGGCTACGTCGACGGCCTCGTTCCCCCGCTGTTCCCCGTCGAGTTCGGGGCATTGCGGTGGAAAGTTGGTAAGATGTGCGCTTCTGTTGGCAGGGCATCATGGTAGGACCTATCATCCCACAATCCCGTAGCCCGCGCTCCGGGCGGTACGACCCCCTGTCACCTTCCCGCACTCCTCAAATGAATCTCGCCGAATCTGCCCAGGAATTCCTTCCGCGTCTGGCCGTGTGCAGTTGGTCTCTTCAGCCCGAGACGCCCGCCGATCTCGCGGAGAAGCTGCAGTCCGTCGGGCTTGTCCACACCCAGTTGGATCTGGATCCGTTCCGTGAGGCCCCCGAAGTCTGGCAGGAATCCCGCGCTCTCTTCTCCAAGAAGGGCATCGTGCCCGTCTCCGGCATGTTTCGCACGGTGGGCGAGGATTATACGACGCCGGAAACGATCCGACTGACCGGCGGCGTCGTTCCGGACTCGACCTGGAATCAGAACTGGGCCAACGCACAGAGTACGGCGGAGACAGCCCGGCGCCTGGAAATCGACTTCGTCACGTTTCACGCGGGCTTTCTGCCGCACGATCCGGCCGACCCGGATTTCGCAAAGCTCGCGGACCGCGTTGGCAGCATCGCTCGACTTTTCGAGCCTGACGGCGTCGTTCTTTCACTGGAGACGGGCCAGGAGACCGCACAAGACCTGCGCCTCTTCCTCGAGCGCCTCGGCCAGCCGAATGTGGCCGTGAATTTCGACCCCGCCAACATGCTCCTCTACGACAAAGGCGACCCCATCGAAGCGCTCCGGATCCTGGGACCCTGGGTAAAAGGGGTGCACTTGAAAGACGCGACCGTCCCTACGGTCCCGGGCGAATGGGGTGTCGAACTCCCGGTGGGCGCAGGGCAGGTCGACTGGCCCGCGTTCTTCGCCGCCCTCGTGGAAATCGGCTTCGAAGGCTGGCTGTGCCTCGAACGCGAAGCCGAAAACCAACGCGTCAAGGACATTCTGGACGGGAAAGTGTTTGTTGAAGCGCTGCTGGGGGGATAGCGCGACACGTGCAGTACCCTCCAAGGGAATCAGGAAGTATCGAAGTTGAGTAGTTTCATAGTTTAGTAGGTGCGCTATCTTGTTTACTCCCACGGTTGCCGACCCAACTCCGAACTTCCAAACTCCAAACCCTGGTTCCCGGCTTCCGCCGGGATGACGGTCGCGAGACGTCCCACCAACTCCAAACCCACCAACTCCAAACCCACCAACTCCAAACCCACCAACTCCAAACCCCCAAACTCCGAACTCCAAACTCCTCAACTCCTCAACGCTACTTCACCGTGTCTTCCGTAAACATAGCCGTCGTCGGACTCGGCTTCATGGGCGTAACCCATCTGAAGGCCTATCGGCAGATCCCAGGAGCGCGTATCGCCGCTCTGTGTGACGCGGTACGCCTGCCTCTGGATGGAGATTTCTCCAACATCAGCGGCAACGTGGGCGATCCGGACCCCCTGATACTCGATATGACCGGGGTCAAGACAACCCACAACATGGACGACTTGCTGGCCGATCCTGAGATTGATCTGATCGATCTCTGTGTGCCGACGTCCGTGCACCCGAAACTGGCCATCGCTGCACTCAACGCCGGAAAACACGTGGTCTGCGAGAAACCACTCGCAAGAACCTCGGCCCTCGCCCGGGAAATCACCGAAGCCGCCGCGCACGCATCCGGCTACTTCATGCCGGCCATGTGTATCCGCTTCTGGCCCGAGTATGCCTGGCTGAAAGACGCGATCGATTCCGGCCGGTACGGACGGATCCTCGCAGCCCACTTCCGGCGCGTGTCGGAGGCGCCGGTCTGGAGCAAGGACTTCATGGACGGCGCCAGATCCGGCGGAGCCCTTCTGGACCTGCACATCCACGACGCAGATTTTGTACAGTACTGTTTCGGCAGACCGAAGGCGGCCTACGCGAGCGGATTTCCCTACAAGAGCGGGGCGATCGACCATGTCCTGGCCCAATACCAGGTCGAAAGCGGTGCGTCCGTCTCGGCAGAAGGAAGCTGGGCCATGACCCAGGGATTCGGCTTCATGATGGGCTACACAGCCGTCTTCGAACACGGCACCGTGGACTTCGATAGCCGCCGCGGATCCGATGCCATGCGCCTGTTTCGGGACGACCACGAAACCGTGACGATCCAACCAGCAGGCGGAGACGGGTACCTGGGCGAGTTGACACACATGGTCGATTCCGTCCTGGCCGGCAAGCCCCCGCATCTGGTGACCGCCGAGGACGGACTCAGCGCCGTGGAAATCTGCGAGGCCGAGGAAGCATCAATTCGAACCGGCAAAATCGTGACGCTGTAGACAGAGACGGTCACGGGGCGTAGCCGACTCCTTCGCGCACCGCGAAGCGCGAGAGCTTCGGAACGAAAGGTATCGAGCAGGCGCCCAGTTTCATACAGCGGGAATCCGCCGCGATTCTAACGCATACCGAGAAGGGCCGAGGGTCTTCCCCGGCCCTTCGCCTGTTCGGTGTACCAATGAGACCCGGCCCCACTAAATGAGCGCCCCCGGGAGGATCTTACTTCCGTTCACCAAACCGGTAGTGAACACCCGCTCCAAAGACGAAGGACGAGAAGTTGTAGTATTTGAAGTCGGCAAACGCAAGGCCGATCTCCCAGTTCATGAAGAGCGGCGGAAAATCCTCCTGATTGAAGAGCTTGCCCAGGTTGGCTTCGATACCCGCTCCGCCTCCGATCCCCAAGACGCTCTCCGTATCGAAAATGTAGTCATATCGATACATGCTTGCCGCCCCGTAACCGTAAATATCGTAAACGACATCCGGCATGAAGCGGTACCAGACTCGCCCGCCAAAATTGGACACGGTACCGAAAAAGCCAAGGATTGCCTCCGCTGTGATCTTCTCGTTGACCTGGAGCGTACCGCTGAGTCCATAGGACGGCCACGAGGAGGTGAAGCCGACTCCGAAACGACCACCCTGGACCCCAACGGTCGGTTCCGAATCCTGGGCGGACGCAATTTCAGGGGCCGTCACGATGAGCAGCAACAGGACGCATGAGAACGTCGCGACGTTCCAGCGGGAAAAGGTGTACTTCATGACACTGGATGGGTTAGGATATGACCTGAATAGGAGAAAAGCGGGCACCCGGAGGCGCAACCGACACATCAAACGGGGAGCGGGCGACACTCCCGCCTGGAGATTGGGGCCGGATCCAGCCCGGTTGAATGTCGTGTCAATAATGTACGAAGAATCTGCGAATCGTCAAGAGGTAGCCCCTTCAAGGCGAGCCGTACGGGCGGGGTTCGCCCGCTAAGAGGTCCCATCCCGTCTATACTGGTGGGCGGCGCGGCACCGCGATCCGTATTTCAACCGGGCTCCATCCGAGGCCGCCAGGCCCCCTCGCATTCCCGGGTTGAGCCGCCTGCCAGCGTGACGGGAGCCTTGGACGCATCGATCGGAAACACCATGACGTCGTAGTTCTCATCGGGTCCGGCCCAACAGGAAAGGAGCCATTGCCCGTCTGGAGACCAACGGGGATAGTAGTGAAGACCCCCTTCCTGAACGATTCGGTCTTCTGACCCATCACTATTCATGACTCGTATGGCGCTGTTGCCGGCGCGGTCCGCGTAGTAGGCGATCTGCTTTCCGTCGGGCGAGAATACCGGATCCGAGTCATAGGAATCCGTAGATGTGAGTTGTTGTTCACCGGTGCCGTCAGCCGTGGCGATCCAAATGTCGGCGGGCTCGGCGCCAAGCGTGCGCGAGAAGGCGAGCCACTGCCCATCGGGAGAATATCGCCCGTTTGACGCGGGCAGACCGCTTTCGAGGACAAGGCGCCTCTCCATTCCTTCCTCTGCATCCGTCAGATAGAGGTGGGGAGCACGCGTTGTATCCTCGGCTTCCTGCCTCCATGAAGTGAAGAGAATTCGGCCATCCGGCGTCCAACTGGCCAGGTAGTCGTGATCAGGATGACTTGTGACCTGTTTCAACCCCGATCCATCGGCGGCCATGACGAAAAGGTCCAGGGCGCCGTTGCGGTTACTCTGGAAGAGGATCATGCTGCCGTCTGGAGACCATTCCGGCCAGTTGTCACCCGCGATGTGGTTCGTCAGGTTGACCCAGGAGGTATCACCCGCAGCCAGAAGATAGATCTCTGAGTTACCGCTGCGTGTTGACGAAAAGACAAGGTCAGCGTCACGAGGGACCCGCTCCACAGGGCGGCAGCCACTGAGTGCGAGGAGGGAGGCGATCAGGCACGGGCCGTACTTGAGGAGAATTCGGTTCACTGCAGTAGGATTGAGAGAGGGTTTCGAGCGGACCAAATCTAGGACGCAGCAGCCGATGACCCAAAGGGCGCGATGAGGGATTTCGTCGATTCCGGTCGCTCGCATCCGACGGATTGCGTAATCTTATTTGGTTCTGCTCACTCCAGACGTCGATCGTCCCACACTCGCCCAAAACCATGAAAACCGATTCCGTGCTGCGTGGCCCGTTCGGAGATCCTTCGAGGCTGCTGGTTTTGGCTCTTGCGGCCCTGGCCCTGAGCCTGTCGTTTGTCATTCAAGACTCCGTATTGGCGCAGGTGGCCGACGGAACGCCCAATGGATTTCGGGTGATGCGGGGCACCAACATCTCTCATTGGCTGTCACAGAGCAGCAGGAGGGGAGAAGCACGGCGAACGTGGTTCACCGAACAGGATGTCAGGCAACTCGCGGGCCTCGGCTTCGACCATCTGCGGTTCCCGATCGACGAAGAACAACTCTGGAATGAGGAGCGGCAACCGGACTCCGAAGCCTGGGACCTCCTGCACAAGGGCATTCAGTGGAGCCTTCAGAACAAACTCCGAGTCGTGGTAGACCTCCACATTCTGCGCTCTCATCACTTTAACGCCGAGGTCAAGCCCCTGTGGACCGATCCGGCAGAGCAGGACTGGTTTCTTGATATGTGGCGACAACTCTCCGCGCAACTCAACGCGTATCCGGTGGACAGCGTGGCGTATGAACTCATGAACGAGGCCGTGGCCGATGATCCTGAAGAATGGAATGACCTGCTCGCCCGAGGCCACGCTGCGGTGCGGGAATTGGAGGGTGAGCGAACGGTCATCATAGGATCCAACCGATGGCAAAGCGTCGATACGTTCGATCAACTGCGCGTTCCGGAAAACGACCCCAACATCATCCTCAGTTTCCACTTCTACATCCCCATGCTCGTCACCCACTACCGAACGTCCTGGAATGACGTGGGGGCATATGGCGGACCCGTTACCTACCCCGGACAGTTGGTGTCGGAAGAAGACGCAGCCGTTCTGGACGCGGAAGTCGCAGCCGTGGTAGCGCGCAACAATGGCTATTTCGATCGCGACGTCCTGGAAGCCCGGATCGAGAAACCCCTGGCACTCGCGCGCGCTACCGGTCTGCCTCTATACTGCGGAGAATGGGGCGTCTATCGGCGCGCTCCGGAGGAGGCCCGACTCAATTGGTACCGGGATATGCGCGCCATCCTGGAAGCCAACAATATTGGCTGGGCCACGTGGGACCACAAGGGCGGTTTCGGCATCATGGATGCCGAGCGAAAGCCGGATCAGGCCCTCGTGGACATTCTCCTTGGGGAGTAGACCGGAAGAACCCGTGACCACCCGACGCGCACTCCCGAGGATGGCATTCACCCGGCAGCACTACCCGGGGGAAGCCTCTTCTACAGGGAGGGCCGGCGATTCCCGCACCATGCGGTCGTGCGTCGATTTACCGCGACGACCTGCCTCGATCAAACGAGGCGCCCACATCTCGCTCTCCAATGAAACGGTTCACCCGCACCATTGAATCCATGTCTATCTGGCGGCCTTTCCTCGCTATCGTCGCGCTCACTGGACTACTCTCCCCTCGGTCGATGGCGCAGGGTCCTGAAACCGGGCAGCCCAATGTCATCATTGTCCTGACCGACGATCAGGGCACGCTCGATATGCGGGCCTACGGGGCCACAGATTTGGAGACGCCCCAGATGGACGCCCTTGCCGAGTCCGGCGTCCGCTTCACACAATTCTATGCGGCCGCCCCCTTGTGCTCGGCGTCTCGGGCGGGTCTGCTGACGGGGAAATATCCGCTCAGGGCCGGAGTGCCGGAGAATGTGAGTTCGGAACAAGGTCAGGCCGGCATGCGGACGGAGGAGGTGACGTTGGCCGAGGTATTTCGGGATGCCGGCTACCGTACGGCCCATATCGGCAAGTGGCATCTGGGGTTCACACCGGAGACGATGCCAAATGGCCAGGGGTTCGACTACTCGTTTGGCCATATGGGGGGATGCATCGACAACTATTCCCATTTCTTCTATTGGAATGGACCGAACCGGCATGACCTCTTCAGAAACGGGGAGCGCATCGATGAAACAGGCTCCTTCTTTCCCGAACTCATGGTGAGGGAGGCGGGCGACTTCATGGCTCGAAACCGGGATCACCCCTTCCTGATGTACTTCGCGCTCAATATGCCGCACTATCCTTACCAGGGTTACGCGCGTTGGCTTGAGCGCTATGCGCACTTGCCCTATCCCCGAAACCTCTATGCGGCATTTCTCTCCACCCAGGATGAGATCATTGGGAATTTGATGGCGCGCCTGGAAGAACTCGGCCTCCGTGGACGTACCATCGTCGTATTTCAGTCGGATCACGGGCACTCGGTCGAAATCCGCGCCCACGGAGGCGGTGGCTATGCCGGCACCTTTCGAGGGGCCAAATTCAGTCTCTTTGAGGGCGGATTGCGCGTGCCGGCCTCCATTTCCTGGCCGGGAAAAATCCCCGCGTCACAGGTACGAAACGGGTTGGCGCACGGTACGGACTGGTTTGCGACCCTGGCGGACCTGGCGGGCATCGATCTCAGTCACCTCGACCTGGATGGGAAGTCGCTCCGTGGGATGATAGACCAGACAGAAGAGTCGCCGCACGAGGAGTTACACTGGCACGTCGGGAATGGGGAACAGGCGCAGTGGGCTGTTCGCAACGGCCCATGGAAACTGATCGGCAATCCGCTCGACCCCACGTCGGAAGCGCCCGTCCATACGGTTGGTCGGCTATGGCTTTCCAATCTCGACATGGACCCGACAGAGCGGGAGAACTTCATCGGGGCGCACCCGGAGATCGCCGCTGGAATGTTGTCTCGCCGCCTTGCCTGGATCCGTGGCCAGACGGAACGTGTGGTAGCGGAATGACTCACATGCGATTGGATCTTGACCACGACAAGGGTGGAGAGGGCATGAGGAATCTGGGACTGTCGTGCGCTTCCCAAGGAGGCTCACGCCATGCTTCTTGAAGTTTGTACGGCATCGGTCGAAGACTGCGTTTCGTCCGCGAACAATGGCGCCGACCGTGTTGAATTGAACGCGGCCCTCGA
>CAYLXM010000013.1:18842-40831 GCA_964387555.1 uncultured Rhodothermales bacterium | reverse complement strand
AGCGGCATCCGTCCCGATAACGTGGCCGATCTGCTCGCGAGAACGCGGGCGACGCAAATACATGCGTCCCTCACGAGAAGCACGATGGATCCTTCCGGAAGACGCAATCCGGCAGTCCGGTTCGGCGCCCCGGGAACGGATGACGATGCGGGGTATCGAGAGACCAGTCCGGATGCCGTCGCCGCCATGCGCGCCGTTCTCGATCGCTTTTCTGCTGATCAATGAGCGCATTCGAGTACCTGGAACTTGCCGGAAAGGCGGCCTCCCTCCTGTATGGCCTACGGGGAAACCTCTCGGCATTGCCCGGTTACGATGACCACAATTTCCGCGTGGACACGCCTTCTGCAACCTACATCCTCAAGATTTCCGAGCCTGACACGGATCCGGGAATTGCGGATTTTCAGACCGCCTTGCTCGGATTTCTGGAAGGATCTTCGTTGCCCTTCGGGACGCCGAGGGTCGTGTCGACGAGAAGGGGCGAGCCCTGGGATTATGTCGAGGACGATCGCGGGGAGAAACGGATCGTCCGACTCCTGACATGGATCCCGGGATCTTTTCTTGCCGCCGTGTCCAAGCCGTCAAACCCGCTGCTTTTCTCGATCGGCAGCGGGCTCGCCAAGATGAACCAGCTCCTGGCGGGCTTCTCGTTTCCGGGGATGGACCGGGAATTCGACTGGGACATCCGCCAGGCCCTTCTGCTGGTACCCGAACTCGACGCCATCACCGACGCCCGCCGGAGGGCGCTCGCCGAGTCGGCCTTCACGCGCTTCGAAGACGTCGTCCAGCCCATCCTCCAGTCATTGCCCGCCACGGTGATTCACAACGACGCCAATGAGCACAACATTATGGTTTCCATTGGGGAGGGAGAGTGGTCGATGCGTGGACTGATCGATTTTGGGGATGCCATGCGCACCGCAACCGTCATCGAGCCTGCGGTTGCCGCGACCTATGCGATGATGCTTCGCGAGGACGGGGCGGCCGCCGCCGGAGCCCTCCTTTCCGGGTATCATTGCGATCGCCCACTTCACGATTCAGAGATAATCCTCCTTGCCGATCTGATCCGGACCCGACTCTGTGTCAGCGTGGTTCAATCTGCCCGGAAATCGGTAAGAGGAGGGAGAGATGCGTATGTCACCGTGTCGGAAGACGGCGCCTGGAGGCTCCTGGAGTCGATGAAAGAGGATGGGTGGATGCGCCTCGCCGATACCCTTCAACACGTCCTGGATCATCCATGAACCCTCCACGAACGGTGTCCTCCGGGGCCGAGTCACTTCTCGAAGCCAGGCAACGCCTGATCAGCCCTTCGTTGCGGCTTGCCTACAGGCGTCCCTTACACCTCGTCCGCGGAGAGGGCGCCTACCTGTTCGACGCCGACGGCAGGGAGTATCTCGACTGCGTCAACAATGTCTGTCACGTCGGGCACGGGCACCCGCGTGTGATCGAAGCGGCATGTCGGCAGTGGTCTCAACTCAATACGAACACAAGGGTTCTGTATGAAGGACTGACGGAGTACGCCCACCGTCTCACGGCGACGCTGCCGGAGCCGCTGCGCGTCTGCTGGTTCGTGAATTCTGGTAGTGAGGCGAACGATCTTGCCTTGCGGATTGCCCGGACTTGGGCACGAGCGTCGGATGTGGTCGTCGTCGATCAGGCCTACCATGGTCACACCGCTTCGCTGGTTGAAATCAGTCCGTACAAATTCGATGGTCCGGGAGGAGCGGGCCGTCCTCCTCATGTACAGGTCATCCCGATGCCTGACCCGTTTCGCGGTCGTTATCGCGGTGCGAATACCGGGGCGCGCTATGCGGAACACGCGGGCGAAGCCATTCGGCAGATTGCCCTTCGCGGTGCGCGGCCGGCCGCATTCTTCTGTGAGTCCATCTTGAGTTGCGCCGGACAGATCGTCTTGCCTTCAGGATTTGTGGCCGGCGCGGCGCGGCGCGTGCGAGACGAGGGGGGACTCTACATAGCCGACGAGGTACAGGTCGGTTTTGGACGCGTAGGCACTCATTTCTGGGGCTTCGAAACCCATGGGGTGGTGCCTGACATCGTAACCATGGGCAAGCCCATCGGAAATGGCTTTCCGCTCGGCGCCGTGGTCACCACGCCGGAGATCGCTGCCGCATTCGCCAACGGAATGGAGTACTTCAACACTTTCGGAGGCAATCCGGTGGCCTGTGCGGTGGGACTCGCCGTGCTTGACGTCATTCGTGACGAGGGCCTACAGACGGCCGCTCACCGGAACGGGGAGGATCTGATCAACGGCTTCCGGGAGATGGCAACAAAGCATCCCCGTATCGGGGATGTGCGCGGAAACGGCCTGTTCGTGGGGGTGGAAATTGTCGATGCACCCGGTTCACTTCGGCCCGACGCGGTTCTCGCCGCAGACATCGTGAATCACGCCTGCGACGAGGGGGTCTTGCTCAGCACGGACGGCCCGAACCACAATGTGCTGAAGATCAAACCGCCCATGGTGTTTGGCAGACCGGAGGTGGAGCGCCTGTTGGAGGTGGTGCAGAGGGTACTTCAGAGAGTTGGGTAATACCGATGCACATGCTCGACGTTCAGGATTGAACGCGTGGCGTAGGCTTAAGGATTTGGAGTTTAGGAGTTTAGGAGTTTAGGAGTTGCGTCCCGCGACCCCCATCCACCGTCCGCCATCCGCCATCCACCGTCCGCCATCCACCATCCGCCGTCCGCCATCCACCTCCCACTTACCTCCCCGCTTCCTTTGCCGCCATTTCCGCTTGACGCGCGAAATCGATCGACATGGCAAGGACACGCGCGGCCTCTTGCGGACTGTGAAAACCGGTACTGTTCTCCGATGAGATGAAGTCCCATCGGAGCTGAGAAGCCCGGTGCATCTGGAGCGCCTGGTCGAGTTGGGCGTCCGAGGCTCCGGCGGACCGCGCCGCCACGATGGCATCCATCGCATCGACGAGCGCGGCCTCAGACCTTCGCAGCAGTTCTGCGGTCTTGTTCTGGATCGTCAAAACGCGCTCCCGCAACTCTTCCTCCGGGCGATTGTGGCACGTACGGCAGGAATTGCTGAGGTTCGTAAGCGGACTACGGATCCAGTGATCGGACACCTTCTGGCCTCCGATCCGCATATAGGGCATATGGCAGTCGGCACAGGCAACGCCGGATCTTGCGTGCAAGCCCGAACTCCAGACCTCAAACTCGGGATGCTGGATCTTGATCATCGGCGCTCCCGTTTCCTTGTGCGTCCAGTCGGTGAAGTCGTACAGATCGTAGTGCGCTTCGATACTGTCAACCGAGAGGCCTTTTGTCCATGGGAAGGTCAGGACTTTGTCCGGCCCTTTGAAGTAGTACTCCACATGACACTGTCCGCACACGTAGGAGCGCATATCCTGTCGGCTCGCCTGGGAGAGGTCGATCCCGCGTTCCGCCATGGCATTGCGAAACGCGGGTCGCGTGATGCGTAGATCCATCGTTTCGGGATCGTGGCAGTCCGCACAGGATGTACCCAGGTGGATTTTGCTGAGGAGCGAGTCGTAGGGCGTTCGATTGAACGCCTCCCATCCCATCTCCTCGATGAGGCCCGGGGCTTCGGCCGCATGACAGTTCACGCAGGCGCCCGGCTGGCTCACCACCTTCACCCGCTGGGTATTCTCCTGATCCGTTTTCGCGTAGAAGTGACCCCGTTCCTCATTGTGATCAATGGAGAACGCGTAGCCTGCCCACAAGCGCTTCATGACAGGGTAGGCGTCCAACTTGCTGTAAGGGTTGGATCCCCCGTAAGGCGTCTTTCCATAGTCCTCCTGCGTCCGCATGAAGCGGTCGTAGTGATTCGGGAAGTTCTTGCCCCAGACGGCCGGGTCCAGTTCGTCCGCCGCGACCTCAACCACTCGGAGGGGTCCCTGTACCGCTTCCTGCTTTCGTTCGAAGATGTTGACCAGCAGGGCAACGAGCGCGGCCGTCACCACGGCGGCAGCGACGAACAGACCAAAGACCTTAGTTTTTGATGACATGGCAGTGGGAAGGTACCTATTTCGGATGTCCGACTGTGCCTAGAGGACGTGCCCTCCGACGCTTCTGTGGCAGTCGACGCAGTTTCGCGCCTCCGGATCTCCAGGTTCATGGATGGTTCGTATCACGGCTTCATGACATCTCACGCAGTTGTCCTGGACGATAGCTGCGTTAAAGGGCCGGATCTGTATGTGCGTGGGATAACGGCCCGTCGTGAAGGCGACGGAGTGATTCCAGCCGTTGATGCCCTTGACAAGCCACTTCGAGACCGGTCCATCCGGCGTGTGGCAGTCATTGCAGGTGGTGACTTCGCGGTGACTGTCATGTCGCCACTCGTCATACTGGGACTGCATGACGTGACAGTTTGTGCATGCCGCCGGGTCGTTGGAGAAATACGACGCCCCCTTTGCATACGTGAAGATGAAGAGACCGAATCCGAAGAATCCACCCATAACGAGGGCGGCAATCACGGAGGTGCGGCCTCCAGAGGGTCGGGGTTCACGGGTGTTGCTCATGGGATCGAGCCGCAGTCTTCTCTCGTGACGGAGAGAGGTGGCGCCAGGCCGGCAGCAGTATCGAAGACGGGTTAGAATCGGACGGTTGTCATCAGGTACAACCAGGTAGCCAGGTCATCACCCCGACGGGCTTTGAAGATGTCTCCAGGAACGAATACCGAGGCGCCTCCGGTGATCGTCACCCGTTCATTGTACTGCACCTCCGCCGTCAAATCCAGTTCATCCCCGAAAAGCCGACTCTCGCCCCCACCCGGAAGGCGATATGACTCCCCCGATACGAAGTGGTGAAATGCGGCCTCAACGCTTAGCGAAGTTCCCGCTTCGACCACCAGCGTAGCATGGAAGTCGGTCAGGCCAAGGCCCAGCGCATCGGCCGGGAAGGACGTGAAATAGTCCATGAAGCCGAAATATCGGTGCCCCGTCCCATATACAGAGCTGAACGCCCGGATCCTGTCGGGGTCATCTCGCCGGTTTCCACTGACGATATCGGCACCTGCGGAGAGCGAACGAAACAGGGTGCCGTCATTCACGAAGGCCACTCGTGCGGATGCCGTGTATGCGGAAATGTCCGTGCCGGCTTCCTGTCCCGTTTGCCAGGCCCCTTCGATCACGGGCTGGAAAACTCCGAACTTCAGGGGTAGATAGACCCCGAAGGTGTATCGATCCAGCAGATCGCTGGGAGTCGTTCTTTGCCACAACAGGAAGCTGTGAAAAGCGCCATGTCGTCCCAGAGGTGTCTGTCCCCAGAATCCGTAGAAATTCCGGTCTCCCCGGTTGCCGGGATTAAAACGCTCCACTTCGCGAAACCCAAAAACATCGACCCACGCCTCCTCTCCGTGCAGGCGTAAGCTGACCCCGTCAAAGCTTCTTCCATACGCGCCCCAACCGGCTACGCCGACGAAACGCTCCGTCCCATATGCAACCTCCGTGCGCCCTACCGTCACATCCAGTGGTAATCCTGCCAAATCGAGAAGTCTGAAATAGGCCTGATGGGCATCGAAGGCATCTGCGGTGCCGTCGTCCGTGGTGCTGGATTCCTCGCCGAAGGTCCTCGAATCCTGCAGTTCTACAAATACGGACGTGCTTTCGACCGGACGAAACGTGAGTCCGACCCGGGTTCGCAGCGTGCTGAACGTAGAGGCATCGACAGATCGGTCAAATCCCAAGGCGTCGTATTCTCCACGGTACCGGATCTGACCGCCAAGTTCCCACTGGGACTGGGCAAACGAGGAGATGGGTAATAGTGCCAGGAGCAAGACAAGGACAAACGAACCTCGAAGCATAGGTCAACGATCGGTGTGCGAATGCTGAAAACCGGAAACGGAAGCCGCATTCGTCGGTGGCAGTGGAAATCAAATTTAAGATAGAAGAGTCTCTATTCGTGTGAATGTTATTGGCAGAACCGGAAGCGCGAGGGTGGTTCGGGCGCCATGGTGCCGGCGCCGGCGAGCGGGAGTCGGCGCCGTTGCTGTGGTCTGCAGGTTGTTTGTTATCAGCGAATACGCTTGTTCCTACGCAGAGAACTGCCGGGCCTCCCAGGCCGTCTCGTTCCCGTCGATGATGACTCGCTGGACGTCAAGTCGTCCCTTGCGAAGCGCTACGAGGGGTTCCCCGCCGCTCAAGCCCACGGTCCCGAAGCCGGTGGCGGTGGACAGGAATACGCGATAGTCCGTCCCGGCGCGCGCGTCCAGGTATAAGGTCCGGTCTACGGCATCGTAACGCACGCCCGTCATCCCCTGAAGCAGTCCATAACTCGCCAGCGCCCGGGCATACCAGTGACCACATTCGATTTCGCTGAAGGGATTGCGTACCACACCGTCATAGCGATCGCGACAGGTACGCACAATCTCGAGGCCCTCCTGAAAATGCCCGTGCAGCATGAGATGCGACGCGACCTGGTATTCGATGCCGGTCCATACTTCATCGCTGTAGACAAACGGCAGGGTCGGCTTGCCTCCCTTGGGCCACGTGCAGAGCAGGAGACCGCCTTCGTCACCCAGCGCAAAAGAGGGTCGCTGCGGATTGGCGTGCTCCGCCAACGTGTGGCGAAGATTGTGACGATGCACGGCGAGGAGATGGCTTTCCACTTTCTTCCGATCTGCGATCTCGTCCAGCCCACACATACGGGCGATCCACGACCCCAGGATGCCGTCGGACAAACAACCCGTCCCGTACTGGTATTTCGGGCCCTCGGCCCGGAGCAACTCGATTGCTTCCGGCGAATATTCTGAACTCCAGCTGCCCTGCGATGCGGCGACCGGATCCGGTGAGTTCAGACCGGTGGTGCGGACATTCTGTACAAAATACTCGCCGTCGAACAACTCCCCCTCAAGCGCAGTTCGACCCTTCTCGAGGAGTGCGGTATAGCGCTCGACAGGGTCCCCCAGGTGCGTCCCCATTGCCTCGGCGGCAGCCAGCGCACCGAGGTAGAAGCTCGTGCACATGCCGTCGGGGCCCCAGAACTCGATGTCATAGGTGTTGTGGTGCGGCTCCTCCAGGGTTCCAGTTTCTCGTGGATCCCAGGTGGCAATGCAATAGTCCAGGCTACTTCGTACCCGGGGCCACAACCGGCGGAGCCATTCGGTATCGGCCGAAATACGCCATTCGCGGTACACTTTCATGATGCCGCCGAGCTGACCGTCGGCCGCGGCATGGAATGTGTGATCGACGGGGTGTATGGGGAGGCCGGAGCGGAAGGACTGGTGACCCCTCTCATCCTGGCTTTCGAAGAATTCCGTTTCCCGAAGCGTGCGCTCGAGGTCCGGGAAAAGATGGGGGATGGCCTGAGCATAGTTCCAGACGTGCGTACACGAACCATGACAGCATCCGTTGTCATCACTGCAGCCCTCCCAACACCAGAGTCTCCCGTCCGTCTGCCGCAAGAGGGTCGGAGATTTGAGAATACTGAGGTTGGCGGAAACGGCCTCAACGACCTCGGCCGGGAGCGTCATGTCGAAGAGCGCATCCCGGAAGGCAAGACTCTCTGAACGCAGCGCCTCATAGTTTCGGCGCCACGCTTCCAGGACGTCTTCGACATCTCCAAACTGTCCGGCGTACCAGGGCCGATACGACCCGTAGCGGGTACATTCGTCGCCGGAGCATCCGCCGAAGCCGGCCCATCGCAGGTCCGTGTCCGGTACGTACCAGGCGAAGAGGACCTGGATGGTGCGCTCTTCGCCGGGGTCGAGCGAAAACTTCGAGGCGGCGGTTGCGCCGGCACAAGGTTCAGTCTCCGGAACGCGTTCCCGGGGATCTGCGCGTTCGATGTGCCGCCAAGTCACCGTCAGCGGATCCCACCAGCCGCCGCGGAACCAGCAGTGGTCGACCTCTACATCGCCCCCCAACATGGCAACGGCGAATGCGCCCGCCGCTTCGGGGCGGTCGGGCAGGGCCGCCTGACGGAGCACAAAGCCTCCCTCGATTGGACCGATGGACGCGCCCTGCGACCCCATCGACATGAAATTGCGGGAATGGAAGGAGAAGGCTGCGGTGAGTCTATCCTCTGAGCGGTTCTTGAACTTGTACTCCAGAGAGGCAACGGGAAGGCTGGACCGATCTGCCTCACCGGGAATGAACGGACTCCAGGCCGTCAGCACCACATCAATGGGAAGATGGGGGTCCGTGAGCGTCAGTTCAGCGAACGGGAACCGCGCGGAAAACGAACACGATGCGTAGCGGGGCAGACCGTATGTGGAGCCCGCCGCCCCGTTGCCCGAACCCGGGCGCCCGAAAACCTTCCAGTCCGGAACGGGACCCTCCACGACCCGCGCGAGCGGCTCCGGCCCCTCCACCGAGAGTGCCGCAAAAAGAGCAGGCTCATTAAACACCTGCGGCCGATTCCGCACCGACACATGGGAAAAGGCTCCTGTACCCTCCACACAGATCATACCCGCACCGATGCCGCCGAGCGGGAAGGCGATCCGGTTCAGTTGCTCGGCTTCATGAGGCTGGTTGTATGCGCCGCCTCCCCGCTTGCCGCGCCCGGCCGTCAACCCATGCTCCGGCTCAGGCATGGTACACCCCTGACCTATTGATCCCAACGCCAGACCCGAGGCGCCGACAGCGGTCGATTTCAGGAAATCCCTCCTTGTGCTCATGGCTTGTTCGGTTTGATGCGATGACCCCGTTCGCGAAATGTATCCGAAAACAGAGACAATGTCGCATCCCGCATGGTGCCCATGCCGTAGGGGAAAGTCGCAAATTGGGCGGACAATCGACCTGAAGTGATAGGTTCCTCGCATTTATATTGGGAGCCGAATCGTCCATCTTCCGTTTCCAGGGCATGAAAACGCCGAAATTCGCTCAAGTCTGCCTGCTCGTGATACTGCTGGCCGCGGGCGTCCAGAGTGCATCGGCACGGCGCCAGAATGCGATGCCACCGTCCACAGCACAGGGTTCCGTCACACGCTCGCCTCTCGCCGAGACGCCGTATGCTACGCTGCCGCTCGGCCAAGTGAAGGCGGAAGGGTGGCTTGATGACCAACTCCGGCGTGCAGCCGATGGGCTCACGGGGAGGCTTGACGAATTGTACGAGACGGTCGGGCCATCCAATGCCTGGCGTGGCGGAGAGGGCGACAGCTGGGAACGCGGACCCTACTGGCTCGATGGTCTCGTGCCGCTCGCCCATCTACTTGACGATGAGACGCTCAAGGCCAAGGCGCAGCCGTGGATCGAGTGGATCCTCTCGAGCCAACGAGAGGACGGGTACTTTGGACCGCGACCTGACGACGCATCCGCCTCCACCTACCAGCTGCAGCGGGCAAGCAAGGAGGACTGGTGGCCTCGAATGGTCGTTCTGAAAGTACTGCAGTCACACTTTGAAGCGACCGGAGACGAGCGCGTTCTGCCGTTCATGGCGCGCTATTTCCGCTATCAGCTCGATCATCTCCGTGAACGACCGCTCGATCACTGGACCCAATGGGCGCGCAGCAGGGGAGGAGAGAACCAGGCATCCGTCCTCTGGCTCTATGATCGGGTGGGAGACCCGACCTTACTGGAGCTTTCCGACCTGCTTTTCGAGCAGACACTCGACTGGACCGCCGCTTTCGAACGGGACTGGCCCGATCGCTCGTACGCCCCCACCCACGTGGTGAATGTTGCCATGGGCGTCAAGCAACCTGCCGTGCAATACCTCAGAACGGGGGATGAGCGCTTTCTGGCTGCCGTGGTGAGAGGTCTCCAGGTACTTCGTGATCGCCATGGGCAGGTACAGGGGATGTTTTCCGGCGACGAAATGCTCCATGGAACCGACCCGACTCAGGGAACAGAACTATGCGCCATCGTAGAGTTCATGTACAGCCTCGAAACGCTGATGTGGATCTCAGGCGACGTCGCCTTCGCCGACCACCTCGAACGCGTCGCGTACAATGCGTTGCCGGCGCATGTGGCGGACGATTTTATGACGCGACAGTATTTCCAGCAGCCCAACCAGGTTCGCATCAGTGTCCAGTCGCGAAATTTCGCCACCGATCATTCCGGCACGGACCTCTGTTTCGGCTTGCTGTCGGGATATCCCTGCTGCACCACCAATATGCATCAGGGATGGCCGAAGTTCGTTCAACATCTCTGGTTGTCCTCGCGCGACGGGGGGCTGGCCGCGCTCGCATACGGGCCGAGTCGCGTCACCACCCGCCTCCCGTCAGGAGTCGAGGTCACCATCAGGGAGGAAACCGCGTATCCTTTCGAGGAGCAGATCCGCTTCGTGGTCCAACCGGATACGGCGGTTCGCTTCCCGCTGCACCTTCGGATCCCGGCATGGGCCGACTCCGCCCGACTCGAAGTGAACGGGGGCCTCATCAATACGTTTGCGGGTGGACGCGTCGCCGTGGTCGAAGGCGTGTGGCAACCCGGCGATGAGGTGGTCCTTCATCTTCCAATGAACGTCACCCATGGGCGCTGGCACGAAAATGCGGTAAGTGTGGAAAGGGGACCGCTGGTCTATGCGCTCCCCATCGCAGATCGCGAACAGCAGGTGCCCTCTCCCTCCGCAGAACGCTACGGAACACTTCTCCAGGAGATCCACCCCACCCAGCCGTGGAATTACGGACTGCTTCTCACGGGATCATCTGACGGGGTGCAGCTTAAACAAACTGAACTAACCGGCTATCCGTGGACGGTCTCCGCCGTCCCCGTACGCCTTCAGATGATTGGGAGGAGAATTCCGCGCTGGGTGGAGTATAATCACAGTGCAGGTCCGCTCCCCTACAGTCCCGTCCGCTCGGAGGAGGCGGATGAGGACCTCGAGCTCGTTCCATATGGCGCGACCCGTCTGCGCGTCTCCACTTTCCCTGAACTCGTTCCATGAGCTTAGCGAGCCATATGCGACGGTCAAGCACCGTGTCTCTCTACCTTGGTTTTCTGCTCGCCGCGACGGCAGCTGGAAACCTCTCCGCGCAGGAAGCCGGCCTCGGTCTGGTTCACCAGCCCATTATCGAACTGTTCAACGGGACGGATCTCGGGGGGTGGCGCGTACACGGGACCGAATTGTGGTACGTGGAGGATGGCCATATCGTATGCGAAAGCGGTCCCGACAAAGAGTACGGATACCTCTCTACGATTAACGAATACAAAGACTTCGATCTTTCGGTTGACTTCCTGCAGGAGGCCGACGGCAATAGCGGCGTGTTCTTTCGTTCGTCGTTGGAGGGGACTCGGATCAGCGGCTGGCAGGCCGAGGTGGCGCCACCGGGACACAACACCGGGGGCATCTATGAATCCTACGGACGCGGGTGGCTGGTTCGGCCGGATGAGGAGCGGGGCGACGTCGTCATGGGCGAATGGAATACCCTGCGCATTCGGGCCGAAGGCGCCAAGGTCACCACCTGGCTCAACGGTGAGCAGATGGTGGAGATTGAGGACGAATTGATCGGCAAGACAACCGGGTCCATCGCCCTTCAAATCCATGACGGCGGTGGGATCAAGGTGCGGTGGCGCAATCTGCGTCTCCAGCCGATCGAAGCTCCATGAGCCGGCCAACGCTGCCCGGGTTCCTCGCCGGAGTCTTCGCTGCTACGCTTCTGGTTCCAGTCGCGGGCGCGCAGACGGCGTGTGAGCCGTATCTCGTCCCGTGTAGCCCGGATGCTGATCCCACCGGGCGCGTACTCCGGGTGGACAGCCCCTCGTCTCTTCGTGGCGCCCTCAACCGCCTGGATAGACGGACACGCATCATCGAGATTGAGCCGGGTACCTACAAACTGACGTCCCTCGACCTGTATGCCTCCGGCTCGCAGGCCTCTCCGTTGACGATTCGGGCAGCCGACCCCGCCTCACCGCCGATTCTGGATTTCGGCCAGCGCCGACGCATACCGGGCTTCCGCCAACCGATAGACCTTGCAGGTGAGCCGGACGAGGTGGTGATGCAGCCGGAGGTTGTGTCGGATGACCTGTCGCTCGGCTCCCCGAACAACATGCCGGCCGTACGACGCCCGCCCGGGGGCGGCATTCGAAACCCGGGGATTAATGTGGAGGGGGACTGGTGGTTATTCGACGGACTGGTTATCCGTAACGCCATGAATGGCGTATTCCTTATCGGGTCACACCTTACGCTGAGGAACGTCACGGTAGAGTCATCCTACGGCGAGGCGGTCCTTGTCGCCCAGGCAAGCAGAGGATATCTCCATGTGGATCGCTGCACGATTCGTCGTATCGGTCTCGCACCCGAAAGAGACCATCCACAGGGCCGGCACGGTGTGTACGTGAGCAACGGTGGGATGCACGCCACCCATCACATTCGTGTACTCAACAGCGCTTTCGAGGATCTGTCGGGCGCGGCCGTTCACCTCAACGGATCGCTGGCCAATCAATTCAATGAAATCGACTGGCCGAAGCGACCTGTTGATCCGGTACGATTCGGGATATCGGACGTAGTGATCGAGAACAACGTCATCCTGGATACCAGAGAGGGCGTGAACCTGTACCGGTTTGTCTTCAATACCGTAATCCGTCGAAACACGTTTGTGTTCACGGCTTCGGCCTACCTTTCCATCCGGAGCGGACAACTGCTGCAGATCCGCAATGCGGCGCACAATACGATCGAGCGCAACCTCTTTTACAGTGACAACTTCCGGCGCAATGCGATCGTAGGTTACAGAGAGTCGGGTACCGCTCCCCGGAACGGTCTGAATACCCTCCAGAACAATGCCTGGTGCCTGGACGCGAGAGCGCGATTTTCGTGGGATCGGCCGGGCGACGGCGTTAACGCGGGTCTCTCCTTACGCGATTACGCACGCAGGACCGGAGACAAATCGAGTACCGTGGCGACTGTAGAGGACTCGGGAACGTGCTCGGAAATCACCCGCGCACTCGAGTATATGCCGCGAAATGCTCACTCCCTGCGCCGCCTTGGCTGGGCCTTCCCACCGTCCGACCCGATCGGGGCGTCGCCCCTGCGCCTGCCCTGACCAGGCGGCTTACTGCACTGAAACCGGTTGCTCGGGGTCTGACAGGGAAGGAAACGTCCAACTGTGCAAGTCAGGAAGTCGACAGGCCACTCCAACGATATCTTTCGTTTCCAGTAGAATACGAAACATCAGCTGAGAGTTCTTGCGGCCGAATCGCTGGTCGTTTAGTCCCTCAACCTGGAACGCATAGCAAGAACCGATCTCCGCGAGCAACCGGTCTCTCCACTCGAGCAGATCATGTCCTTTCCCGTCGACGTCCGGCTTCATCTGCTCGATGACGTGCCGGAGATACCGCTTCAGATTGTGCTGCAGTGCGAGAAGGCGCTCCTCCTGGGACTTGTCCAGCGGAGAATGCTGGTTGTTCACATACGTGTGGCAGGCATCAACGATCGCGTTGAGAGAAAGCAAAATCTCATTCATCTCGTCGAAGAGTCGCACAAAGGCATTGCCCAATTGCGGATTCGTCGAATGCTTGCGAATCATCACCGGCAAACTGTGGCCCAGTAAGTCATTCTCCTCCTTGAGGGTCTCAACCCGCTTCCTGGTGCGACGCAGTACCTTGTTCTTTTCCGCGAAGAGTGCACTCAGGCAGTCGGCGTAGAGGTCGGTGACCTCCTTGAGCAGCCTCGTGGCTCGACCAAATACCTCGGAAAAGGCATGGTATCCTTCACTCTCCTCCGCGCTGGCCTCGGCCTCCTCGGCAAGTGACTCCGCCCTGGCACGCTTGCGGAAGATGTGATATCCGCGCGCCACGGAGCCGGCCACCACCAACGAGAGCGTCAACAGCCCAAATCCTCCCAGCGTCCAGAGGAGCCAGGCGAAGACCCCGGACACGACGAACGCAATCAGCGCGGTCATGAACCAGCCCCCAATCACACTCAACACCCCGGCGACGCGATAGACGGCGCTCTCGCGTCCCCAGGCGCGGTCGGATAGGGAACTCCCCATTGCGACCATAAACGTCACGTACGTCGTTGAAAGCGGAAGCTTCAATGACGTGGCAAATGCAATAAGCATAGAAGCCACGGCGAGGTTCACCGATGCCCGAATCAGGTCGAAGGCCGGCCGATTCGATTCACCCTTTCCAGGTCGGGGAGCCGGTCGGAAGGCCGCGTCGCTCTTCTCGCGAAGGGAAGGAGGGACCAGGGGTCGGAGGAAGTTCGCGACGGCGAGGGTGACGCGTACCGTCATACGCGCCGCCTCGTTCGGAGCGAACCGCTCCACGCCGTCATCCTGCCTGCCCAGATTCACCTCCGTCTTGGTTACCGATTGTGCCTTTTTCGATAGCCAGAGCGTGGCCGCCATGATCGCCCCGGCCAGCAGCAGCATCCAGGACTCCGTCTGCACCGGGATCGCAAGAGCCGTCATGAAGAAGGAACCCGGATCCACTCCCGAGCCAGACCAGGCGCGATACGACTCGAGCCCTGCTATCGGCACGCCGATGAAGTTGACGAGGTCGTTGCCGGCAAATGCCATCGCCAGAGAGAACGTACCAACCAGGACCACCAGACGGAAGACATTCAACCCGAAGGAAATCATGACCTGGCAGACGAGTGACCAGATCACGACGAGCAGCCCGATGAGGAGCCACGTGTTTGCCTCCACCCATGCGATGAAGTCCGCATTGACAAATGACGCACCCTTGACGCCCTTAACGAGCAGGAAGTACGTCATGAAACTCAAGGCCAGCCCGCTCCACACGGCTCCGACCATCTTCAGGCGGCGCTCGTAATCGAATGTGAACAGCAGACGCGAGACATATTGAACCGCCGAGCCCACGATGAAGGCGACCGCCACGGACACGAAAATGCCCATGATGATAGCCAGGGCCTTGCTCGAGTTGATATACATCGGCAGCATCGCAAGTCCCTCGCCCGCCTTGGCGATCTTGAACAGCGATACGACCAGTGCCGCTCCGAGTAACTCGAAAACAATCGAAACGGTCGTCGAAGTCGGAAGCCCGAATGTGTTGAAAAAATCAAGCAGGATGATGTCGGTGATCATGACCGCCAGAAACAGGATCATGATCTCGTCGAAGGTGAAGAACTGCGGATTGAAGATGCCCCGACGGGCGATCTCCATCATGCCGCTCGAGAAGGTCGCACCGAGTACGATCCCTGCGCTGGCGACGACAAAAATGGTGCGTCGCGACGCAACCTTAGAACCGATGGCCGAATTGAGGAAGTTGACGGCATCGTTACTGACGCCAACGATGAGGTCGCCTACCGCCAGCGCGATCAGGATAATGACCGCAATGAGATAGAATTCCATACGAGGGGAAGGATTCAGAAGCTACGGCGAGCGGTCATTTCCCGGCCTTACACTGGGGGGACCCACTCCCATTCCGTCGTCCCTTCCGCTACCAAGATCCGATGACCACTTGCAGGGATCCAGTCACCGGCATAGGGACGGCCGCATCCGCTTCATGTAGGCTACTCATCAAGGCAAGATAATACAGCGCGCGAACAGACCGAAGTGCTGTAACACGAAGGTAACAAAGCCGCCGGACGGGAATACGCCTGGCCCAGATCGACGCGAGGCCGCCTTTTCGAACTCGTCCTCCGGTCGCAGCGCTAAAAATATACCCGTGCTCTCAGAAAAGCACCCTGCCGATCCATCCCGTACTCCGACTCGTCGGATCCTCCGAACAACAGTGCATTGAAAAGGATCTCCACATCCTGCGCGAATTCGTAGGATATGAGTGGAATCAGGACCCCGCTTCGGTCTCCCGGATTGCCGATCATCGACAGCCCGACACGCCAGAGTTGGCCGACCTCCCGAGTGGCCATTGCGTAGACGTTCCAGCGGCCCATTGTGCGCGTGACGCCGGCCAGGCGTTCCGACCAATCGCGAAAATCGTAGGGCGCGGCAATTTCCCCACGGCCATTGTGGAAGATTTCCAGCAGGAGGAGCGTCGACTCACCCACCGTCGAGTTTGCCCCGACCACGGCGTCAAGCCACCGCCGTTCGCCGACCGAGGAAACCGTGCCCTCCAGCCAGATCCCCAGGCCAAGTGCTTCGCCGGAAACGTCGCCGCCAAGCGTATACCGGCGATTCGACCTGAAGCCGGGAAGAGAGGCATCGTACAGGGTCGCCGCGAGGAGGGAAAAATCAGTCCCGGAAACATGATGGCGGGAGCGTGCAACGTACCCGCTTCTCCCGAGCGGTCCATCCGGCACAAAGGCCACGAGGAGATCGCTGTGCGTCGTAAGCGGCAGGCGGACCGACACGGCCCCGATGCCCTCCCGGTCGTAGGTCGGCTCGTACAGGTTTTTCGGCCGGAATAACTCGGTGGGATTAAAGACCCATGCCGCCCCCCACGTCAGGAACTGCTTGCCTGCCGTGATCTCCAGGCGTCCCGGACGCACCGTCAGAAACGCGTGGTTGAGCAGCATTCGGTCGCTGAGAGCGAGCGTTAGGGAGTCGAACTGTGCCGCCAGGCTCGCCGGGAGATATGCACGCAGATCCCGTTCGGTATCGCCCCGGTAGAGTTGCCCAATGAACGCTGCAGACACCGAGGCGCGCCTGCCCGCCTCCGCCTTCAGGTCGATCCGCAAGCGGTCATAGTCGAGATGGGTCCACTCGCCCGCAGCGCGATCGATTGCGAATTGATGCTCCAGATAACCGGAGAGTGCAGCCGGAGATTGGGCCGCACTGATCCGTGTGAAAGCAATCAGTACGAGGCCGATGCCGGCGATTCTACAGGCCACTCTCCAGATGCCGGCGGGTAAACATCTCGTCCGGAATATTCGCATGAAACTCCAGTTCAAGAAACTCGAGCGTGGTTCGCGTGTCGGCCTGAAGGGCATTGTTGAGTTCGACGGAGAACGGATACCAGCGATCGCCGATCCGCCTCACGTCGCTCAGAGTAGACGTTTTCAATAACTTGCCGCTCCGCGCGAAGCGCTCCTCCTTGAGAGGAACCCACCGCTCGGTGTCGACCCATATTCGCCGGAAGGGGTAGGACAGATTTTCCCGTCGAGCCGTGAGGTAGAGCACGATGGTTGGCCGGCCGTCGAATTCTTCCTCCCGTTCAATACGGGCCTCGTAGTCGTCCTCCATGGCGGGATTCTCACTTGCGTCGCCATACG
Organism: uncultured Rhodothermales bacterium; assembly: GCA_964387555.1. GTDB lineage: Bacteria > Bacteroidota > Rhodothermia > Rhodothermales > CAYLXM01 > CAYLXM01. The sequence continues at coordinate 23,836 of CAYLXM010000013.1, read as the reverse complement.
AGAAGTCGCTGCCCATCAGGCCCTGGCGAAGCATGTGCCCCTGGATCCGCACGCTCTTTCCGGTGCGTGGCAGAAAGATCCACATCGCGTCCTCCAGACGGAGGAATCTGCTCCCGGCATCACGCGCCGGAGACGTGAACTCGAGAAACGAGCGGTCACGGCCCTTTGACCAGGAGGTGAATTCGAGCACCCGTTCATCCCCTTTGGAATACCGGATGATCATTTTCGCCCGCGCCTTCGCCGTGCTGATGGTCATGTTGGCGTCGACGCGCCTGAGGATGGCAACCGGATCTCGTTGAGCCAGCGTTTCCCGTCCGGCAGCCAGAAGGAGCGTCGGCAGGAGGATCACCTGCAAACACCTGCAAATATGTTTTGTCGGCGAGGTCATAGGCTCAAGATCTCAGGGCGTCGGCCGGTGACTTTCTCACGCTGCGCAGTGCCGGGGGCAGGGACGCGAGGACCGCCGTGACAGTGCCGAGGAAGGTGGCGAAAAGCGCAAAGGAAATGCGCCAGTCGGGATACAGCACGCTCTCGAAGGGCAGGTTCGCGGACGACATGGCAGACCCGACATCGATCCCACGCGCTTCGAGCCAGATCGCGATGGATGAGCCCACCGCCGTTCCCACAATCGCCCCGAGAAACCCGATGAGCAAGCCCTCGAGCAAAATCAGACGAACCATCGCCCCCGATCTCATCCCGAGCGCTGCCAGCATGCCGAACTCGCGTGTGCGCTCCAGCACCGTCATCAGCATCGTGTTGATGATGATGAGACCCGCCATCAGAAGCAGAATCAGATACATGAAGCCCCACGCCCCCTTCGCGACCTCCAGCAACCGCATGATGGGTCCCTGGTCTCGCCAGGAAAGCACTTCGAGTTCGCGGCCGGCGAGGGCGGGAAGGGTTCGGGCCAATCGCGCGGCCAGACTATCGGCCACGAGCGGGTCGTTCGCAAAGACGACCACCTCGGTACTCGCATTGTCCAGGTCGATCAGCAACTGGGCTTGATCGAGAGGCAGGATTACCATTCGGGCGTCGAGGAACCCCACGCCGGACGAGCCGATTGCGGTGATCTGCACGCTAAGCCCTCCCAACGATCGATAGGCTGTCTGCCCGAGCAACACCAACGTGTCGCCTACCGTGACCTCCAATTGCTCCGCAAACCGGCTGCCGAGCAGGGCCTCGGGCTTGCCCGGATGCGGGAGCCGCCCCTCGGAAACCATGCTTGCCGGTCGCAGATAGGGCCCTTCCTTGTCCAGATCGAGGCCAAGAAGGAGTCCCGGCTTGTTGGAGGCACCCCCATCCACCAGCAATCCGGTCCGGATTCGCGGCACGGCGTCGGCCACCCCGGCTTCGGCTCGAAGAGCCGGCAGCAGGGCGTCGAGATTGGATACGAACAGATGGGCAGGCATGAAGCGCTCTCTGGCCTGATATCCCGCCTCGCGAATGCGCACGTGCCCTGATTCGGTTCGCGCATAGGTTTCCAGGGCATTGTCGAGCAGCCCGGCGATATACGACAGTCCGAAAACCATCGACGCCGCTGCGACCGCAATGGCCGTTGCAGTGAGCAGCGTTCGCCTTGTGTTGCGGCGGAGATTGCGCCAGGACATGCGCAACAGAACCAGGCCCCGTGCGAGATCAGACATGGCGGAGGGCCTCCACGGGTTGCTGGCGGCTTGCCCGCGCAGCGGGATAGAGGGACGCCAGGGCGGCAAACGCGCCGGTGACCAGCCAGGTCCACAGAAACGTGCCGGCCCGCAGTGAGGGGTACACGGCATCGTTCACCGGATAGCCGATATCCATATCACCGAACATCGAGGAGAAATTGATACCCTCCTGGGCCATCCAGAAGATGACCCCGAAGGCCGCGGCGGAACCCAGCGCACCGCCGATGAGCCCGGTCAGGGCCCCCTCCAACAGAAACAGGCGCCGAATACCCCCTGGTCGAAGACCCATGGCCATCAACGTGCCGATTTCCCGGGTCCGCTCGAACGTCGCCATGAGGATCGTGTTGGTCACACCTACGACGGCGAGCACGATGAAAATTCCGAGCATGATCGTCTGTCCCGTTCGCTTGAGGCGCACGAGGGACATGAAGTCTTCCTCGATCTCCCGCCAGCCCTTGACAACGAATCCGTCACCCGCCGTGACGCCGGCCCGCAACTGCTGCATCGTCTCCGCTTGTCGAGCCGTAACGGCGAAGCGGACGGCAATTTCCGTGGCGCCGTCCGGCATGTCGAGCATTTCCCGCGCCGTTTCAAGCGGCAGGAGAACGGAATTCTGATCGATGAGGGGGTTGCCCGTTCCGAGCAGTCCCACGACGGGCAAGTCCAGCGCCTCGTAGGCTCCCGCTCGCGTCTTTGTGAGGATGGTCAGCCAATCCCCGGCGCCGACCTCGAACATCGCGGCGAGGCCGGCCCCGACGAGCAGTCCGTCCTCTCCCTCCGCCAGGTAGGTGCCCTCGACGATGGCCTGGGGAAGCCGAAATACATCGCTGTCACTGCCCTGAATCTGAATGCCCGTACCCAGGCAGGATATCTGGTCGACGCCGTTGGATACCTGGGCGGAGAAAACGAGTCTGGGGGTGGATGCAGCCACGCCCTTGATGGACCGGAGGGCGGTCTGAAGGGAATCGATGTTCGGCAGGGTGTAGTCGAGCGGATAATCCTCCCGCTTCTCGAAATACCCATCGGCGAAAAGTTTGGCGTGGGCGGTCTGGTAGTGGATGAGGTTGTCGAACGACTTGTTTTCCAGCCCGATCATCAGCGCGACGACCGTCTCGAGGAGCATCACGGCCACCGCCACCGTGGTCGCGGTAATCAAGGTGCGCCTCCGATTGCGCAGGAGGTTTCGCCAGGCGAGCCGAAACACCGCCGGCAGCGCCAGTCTGCCCACTCGCAGTTTATGAGCCATGCTCGTCGCTCCCGGCACGTTCGTCCGACTCGATCTGCCCGTCGCGCAGCCGTACAAGCCGGCTCGCATGCCCCATGACGAGGGGATCGTGGGTGGAGAAAACGAATGTGGTGCCGAATTTTTCGTTCATGCGGTGCATCAGATTCATGATATCCTCTGCCGTACCGCTGTCCAGATTGGCCGTTGGCTCGTCGGCGAGCACGAGGGTGGGATTCTTCACCAATGCGCGTGCGACGGCCACGCGCTGCTGCTGACCGCCGCTCAATTCACCGGGCCGGCGGTCGATCATCGTTTCCAGCCCGACCTCGGCGAGCAGCGAACGCACCTGCTCCTCCCGGTCTCCATGGTTTGATCCGCCGAGCAGTTGGAGCGGAAGTTCCACATTCTCCCGGACGGTAAGCACCGGAATCAGGTTGAACGTCTGGAAGATGAATCCAAGGTGCGTGTTCCGGAAGTCCGCCAACTCGTTCCTGGAGAGTCCGGAAGTCTTCTCCTCGCCGATCCAGACCGCACCGCCGGTCGGCGTATCAAGCGCTCCGAGAAGATTGAGGATGGTGGTCTTCCCGGATCCTGAAGGACCCGCGATAGACATGAAGGCTCCGGGTTCGATCTCGAGGCTCACCTCCTTCAGCGCGGTCACCTCGAGAACCCCGATGCGATAGGTTTTTGAGACGGCTTGGAGACGGGCTGCCGGACGGGCCATGGCGGTCAGAGTTCGTTCGTAACAGGTTGCACTTCACGTTCGGCCCATGTTCGCAGCATGATCGCCATCTGCTCGGCCATGAAGCGATAGAATCCGCGCATACGCACCAGACGCTCCGCCGCCCGGCCGTCCGGGGTCACGACATCGAGTCCGGCATCGGCCAATGCGGACAGGTCGGCGATGGCGTCCATGCGGCGCGTCGTGACCTCTTCGAAGGATCCAGGGGCGATTTCGTAGTAGTCTCTTCGATCGCCGGGCTTCGCAATACGCCTCAGCAGACCGACTTCCCGATACAGTTTGATGCTGTTGCTCAGCGCGGGTTTGCTCACCTGGAGGTGCCGGGCGAGGTCCTCGAGCGACACTGGCTCCTCGGCAACCAGCAGCACTCCGAACAGCCGTCCAACCGTCCGAGGCATCCCCATCCTCTCCATCGCAGTGCCTGTCTGCAGCACAAATGCCCGTTTTTTCTCGTCCAGTACCATTGTATGGGGAGATTAATACGTTCTATACGTTAACAACAAGGTTAATGTTACAGGACCGAAGCCCGCCACGCCTTGATATACCGTCGTCCCGCGATGATTGGACCTCAAAACGCCCTGCGTACCTCTTCCCGAAACGCGGCCTGCAACCTCCGCGCAATCGGACCGGGCTTCCCGTCCGCAACGGGCCGTCCGTCGACCGACACGATCGGCATCACCTCCATCGTCGTCGCCAGGAGCATCATCTCATCCGCGCGAGCCACCTCATGCTCGAAGAACGGGAACTCCTGGACCGGAATTCCGAGCCGGCGCGCGAGGCGGAGTGTCACCCCGCGCGTAACCCCGGGCAGAATCCCGTTCGTCAGCGGATGCGTGTACAACACACCGTCGAAAACGGCCGCCACGTTCGTATGCGTGCCCTCCGTTACCGTACCATTGCGGACAAACACGGCCTCATCCACGCCGGCCTCCATGGCCCGCTGGTTGGCCAGCACGTTGGGGAGCAAGGAGATGGACTTGATGTCGCACCGCGTCCAGCGCGTGTCCGGGACGAGTATCACGTGAACGCCGGTTTGCCACTTCTCGAGCGGCAGCGGCACTTCCTGGGCGGTTCCGTACAGCGTCGGAGGCGTTCCAGGCTCCGGGAACGCGTGCTTGCGCCGCGCGGCGCCCCGGGTGATCTGCAAATAGACCGTGGCGTCGGTCTCCGCGAGCCGATTCTCCTCGATCAAACGAAGGCACGTTTCGACATAATCGAACTCGTCCGGCAGTCCGATGGCCATTTCATGCAGACTTCGCGTCATCCGCCGGACATGGGCCTCGGTCTCGAACAGGTGCCCGCGATAGCATCGGATCACCTCATACATCCCATCCGCAAACAAAAAGCCCCGGTCATCGGGTGA
>CAYLXM010000013.1:0-18742 GCA_964387555.1 uncultured Rhodothermales bacterium | reverse complement strand
AGTTCGCCAAACAAGGTATTGGCCCAGGCAAACCAGTCCCGGGTGTAGTCGGCCGGATCGTCCTTGTGGAACGCCTCGTGGATGAATCCGGTGTTGGCGTCCGTGGCCAAAATGACCCGAAGGCAGCGGACGATTTCCGCGTCACTCGTGCTCGTAAGCCCTCGCAACGTGAGACCCATCGGCCAGACATGCGTCTTGCCGGTGTGTGGACTGGCCATGCCTTCGGCCGCCTTCCCTTTCAGGTACCACGGATTGGAGTCGCTGAGGACGAACCGGCGGGTGTTCACGTACAGCGGGTCGTCCGGCGTGTGAATCCCGAGATAGGCCAACGCGATGAGGCTCGGCACATTGGGATCGTCCATGTAGAGCCGGTTGCCGAAGCCATCCACCTCGTAGGCGTACATCTTCCCGAACCCGAGATGTTCGGCAACGGCGTACGCCTGCACGGCCGTGTCCACCTCATCCGCGAGTTCGGTGCAAGCCATGGCGAAGTCCGCATCTCGCAGGACTTCCAGATAGATTTCGGACAGCTGACGAAGCGATTGGATCGCGAACAGGTTCGCGGGGATGAGGAAGGGGTAGAGGGTGGAGTCGTCGGAGGACCGGAAGGCGGAGGCGATCAGGCCGGTGGGGCGGATCGGGTGCCCGGTCCCCTCGAACGGCGGTGCATCGATCATGACCGTGCCTCGGCGGATGAACCGGTAAGGGGTCGTGCCGTCCTTTCGCTGTTCCGTGCGGAAGACGTCCAGCACCGACCGCATCGCCCGGTCCCAATCCCCGTCGAAGATGGAAATGTCGCCGGTCTGTTTGGTGTAGCCATAGGCCAGACGGACGGGGTAGCACAGGGAGTCGATCTCCCACTTCCGCTCGTGGATGCCTGGCACCATTTTGGGGCGGTCTTCGTCCCACATCGACACGCGGGTCGTGTCCTTGTAGAAGGCGTTCGCCCACGGATCGAGCAGAATGCATTTCGTCTGCCGCCGCACCAGCCCCTCGACGAGCCGGCGCAAGCCGTCGTCTTCTTTCATCAAGGGGAGATAGGGCCATACCTGCGCGGTGGAATCGCGCAACCACATCGCGTCGATGTCGCCCGTGATGACGAACGTATCGGGCTTCCCATCGATTACCTCGAAATCGATGGTCGTATCCAACGTGTTCGGAAAACAGTTCTCGAACATCCACGCGAGCTTCTCATTGCCGATGGCAGGCTTCACCTGGGCGATCGTGCGCTCGACGGCAGGGCTCGTGAAGTGACGCTCCGCCAGTGGCGGACGCTTGCTCTCATACGCAGACCGGGAGAGCATCCCGGGGAAAGACAAGCCAACCGTCCCGGCCACCGAGGCCAGGGACGTGGTGCGAAGGAAGGAGCGGCGATGCATAAAAGGTCAGTTTGATAGTTTGATAGTTTCAAAGTTTAGGAGTTGGGCTGCACAGAATTCCGGATTCGTTCAGCACTAGGTGGCCCCGTGGAGGTCCCGACCCCTCAGCGCTCGAACTCCTAAACTCCTAAACTCCTAAACTCTTATGTCCTATTCCTTAACACAATATTCCTGTACATCACCCTCCCATGATCCCCTTGCAGGTAAACGGGGCCTGGGGCGAGTTCATCTGCCGATAGGGCGCCACCGGTGATGCCGCCGACCGGCTGGTTGTCGATGATGGTCACGCCGTTCAGGATCACGGTGACATGCCGATCGACCAGCGTCATGTCGAGGGTCTGCCACTCGCCGGCGGGCTTCTCCGCGGCGACGAGCGGAGTGATGCGGCTATAGATGGCGCCCATGTTATGCGGATCGAGGGGCTCGCCATAGGTGTCATCGATCTGGACTTCGTACAACCCGCGCAGGTAGACTCCGCTGTTGCTGCCGGCGGGGATGTTCACCTCGAGGGACAAGTTGAAATCCTCGAACGTATCCACCGTGCGGAGATTGCCGTACTTGAGATCGGGCTGACCCGGGACTTCCACAGGATTGTTCGTCAGGGCGCCGTCCTCGACGATCCAGCCGTTCGCGGCTTCCGGATTCGTGAGCGTCCAGCCCGTCAAATCGACGCCATTGAAAAGCTCGACGGGTTCACCGAACGGGATGGCGGCAAGGTCGGGGGCCGGGGGATCGGGCGGAATGCGAAACCCTTCGAACTCCACGACGCTAAGGCCGCTCCCGGCCCGATCGGGGAACCGTGCCGTACCCGCGAGGCGGTCACCTTCGAGCAGTCGCAGTTCGAAGAGGTCGGTCGCAAAACGCCTTGGGCGTTCCGGACCTTCATCAGCCTGCGGCACGCCCGAACGGATAGGTTCGATCCGGGTCAGGGTGAGTACGCCGTCGTTGAAATAGGCGTGTGAGACCGGTGTCACGCTGCCTTCATGCCACAGCAGGTTGGCTATGGGAACGCCGTCCTCCGTATGCACTTCGAGCCAACCGGCGCCGAACGGCAACGTCAATCCCCACCGGCCGACAAAGTCGCCGGAGTCGGTGGCGGCGGAGACGGGATCCGCGGGCGGCTGCGGACCGCAACCGGTCATGACGAGGGAGACAACAGGAACGAGCAGCACACGAAAGGCGAACGAGGGTTTCATCGGAGGGCAAGGCGTGGTGGGATGAGGCAGCATGCAACTTGAGAATTTAGGAACCACCGCGCGTCCATTTGCCACCCGGCGCCCGAAGCGCCGTGAATTCCCGACACGAAAAGCCGGCAGACCACCGCCGACCCATGGACGTTCCATTCGTAGCGCCCACCAAAGTCCGTCGCCGTCCCATACTTCCGATACTTCCCGCTCTGCCTGCGCTGCCCAGCCTCCGGATCCCCGGCCTTCGCTACGATTGGACCGAGACACTCATTCCGTTCGCTTCGTGCCCAGGCGTGGGAGGTTCGTGAGAGTTCCGGAGGCTGTACCCGGATTCAGGGGACACGTTTCCTGATCCTGCGCCGCCCGGCCGCGAGCGAGGTCGAAGCCGTCTCGCCCACCCACCCGCTCCCCGGCCTCTAAAACACCAGACCGTGCTGCCCTGTCCCAGGGGGGGCGCCGGAGGCAAAGGGCATGAGGTCGGAAGGAGTATGGGCCGCGCTCCGGCATAGGGGCCAGTGCGTAGGGAATCCCCTCGCACGAGCGTACCCGGGTCTCCTCTCATGAGAAAGCTCAGAATATCCTTTGGTTTGCACAGCCACTTCCCCTATACACGTCGCTGCGACCTCACGGAGCCATGAGTAGAATCCTGTCAGCCATCGTATGGCTGGTTCTCCTATCGGTATGGAGCACCGGACAACCGGCACAGATCACGCTTCAGGGACTGTTGACGGACGGCTCCGGCAACCCGGTCGCGGGACCGGTGGACCTGGCCGTCCGCCTCTATGTTGACGCCACCACGACCGTCCCCCTGAAAGGCGAGACACACTCGGCCGTCCCGCTGGTGAACGGGGTCTATTCGATTGCGTTCGGCAGCAACGGCGCTCAGCTTTCAGGAGTAGACTTCAGCCGGGATCTCTACATCGGAATCCAGGTGGGCACGGACGGCGAACTGACGCCACGCACGCTGCTGACGGCCACCTCATCCGCCATGACGCTCGTGGCGCCGGCCCAGATCAAGGGGACGGTGACATCCAACCCGGTTCTCTTCGTTCAGAACCTGGCCACGTCGACCCTGAACTACGCGGTGTATGCCGCCAACAGTTCGAGCCAGGGCAGGGCCGTGTACGGGCGGTCACTGAGTGCAACCGGTTCCACCGTCGGGCTCTACGGGCGGAGCGATTCCGACACGGGCGTGGGGGTGAGGGGATTCGCGGGCACCGGTGCGGGCTCGTGGACGGGTACTACGGGGGTCGGCGTCGTAGGCGAAAGCGACTGGAATACAGGAATTGGAGGTTATTTTCGAGGTAACACGGGCGTTCAGGCGTCGGGCACCACCTACGGTGCCTGGGTGGAATCGTCCGGCACGGCGGGATTCGGACTCGTGGGTCTCGCTACGGCTGCAACGGGCGCCAACGCCGGAGTCTGGGGCAAAAGCGCTTCGTCAGGCGGCACCGGCGTGTTGGGGGAGGCTGGGAGTACGACCGGGACCGTATACGGCGTCAAGGGCACGACTCCGTCCACTTCCGGACTGGGTGTGGAAGGATATGCGTCGGCGACTTCCGGGGTGACCCGCGGGGTATCGGGAAGGGCCAACTCGCCGGATGGACACGCCGGGTATTTCAGCGGCGGGCGCGGCGTCTACGTCTACCCCCGGCTGGGGGTCAATCGTCTAAGTCCCTCGCACCCCATTCATGTCGGCGATGGACCCACCAACGGAAATGGGGCCCATCTGACGGCGGGCGGCGCCTGGACAGCGGGATCGAGCAGGACCTTCAAAACGAACCTGACGCATGTGGATCCGGCAGCGGTTCTGGAGCGCCTGGTGGACCTGCCCCTCTACCGCTGGGAATACATCAGTTCGGATGAGGGGGAGCACCTCGGGCCGATGGCGGAGGACTTCTTTGAGGCGTTCGGCCTCGGGGGCGATGAGCGCTATATCAGCGGTGTCGACGGCGACGGCATCGCCCTTGCCGCCATTCAGGGCCTCTATCAGCTCGTCCGGGAACTCAAGGCCGAGAACGCCGAACTGCGCCGGCGCCTCGAATCCCTGGAGCAGTAGCGTCCGCGGCCGACAGGGCGGCCCGAGACCTCCCGACGCACCCACGCGCACAGCCCGTCACCGGCGCCCATTCCTCCGTTCGTTCCTTCGTCCACCCGGGGTCCGGCCGTCTCGGAACAACCGGAAGCGCGAATCGTCTCGTCCCGTCACCCCGGCGAAGGCAGGGATCCCGGTCGTCTTGTGATCGACGGGCACGCTGACCCATTCTCCGATTCTCCCATTCTCCCCTCTCTGCGCCCCGAATCCTCCACACTCTCTCCACACTTCCGACACAATATGTCGTCTCCTCGCTCGTTTAATCCGAGGACAGACGTCCGTGTCGTACTTTCCGGCGCTTTCGCGCCCTGCACCGTTCCGTCAGCACCATGATCCGCTTCGCTACGGTTCTCTGCCTCCTCCTGCCGGCAACGGGCACCCTGTTCGCCCAGGAAGGACGCGTCCTCTACGAGGAAACGATCAAGCTCCAATTTCAGTTGCCTCCGGAGGCGCTGGCGATGGGCATGCAACTCCCCGAGTCGCGTACGATCCATCGTGTGCTACACTTCAATGAATCGGCCTCGCTATTGAAAAACGCTCCCCGGGAAGAGACCCAACAGGAAATCGCTTCCGAGGGGGAGGGGATGCATTTCCGTATGCGCATGAGGCAGCCTGACGACGAGGTGTTCACCAACTTCGACGATGAAATTCAGATCGAGAAGCGGGACTTTCTCGGCAGGACGTTTCTGATCACGGATACGCTCGAGGCGCGTCCATGGCAAATCACGGCGGAACAGAGCGAATTCCTGGGGTATGTCTGCCAGAAAGCTGTCCTGAAACGCGACACTACAACCGTCGAAGCGTGGTTCACGCCGGAAATCCCCATCCCCGCCGGACCGGGCCGCTGGACCGGCCTACCGGGACTCGTCCTGCTTCTGACCATCGACGAGGGACGGCATACCATCGCCGCAAAAGAACTCTTTCTGGAGCCCAATGAAGCCGGAGTGCTCATTGCCCCGGACAAGGGCCGGGTCGTGAGCCGGGCGGAATTCGGCGCCATCATGGAAGAGAAGATGAAGGAGATGGGGATGCAGCCGGGACGCGGCGGCGGGCCCGGGATGCACGTGATCATGCGAAACCAGTGATCGCCCCCTCTCGAGGGCTCTCCAGCTACTCAATCAGAACCCGGCTCTCGTGCAATCATCACGCCTCGCGCCCCGAGCGATCTTCCTGATTCTCCTCGGGCTGCATGTTTCGCCTGTCGCCCTGGGCCAGACCCGCTCGTTCGACGTTTCGGGAATGGTCGCCGATTCGACCGGTACGGGCCTCCCGCGGGCCACCGTGGTGGTCCTCAACGCCACCGATTCTGTCCTGGTCAAGTTCGCGACGACCAAGGCCGACGGGGCGTTCACGGTCAGACGCGTTCCAAACGGTGATTTTGTGCTGCAGGTGACCTTCGTCGGCTACGACGTCCTCCTGAAGCCGTTCTCCGTGGCCGGCGAACCGGTTGATCTGGGGCGCCTCCAGCTCCGCGAGTCCCTCGCGGAACTCGGTGAACTCGTCGTCAGCGCCGATCGCATCCCCATGGTGATCCGCAAGGACACGCTCGAGTACAACGCGGCAGCGTTTCCCGTACCCGTGAATGCAAACGTGGAGGAATTGCTCAAGCGCCTTCCCGGCGTGGAGGTAGAGCGGGACGGCACCATCAGGGCGCAGGGGGAGGAGGTGAGGCAGGTGCTCGTGGACGGTAAGGAATTCTTCGGTAACGACCCGACGGTTGCCACGCGCAACCTGCCCGCCAGTGCAGTCGACCGCGTCCAGGTCTTTAACAAGATGTCCGATATGGCCGAATTCACCGGCGTGGCTGACGGGGAGGAGGCGCGGACCATCAACCTTGCCCTTCGGGAAGATCGCCGTGTCGGTCTGTTCGGCAATGCAGGTGGTGGATACGGCGCGGACAATCGATACGACGCGGCCGCCTCGATCAACCGATTCAACCCGCGGTCTCAGACCTCCTTCATCGGGAACCTCAACAATGTGAACCGGCAGGGTTTCTCCGTTGGGGATTACGTGCGCTTTCTCGGCGGCATGCAGGCGCTTGTCTCCGAAGGCGGCGGTATGATCCGCGGTTCGGGCGGGGGGGTGCCTCTCGGGACGGATCTGAGTGATGGCTTCACGACCACGACGGCGGGTGGGCTCAACCTGAGTCGCGAATTTAATTCGAAAACGAGCCTCCGCGGGAGCTACTTCATCAGCCGGATTGATACGCGGCTGGATCGGGAGCGGCTCGTTCAGCAATTGGCCGGTACCGCGACCACATCTCGCAGCATTGAGGACGGCCTCCAGGAGACGCTCAATCTCAATCACCGGCTGAATCTCGTTCTGCGCCACAAGTTCAGCGATGGGCACGACCTCCGCGTCCGATCGAATCTTCGATTGGGGGGCGCAACGTTGGACCAGTACACCGGGCGCGAGACCTTCGCGGCGGACGCGTTGCTGCGGAATTCGGGATTTTCGGACTACAGGTATGATGGTGATGAGCTGGCAGGCGATGCGACGGCCACCTGGCGTAAGCGACTTGGCGCAAAAGGCACGACGCTGGTGGCCGAAGCAGGCTTGGATGTAGGCGACACGTCGTATGAAGGCCGCCTCGAGGCGCTAAACCAGTATTACGAAACGGGCGACCCGACGGCCGTCGAGGAATTCCTCCAACGGCAGGCGACCGACGGGGCCACACTGCGACACAACCAGAAGGTCTCCCTTGCGCAGCCGATCGGGAAGACGCAACTGCTCGAGCTCAATCTGGAGCGCCGGGAGGTGCTGGAGGACCAGGATCGGGCCTTTTATGACGTGACGCCCGAAGGGGAAACCCTCAACGAGGGTCTCAGCTCGGCCTTTGAGCGGACTTACACCTACGGGCGCGCCGGCGCCACAATGCGGAGCGTGAACGGGGGGTTGTCGCTGAGCGCGGGATTTCAGGTGCAGGACGCACGGCTGGAAGGGGAGATCCTGAACCGGTCCGCCGACGTGTCCAAACAGTTCCTCAGCGTGCTGCCGCGGGCTACGCTCGCTTACGAATTCAAGGAAGGGATGCGGGTCGACGTGCGGTACCAGACCTCGACGCGGGAGCCGTCCATGCGCGAACTACAGCCGTTTGTCGACAACAGCGATCCGCTTAACGTGTATATCGGCAATCCGGACCTGACCCCTGAATACACGCATGCGGTGAATGCGCATTACATGCTCTTCGACTCCTTCTCCTTCACGAACTTTTTCGCGTTTGCTCAGGCGAGCTACACGACGAACCGGATCGTCCGGTCGCGCACGGTGGACGAGCAACTCCGCCAGACGATCACGTCGGTCAATGGGGGAGGGGACTGGCGCGTGAACGGATCGGTCAGCTACGGCACTCCCGTTCGTCCGTTCGGGATCAAGGTTGACCTCTCGAACCGCGTGTTCTTCAACCGGGGCCAGGAATTCGTCAACAATGCCGCGAATGTGACGAATACGGTGAGCAACTCGGTGGATCTACGTGCAGAGAATCGGGACAAGGACAGGGTGGATGTATCGGTGGGAGCGCGCTACGCGTTTAACGTAAACCGGTACTCACTGAACCGGGAGATGGATCGCAACTATCTCAACCGGACCTACTACTCGACGCTCACCCTCAATGTGGGCTCGAAATGGCGGGTGACGAGCGAATTCGACTACCGGCTGTTCGACAAGGCCGTATTCGGCTCAGGGGGAAACGTGCCGTTGTGGCGGGCGGAAGTGTCCCGGTTCGTATTGCGTCAGAAAGGGGAGGTGCAGTTCGTCGTATTTGACCTGCTGGACCGCAACGTCGGGATCAACTACACGAATGCCCCCGGCTATGTGCAGGAGGAGCAGATCGTCTCGCTGGGCCGATATGCGCTCGTGAAGTTCGTCTACCACCTCTCCTCGTCCCCGATGCAGGGAAGAGGCCCCGGCCGCGGTATGCGAATGGAGATTCACGGGTAGGCGCAGGCCGACGCCACGGCATGGGGCAGTCCCCCGGGATCGGTCCGATCGGACGTGAGGCGAGGCAAAATCGAGGCGACACATCTTTCTTAGCCGTCTGCGTATCCGCGACCGGCCGGGAAAGGTGCCGATAGCCCCGAACTCGTTGCGACCGCTGGTTCAATCCGAGGAACGGGCCGGGTCTATTTCTTCGACGCCTTCTTCGCTTTCTTCTCCAGGCGCTTCTCCTTTAGCGTCTTTTCCGACTTCTTCTTGTCTTCCTTCTTGACGACCTGTTCCTTAGCCATGGCTGGTTTGCCCGAGATTAGGTGGCGAACGGTGAGCGGCAGTTTTCGCCCGAGAGAAGAGTAAGGCGAATCGGGAAGCGGGTCAATGGGTCGTCCAATCGAAGTTATACGAAAACCGGCGGGATCGTTATTCACGTTGTGAGGAGGTGCGCCCACCGCTTGATTCGCATGGAGCGCTTCCCTGCGCAATCCTTGCGCACCCCCTAAAAACACGAACCGCAAGCCCATATTTACAATGAACTTGCGGCTCGTAGTCGGCGGTCCGGACGAGACTCGAACTCGCGACCTCCAGCGTGACAGGCTGGCATTCTAACCGACTGAACTACCGGACCTGATATCGCATCGGTCCAACCCGATTGTAGAATGATAAAATACGGAAATCACACAATTGAGCGCAACCCTTCCTGTTCGATTTTTGAGCGTTGTGTTGCGACGCCCCCGCTGCGCAGGTTCCATCGTTCCGAGCGCGGGCGATTTGCCTCACCTTCTGGATCCCGGCTTCCGCCGGGAAGACATTCTGCCGTGATCGAGGTCGTTCCCATGGCCATCAGACGTGGCTACCGGTGCCCCGCGTGACCCGCGCCTCGTGACCGGCGCCCCGCGCCCCGTGACACGCGACACGCGACCCGCGCCCCGCGACTCGCGATCTGCGACACGCGACACGCGACTCGTGACCGGTGCCCCGCGACTCGCGATCTGGCGCCCCGCGACTTGGCGCCACGCGACACGCTACCCGTGACCCGCGCCCCGCGACCTACCGAACAACGAAAACGCCTCTCATCGGCCCAGCCTCACCGCTCACCTGCACGACATAGGCCCCTCGACTCCAACCTGACACGTCAAGAGTCACGAGGTCCTGATCGGACGCGATGACCTGACGCGCGACCACGCGCCCCATCAAATCAGCGACGATCATCTCCCGAGGTCCGGTCGATACGCCGACCTGGACGCTTGTCTCCCCGCGAGCGGGATGGGGCGCGATCCCGAGTTGTCCCGCAGCGATGGCGGGACGCTCCCCGTCGCGCCCGACACCCGAAGGCACATCCTCCCGCACCACCACCACATCGTCGTACACGCGCCGTTCGGTTCCGAGAAGCGCGCTCGCGGACTCATCAAGCAGCGGGAAGACATACACCGGTTCGATCCTCGCCTCCCAGCTACCTCCCTGCGAAGGCCCGATGTTCACTTCGAGATGCCCGTAGTGCGCCCCGCCCTCAACCAGCCGTCCATCCTCCCACACTTCCGGCGCATCCAGCGCAGCCAAGAACCTGCGGTTCGGGTTGACCAGGCCCTCTACCGGTCCCCGCAGATCATCCCCTCCGATCCCCACATCGATCACGTGAACAGTGTGCTGCGCAACCCCTCCCGGTGTCGCACGCAGACCCTCGAACTCCGAACGCTCGAGGATCTCCCCGTGACCGGCGAACACGGCATCGACACCGTACTCGGCGAAGAGCGGCATGAGCCGTCGTACCGCCACACCGCTCAGCGGCGATTGCCCCGGGCCATCACCCAGGGGCAAACCGTGCACGCTTGTGGAGTAAGGGACCTGATGCAGCAGCACGAAGAGGAAGCGGCTCCGCGGACGGGCATCGGTCAGCTGATCCACCAGCCACTCGTACTGAATTGATCCCTCCTGAAAATCAGGGGCCGACGCGCCGGCGCCGTCCGATACCGACTCCATCCAGAGATTCGTATCCCAGTCGGAGCCGTTCGGACCGTTGTTGTTGGTGTCGAGGCCGATCAATGTGACCGGACCGTAATCCAGGCGCCAGTACCGTCCGCGGTGCGCATCGACGGGCGCACCGTTGTCCGGCGCCTCGAAATAGGTGACGAACCGGCTGATCGACGCCTCCGCTTGCGGGTTCCCGTACGTGGTCTGGCCGCCCGGGGCATGGGGTGAGAGGTACTCATGGTTGCCGGGAACGGCGAGCACAGGTACCTGTCCCGCCAGGCTCCGGTCCGGGTCTTCAGCGGTGTTGTAGGTCCAAAACGCATCCCAGTCCCGCTGCTCCTGGCCGATTCGCACGAGGTCACCCACAATGAGGACCAGATCGGGCTCGCGCGAGCGAATGATCGCGAGGTTCTCCCGGTACCCTTGATCCTGATCGATCAGGTAGGTCCGCTCCGATCCCGAAACCAGGGGGTCCGGCCACAGCCCGCGGAGGCCGACGGACTCGGGCTCCGTCTCCGGATCCCCATAGACGATCAACCGAAGGGGACGATCCCCTGCCGGGGCCGTGCGGAAGGAGCCCGCAAGTCGATGGGCGCCGAAGTGCACCTCATACGGGTAACGTGTATCGGCGTCCAGTCCATCCACCCGAACGGAATACAGAAACAGGGGAGGGGGAGAGACCCCACTGAAGAACTGCTCGATTTCCCAGGGATCATACGCCAGGGCCTCGGCCCGGCGCACTGCGGCATCGTACACGCGGGTCGATCCGTCCGAATGCGAAACTGCGAGATGGGCCTCGACACTGTCTTCCGATACCCAACGGACCGACATGCCGTCTGTCGTCGGATGCTGCACGTACGGATGGACCCGAAAATCCTGACGGGCGAGTGCCGGATGGGTGGCTTGCAGAATGGCCCAGATCATCAAATATCCCATGGCCGCGAACCGGCACGGGAACAGGTGTCGGACCTTCCGTCGGATGGAGGGCATGGAACAGAGAGAAAGATAGGCGAGTGGAGACCCGGCACGTTCAGGACGGAGCCGAACGGAGAATACGAGGCACGCGGCTGTCGAGTCTCCATCCGCCATCACGGCGTAGTGCAGGAGATGGCGACGTGCAGCGGATCTGGGCAGGGTGGCAGAATACGACATCCGCACTTCAATCACCGTCGGCGCGGCGGAAAGACGGCTGTGGAGGCCGGGCCGGACTCCGGATTTCACACGGGGAGAATCAGCGAAATATCGGCGGAGGAATCATGATACCGGTCCTGTCGCGAGAAACGCGCTGGAACCGCTTCCGGAGGGTCCTTAGTTTCTAAGGCAAGCGGAGAGACAGCCTTTTCGTGCCTCCGCGCCCACCAACGCTGCAAGACAACCATGGCTCCCATCCGTTTTTTCAAACAAGTCAACCAGTACTTCGACCGGGCCGCATCCTACACGAAGCATGCGAAGGGGCTGCTCGACCAGATCAAACACTGTAACAGCGTATACCGCTTCGCCTTCCCCCTCAAGCGGGATGACAATTCGATCGAGGTCATTCACGGCTGGCGCGCCGAGCACAGCCACCACAAACTCCCCACGAAAGGCGGTATCCGGTATGCACCGATGGTCAATGAGGATGAAGTGGTCGCCCTTGCGGCCCTGATGACCTACAAGTGCGCCATCGTGGACGTGCCGTTCGGCGGCGCCAAAGGCGGCATCCGGATCGATCGGCGACACTATTCCCGGGATGAACTGGAACGCATTACACGAAGGTATACGTACGAACTCTATAGAAAACAATTTATTGGTCCCGCCACTGATGTGCCGGCCCCGGACTACGGCACCGGTGAGGATGAGATGGGCTGGATCCTGGACACCTACTCGTCGCTCGCCGATGAAATCAATGCCGGGGGGTGCGTGACGGGAAAACCGATCTCTCAGGGCGGCGTACGCGGGCGCACCGAGGCAACGGGCCGCGGCGTCTATTATGGGACGCGGGAGGCCTGCGCCGACGAGAAGGACATGCGGGCGCTCGGGCTCGGGACCGGCCTCGCCGGGAAAACGGTCGTCGTCCAGGGACTCGGCAACGTAGGGTACCACAGCGCGCGGTTCTTCCAGGCCGACGGAGCCAAACTCGTGGGGCTTGCCGAAGTCGAGGGCGCCGTCTACTCGGAACGAGGGCTCGATCTGGAGGACGTGATGGCGCATCGCAGGGAGACCGGATCGATTCTCGGTTTCCCCGGCGCGTTGGATCTTCCCAGAACGGAGGACGCCCTCGAACTGCCGTGTGATATCCTCATACCGGCTGCCCTGGAGAACCAGATCACCATGGAGAATGCACCGCGCATCCGGGCGAAGATCATCGCGGAGGCGGCAAACGGTCCGGTCGTCGCGGATGCCAGCGTCTATCTGGCAGAACGGGGCCACCTCCTCTTGCCCGATCTCTTCCTGAACTCCGGCGGGGTGACGGTGTCCTACTTCGAGTGGCTGAAGAACCTCTCGCACGTCCGCTTCGGCCGCCTGAGCAAGCGCTTTGAGCAGTCGACCCATAGCCGTCTGCTCGAGGCTGTCGAGAACATGACGGGCAAGCGGCTTCCCGAGGACGTCTTCAGCAGCCTGGCGCATGGCGCTGACGAATTGGACCTCGTGTATTCCGGGCTGGAGGAGACCATGGTGATGGCCTACCAGGAAATCCGGGAGACCTGGAAGAGGCACAATAGCGGCATCGATCTGAGGACAGCCGCCTTCATCAATGCGATCGACAAGGTGGCGGTCGCTTATGAACGCCGCGGGATCTTCCCGTGACGGCTCACAGGGCGCGGTGTTGGGTCCATGGGGATGGAGGGCGTATCTTCGATAGACCGTACGACCCTCCTCCCCAGCCATGAATCGTCACGCCCTGGCGCTGGGCGTCGTCCTGCTCGGCTGCGCGGCCTGTGCGCGAACGATGTCCGTCAGCGAAGAATTCTCTTACGACCCACCCGGTTCGACCGTCACCACGGACAAGCCGATTTCGCCCCCTGGTCAATCGGATGCCTGGCTGGACGGACAGTCGGTGGGGGTTTCCACGCGCTTCCCGGGAGGCGGGCTTGCCGGCGTGCAGTGGCAAGGTGACTCGCTGCTGCAGCTGGAAATCCGTCCGGAGAATGCACCCGTCAACAACAGCGCCTGGTTTGCCTTTCGGGTCTGGGCGCCGCAGGAGCGGGAGGTCGTCATCGATCTCCGGTATGCGGAGGGCACCCACCGGTACATCCCGAAAATCAGCGTCGATGGGCGGGACTGGACGCCGCTGGCCGACGGCCGTTTCCTCCCGGATACGGTCGACGGGACCGCTCGCCTGCGCCTTCGAGTCGGGCCGGACAGTCTCTGGGTTGCCGCACAGGAATTGAAGACCAGCCGCGAGATTTATGCGTGGATGGACGACCTCGCGGCGCTGCCCTTCGTGGAGGTGGCGGAATTCGGACAATCTCGACTCGGCCGGCCCCTCCGCCGCCTGCAGATCGGCGCGCCGGAGCCTGCGAACCGCTATGTGCTCGTCATGGGACGCCAGCATCCGCCGGAGGTAACCGGTTCGCTCGCCCTCGAAGCCTTCGTTGAGACGATCGCCGATTCGAGCGCTCTGGCGCAGCGGTTTCGGAGGGCCTTCACAACGCTCGCCGTGCCGCTGGTCAACCCGGACGGTGTGGATGGCGGGCATTGGCGGCACAATGCCGGTGGAGTGGACCTCAACCGGGATTGGGCCGCATTCAATCAACCCGAGACCCGACAGGTGCGCGACTTGTTCCTCTCCACAGTGGAGGACCAATCGGCGCGCGTCTACTTCGCGATCGATTTCCACAGCACCCAGGAGGATGTGTTCTATACGCTTACGCCAGACCTGCCCACGGAACCTGCCGACTTCACACCACGCTGGCTTGCCGCGATCGGAGCGGCCCTTCCGGAATACCGTGTCTATGAGGAAGCCTTCGGCCTCGGATCGCCGATCAGCAAGAACTGGTTCTATGAGACGTTCAGATGTCCGGCCGTGACCTATGAAGCCGGTGACGAGGTGGATCGGGCACTTCTTCGCGGCGTGGCCGATCGAAGTGCGCGGGCAATGATGCGGCTCTTGCTCGAGGCCATCGGCGAGGATCCGGGTGAGACCGGGTGAACCGAGGGGAAGGGCCATGATCGGGATCGAACCAGAGGAGATTCAGGCCCTTTGCAGTCTGCTCGATGACCCGGATCCGGCCGTCCAGCGCGCGGTGAGGGGCCGCTTTTCGGAACTGGGGCCCTCGTCTGCACCCTTCCTGCGGGCGGCGCTGGAGCGGTTGGAGGGGGAGACGGCCGAGGAGTGGGTCCGCCTCCTGCACGAATGGGAGGAGGAGGGGCTATTGGGTGACTGGACGGAACTCCTGGAGCGACCCGAGCCCGACCTGGAGGAGGGGGCTTTCTTGCTTGCCCGGTGGAGAGATCGCGATCTCGACGTGGCGGCCTACGTACGAATCCTGGACGAGATGGCCGACCAGGCGCGGGAGTCCGTCTCGTCCGCCGTGGAATACGAACGCGGGCTTGTCCTCGCCCGGTTTCTCTGCGAGCGGTGGGGATTCAGGGGGAATGCTGAGGACTACTACAACCCGGACAATTCCTTCCTCAATCGGGTGATCGAATCGCGGAAAGGGATCCCGATTTCGCTTTCACTGGTGTTCATCCTCGTGGGACGCCGGCTCGGTCTTCCGGTTGCCGGCGTCGATATGCCCGTTCATTTCCTCGCCCGCTACGGGGACGAATCCGAGGGGGTGCTTGTTGACATGTATCACGGAGGTGTGGCCGTGAGTCGTTCCGACGCGATTCGATTTCTGCTTCGTGCCGGCATCACGCCCGCCGCGGATCATTTTGCGCCGGCATCAAGCCGGACGGTCCTTCTGCGGATGGTCCGCAACCTGGTCGCGGTCGGACTCAGGGACCCGAATCATGCGGATCTGAGGGTGCTGGAGAGGTGGCTTCGTTAAGGAGTTTAGGAGTTTAAGAGTTTAGGAGTTGCGCGTCCTCTCCCGTTTCCTGCCTCCCGTCTCCTCCTGCGAACCCTACCTTTTCCCTGCAAACTCCGACGTCGGCCGCCAGGCGGGGAATGTCGACTCGCCGGCGAGCTGAAGCCCAATCTGATAGAGCAGTTCCATGTCCTGGAGCATGCCCGACACATCCCACGCGGCATTGTATTCATCGGATACCTTGTGGTAGTGCTCCGCGTTGAAGCGTTCCATTTGCTCCTTCGCCCAGTCCTCTCCGTGCTCGACATGGTCGACGCCCGTGCCGAGATAGAGCGCCGGTACGCCGATCTTCGCAAAGCTGAAATGGTCACTTCGGTAGAAGGAGCCTCGCTCCGGCCTTGCATCCGGACTGACGGAACGACCCTGTGCGGCGGCAGCGGCCATCGCATACGCGTCGAGTTCCGAATGGCCGACTCCGACCATGGTGACGTCGTTCATCTTCCCGAGCGGAAACAGTGCGTCGATATTGATCGCCGCGACGGTCTTTTCCGGCGGAAAGAGGGGATGGGCCGCATAGTAGGCCGAGCCCAGCAGGCCCTGCTCTTCGGCGGTAACGGCGAGGAAGAGGACCGAGCGGGCAGGAGCCGGATCCTGGGCGGCGAAGGCGCGGGCCAGCTCCAGCAAGGCTGCGGTCCCTGTCGCATTGTCGACGGCGCCGTTGAAGATCTGGTCGCCCTCCAGTGACGTATCACGCCCGAGGTGATCCCAGTGGCCCATGTAAACGATGACTTCGTCGGGCCGCTCGGAGCCGGGGAGCAGGCCGACCACGTTACGGGAAACCGTCCGTTCGATCGCGTTCGATAGGGTCGCATCCACCTTGATACCCATATCAACGGGCCGGAAGCCGCGTTCCGCTGCCGCTGCGTCGAGCTGGTCGAAGTCCTGTCCGGCGAGTTGGAAGAGGGAGCGGGCCGTTGCTTCGGTGACCCATCCCTCGACGGCGCAGGAGGATAGATTACCATCCTCCGCCACCAGGCTGTACTGGGCGCCCATCCAGGAGCCCTGCACCACCGCCCACGGGTAGGACGCGGGGGCCGTCCGATGCACGAGCAACGCACCGGCAGCGCCCTGGCGGGCCGCTTCCTCGAATTTGTAGGTCCATCTGCCGTAGTAGGTCATCGCGTTCCCCGTGAACAGCGTCGAGTCCTGCGTGGCGAAACCCGGATCGTTCACGAGCATCACGACGGTCTTTCCCCGCGCATCGAGTCCTGCATAGTCATCCCAGCCATACTCCGGGGCGACGATACCGTATCCGACGAAAACGACATCGGAGGACTCGATGGCGGAGGATTCGACCACGCGACGGGTCCACGTGACAAAGTCCGTGCCGTACACCGGACGGAAATCCTCCTCATACCCCTGCACGGAGAACGAGGCAGACGGATCCGGCGTGATGGCCACGAGCGGGACCTCCTGGAAATAACTGTCTCCATTGCCGGGTTGGAGTCCTGCATCGGCGAATGCGGCCTGGAGGAAGGCTACTGTTCTTTCCTCTCCGACCGTGCCGGGCTCGCGTCCCTCGAACTCATCGGAGGCGAGCCGCTCAATATCCGCCCGGAATCGGGCCTCGTCGAACAGGCCGGACTCTTCGTCCCGCGGTGAGCAAGCGGCCAGGGTGAGTACAAGAAGCCCGAGAACGGAGGAAGCGAGGAGCGATCGCATGGGTGGTGTCGAGGGGTGATTTCGCAGTAAAAGTGCAAACAATTAATACTATTCCTTCGCTTTGGTGTTCCTTTTCAGGGGTCGAGTCGGGAACCCCCGGGATGACGAATGGAGGGTTTCGCGTCCCCTGATCAGGTCCGGGGCAGGCGCCCGGGATGGATTCTATGTCATCCCGGACTTGATCCGGGATCCCGGCTCCGAGGAGGGACGAGACCGGGATCCCGGGTCTCGGCTGCGCGCCCCCCGGGATGGATTCTATGTCATCCCGGACTTGATCCGGGATCCCGGCTCCGAGGAGGGACGAGACCGGGATCCCGGGTCTCGGCTGCGCCTCGCTCGGTCTGACAAGTCAGGGGCAAGGCGTCGCCCGGTCTGACAAGTCAAGGGCAAGGCGTCGCCCGGGATGACAAGCGGTGGCACCCTCGGACCCCGGCTTTCGCCGGGGCAGGCTCTACGGACCCCCGGACCTCAGACCCCCCCCGACACCCCCTCTCCCGCCCGCAGGACCCGCACCGGTTGGCCGATCCGTGCCGCTTCGGCCACGAATTCGTCCGGGGAGGCGGTGTTGAAGGCGAACATCTCATAGTGACAGGGGATGACGAGTGCGGCGCCGATCTCCTTTCCGAGGCGAGCGGCCTCCCGGCCATTCAGGTTGCCCGCGACCCGCCGCTCGGGCGCCGACCCGTTGATCGGTAGCATCGCCGCGTCGATCCGGAACGGGCGCAGCCGATCGACCATCCCCTCATACCACACCGTGTCGCCGCTGTGGTAGACGGTCCATCCACCAAACGACACCACATAACCCAGGTAGCGGTGACGGCCCTGGTCGTCGACCTCGATCTCCTCATGCGCCGCCGGCACGGCCGTGATCCGGAAAGGATCCAGGTCGATCGTCCGGCCATCGTCGACGGTGCGGAGCCGCTCCGGGTCGAGTCCGAGCCGCTCGGCCGCGAAATCCCGGTTGGCCTCCGGGACCACGATCTCGAGAGCAGGATTGGCTCCGAGCATCGGGAGAAGGGTCTCCGCGTCGAGGTGGTCGGTGTGGTTGTGACTCGATGTGACTACATCTACAAAACCAAGCCGTTCGGGGACGATGACGCGGCGGGTCATCCGGACGTGCGGCTTGTCGGTGGCCGCGTACTTCCGCGTGAGCGAATCGGAGAGATAGGGGTCAAAGAGGAGGTGCTTTCGCCGGGTTTGGAGCAGGAAACCGCTCTGGCCGAGCCACCAGATGCGAAACCCGGGGTCGGGCAGATGGGCCGCGACGTCGGCGAGAAAAAGGTCGTCGGACAGGAGGGGCTGGATCAGTTCCATAGGCCGGGTTCGATACGGATCTGAAGGGTTTCCCTTCGATCGACGCGCAGGCGTTGTCCGTAGTCAAGCGAAGTGCATGTCCAGTACCCGATGCTGGACGGCTCTTCCGCGATGCGTTCGTTTCGAATTCGGAGCGATTTCGCGTCAGGAGACGATCTGCGTGACCTCGCCCGTGACTTTGTCCTTGAGGAG
>CAYLXM010000012.1:11057-78682 GCA_964387555.1 uncultured Rhodothermales bacterium | reverse complement strand
CGGTGGACGATATTCGACGGCTCAACCCTTATCGCGGCCGGTTTCTGGAGCGGGCCGCCGGTGCCATAGATACCATTCAGACGTCCCTTCGGCGGCGACGCCGAAAACTCGCCCGAATTGTCCGAGGGAACTGATGCCGCAGTGATTTATGCGCCTGGACTCCATTGTTGTGATCTTGAACTCACACATCCGGCGAGCCCTCTTGCATTGGTGTTGGGGCGAGGCGTTCCCGAAGCTTCTGGCTTGAACCCGCTCGGCATTCCCGCCAGGGCAGCGGTCGGATCTCACCCTGAGATACTTGAGTGGAGGGACCCACAACATGGCGACCGTCTTTCCCCTTTCTGCGAGCAGTATGCTAGGCGATCGCGGTATCGGCAGCCTGCGTGAACTCGAGCAATTCGTCGCGCTGGGACTAGCCGATGTTGTAGGTCGGCACAGGATTACTGATGACCCTACCGATGCAGACCTGATCCTCTTCATTGAACGACTAAAGCCGGACCCTTTTTTTGCATCGGTACGCAGACATCCTTTTGTGAAAGCGTGGCCTGAGAAGTGCTTCGTATTCTGCTCCGGTGATCGACCCCTGCCTCTATTTCGTGGCGTGTACACTTCCACCGACAACCGATGGTACGATGCGTCATGGTGCCGAGGGGGGCCGTACCTTGGAATAACAGAAACGTCAGACTTGTTCTTTCGTCCTGCAGCACTACATCCAAATTTTCTCTTTTCGTTTGCCGGCTCATCTGAATCCCACTCTGTACGGAAGAGAGTTTTGTCAATAAAGGACAATGAAGCGATGCTGATCGACACCGCGTGTGTCAAGAAGACCCTGGTCCAGAAGGGTGATGTGGATGTCAACACATGGGGTTCCTTTCGGAGTGACTATGTACAACTTGTATGGGATTCAGCCTTTGTCTTATGTCCGCGAGGAACGGGCACAGCGACATTCCGGGTCTTTGAATCCATGATTTGCGGACGCGCCCCTGTCATTATTGCGGATCGGTGGGTCCCTCCTGACGGGCCGCGATGGAGTGAGTTCGCCGTGTGGGTCAAGGAAGGTGATGTGGATCAGATCCCAGACATTTTACGCGAGCGGAGGTCCGATGCCAGGACGATGGGAGATATGGCAAGAGCACAGTGGGAAGTGTTCTACTCGCAGGGCACTTGCTTCGATACCATCGTGCAGTGCTGTGTGCGCCTGGGACCGGGCGACCGGGCTGGTGCGACCTTATCTTTCGGCCGATTTCTTGGGATGATCAGCGGTTATCATCTCCTCCGGTTGGCCATCCATCCGGTTCGACTCCTCGAGTCCCATTTTTCGAAGTACTGGAAGCAGTCGTAGCGGGGGCCCGATTACCGATAAGAACGAGGGGCGTGGCCGGCGGACAAAGGCTCGTTTCAGCCCGTTGCTTTTGCCTCAGGGCCTGTCGTGGCCCAGGTCCCTTCGAGTTCTGATCGTATTCTGCATCCCGCTACCCGAAGCATTCCAACAGCCAATGCACCCATGCCGGGACCGAAACCCGCCCGCCGCCAGAGAATCTTAAGTATCGGCTCGCACCCGGATACCCCTCAGCCCGGAGGCGTGGTGACCCATAGCCGTCTGCTTCGCGGATTGGAGGCCCTGAGTGGCCTGGAAGCGTACGATGTCGGTTCGATTCACGGTACTGCAGCACTACCGGGAAGGATGGCTGCATTGACGGTGTTCCGAAATATTCTGGGCCTGCGCCGGAAACTCTCCAGAGAACACTATGATATGCTGTTGTTGCACCATGCGATCATGCCGGCAGCGTTGGTTAAGCTTGCCCTGATCCTGCTGGTCGTCCCGCGTTCCCTCCAGAATCGAACACTGGTCTTTTTTCATGGTGGAAGGTTCGAAAGAATACCATTCCTTCGCTTTTGGCTGGTTCGTCGACTTCTCGAATTTCCGTTTGGTCGCGCGAGGCGATTCTACTTCTTGTCCGATCCGGAACGGCTCGGATTCATGCGCTACTTTCCCGATCTGCCCTATGCAATGTTTCGGAACTACGCGGAGTCCGACGAGCCAATCAGGCACCGCGTTCCTCATCGTGGATCGCTTCGGCTGCTGTTTGTCGGTCGGGTCGCGGCCGTGAAGGGTATTTTCGTGGTCCTGGACGCGCTCGACCGTCTCAACGAAGCGCTTGTAGACTTCGAGCTTACGGTCGTGGGTTCGGGTCCGGATCTGGAACGTGTGCGGGAGTGGTGCACCTCCTCGGTCTACTCGGATCGGGTCCGTTTTGCCGGGTACCTGGCCGGTGATGCGCTGCTTGACGCCTACCGATCTGCTGACGTTCTGGTATTCCCGACAATGCACCCGGAGGGCTTTCCCTACGTATTGATCGAAGCCATGAGGGCCGGGCTGCCCGTCGTCTCGACCTCAGAAGGCGTGCTGCCCCACTATGTGAAGGACGACGAAACCGGGTATCTGGTGCCTCCGAACGATTCGGAGGCCCTCGCCCGGGCCATCCTCCGCCTCTCCGACCCGTCCGTCTTGTTTCGTCTGTCGACCGGGGCATATGCGTGCTTCAGGGAGTATTTCGCTAAAAGCCGGGCCGAGTCCTTCTATCGCGGCCTGGTTGCGGAGATCGCCGGCCCTTCATCATCACCAAATGCATCTTCGGACTCCTGATGAACGTGGGCACCCCTCTTCACGGTTCAGGAAACCGGCCGCGCATCCTTCAAGTCGTTCCGAACCTTGGATATGGAGGTGGCGAGAAGATGGCTGTGGATCTTGCCCTCGGACTGAAAGAGATAGGGCTTGACGTCGGATTCGCCTCGCTCTTCAGTGATCCGCTCCCTTCGCTCGCCGAACCCCTTTCCCGGTCGGGCATTCCGACGTGGTTTCTCGGCAAGTCCCTCGGTTGGGATATTCATGCTTCAGCCCGGCTGTCGTCCTGCATCCGACGTTTTCAACCCGATATCATCCACACCCACCGCTACGCGCTGTCCTATCTGTTACCGCTGATCGACGCAGCCCGCCGTCGCGGTACGCATCGCATCGTCCACACGGTTCACAACCTTGCCCAGCACGAAGTCGGACCGCTGGGCAGGGCCCTGCACCGGTTGGCCTTTGCCGCCGGCGCTATTCCGGTTGCCATCGCCCGACAGGTTCAAGAGAGCATCGAGACCCTCTACGGTTTGGATGACGTCCCGCTGATTCACAATGGGGTGCCGACCATGCCGCACCTCTTGGCCCAATCCAACGCAACGAAGCACGTAGTGCTCGGATGTGTGGCCCGATTCGACCCTCAAAAGAATCTCGGATTGCTTCTTGAAGCGTTTGACGTGGCGGCTTGCAGCGATCCCCGACTCTCACTCGTATTGGTCGGAGATGGACCTCTGCTCCCGGAGGCGCAGCGGTGGATTGAACGGCGCGGCCTGGCCAATAGGATCGCACTCCTGGGCTATCGGACCGATGCCCAGGAGCTCATTCGATCCTTTGATATCTTCTTGCTGACATCCAAATGGGAGGGACATCCTCTTGCCGTGCTTGAAGCTATGGCCAACAACAAACCGGTCATAGCCACCAGGGTGGGCGGTGTGACGGACATCGTTGTTGACGGGGAGACGGGCATCCTCGTCCCCAGCGGCGACCGAGACGCAATCGTAAGAGCCGTCCTCGGTTTGGCGGCGGATTCTGCAACCAGAGTCCGGATGGGTAACGCGGGCAGGAGGCGTGTGGAGGAGCATTTCTCCAAGGCGGCCATGGTTGAGAAATATGCCTCGCTCTACCGTCGTCTATGCGATCCTCCGCTTCTTGAATAGCCAATCAGGGCCAACCACACTGGCACTTAACCTATTGACATCGTGGAGCCTCGTTACACGTCTAACGCTGCGTCAACCGCCATTCCGCCAACGATCATGTTGTCCACCGCCCGGCCCTGGTCCAAGGGCGCCGCCCACGGCGGAGGAATGGGGGGGTATGCCCGGATGGCTTTGGTGCTGCTAAGAACCACGCGATCGATCCCGTTCCGGATCAAGCCGTGCTACCATACCTCCAGGAAGCGCGGACCATGGTGGCCCCTGTTGCTGCCGCTTCGGCTCGCCTACGACGCCGCCTTCTTTGCCTGGTGTTCTAGAGGTTCCGATGCCGTCCACATCACGCTGCAGTATCGAAATGCCATTGTCAGAGAGGCGGTTCTCTGCTTCATTGCACGCGTGCGGGGTTTGCCGATACTGGTTGACATCCGAGCCGGCGCATTCCGCAAATGGTATTCCTCAGGCGGCGTAATTGCGAGGTCGCTCGGACGCTTTGTCATCCAGAGCGGCAAGATGATTACGGTCGAGGGAAAGCCGGATGCTACCTTTCTGGAAGAACAATTTGGCCGACCGGGCACGTATCTGCCCAACTTTGTGCCGAGCGATGAAATCCCATCTCGGATTCCGGACCGCTGTACGAACAAGACCCTTCGGGTCCTGTTCGTGGGTTACTGCTATGAAGGAAAGGGCGTGTATGAGCTCGTCCGCGGCTGTCGAATCGCCGCCGGGCGGGGCGTTTCCCTTTCCCTCACGTTCGCCGGCGCCGAAGATCCGTCGTTCGCAGCCTGGCTGGATCGAGAAGCAGGTGGAGGACTGCCTTTTGAACTGCACCGCAAGGGGCTGACGCAAGATGCACATCTGAAGCATCTCTATGAGTCGGCAGATGTCTTCTGTATGCCCTCACGTCACCCCGGTGAGGGGCATTCCAACGCGCTAAACGAAGCGATGATGTGGGGACTCGTCATACTCTGCTCCAGACATGGGTTCTTTGAATCCATATTGGATGAATCTGCCTGCTACTTCCTACAGGAGGATCTTGCAGAGTCGATTGCGCGAGAGTTGATCCGGGTAGACTCGGATCGAGATGAGGCAAGAAGGCGTGCCGGCCATGCACATCAGATTCTCGTCAATCAGTTCTCGAGTACCCATGTCATTCCCAGACTCGAGTCGATTTATGAGCGGCTGCTCGCGGCGAAGTAGATCCAACTTGAAGTCTGCGACGTGCACCAAGGCGCCCCCTATTCGCCGCTTCGCCTTATCCATGCGGGGACTGCGGATTCGGGTAGCGTATTGCGGCGCGGTGCGCTTTCGCCCCGCGATCCTGCCTGGTTGACTCGAGGCCGGCGGCTGATACCCTGGGAGATTTCCACTCGGGCCGGTCAAGGCCACTCCGGCCTATGCAGGAACCATGCCCTGCGTCACAGGGCGCCGAAGTCCCGCTATTTGCCGCATACGTCGCCTCATCGCTCTCCACTCTAGCCGAAGCTGGGAGTCCCTGGCACCTATCAAGCCAAAAATGAGCCACGTATTCTTCGTGTGCTCCCAGGTAAGAAAGGAAGCACCTACGGCCCATGCCAGCAAGATGAAGAACCACATGGTTCTTTCTTCGGTACTGAATCCCCTCAATGCGACGAACGAAAGTATGACGAGCACAACCCAGAATGCAGATCCGATCAAGCCGAGTTCGGTCAAGGTCGAGATCCATACACTGTGCGCCACGCGGTGTTCACCTTCGACGCTCCTCGTGCCCTCCGCAAACGCGGCAGAGCCGATGCCGAAGATTGGGTTATCGCCGAATGTTTCGATACCCTCCGCCCAGATCTTGACCCGCACATTCTGCTCCGTCCATCGCATCTGGGCGAACCGAGCGCGGTTGTCCAGGACATCCATCAGCGTGAGAACACGTTCCCACGTATTCTGGGGTACCACCGCAGGAAGCAAAGCGAGACCGGCCAAAACGCCCCCGACAACCCATACTTTGGCCGTTCGGCCCAATCGGAAGTATGTGTAAGGTACGATCAGAAGGGCAGCAGCCATCGCCAACGCGCCTCCCCTCGATCCCGTAAGCACCGCACCCAGCATGGCGATGGGAATGAAGGACAATGCGACTCCCCGCCACACTCCGGTGGCTTTGGAAAAGAAATACCACGCCATTGGGATGGCCAATACCAGACCCAATGCCAATTCATTCGGATCACTGCGGAATGCCTGGAAACGAACATACTTGATCGTATGCGCGCTCAAGCCACCCAATGCCTGACCTGTGGCGGCGTTGAAAAGGACAGCACTGACCACGGCAAGGCACCCCGCCAGGTAAGCAATCAGCATCCACTCCACCGTTTCCTTGGTTCTCGCGTACTGAAGAAAGAGCCAGACCATGGCAGCAATCTGAACGAAAGTGAGGTTCCGCTCCCACGTCAGATCCGGGGCAACGCTCCAAACAACGCTGAGCATCGACCACCCAACGAAGAGGATCATTACCAGGTGTATCCTGCCGGGAACGCCAAACCGCCCGTCCAGGGCGGCTGCGACGACGCCAAGAATGAACGCAGCAATCCCGAAGAGGCGAGGCACGGACCCCACGTAGCCGTGCAACTGGTCAAAGAAGAGCTCCTGCAGAGGAATCGAAGCGACAAACAAAGCGAGAAAAACAAGGGCAAGCCTTTTCATCCGGCTCTATCGTTCTTGGTGGAATCTTTCGGTAAACAAGGTTCCGATAGCGACGGGCGGTAGAGGACGTACGCCCTCATCCACATCACTCTCGCGACGCGAGTCCACGGGAATCCCGCAAACGGCAAGCCCATGGATTCTTCTGGTTCATTGTACTTGCGGTTCGTCGTTGGTTCCTGCCGGCCCGTCAAACGAGGTGCTCAGCGTCCCCCGAGGACCCCAATCGACTCCTGCCTCTGAACCAAGGTGCGACGGATCAACCCGCAGTCGGAGACGGGCCGGCACACCTGCGACCCCTGGCCGGGAAAACCACTCAACGTGACAGAACCGCATTGCCTTCGCATTTCAGAAGCCCATCGGGCCGTACCCGGGGGAGGGCATGATGCACCCCTCACCCCTCGGCAACCGAAGCAAAACGGAACGCAGCCTCAACCTCTTCCGAAAACGAACCGGCAACACGATCAGCCCGAAACATCCCCGCCGCCCGCAGCGCCGCCCTCCGCATCGCCGGCACCTCCTCGGAATCGCCCACCAACCTGTGCAAAGCCGCATCCAACGCAGCCGGCTCACGCTCTCCGACCACGAGGCCACACCCATGCTCCTTCACGAAGCGTGCGAGGAAGTAGTGCTCGGGACAGTGGACCAGCATGGGCACCCCTGCCGCCAGATACTCCGGCGTCTTCGTCGGAAAGATGGTCGCCATCTCGTCCTCGTGCGTCTCACTCTCGTCCGGCCAATCCAGTGCCTGCACCACCACGGCCTGACGCCGCAATGCATCCAGATAGGCCTCACGCCGGGCATAGAACGTCAGGTCGAGATGATCCCCGTCGATCCCGATCTGCCGCAGTTCGGCCCGATTGCGGTTCGTCGCAAGGATGAATGGGAGTCCCAATCGACCAAAACCTTCCGATACACGGCGGACGCCATTCAGGTTGATTCGGTAGATCGATCCGCCCCAGAAACCCTGAGGCAGCCTTTGCCCTTCCACCAGCTCCTCGGGGATCGGCTCCGGGTACGTGTGCACGATGGGCACCGAGGGCAACGCGTACTTTCGACGAAGCAGATCCGACATACCCTCGCTCATCACGAGGATGCGGGCCGACTCCGAAAATACGCGATCCTGAAGCGCTCTGGCCTTCCGCTCCAGGGCAGTGCCCTCCAGCGCCTCGACAATCGTATCGTGGAGATACGCGACGAACGGCACCCCACACTGCGTCGCTGCACCAATCGCCGCGCGAAGGAAGTGGTAGTCGGGATACACACCTATGATGAGGCCGACATCCTTCTTCCTGACCAGCGACACCACCCGTTTCTGCATCAGCGGGATCTGTGCCTCCCGCCACCACTCGTTCAGCCGGTAACTCAGCCGGGTCGAAGAGGCAATCTCAACAACTTCCGCCCCGCCCGCCGACCGCTCCAGCTTGTGCCGGTGCGGGGTCTGGGCGGTGACGACCGTATAACTCGCGGGGTCAAAACGGGACAACAAATTTTGCATAATCACACTGCTGCCCGTGACCTGCGGCGGATAATAGGCCGTCGCCACAACCACATGCCCCCCTTCCACCAGTGCCGGTAACGTCTCCATAACTGCATCTCCGCTCATTCGAAACCCGCCACCGCCGTTGTGCCTTGCAGCAGGCGCTTCAGCCGGTCAAGCACAAACAGGTCCGTCTGCTCGATCGCTTCCTCAGCCGCACCGCCGATGTGAGGGGTGATGATCACGTTGTCATGCTCCATGGCCCAGGCAATGAGAGGGTGACCCGCGGGATCCATGCCGTGCTCGTTGGCCAGTACATCCGTGGCATAGCCCGCAACCCGCCCACAGGCCACGGCATCCAGGAGTGCGGTCTCGTCGACGACCTCGCCCCGAGAGGTGTTGACCACCACGGCGCCCGGACGCATCGCGTCCAGCTCCCGTCGGCCGAGGAGCCCGAGCGTTTTATCATTGAGGGGCACGTGGACCGACAGGACGTCACACCGGCCCAGCAGGTCGTCCATCGAGAGGCACGGCACAACGTAGGGGGCAGGGTCACGGAGTGCCGGATCAAACGCCAGAACCTCCATTCCGAACGCATGGCCGTATTGTGCCACCATGCGACCCAGCCGGCCGTATCCCAGCACCCCAAGCCGCTTCCCCTTCAACTCACGACCCCGGAACGGCCGCTGCACCCACTTCCCCTCTTTCACGCTCGCTACCGCAGCCGGGAGCTTCCTCATCAATGCCAACAAGAGACCGAACGTGAACTCTGCGGTGGATGTGATTGTCTCAAGAAATTCTGTCTCGCCCCGCAGGTGAAAAACGGGTATGCCCCGGTCGCGCAGCGCATCCATCGCGACATGATTCAGTCCTGTGGTCGGTGTCACCACCGCACGAAGGTCTGACGCCGCCTCGACCAGATCCGCCGGTATTCGAAGGCGCAGCCGAACGAGCAAGATGTTGGAGGTCACCGCTTCCCGCTCGAAATCCTCCTGGCTCAGTCTCTCCGCCCGGAGGCGACCGAGGCTTGCGGCCGTCTCAAGGCCTCGCACACTGTAGTTCTCGGGCTCTCCACACAGCAAACGCAGCACCCCTTCGTTCATCCTTCCGCCTCCACACGGTGCCTTAGCGCCTGCTCGGCCTGCATCAAATCGCCCATGGTATCGATGTTGATCGCCCGTTCGGGGGGAAACACCATCCCACGGCAATCCTCGCCCACCATGGTGCCCTGCTTCATCACCACGTCGCGCCGGGAGATATAGAGCGCCCCGCTGCGAATGTAAACCGGCGGCAACTCCTGTCGGGGCCGCATGTCCTCAAAACCCTGATCGATATAATTGATGAGCCGGCCGTCAGGGAGAAGCCGTTTCATTCTGAAAGGATGCATGCCCCCAACGTCCACCACGCTCACGACGGAATCGGCGCCCGTCTCGAGGAGCAGCTGAATGCCCCGGTCGATGTCCTCCGCCGTTCGCAGCGGCGTCGTGGGTTGCAGGAGTACGATGATGTCGAAAAGGCGGCTCTCATGGTGCTCTACCCAGTTGACGGCGTGCTGAATGACCGGCAGCGTTCGCGCATCATCGGTTGCGAGCGCGGCAGGTCGCACGAAAGGGACCTCTCCCCCACACTCCCGCGAAATGCGCCCAATCTCCTCGTCATCGGTGGATATGATCACCCGGGTCAGGGATCGCGCCTGTCGCGCCGCATCGATCGAATAGGCGATCAGCGGGCGGCCTGCCAATGGGGCCACATTCTTCCGCGGAACCCCCTTGGAGCCTCCGCGAGCCGGAATGATCGCGATGACGGACGGAGCAGAGATCTCGCTCATGCGAACGGCTTCTCCTCCCAGTTGTATACAAGTTCTCCGTTTACGTGGCTTGCGAACCGGCCCCGATAGTAGTCGCGATTCAGCATCTCCGCATCGGAGAGGGGACGCTGCCGGCGTCCAACCATAACCCGATGTTCCGGGATGTGGGACTCGACATAGGCCCGAACCTCCTCCTGCGGCATCCGTGCGAAAGAGACGAGCTCGCGAAGTTGCTCCGGGTTGATGGATACAGGGCCGTCCCGCGTCTCATCGGGTCGAAGGACCGTGTAATGGCGCTCCACCACGTCGGCCCCGTACATCAGGGCAACGATCGAGGCCTTCAATCCGTCACGCGCAACCAGCGAATGGTCGCTGAATCCTGCCGAGCCGTTGAAGCGGCGCAGCCAGTCCATGCGCGCGAGATGCATCTCCTCCAGAGGAGTCGGGTAGATCGTTACGCAATGCAGAAAGGTGAAGTCGTGCCCTGAGAGCAAGGCGGCGGCCGCCGAGATCTCTTCGTCAAAGCTGGCTCCGGTCGATATGTAAAGCCGGCCAAAACGTGTCTTCAATTCCCGAAGCAGCGGCAGACTCCCACAGTCGTAACTGGCCACCTTGATGGCGTGCCAGTTCAACGAGGCCAAAAAGGGCACGCGGGACCGGGAGAAGGCCGTCGTCAGGGGCAGAATTCCGGCACTGGAGCATTCCTCGATGAACCAGTGATGTGCATCATCATCCAGATCCATCGGCTTGAGCCGGTCGTACTCGGCTTGATAGGGCCGCTGGATGGCTTTCCGCACTCCATCTTCAACAATCCCCACCTCAAACCGCTCGCGAAAGGCCAGGTCACGGGCCAGCATGGACTGGATTTTGACGTAATCCGCCCCCGCGTCTGCCGCGCTCCAGATCATGTCCTTCAATATCGCCAGATCCCCATTGTGGTTCTGGCAACACTCCGCGATAATTGTGGCCATCTGCTTCTGATGTTGAGGGCCTCGCAGGGCCGATTCCGGTGGTATTTCAGGGCGCTATCGACCGGTGCCGGATCGTGCGGGAACTTGGGGCCATGGCGACACCTGGATCGGCATCCGACGCACCAGCGTCCATCCATCCGGGGCGCCGCTAAAGAAGAGAAAGATACAATTCCTCGTAGCTGGAAACCATTCGGTCCAGCCCGAAACGGGATCTCGCCCGGAGCGCCGCATGCGCGCCCATGCCGGCGAGCAATGCGGGGCTTTGCTGCAACCTCGAAAGGCCCGCAGAGAGCCCGGCCACGTCGCCGGGGGACACGAGCAATCCGCTCACTTCCTCCTCCACGAGTTCCGGAATAGAACCCACTCGCGTAGCAAGAACCGGCAAGCCGGCAGCCATGGCCTCCATCACCGATAGTGGATTGCCTTCCCACTCCGACGTCAGCGCGAATACGTCAGACGCGTGGAGGAGCGCGGGCACGTCGTCCCGCTGGCCGAGGAAGTGTACACGACCGGTGAGGCCACATCGGGCAACCAGTGTTTCGAGGTCACTCCGGTGCGGCCCCTCCCCCACGATCAAGGCATGTACTGGAGGAACGCGATCACCCAGGCCGGCCAGCGCCTCGATCAGCATCTTCTGATTCTTCGGATAGTTGAGTCGCGCCACATTCACGACTACGAATGCGTCAGGAGGGATTCCGAGTTGTTTCCTGATGGCGCCAGACGGCACATTTCGGGTGGAGGAACGGTCGAGGGCTATTCCGTTGGGAATTACCCGTACGTTTCCGGTACGCGGACAGGTTCGGGCCACCGACCGCCCAATTTCGTCGCCGACAGCGACCAGAGTGACGCCATTCCGTGCCGCAATCCGCAGAATCGTCCTCCCGACTGGCCCGTCCCCCGTCTCGGGGGCGCTGTGCACCGTATGTACGATCACCTCCTGGCGCCCCAACCCGGCAAGCAGGGCATAGCGGAGGGCGATCCGATGGGTATGGATGATATCGGGCTTGTATGCGCGGAATACCTGTCGAAGACGAAACGGTACTCGGACGTCGAAGCCGTCCCGCTTGTCCAGAAAGAACAGCGGGGCACCGTGTCCCGCCAGTTCGCGCTCGATCACCGCGTGCCGCGGCCGCCTGAGACTGACCACCGCCGATTCGAACCGGCCTGCTGCCAGCCCGTCAACGAAGCTACAGACCATCCGCTGCGCACCCCCGTCAATCGTGTCTGCCAACACGTGCAGGATACGAATCGATTTCCCACGCTGGTTCATCACGTCCGCCCACGGATCAGTTCGCGGCAGAGTGGCCTGCCGGCGCCGACGGCGGGGCCTCCTCGGGCCTGTCCTGGGCCGGGGAGTCTACCCCAGAGACCATTTCTGCGAGTCGACGAATATCTTGCGTACGGCTTTTGTGACAAATGAGGATACTCTGGCCGTTGGACACGATCACCAGGTCATCCACGCCCACTGCTGCGACGTGGGTGCCGCCGGCGAAAACGATGTTATCGTGCGCGTCGGAAGCCACAAAATGGCCGATGACCGCATTGCCGTCCGAGTCGACCGGCCAGAGGGAAGCGAAGGCGGAGAAATCCCCCACATCGACCCGCTCGACGGCTGAGGCAACCACTGCGACGTGGCCGGCTTCCTGGAGGATCCCTACATCGACGGAAACGGAGGGGAGGCCTTCATAGAGCCATTCGGGAACCGCGTCATCCTCCGTGGGCAGTCCGCCGTCGATCCAGTCGCAGACCCGGGCACTCAGCCGTGGCAACCTCACGTTGACTTCCTCCAGAAAGGTGGCCGCCCGCCATGCGAACATCCCCATATTGCGCAGGCAGGCGCCCGACGACACGAGGGACTCCAGTGTGGCAATATCCGGTTTCTCGACAAACCGCGTTACCTCCAGAATCTCGAGCGTGCCGATGCGCCCCTTGAGATTCGAAGTCACCATGTACCCATACCGCGTTTCGCGAGATTGCACCGGCGTGCCGACCGTGACGAGGTCCCCTGTTTCGTGCGCGTGTTGGACGGCAGCCCGCATGGCCTGCAGCCAGTGATCCTCATTCCGAATGACGTGATCCGCGGAGAGCACGGCCATTACCGCGTCGGGTGAATCGCTCTGCAACGCCGCCGCCGCCACGGCCAGGGCTGCGGCGGTGTTCCGACCCTCCGGTTCCAGCAGCAGGCGCGTATGACCGGCCTGCGCCCTTAGCAAGTCGGCGTGCCGCGCATCGCCAACCACGAGAATGCGGTCTTGGCCAACCAGTTTCCCGGCCCTTCGAAGGGTAACCTCCAGCATCGACGCCTCACCGCCGTCAAGCGCCAGAAATTGCTTGGGGCGCTCGGGACGACTCAACGGCCATAGCCTCGTGCCTCGGCCTCCTGCGAGGACGACCACATAGGTGTTTGCCGGGAGACTAATGACTGGTTCCATCGAACAAGACGATTCCGACGAAGTCCATCATGTTGTCGACGACGTATCGGGCCCCCCGGCCAAGGAGCGTGTCCCTCGGCTGAGTCCCTGTGATGCCAACGGGTGTGATGCCTGCGGCCGTGAAGAGCTCCATGTCGCGCTCATCATCTCCGATCCCGGCCATGTCGAGCAGGGGAATACCATATCGGGAAGATACATAGCGCACGTGATCCGGCCCCTTGGCGAATCCCGGCCTTGACCCGAGTAGATCGTCACAGTAGTCGGCCACGCCAAAATGACGCGCCAGCGGCTCCATCTCGTCCTGAGCAGCGGACGTCGATATACAGAGCAGCAGGCCCGCTTCCTTCAGGATTCCCAGGGCCTCGCGCGTACCCGGTCGGAGAACACCCCGGTCGCGAATGACCTGTTGGTTGCGCTGCGTGAATGCAGCACTGAGAGGAGCGAATTCGTCATCGGTGAGATCGCGGGACACACAGTCCAGAGCAATCTCATTGAAGAGTTGTCTGCGGCCGACCCCGGAGTGTCGCCGGTATG
The DNA here is from genome assembly GCA_964387555.1 of uncultured Rhodothermales bacterium. Lineage (GTDB taxonomy): Bacteria > Bacteroidota > Rhodothermia > Rhodothermales > CAYLXM01 > CAYLXM01. Next base: position 65,014 of record CAYLXM010000012.1, on the reverse strand, counting down.
AGGCGCGCACGGCTTCCGGATCCGTATCAAACCGTGCGGCGAACAGCTCCGCCGCATTGTCGATTTTGAGCGGCAGAGACGCGATAAGCGTTCCGTCCCAATCGAATAGGATAGCCCTAAATCGCACCGCTCAGCCCGGCATACGTAATCCCTTCGATCCGCTCCACGTCCACGCGGTCGAACAGGTGCCAGCCGTCGAAAAAGAGAGCCGGCCGTCGTGTGGTGGGCAGCAGAGAGAAGAGATCCAGATTCGAATAGGAGCGGTGGTTATTCATGACGAGAACTGCGTCGGCTCCATTGAATCCGTCTTCGAGGCTGACCGAGCGCACTCCCAGGGATTCCAGGTCTTCAAGCGGCACGACGGGGTCGTACGCGTCGACAGAGAGGCCCTTGCCGGCCAAGTGCGTCAGGAGGTCTACCGTGGTCGAGTGTCGCACGTCCGACGTTTCAGGTTGTCCCTTGAAGGCGAATCCGATAATGAACACCTTACCGTCTTTGAGGGCTCGACCGTGTTCCTGGAAGAAATAGAGCACCTTATCTGCCACCCGGCGCACCATGAGTTCGTTGATGTCGCGACCGTTGATGGGCAAACGTGGCTCGTAGCCCTTGTCGCGTCCAGCCCACGTGTAAATGACCGGATCTTTGGTCAGGCAGAAGCCTCCGACGCCCGGACTGGGCAGAGGGATGGGATTTCTCGGGTATCCTCTGTTGGCCGACTCGATGATCTTCACGGCATCGAGGTTCCAGTGATCGCAGATGATGGCCAGTTCATTGGCGAAGGCAAACGAGACGTCCCGAAAGGTATTGTTGACCAACTTGACCATCTCCGCGGCTTCCAGACTCTCCACCCGAACGATGTTGGATGCCAGTCTGCCGAAAAACTGTGCGGCTACTTCTGTACTTCTGCCGTCAAATCCGCCGATGATTTGCGGCAGGCTCCGCAGTTCTTTCAGGGCGTTACCTTCGACCGTCCGCTCGGGTGCAAACGCAAGCTGGAAGTCCTTACCGCACGTGAGGCCGGATTCTTCCTCCAGGATTGGGGCGACTTCACGGCGCGTCGTGCCCACCGGCACGGTTGACCGGAGCACGACGAGGTCTCCGCGTTTGAGACGCTTTCCGATGGCTCGAGAAGCGTTTTGGACATGTGTGAGAATCGGCCTGCCGTTTGGACCGATGGGTGTCCCCACCGCGACAACGTAGATGTCCAGTCCCGCAGGCAACGCCGAATGAACCGAAAAGCGGCGATTTCCGAGTTGGTGTTTGAGCAGCGGGTCGAGGCCAACCTCAAAGAAATGGGCCTGTCCTCCGGTGATGCGACGGGCGACGTCTGCGTCGGCTTCGATTCCATGAACCCGATATCCGGCTTCGGAGAGCGAGACGGCGAGCGTAAGACCGACGAAACCGAGACCCACCACCCCCACGGTCCAGTTCGTCATATCAATCCGCATGAGCAGATCAAGCGTATTGATCACATCAACTACTCGGCCTTGTTCGTCGACCGTAATCAGATGCTCGACTTTGGTATCTCGGATGTGCGTACTGCGACGCACCTGCTCCCGCATCCTCCGAATCATCTCATCCGGTGCCTGGTCGGCCGGCACGGTAATGGGGTCTGCCGTCATAATCTCTGACACCGGCGTGTCGAGCGGGAAATCCTCCACGAGTGCCTTTCGAATGTCTCCGTCCGTCACTACACCTTCAAGTCGGCCGTCGTCTCCCAGGACCAGAGCAATCCCGATGGGTGCATGATAGTCCGCCGCCCGCTCGATGACCCCTAGCGTTTCTCGTATGGTAGACGTCTTCCTGACGCCGATGGCATTCATCGCGCTGGCGTCCGTTTTCAGCGAATTCATAGAATGTTTGGGCGGTGATCAGTCGGTTGAGGACGACCGATTCGGTGCTTCCCCATGCCATTGTACGATCGCAGGCTCATATCTCACAGACGGCCATCTGTTCTTCGAGCCGGATCCTGTCATGCGGCCACGCGGCGAAGTTGTCGGAATGATCTTGCCTACAGACGCGAAAACCAGGCCCAAGTCGGATCACGTGGCTAACGTCCTAGCGCGTCTGTGCAGCAAGTGCGTCAACAAAATAGGAGAGGGTCCTTTTCAGGCCTTCCTCGCGCGATACGCCAGGCCGCCAGCCGAGCAGTGATTCGGCTCGTCGCGTGTCCGGTTGTCTGACCTTGGGATCATCCTCAGGAAGGTCTTTGAAGATGATCTCGCTGTGGCTGTCGGTTAGCTGAACAATTTCCTCGGCAAAGGTGAGGATGGAGACCTCGTCGGGGTTACCGATGTTGATGGGCTCCGCGATGTCACTCAGCAAGAGACGAAAGATGCCGTCGACGAGATCGTCCACGTAGCAGAAGGATCGCGTCTGCGAGCCATCGCCAAAAACGGAGATCGCCTCGCCGCGGAGGGCTTGTCCCATGAAGGTCGGGAGCGCACGGCCGTCGTCAAGGCGCATGCGCGGGCCGTAGGTATTAAAAATCCGTACGATTCTGGTCTGCACACCGTGGTAGCGATGGTAGGCCATGGTCATGGCCTCGGCAAACCGCTTGGCTTCGTCGTACACCCCCCGCAGGCCCACGGGATTCACGTTTCCCCAGTAGGATTCCGGTTGCGGATGGACGAGCGGATCACCGTACACCTCGCTGGTGGAGGCCAGCAAGAACCGCGCGCCCTTTTCCTTGGCCAGACCCAGACAGTTGTGCGTCCCGAGGGCGCCGACCTTCAGCGTCTGGATCGGGAGTTTCAGATAATCGATCGGCGAGGCCGGACTGGCGAAATGCAGGATATAGTCAACGGACTCGGCTACATACACAAAATGTGTGACATCGTGGCGGACGAGCCGGAAGCGCGGGTGCCCCATAAGGTGGGCCACATTTTCCGGCCTTCCGGTAATAAAATTGTCGACGCAGATGACGTTATGCCCCTCGTTGACAAACCGGTCACACAAATGGGAGCCGATGAAGCCGGCCCCTCCGGTAATCAGCGTGGTCTTGTCCGAGGCTCGCATGCAGAATGGCCGGTAGGCGAATCGGGAGAGGGGAAGTCCTGCCTTTACAAAAGGAGATTACCGATTCAGGGCGATAATCGCGATGATGAGGTTCGCCGCCCCGAGCACCACGCCGCCGACAGGTACCAGGTCGCGCCAGTTTAAGCGTTCCGATTCGATGACGTCGATGAGCAGGACGTCTCCCTCCTCAACGACGGGGTTGTTCGAGATGCTGACGAGGCTGCGAAGGTCTTCCTCGAAAATGACGCGACGGTCGCCCATGGCGTCGACCCGCGACAACTTGACCACGGTCTGTCTCGTCCGCCGGCTGCTCAACAAGGTGGCTTCCTCACTGCTCCCGCAGTATGAGATTAACTCGCTGAGCATGGTACCCTTCCTGAGTTCGTACAACCCCGGAAATCGCACGTTGCCCCACACGTTCACGGTAACCGTGATGTCTCCGGGATCGGCGTAGGTGTAGTATCCACCGCGGTTGTACAGGTACCGTGGGTCTGTAATCCCTTCAAATCCCTGAGCGCGAGCGACCTCGCCGGCAGCCGTCACGATGACAAGTAAACCGAGAACGACAAGAATGCGATGCATGGACATAAGGGTTACGCGGACAACAGCGCGGAGACTTTCGATTCGGGTAACAAGCCCTCGTTGGCGTCGGACTGGGGAATCGGCCGTGGGGAACCGACGGCCGCACTTTCCGCCACCGAATCAGGCATTGTTCATGAAGCGTTGGAGCAGGTTCTTCTTCTCCGGCGGCCCCTCTTTCCTTCCATCACCCGACTTCGAATCGCCGTAGTAGTCGTAGTATCCGTAGCCATATCCGTAGCCGTAGCTGTACCGATAGCCGTAGTAGCCATAGGCGCGCTTCACGTCGAACTTGTTCAGCACGCAACCCGCAACCGGTGCACCAACAGCCCGAAGGGTCTCGAACGCGCGCTCCAGGGAGTGCCAGTCGCTTTCATTGGCTGAAACGACGACCACCGTCGCATCGGCGAGTGCGGACAGCAGAACGGAGTCTGTAACGGCCAGCACCGGAGGGGTGTCGATGACGATGTAGTCAAACTCGTCACGAAGATGCTTGACAAGGTCCCGCATCTTGTTGGAACCCATCAATTCTGCCGGGTTGGGAACGGAACTGCCTGACGGGATGATGTAGAGGTCGTCAATCCCGGTTGCGAAGTGGCTCATATCGAGCGGATGCTTGTCGAAGAGCAACTCGACCAGTCCCGGTTCTCGCGGCACGCCCATGATCTTGTGCCCGGTCGGCCTACGCAGGTCGGCATCGATGTAGAGCGTCCGTCGCCCTGCCTGGGCCATGGTAATGGCCAGGTTGGCCGTGGTCACCGTTTTGCCTTCGCCTGGACCCGAGCTGGTCATCATGATGACCTGGATGTTCACGTCCGGACGCGAAAACTGGATATTGGTGCGCAGGCGTCGATAGGTTTCCGACACCGGTGACAGGGGGTTGAGCAGCGCGATAAGGTTGGTGGAGTAGGTCTTCCCGTCGCTCGTAATCTGCTCTTTGCCACCAAAATCGGTGCGGACGACCCGGCTCATGTCCGGCACGATACCCACCACTGCGATGCCCCTGTTTCGAAGGTCCTCCGGCTTGCGAATCCGGTTGTCCATCGCGTTGCGCAGGAACACGACACAGAGCCCCAGAATCAACCCGAATGCTGCTCCGAGGACCAGATTGAGTGATTTTTTGGGTCGGACGGGAATGTCGGGCACGATGGCATCATCGACGATGGAGGCATAGCCAATCTCGGACTCCTCCGCGATGCGCGCCTCCTGGAGGCGACGGGCTACCATCTGGTAGACCTCCTCTTTCGATTCCCGCTGGCGTTCCAGTTGTGCCTGGCGGATCGCCTTGCCCGGGAAGCGGTTCAGTTCACCGCGATACCGATTGAGGCGCTCCTCGAGGATGCGGGACTTCTCTTCGAGGCCGCTGACTTCGATCCGGCGCTGAGCGATCTGCTTGCGCAGTTCCATGACATACGCGATCGGATTGCCTTCGCCGCCCACGGAAGGATCGTAGCCGCCGAGTTGATCAATCTCGGTGAGGTATTGTGCGGTCAACTCGCGGATCTGTTGCTGGTAGATTTCCTTCTGCGTCATCGCAGTCACCAGCTGCGGGTTCGAGGATTCATTCCCGCGCAGGTCCGGGTTGCGAGAGAGCACCATGTCGATCTCGCCTTCCAGCCGCTGGATGGCCTCCTGGGCGGTACGGATGCGCTGTTCGACTCCGGATGTCATCCGTCGGGCAAGTCCCGGTTCGACCTGATCGGCCTGGTCTTCCAGAGCGCGCAGCGTCGCCCGGGCCATGCCCAGATCCACCTGCGTGCGATCCCGTTCCGTTTCCACCAAACCGATCTGCATGACAAGCTGTTGGGCCTCGGAGTCGATGGTCACTCCGGCTTCCTGTTGAAAAACTTGCAGATTGTCCTCGATAGCCCCGAGATCCCCCCCAAACGTCTCGAGTTGGGTTTCGAGAAAGTCTTTCGACTCGCTCATCTGCCTCTGGCTATTGAGCCGGTTATTGATGATGTACTGTTCGGCGTACAGGTTGGCAACGCGTGCCGCCTCTTCCGGGCTGGTGCTTGCTGCCGTAATTCGAATCATGTCCACATCGCGACCCAGCGGCCGCACATCACGCAGTTCGAGGACCCGGTCCGTCACCTGGCGGATGTCCGGAGCCCCCTCCTCGTTCGGCGTGAGCGTCGGATACACTTCGGGATCCGCCGCTTCGATGAGGCGCTGCGCGACCCTCCGGGCGAGACGCCGGGAACCGATGATCTCCACTTCGTTGAAAACGTTGCGGTTGACCGTCCCCATCAGAATGTCTTCCAGACGTTGGGTCTGATGCGTCTTGGTATTCTCGACCAGAACGATGCTGGACGCCTCATACACGGGATCCTGCATGAAGGTGTAGACGGCCACCGCCAGCAGTACGATCGAGAAGCTGGAGATGATGGACCATTTCCCCTTGAGAAGCACGTCCAACAGATCACGAAAGGAAACCTCCTGAAACCCACCGGCTCCCGAGGCGGCAGCCCCCTCAAGGGAGGAAACCTCTGTAAACCCCGTGCCTACACCATTGGTTGAAGGGCCTTTCTTTCCAGGTTGTTGCACTGACATAATGTCGCTGGTCCTGAGTGAACTTAATCCATTTGCGGCGAGCCACCGCGCTGTCTATTCCGCATCATCGAGTCGAGTGGGGATCCCACGAAACGCGCTCGCCTTCCTGATCAATCCCGAAATCACAGCGTCAACGGGCGCTGCTAATGTTTGCTAAGAGATCATCACGGTAAGATAACGCATTCTGGTGATATTCACCTCTTATACTGTAAAAGCGCTATCTCGGACAATAGCCGCGTACATCCGCATCGCCGGTACGCTACGATTCAACACAGAATACGTCCACGCCCACGTCTGCCTCCCTTGATTCGCGCAGCACTTCGGTCGCGGCTGAAGTAGAATAAATCCCGTTGCGCGCCCGCGGTTCCCTCCGTTTTGGCGCCTGAGGGGTGGTGTACGGGACAAATACGTTGGCGGACACGCGCCGGAGTGCGATCTTGATCCGATTCGAGCAGTCGGCCTTCGCTTTCCTTTGTCATGTCGAGATCCCTTCACCCCAGCATCCCACGACTCCGGACCCTCTGGCTGCTCGCAGCGGACCTGGCCATTCTTTGTATGGCATTTCTGGGCGCGGTCCGCATCCGCCTTGGAACCTGGGATCTGTTTGCCTACAAAGATGGTCTGGGCCCCGTATTGGTGATTTCGGTGGCGATTTACATGGTGGGCCTCGCAGCGTCCGGGCTTTATCGTATGACGCCGACCACCATGCACCTGGAGAGCTTCCTGCGGGTTTCGGTCGGGCTCATGGCAGCGTGGGCCGCGTCCGTCGCGGCCCTGTTCCTTCTGGATCCGGGCTATATGCCACCCCGCAGCATCACGGCCGTTCAATTGATGCTCTCCCTTCTCGGTGTCCTGGGCTTCCGGGCCGCCATCCGGTTCGGGTTGGAGCTTTACGCGCCGTCGACTGCTCCCCTTCCGATCCGCAAACCCGTCGAACCTCCGCCCTTTTCCATCCACGACGTCATAGAACGCGAACCGGTCGATATCGACCGTCCCGCCCTTCGCGACTACCTGGCCGGCCGAACCGTACTGGTGACGGGAGCAGGTGGCTCCATCGGCTCGGCCCTCTCCATCCTGCTGCTCGAGTTGCGGCCTTTCCGCTTGCTGCTCGTCGACAATTCGGAGTACAACCTCTACCAGTTGGAGAAAGAGCTTCGTAAGCACCCGTATGCGAGCGAGCTCGAATTCCGCATCGCCGACGTGCGGGAGGAGGATATCATGCGGAGCCTCTTTGCGAACTACGCCATCGATGTCATCTTCCATGCCGCCGCCTACAAGCACGTCCCGTTGATGGAACGACATCCGATCGAGGCCTTCCGCAACAATACCATGGCAACCGTAGGCCTGTTGCGCCTGTGCGAAAGTTTCGACGTCGAACAATTCATCTTCATCTCAACCGACAAGGCGGTGGCGCCGAGCAGCGTCCTGGGAGCCACCAAACGTCTTGCCGAGTGGTATGTGCGCGCTGCAAATCAGCCCACGCACAGAAAGATTGTACGGTTCGGGAATGTCTTCGACAGCCAGGGAAGCGTTGTACCGCTCTTTCGGGAACAGATCGAGTCGGGCGGACCGGTCATGCTGACCCACCCCGACATGGAGCGATACTTTATCAGCGCCGATGAGGCGTGCGCCCTCGTGCTTCAAACCTTGTTGTTGAACTCCGAGGCATCCACCTACATGCTCCGCATGGATCCCCCCATCAAGATCCGCCTTCTTGCGGAGAGGATGATCGAGCGACTCAGTCCGGATCCAAGACAGCGGATTCCGATCGAATATTCGGGCGTTCGGCCGGGCGAGAAGATCGATGAGGAACTGATGAACGAGAACGAAAAGCCCATTCCCACGGACCATCCCCGCATTTTGGGGCTTCTGGTTGAGCCGCCCTTCTCTCGGGAGGCGCTCGATGCCCATCTTCTTCACCTCCAATCCCTGGCCTCCCGAAGCCAGGCCGAGATCGTGCGGCGCGCCTTGTTTCAGACAGACATCGCGGAGCCGGGCCAGCCCCGGCCGGCGTCCTGAATGAGACGCATTCCGCCCACAGGCGGCCCGATGACCGGAACACTCGTACTCTGTACACGGAATCGACCCGACGACCTGGCGCGTACGCTCGCCGGCATCGAACGCCAATCCGTCTCCTTCCCGCTGGATATTCTGGTGATCGATGCCGGGGACGCGGACGCGTCCCGCGCGTCTGCCTCACACTGCGGCCAGGTCTCTCGTTTCCCCATTCGGCACGTCCCTTTCTCCGGACCCCCTTCGCTTGCGCGCCAACGAAACTTCGCCCTCGAACTGCTGGATCCCGCCCTCAAAGTGGTCTTTTTCGTCGATGACGACGTGACACTCGAGCCGGGATACCTCGACACCCTTTGGCAGGTCTTCGTCGACCGGCCCGAGGTCGTCGGAGCGGGAGGACGTATCCGCGGCGATCGACCCGTCCGGCGGCGATCGAAAGCCGGACTCCTCTATCGGAGGGCATTCCTTCTGGAGAGTCGCAAGCCGGGAGGCGTCCTGCTATCCGGCGGCGAGTCGCAAGCCCACCTGCTTGACCTGCCGGATCGCACCTCGGTTCGCTGGCTGAGCGGGTGTAGCTGCGCCTACCGCGTTTCACCGGCACGTGCGATCCGCTTCGATGAGCGCCTGGATGGCTACTCGCTGGACGAAGATCTCGATTTCTCGTTCAGAATCGGACAGACCGGACTCTTGCTCCTCGAGCCCCGCGCATCCCTGATCCATCACCGATCACCTCGAAATCGCCACCAGAGACGCACGTACGCAGCCGAGTACCTCGTCCACCGATACTGGTTCGTCGAAAAGAACCTGCGCCATCCGCTCCGCAAACCAGCCTTCTGGTGGGCATTCCTCGGCCGGATCGGCCTGACGCTGTTTTCCGGCGACCCGCATGCCTCGGATGCACGAAAAGGACTGCTCGATGGCGCACGCACCATTCTGAGCCGCGCCCATCCCCTGCTGCAGCGCTCTGTCAGGCCTTGATGTGCTGCATTCCTCCCGCCTCACAGAGACCAGCGATGCCCTGCTCGCAGAGCGCCCTGTCAGGCCGTGACATGCTGCCTCCCTCCCGCTTCACACAATCGGCGATTCCCCGATTGCACCGCACTTTCACGGCTCAACGCGCCGGGCGCCTCCCGCTCACACGTCCGATGTTCACTCGGTCGCGGGTCCTCCGCGCGGGGCCGAGCGGTTTCGACTGAGTCCTCGTAGCACGCGCCTCTCGGCCCGGGCCCAAAGCGCCCGCAGTCTCTTGGCGCAATAGTGCAGGAGGTACCGAGCGTCCGCGAGATATCGACCGACCTCCCTGGGGGCCGCCAGGGTCCTGAAGGTCCGGGTCCCTGCGCGCTCCCCGGCGAGACCGTGCTTGCGCTTCACCGCCTCCCACGCTCTCTTGCGGGCGCCATAATCCTGCAGCCTGTCGATCTCCCTTCCGCCCTTCAGCGAATCCTCCGGATTCAGGCAAATCACCTCGTCGACGATGGCCAGTCGTCCCGGCAGGTCTCCAAGCATTTCGCAGTACCACCAGTCGATCCCGTATCCCGAGAGTTCCGGATCGTAGTGCCGCAGGAACGCGATCAGGCTTTCCCGACGGAACAGGGGACAGGTCACTTCGACAAAGTTGGTGAAGCGAATCCGGGCCGTGGGGCGGGCACGGGTGATCGCGTGTGAGATTTTGCCTGCGGGATCATAGGCCGGCTGCAGCACGGTGAGGTCGAACTCGCGCCGGATCTCGAAGAGTCGGTTGATCGCTGCGGCCTCGAGCCGGATGTCGTCATCCAGAACGAACACCGCCTCGTAGGCGGCAAACACCTCCGGGGCCGCCTTCCAGGCAGCCAGCAGATTCTGGAACTTCGATCCGGTCCGCGAGGCCGCGTACTGGGCCTCGCCAAGCAGAGCCCGATCGCACCCTCCATAATCGGTGATCCACAGATCGAACGCCGGGTTGCCGTTCAACCAGAGGGCAGCGCACGTATGAGGTCCCGCCGAGGTGAAGACCAGATCCCGGAAGCGCGGACGCTTGATGCGCTGCTCGATCGTCATGCGGGAAACGCCCGGGTCCCTATCGCATGACGACGAGTTTCTCGATTCCGGAGCGGTTGTTGACGGCAATCTCTTTGCCCTCCGCTTTGAGGACCACCTTGTACAAATAGACACCTGAGCCCAGATCGTGTCCATCGGCATCCTTCACGTCCCAGCCCACCTTGTTCCATCCGATGCGGAGCATGCCTCCGTCGAGCAGTTCCGGATCACGAATCAAATCAAATTCGCGCACAAGTTGCCCATTCAGCGTAAAGACGCGAATTCTGAAGTCCTCGACCAGCGAAGGGTCTGCACCCTTGAGTTGGAAAGCGAAGTACGTGAAGTTGTTCATCGGATTGGGATACGGGTAGACCGATTCCACATCCGCCTCGTTCTGAATGCGAAAGTGTACCTGATAGGGCTCCAGCTCACGCGGGTTTGCGTTCCCCGATGCATCCCTGGCCCAGAGACTGAGCGTGTGGGTCGTGTCGCGGCTGGACAGGTCGGGCGTGAATATGATTCGGGCCGCATTTTTCTGGAGCGTGCCCGGTTCGAACTTCAAGTCCGGCCTCCCAAACAACAAACGGTTCCCGTTCAGGGACAGGTGGACGAGCGCGGTGTCCGCCAGCGGCAAGAACGCGCTGTCGTCCTGCACGACCACCTCGATCGCAGGTCTGGCGCTGACGAACGGAAGCGTTGGATCGTCCGTACTGGTGACCGACCTGGGATCATCAGGGTATTCCTCCCCATCGATCGTGACCCGGAAGGTCGGCGGCACCCGGTCCGCCTGCACCACAAAGGGTGAGACAGCGATGTTGTTGTAGAATACGGATTCGGCCAGACCGCGCTGGCGGGCAGACACGGTCAACCTGTTGACGCCTGGAAGTCCGATGGTGGGGATCGTCGCAGACGACGTTCGCATTTCACGGCCTCGAATTACGGAGAGCGTATCGGTGGCGACCACGCGCGACCGATTGGACGCATCTGTGACCTCATAGAGGACGTCGACCAGGACCGCGTCGGCCGGACTCAGGTTGAACACGGCGGCCGACGCGGTGATCTGTTGCCCCTCCGCCACGGTATCGGCCGAAAGTGTGAAGGCCGAAGGATCCATAATGAGTTCCGGGATCCCCGTGTACTGAACGTACCAGCTGACGAGTTGTGGCGTCGTGGCTTTCAGGTCGTCGATGAACACCGCCCTGAGGCGAAGCAGCGGATGCGTCGCCGCATCCAGGCCGGAGAGGTCGAGCGTCTTGCCGCTCTCTGGATACCGCAGCGTATCCGTCTGGAGAACAACCCCCTCGGGCGTGAGAACATCCACCGCGATCTTGCCTCCGGTGGAGTTCAATTCCGCATTCCACACCAGGCGGGACCACGATTGCGCGGGGCCGATCAGAGGAGATCGGCTGTCGCTCTTTGAGAAGCGGAAGCCGTACTCAAGAATCCGCGTCGTGCGTTCCTCGGCGCGAGGCACCACCCATTCGTGCACCTCCCCGCCGATTTTGACCGCCATGACCCAGAACTGGGTATAGTTCATGTCTTCAACCATCGTCGCACCGATGGAGGCGAAGGCAGCCTTCACCCTGGCCGTCTCGGGCGCACTGTCCGTCCATCCCCACATATCGGCAAAGGTTCGATTTCGAGCCAGGACGATGTCACCCGGTCGTGCCTTCGCGATCAACTGCTCCAATTCGCTGATTTTTTCCTCGGTAGGCACATCGGCAAGGGTGATCTGTCGAATATCGCCGCTGTTCCCGTCGACCAGGACCGCACCCCAGCCGGGATTGATCCAGAAATAGGTTTCAGCGCCGACTGCGACCTCCCTGCCGTGGATGAGCCGGAACTCGGTCAGGAATTCCCTGAACTGCCACTGGTTGTCGGCAAAGGTGATGAAGTTGCCCTGCGTGTTCCGCTCAAATTGACTGCCCTGCTGGTACCAGCCCTCCTCCGTCAAGTCGGAGCGAACCACGAACGACGCCGTTTTCCAGTCGAGATCCGGCTGCGTCGGATCGTCTACCCGAGCACGCCAGAAATAGGTACGGCCATCCTCGAGGTCCGCCGGTGGGGTCCATTCGACGGCGAGCGAAGAGGTGACGCTTCCCGTTCTGAGTGCCGGCGAGTCAAACGTACTCACGGCATCCAGTTGGAAGAGGACCGGCGTTCCCTCCTGCTCCTGTGTGGAGAGGCTCGCACGGAGCGTGGGCCTTCGTTGGTTCACCAGGCCCAGATCGATCGGGTAGACGATATTGAGCCCGGACGCAAAAATGACCTGCGTTCGTTCAATGGTGTTGTTCCCCTCGTCAAACTCCGCAAAGGCATTTTCCGGATCCAGCGTGACCCGGAATCGGTTGTCTCCGACCATCGTTTCGTCGATAGGAATTTCGAATCGAACCTGATCGGTCAGATAGACCCGGCCCACCTTCTTCGTACGCGTGGTACGTGTGTCATCCGGCTTCCAGTGCACGACCTCGACGGCTACACTGTCGCGCGTCACGATCCCGCGGTTCTTGACCTTGACCGTCACGGTCAACGTCCCGTCGGCGAGGTTCGGCGCAAACGGATCGAAGGTGACGGAACTCGGATCGAGCACGAGGTCGGGCTGCGACGGCAGCCTCATGCTGGTGGCGGGGTCGCCGATGAGGTTGTACTGCAGGTTCGTTGCGATGGTCAGAGAGCCCCCGATGCTCACATACCGGCGTTTTGCCTCCGTCAAGGCCTTGCCCAATATGCGCTCCCCTTCAAAGAACACGATGTTGTAGAACGGCGTGGCGATGTTCGCAGCAGGCCCGATGAAGGAAGACGACGTTCCGCCCCAATGGGCGATGGAGCCATTCATCGACTTGAGGACGACATCCTCGGCGAACACACGCGTGGATGACCCGAAAGCGCCGTTGTAGCATCCGAGAGAGAGCGCTACGGGCAGTGCATGCGCGTTGTTGAATTCTTCGGGTGGATCGACGATGATCTCCCAGCGGGTAGCCGATGAGTGACCGAAATAGCCCAGCCATGAGGCTCCCTGGCGGATCGCGAACTCGAGAGAGTCCCGAAACGTCGGATCGAGCACAGTGTCCGCCGTCTTGTAGAAGTTGGTGACGTCTCCACCAAATGGATAGTTTTCGATGGTTCGGCCCCAGCCCGACGAGTAGAACTGTAGCGTCGATTGCTGGGCCTCTCCACTGCCTCCCGCCAGAATGAGCGCCCGCTTGTTCCAGTCACCGGGCGGACTCGATTCGTAGCCCTTCAACTTATTCAGAAACAGTTCCCCTTCCGTGTTGTCCTGAATGGGGATTCTTCCGGTGTGAAGTTCTTCCGACCAATCAGCGGGACCATCCCACTGCATCGAGAACCAGCCATCGGAGGAAGACCGGCCGAAAGACTGCACCTCCCATCGCTTCTGCGGATTGGTCCGACTGGACCACTCCGTATCACCCCACATCATGAGGAATTTGGGCGCTCGGGCCCAGGTTCGACTCGACCGCAGGAACCGACTGATCGCGATCGGTCTCCGGCGTCCGTAATCGTATAGATCGAAGATGGGCTGCGTGTCCACCACGAGCACTGCGTAGGATCCACCTGCGGCACTTCGGCGATAGGCCGCGAAAGCCTCTGCAGAGGGGCGGAGGAACGGCGTGGTAAGCACCAGATAGTCGACTACCTGGTTGGTCGCATCGAGTACGGGAACCGAGCCGACCGGAACGTAGGCGATTCTTGCAGGGCTGAATGCGGCGTTTGTGCGGGCCAGGAAGTACTCGGTGCCTGACGGTGCGGCGTCATCAAAAAACGGGGTCGACGTCGAGGCCAGCCAGGAAACGGAGCGGGAAGGGCTGAGGACCTGGACGTCGGCCGTCGTGGCCAGTTGAGACAGGCTGTAACGGGCGCCGGCTGCCGAAGGCGCGCGGAAAGTGCTCTGACCATCTGTCGCCTGAAGCGCGCGGACAGCAGTTACGCGAACGTAGTCGATCAGCAGGCGGTTTGGAGCCGCGGACGGGTTCACGTCGGTCGAATTCCTGGAGCCCACGCGGAGCCGCAGCTTGTCTGCAGTTGCCGGCACGGAAGAGGCCGCGATGGACGCCGTCAGCTCCGCAAACCCGTAGCCCACCCAGTTGACGGAGTCGAGCGGGACCCATGCCACGGTCCCGCCCGTAGAGGCCAGTTCCGCTTCGAGAAATGCCCGGTGGCCGGAGGCCGTCTCGCTGTTGATTTTTACTTCGATGACCAGGTCGGACGTCGACGCCCGATCGACGCCCGGGAGGTCCACATCGTACGCCTGGTAAAGCGTCGCGGTCGTGCTGTGGCTGATGCGGTGCATGTAATACCCTTCGCCCCGCGTGTACAGGGGATTCGAGATCTCGGCATCCCCGTCGCCGTTGAAGTAGAGATTGTCCACTTCCATATGCAGCACCTGCGGCACGCCTGCCACGGCGGTCGGCGACGTCACGGCTCCGCCGCCGGCATACCGCTTGCCCGCCGCCCCTCCCCAGGATAGCCAGTAGTACGTTGTATCGCTGTAGAGACTGAAGAAGGTGCTGCTCTGGTTCTGCGGGATGCCGGCGAATGCCCACTGTTCGTCCGCGCCCCGATTCCGCCTGCCCGCAAAGACGATGGCGTCCGTCGCACCCAGGCCGGATGAGCCGGCGGAGACCAAAAGAGGCACTTCCTTCCCTTCCTCCAACATCCGCAATGAGGAGGGGGCGATCTGTGAGATCGGCACGCCGGCAGCCGACAGTTGCTCCCCCGTAATGCGGTATACCCCGTCACGCACGATGCCGATCTTGACGTGAGCACGAGACCGATCCAGCCAGGACGTGTCAAACTCCTGGGCGAGGACAACGCCTGCAGGCGCCACCCATAGAAGGAGGACGCCAAGGAGCCGCCCCGAGGCATAAGCCGACAAATCAGACAGTCTCATAGATGAGCAACCTGGTGCGTCGAACGCGAAGGACCTCGGAGTCCGCGCGGACTCGTCCTGATAAAACTAGACTCCTGTCATTGCTGCAGGAATCGGGGCCATCACGTTTTGTACCGCTTCCTGAATCACTTCTGCAGGATGGCGCGGGACCTGTGATGATTCGTCCTCACTCTCGATATACTCCGAGCGCCTTTCGACCGCCAAACCTCTGTGGTAGACTACGGTTCCCACGATCAAAATACGGCGAAACGATCGATTTCTCGGGGGTCATCCGCGAGACCTGCAGAACCGATCACGCCAAGCCCTGAACGGCCTGCATCCGAGGCAGCCCATCGCCGAATTTCGCCGGTTGTCAGTCGTCGCCCATCGCCGGCCAATTCGAGCGTAGCGAGCCGGCAACGCCTGCGTCCGCCGACAGCGGATGAGCCTTCAAGATGCTGTCGATGCTCTGCTCCAGCGTGCCGGTAATCTGGAAGCCGGTCCAGGCGTACAGTTTTTCTGTATTGGGAATCCGAAGGTTCACATCCTCGAAGTGGTCGCCGTACACGGATTCGTGCGGTACGAATTGAAGGGTCGATCGTCCGCCTGTCTTGTGAATGATCAGCTCCGCCAGTTCACGCATGGTAACCGGAGCGCTGCCGCCCACGTTGAAGATCTGGCCTGCCGTATCGGATCGCCCCATCAACAAGAGGATGGCTCGGATCGCGTCATCCACATCCGTGAAACAGCGCTGTTGGGCGCCGCTTCCGTACACCGTGAGGGGATCTCCCTTCAGGGCCTGGTCGACAAATCGGGGGACAACCGGACCGTTTCTGCCGCTCTGTCGGGGCCCGATTACGTTGAAGAGGCGAACGATCACGGTATGGAGCCCCTCTTCATGGTGCTTCGCCAGGGTGAGGAACTCCTCGACGGCTTTGATCCCGGCGTAGGACCACCGATGCACTTCCGTCGATCCGTACACGCGGTCGGCATCCTCCACCAGGCCCGTCTCCGTCTGCACCGCATAATCGAGGGCCTTACCGTAGATCTCCGACGTGGAGGTGATCAGGAATTTCGGCCGGTAGGTTCCCACGAGGTCGAGTACCGTGTCGATCCCTCTGAGGTTATTGAGGATGGTCTGACTGGACGACTGAGAAGCCAATCGTACGCCGACGTAGGAGGCAAGATGATAGAACTCGTCGCACTCCGCAACGAGCGGCGCCATGAGCTGCCGGTTTGCCACGTCAAGTTGCACGAACCGGAAACGTGGGTGGCCTTCAAGGTGCGCCAGGTTGGGCAGACGGCCGGTGGACAGATTGTCCACGGCAGTCACCGTATTTCCCTGACCCAGGAGCGCATCAACGAGGTGAGAGCCGACGAATCCGGCGCCGCCTGTGACGACGCAGTGTGGCAAGGGCTTCATGGTCGAGGAGGATCATCAGGAGAACCAGGAAGCGGCCATCCGGTCGCCTCCTTCGCCAAAGAAATGGAATGTACGATCCGTGCCACTTGCCGTGCAGTGCCTTCGATGCTCGCCGAGTCACGAACCCAGGCTCGATTCGCGGGCACCATGGTCGCCTTGAGGCGGGGCAGGTCTTCACAGAGCCCGATGACACGGTTCGCAAGTTCGACCGCCTCCTCTCCCCCTACAAAAAAGGCCTGACGGTCCGGGGCGAACACCGCGCGGTTCGTCGGGATGTCGCTCAGGATGGGAATCGCGCCGGACAGCATGGCCTCCAGCACGCCTTCCGATACCCCGTCGAATCGTGGTATCGAAATGATGAGGTCGGATGCGGCCCAGATCAGCTGCATTTCGGCGGCCGACAGAAACCGGTCGAAAACCCGTGCTCTGGGGTGTTCGTTGAGACGGGCGAGATCCCCTTCGACCGCCGGCGAGCGTTCATGACCGAGCGTGAGGACGACGACGTACAGCGTCGGATTCGTTTCGAGCGCTGAGAGCAATGCGGGCAAGGCGACCTCCGGGCGATACCACGAGCGAACGCCGCGTCCACTTGTGCAGACTTTCCCGTTTTCCGGGATCCCGAGGAAACGGCGCCCCTCCAGGCGATCGTCCGGTCCGGCATCGTAGTCCTCCAACCGTATCCCCCACAGTGTCGAGACGACCCTCGGGGCGGCTTCGGGGAAACGGGTCCGAACCAGATCGGCGTAGGCAGGACCATCGGTCGTAATCACATCGGCAGCGCGAAGGACCCGTTTCACGAGGGGACGGAAGTACGCCTGCTTCCAACCCTTGAAGGGAACGACCGTAACGTCTCGCGACCAGGTTTGCACGATCAGCGGACGGAAGCCGGAGCGCCAGGCGAGCAGCCCGTAAGTCGTGGCAAAGGAGGCCATCAGCACATCGACTTCGAGCGAAGCCAGCAACGCCTCGAGACGTCGGGTTGGCCCCAGAAAGTCGACATAGCGGACGGGCGCCGACCTACCCGCGCGCCATGGCCGGGAGAGCGGATGGATCTCGACCCTCGCTCCCGCAACCTCCGCGGGGGGCGTGTAAGTTATCAGACTGACCCGGAGACCCTCCGCAGCCAGCGCCGGGAGCCAACGATGGACGTGGTAATCCAGGCCGTTACCGAGGTAGGCAAGGTGCGTTCGGCGCGAGGGAGTCTCCATGCAGAAAGAGGGTGTTTCCGGCCGTGTCTTCTCGATTGATTGTCGGATCGGATGCACCTTAGATTGACCGGTAGACAAACGTGACGGAGAAGATACGCGATGGAATATGCCGTTATCATGGCCGGCGGGCTCGGCTCCCGGTTCTGGCCCAAAAGCCGCGAGGCCAGGCCAAAGCAGTTTCTCACCGTTTTCGGCGACCGTTCGCTGCTGCAGCACACGTCGGACCGGCTTGACGGCCTCATCCCCCCCGAGCGGCGTTTCGTCGTCACCAACAGTCACTACGTCGACAAGACGCGGGAGCAACTGCCGAATGTGCCGCCCGAAAATGTGCTCGCCGAACCGGTTGGCCGCAATACGGCTCCCTGCATCGCCTTTGCAGCAGTGACGCTCCTGCGTGACGACCCGGAGGCCACCATGGTGGTACTCCCGGCCGACCACTTCATCCGAGATGTCCCTCTGTTTCATGAGGCCTTGCGCGTGGCCTTCGACAAGTCGGCCGACCTCGACGCCCTGGTGACCATCGGGATCCAACCCACCCATGCTGCAACCGGGTTCGGGTATATCCAATTCGACCCGTCGGGCAAGAGTGCGCCGGACGAGCCCATGCCGGTCGTACGGTTCCAGGAGAAGCCGGATCTCGCCTTGGCGGAGCGGTTTGTGGCGTCCGGCACCTTTTTGTGGAACAGCGGGATGTTTGTCTGGCGCAGCCGCACCATCTGGACCGCAATTGAACGGTACCTGCCCGACGTCTCACGTGCGTTTGCCCCGTTGTTGGATGCGGCCCCCGCAGCGGCATCCGTGCAGCGGGCCTACGACCAAACACCGAGCATCTCGATCGATCATGGCATTATGGAGCATGCCGGGCACGTTTTCGTCGTGCCGGGCGCTTTTGGATGGAGTGACGTCGGCGACTGGCGGGCCGTGTATGACCTCAGCGAAAAAGACGCGGACGGCAACGCCACACAGGGCACCGTTCTCCTCGAGTCGACCCGCAACTGCCTGATCCACGCCGAGAAACGCCTCATCGCCGTAATCGGCGTCCAAAACCTCGCCGTGGTCGACACCGGCGATGCCCTCCTCATCTGTGACCTGGACCGGTCGCAGGACATCAAGCACGTCCGTGCGCTGATCCGCGATCGCTTCCCCGACCGCGTATAGCGATCGCTCCGGGCGCAGCACGCCTTTCGGTGCGGCCGGCATCCCTGTCCTGCGGGCCAGATCCACGCCGGCCGGGAGCGGACTGCCGCATGGTTGATCGTCTGCAACGCTCGCCGGCCTCGCCTTATCCCGCCCGGACACACCATTTCCGCGGGCGCGCCTGAACTTTCCGACGGCGCCAATCGGCCAATCGGAGACGCACCCCTTTCCACGGGTACCCCTACTACCGCTTGGAACCGTTTCCGGTGCGAATTCCCTTGCCTTGAGTGAAACTTGTAGCGCATCCATGCGAATAAGGACCCAATGGTCAGGATGTGACCCACTGGTCATGTTTTGACGGGTTAGTCGTTTTTTCATGATGGAATTTGCGAGTTGCGGTATGGTGATTCCCGGGGATGCTTCGGCTTTGATACGGGTGGAGTCGGAGGACAGGATTCCGTCTCGCAAGGAACGTGAGCGTCGCTTGCGTCGTGAGGCGATCCTGGGCGCTGCGTTGAAGGTGTTCGCCGAGAAGGGATACCGCACCGCCACGCTGGAGGAGATTGCAGAGCGTGCCGAGTTCGGAAAGGGCACCCTCTACAATTACTTCCCGGAGGGCAAAGAGGGACTGCTCTTTGCGATTTTCGACGACGTGACCTCCGGCATTCAAGGAATCGCACAATCGGCTTTCTCTCCAGACCGCGTGGGCCAAGTCTCGTTCCGGGTCATGCTGAGCGATTTCGTAGCGCGTTTGGTGGCCTATTCCAACGAGCATCGCGAGTTATTTCTGGTACTTCTCAAGGAGGCCACCCGAATGGCACTCGGAGATGATCAGGAGAAAGTCCGCTACTTCCAGAGCCATCACGCACGGATGGTGTCGATCCTTCTGCCGGCCGTGCAGAAGTCTATGGATTCCGGGGAGCTGAGGCGTGTTCCAGCCCATGCCGTCGTGCAGATGGTTCTCGGCAACGTAGACGGATATATACGCAATCGATGTCACGAACAGGCCGTCGATTGCTCCACGTCCGTCGCTGCCCACTCCCCCCTTTTATCGGAGGAGGCCGCGCGCCTCATCACGACCTTGCTGCTCGATGGTTTGGGGGCCGACCGGAACCCGGGTTCCGGAAACGGTGCTGCAGACCAGCCTGCTTTATGAACCTCCTTCAAGCACTTTCACGTCTTCCGAACGAAGCCGCACCTATGCTCCGAGCATTGCTCTTACTCCTCGTTCTAACCGCGCGCGCCGCCGGCGTTGCGTTGGCGGGCCCTCAGGCGGAGCCGGCCGATCCTCCGATGGTCCTGACCCTCGACCAGGCCGTTGAAATCGCGCTGACCAGCAACTATGCCGTTCGCAATGTCGCTCTGTCCGTAAGGGAAGCCGACGCCCAGATCCAGGGCGCCTTCGGGCAAGTGATGCCGTCAGTAAGCCTTTCCAGCTCTTACCAGCGCAACCTCAAGTCAGCCAACCCGTTTGCCGGCAGCAGCGCGGGCAACTTCTTCGGTTCGCTCGGCTCGATTGGATGGCTGGCCTACAATGAGCGTTCTCGAACGGACGATGATCCGGCCACCGTGCCGATCACGCTGGATGAGTTCAATCGCCGCCAGGAACAGGGTCTGGATGATGCCGGGATCGTGTTGAGCGGCTCCGAC
The DNA here is from genome assembly GCA_964387555.1 of uncultured Rhodothermales bacterium. GTDB lineage: Bacteria > Bacteroidota > Rhodothermia > Rhodothermales > CAYLXM01 > CAYLXM01. Next base: position 44,529 of record CAYLXM010000012.1, on the reverse strand, counting down.
AATCCATTCGCCGTAGACAACCAATTTTTCAATGGATTGACGGTCAGCCAGACGCTCTATGACGGGCGCGCCCTCGTTGCGATCGAGGCCGCTCGCTCGCTGAAGGCGTCCACTGAAGCCGCCATGGAGAGACAGCTGCAACTGGTCATTCATGAAACCCGACAAGCCTTCTTCCAGGCGCTCCTGGCGCAAGAGAATGCGACCGTTGTCGCGGCGAGCATCGAGCGTACGGCTACCACACTGGTTGAAACCCAGAAGCGGGTTGCACAGGGCGTGGCCTCGAAATTCCAGCGCCTCAGCGCCGAGGTCGAGCTATCGAACCTCGAGACCCAGTTCATCCAGGCACGCAACAACGCCGAACTGGCCAGCAACACTCTGAAGTTGACGATCGGACTGCCGGTTGATACGCCCGTACGCCTTGACGGCTCGCTGGAGTCGATGGTTCGAGCCGTCGGATTCTTCCAGGCCGCTTCGTTGGGTGACGCCGTCGGCATGGCCCTGGCCCAACGTCCCGACCTCCAGCAGGCAGAAATCGCCGTGGAGCTTCAGCGGCTCCAGCGCGAAGCAGAAATGACGAGCTACCTCCCGGTCGTCAGCGCATTTGCCAACCTCAACTACACGGGCCGGGTCCCCGACAATCGCTCCGGATATCGAACGGACCCGGATGATCCGTTCCGTTTCACTCCGACGCAGAGCGGGTTTTTCAGCACGCAGTACTGGAATCCTGACGTCGCCGTTGGGATCAGTCTCTCCTGGACCCTTTTTGACGGTTTTCAGCGCAAGTCCCGCATTCAGCAGCAGCAGGTCGGCGTGGACCGTCGCATGCTGGAACTGGAGCAGCTCTACGAGTCTGTCCGCGGAGAGGTGGACGCTGCCCTGCGCAGCGTGCGCGCCGCCGAACAGCGGATCGCTTCGCAGTCCGAGAACGTCGAGCGGGCAGAGGTCAATTACCAGTTTGCGGGGTCACGCCTCGCGGAAGGCGTCAGCAGTCCGCTTGAGGAGCGACAGGCCTCTGAACTGCTGGATCAAAGTCGAGTCGCCTATCTACAAGCTGTGCACGACTACCTCATCGCGCTCTCGAACTATTACACGGCGACCGGCGCGCCGCTCCGGATGTCGGGCGAATCACCCCGATTGACAGGAAAGTGAGTACCGGACACGATCACAGTAGAATGGCGAATTTAACCTTACGCCCGATTCATCGGCATCCCATGAAACGCACTCTTTCCCTCTTCGGCCTCGCCGTGCTTCCGCTTCTCGCACTCGCAGCATGCAACAATGCGGACGGCGCCTCCGATTCAGCCGAAAACAGCGGTACGGCGACGAACCGTGTCGTCCAAATCGAAACCATGGTTGCGGGATTGACCGCATTTGATGACGTCATCCAGCTCACCGGCACCGTCGAGGCCCTTCAAGACGTAAGTTTTTCGGCGGAAGTGGCCGGGCAGCTCACTTCGGTGGCAGCTCTCGGGACGTCTGTAAGCCGTGGTGCGACTGTCGCACGCACCGACGATCGTCTCCTTCGGAGTGCGCTGGATGCCACCCGCGCCCAATTCGAATTGGCCGACGACACGTTCAACCGCCAGGAGGCCCTTTATCGCGATTCGGTGATCAGCGCGCTCGAATTTCAGAACGCCCGCGCGCAGAGGGACCAGATGGCGGCCATGTTCCGACAGGCTGAAAAGCAGTTTGAGGACACGCAGATGCGCTCTCCCATAAGCGGCCGGGTCGAAGAACGCTTCGCCCAGCCGGGTGAGATCGTCGCCCCGGGAACTCCGGTCCTGCGCATCGTCAACACGAGCCGCGTCAAGGTGCGCGCCGGGATCCCGGAACGATATGCCGGTGACGTCCGAAAAGGCACATCCGTCACCGCCGATTTTCGCGCGTACCGTGCGGGTACCCGCGAAGGTATCGTGTCCTTCGTTAGCAATGTGATCGATCCGAAGAGCCGCACGTTCAGTGCAGAGGTAGAGTTCGACAACCGCGACGGCCTGCTGAAGCCTGAAATGGTCGCAGAGATCTCCATTGTGCGCAGTCGCATCGAGGGAGCCCTCGTCGTGCCTCTGGGCGCCGTCATAAGAGACGAAAGCGGCCAGAGCCTGTTTGTGGTGGTCGATCGAGACGGCCGGCAGGTCGCCGAGCGAAGGGCGATCACGGTGGGGGCCAACTTCGGAGGCCAGGCCGTTATCGAAGAAGGCCTTGCGGAGGGCGAGCAGGTCGTTGTCGTCGGGCAAACGAACCTCGCCAACGGAGACCTCGTTGCCGTTGAGGCCACCTACGAGTCCGCCCAGGACTACGCTGCCCGCTCACAGCGACAATAATACTTGCTCCTCGACCCGCCCACGTCGACTCCCTCTCGGACGATTCGATCATGCGCATCACCGAAATCGCCATCAAATACCGGACCGCCGTTGTCGTCCTGACGGTCATCCTGTCTGTTCTTGGTCTCTTGAGCTATGTCCAGATACCGAAGGAGTCGCAGCCCTCCTTCGAGATCCCGATCATTCTCATCACGACCATTTACCCAGGCGCAAGCCCGGACGACATCGAGTCTCTCATTACGCAGGAAGTCGAGAGCAAGGTCCAGGACATCAACGGGATCAAGGAGATTCGCTCGACCTCTACGGAGGGCGCAAGCACCGTCGTCGTGGAGTTCAATCCGGAAGTCTCGATGGATGAGGCCTACCAGAAGGTCCGTGACCGGGTGGCGATCGCCAAGCCGTTGCTGCCTGCCGACGTCGAGGAGCCTGTCATCACCGAAATCGACATTTCGGAATTCCCCATTATGACGATCAACCTGGCGGCCGACTATTCACTCGCCCGGTTGAAGGACGTCGCCGAAGACCTGCAAGACGAACTCGAGACGATCGCGAGCGTGCTGGAGGTCGACTTGATTGGGGGTCTGGAACGAGAAGTGCAGGTGAACGTCGACCTGAATGCCCTGCAGGGCTACAACCTGGCCTTTGAGGACGTCATCGATGCCATTCGAAACGAAAACGTGACGATTCCCGGCGGCTCGGTCAAGGTGGATCGCTTCGACTACCTCGTTCGGATTTCGGGGGAATTCCAGGATCCCGTACAGATACAGAAGCTGGTCGTGAAGGCGCCCGAGGCATCGCCCGGCCGCCCTGCCCCCCCGCCTATCTATGTTCGAGATGTCGCCGAGGTGGTCTTTGGTTTCAAAGACCGGACCACCCATTCGCGCCTGAAGGTGTTGCAGCATGAGGATGAGAACGACAACCTGATCCGCGTGGCGGCGGACCAGGTACGCGATTTGCAGGTCATCAGCCTCAATGTCAAGAAGCGGACTGGTGAGAACATTCTCGAGACGGTTGCGCAGGTAAAGGAAAAACTGGCATCCTTTCCCACTCCTCCGGGGACCCAAATAGAGATCACCGGGGATCAAAGCGAATACGTGGAGGCGCTTGTAGAGGATCTGGAGAACAACATCATCAGCGGGCTCCTCTTCGTCGTCGCGGTCCTGTTGTTTTTTCTGGGGGTGCGCAATGCCTTGCTCGTAGGGATTGCGATTCCGCTTTCGATGTTCGTGAGCTTCCTGACGTTCTCCGTCCTGGGCTACACGCTGAACTTCATCATTCTGTTCAGTCTGATTATCGCATTGGGGATGTTGGTTGACAATGCGATCGTCATCGTCGAAAACATCGTACGTTTCCGAGAGGAGGGCTACGGACGATTTGAGTCGGCCAATCTGGCCACCTCGGAAGTGGGAGGCGCGGTGGTCGCATCCACTGCAACCACGCTGGCCGCCTTTGCCCCGATGTTGTTTTGGCCCGGCATCATCGGCCAGTTCATGAGCTATTTGCCGATAACGCTCATCATCACACTTTCCAGCTCCCTGTTCGTCGCCATCCTGATCAATCCGGTCATCACGGGCATCTTTGCCCGGCTTGACGGCGAATCCGCGCCGCGACGCGGCCCGTGGGCCCGACGGGTCGGCCTTACGGCAGTGGCGATCACGGCTTTGCTGATCGGATTGCTGAATCCCGTCACGCTATTGGTGCTTGTCGCGGGCGGCGGAATTGTCTACCTCCTCCATCATTTCGTGATGGACCGGGTCGGGAAGAAATTCGTCTCTGATATTCTGCCGCGCATCATTTCGACCTACAAGCACTTCCTTCACTGGATGCTGGAGCGCGACTACAGCGTGCGGCGTGCGTATCTCCGAAACACATTCGTACTGGTTTCTCTGACGCTGGGCTTCATCCTGCTCATCGCCGGTTTCGTTGTGGGCAGCATCGGCACGCCCCTTCCGGGTGCTCCCGTGAGCATCGCAGGTCTCGTGCTGTTGGTCCCCGGTGGGCTGCTCTTGCTCGTAGGCATCGTAGGAACCATTTTCCATACACTCGAATCGATGTTCCTCGGCGGTGCAGCCAGTTTGAAGGCGGGACTCGTACTCGGAGTGATCATGCTGGGCTTGACCGGCGTGCTGTACCTCACTTCCGGCGAGCTGAATCCGGAGGCCACGGCAGCGCTCCTGTTCGTCCCCGCGCTTCTCATCGTCTCCGGAACTCTTGGCACTCTCAGGCGGAAGAAATCGGCGCTGGTTCTCACCGACAACCGGGCCCGCCTGATGAACACGTCCATTGGATTGCTGTTCATCATCGTGTTCCTGTATGCCGTGGCGCCCACGGGCGTTGAGTTCTTCCCATCCACCGACCCGACGCAGATACAGGTGGTTATCGACGGTCCGCTAGGGACGACCGTTGAGGCAAGCAACCAGTATGCGCTGGAAGCGGAAAGACGCCTTTCTTCTCTCTTCGGCGAAATGGAGGCCGTCGAGGCGAACGTTGCCAATGTCGTCTCAAACGTAGGTGTGGGAGGCAATCCCCTCTTTGGAGGAGGATCGACCGGCCCCGAACGATCCACCCTTGCCCTGAATCTGGTTGACTATCAGGATCGCGCCGAACCCAGCCGGTTCACCCTGAGCCGAATCCGCGACCAGCTTCGCGGCATCCCCGGCACCGAAGTCGAGATTCAGCAGGATTCACAGGGTCCGCCTACCGGCTCACCGGTCAACATCGAGATCGCAGGGGACGATTTCGAGACGCTCGTTCGCGTTTCAAGGGAGATCAAGGCGCGTCTGATACGGGCTGCAGAAACCGGCGCCATTCCCGGGCTGGTGGACGTGCGCGACAACCTCAACACGGGCCGACCCGAACTCTCGGTCAATATCGATCCGGTTCGTGCCGCCCAGTTCGGGCTCAACACGCGGCAGATCGCTTCGACCATCCGAACGGCCATCAACGGCGCAGACGCCGGTTCCTTTCGGGACGGCAAGAATGAATACGATATCACCGTGCGCCTCAATGAAGGCCAGCGAAGCAACATCGAGGACATCAAGAGCCTTACCGTGCTCTATGAGGGCGCTCAGATTCCCGTGTCCGCCGTCGCAGATGTTGAGATCCTGAGCGGTCTGGGCTCTATCACGCGCCTCGACCTGCAACGCGTCGTTACCATTGAAGGGGGTGCAGCGCCCGGCTTCAGTGGACCCCAGGTACTGGGTGTCGTCCAGGAATACCTGGAAGACTACGTGGCGGCCATGCCGTCCGGCATCAGCGTGTCGTACACCGGAGAAAGCGAGGACCAGGCAGAGAGCTTCGGCTTTCTCCGTACCGCGCTGCTCATCGGATTGGCCCTGATCTTCATGATCATGGTGGCGCAGTTCAATAGCATCAGCGGACCCTTCATCATCATGATTGCCGTCGGGCTGAGTTTTCTGGGGGTGATGTTGGGATTGATCATCACCCGCCTCCCGTTCGGGCTCATGACCTTCATCGGGATCATTAGTCTCGCCGGCATCGTGGTCAACAACAACATCGTCTTGCTCGACTACGCGATGAAGCTGCGGGAGAGAGGTCTCTCCAAGCGGGATGCGATCATTACGGCCGGCGCCACACGCCTTCGTCCGGTGCTCCTTACCGCCTTCACAACGGTCCTGGGCCTCATCCCTCTGACGTTCGGCATCAACATTGACTTCATCGGTCTGCTCACCGATTTCAATCCCAACTTCACGTTCGGATCCCAGAATACCCAATTCTGGGGTCCGATGGGCACCACCATTATCTCCGGTCTCACGTTCGCGACCTTCCTCACGCTGGTGATCGTGCCCGTGATGTACTCCCTGTTCGACTCCGTTGTCGAGCATATGGGCACTTTGATCGGCGTCGTACCGGAGGATCGAGTGCCCGAAACGGACCGGTACCCGGAAACGTCGCCTGCTGCGGACGCATCGGGAAACGGAGCCGGCCGCGCGACGGGAAAAGGGGTGGATTCGCGCCATTCCGTCGAGACCGCGACTGACATCCCACGTCCTTCCGGAAACTGAGACGCACGAGCCGCGTACGCGCCGTCGTCGTCCCTTGGATCAGGGCCGACGACGGTGCGTTTATGCATATGGAGCAGTCTGTTCGGCCGCATTAACGATTCGCGCGGCGAAATTGCGCCTTTATGGGTCTATTGCTTCTGTTCCTTTCTCTGGCGTTGGGCGTTTCGTTCATCTGTTCAGTACTGGAGGCGGCCCTCCTGAGTTTGACGCCTACCTATGTGGCCTCGCTGGAGTCTTCCGAGACGCAGGGTCAGACGGGGAGAACGCTCCACGCACTGAAGGACAATATCGACCGGCCCTTGGCCGCCATCCTCACGATGAACACCATCGCGCACACCGTGGGTGCGGTGGGCGTCGGAGCACAGGTATTGATCGTCTTCGGCAATGCCTACGTTGCCGCGTCCTCTGTGGTGATGACGTTGCTGATCCTGGTGTTTTCGGAGATTATCCCGAAAACACTCGGCGCCGTCTACTGGCGCGCCTTTGTACCCATCCTGGCGCCGTTGCTGAAGGGAATGATCTGGATCACGTACCCGTTCGTCAAACTATCGGAACTGATTACGCTGGCACTCGCCAGAGGCAGAGGTTCACAACGTGTCAGCCGGGAGGAATTTCACGCCCTGGGTGCACTGGGGCAGGAAGAAGGGGTGCTCGACGAAAGCGAGTCACAGATTCTGCGCAACCTCTTCCTCTTCCGTTCCGTTCGGGTGGCGGACGTGATGACGCCGAGAACCGTGATGTTTGCCCTTCCGCAACACCTGAGCGTCGGAGATGTGGTCGATCAATACACGCACCTCCCCTTCTCCCGGATCATCGTTTATGACCGTGACCCGGACTCGTGCACCGGGTATGTACTGCGCCATGAAATTCTGCACAGCTCTGCTCTCGACCGGGACTTCACGCCGCTCGAGGACCTCCGTAGAACCCTTCTGGTAGTCCCGGAGAGCCTGCCGCTGCACCGGTTGCTGGAGCGCCTGCTCGAACGCAAGGAACAGATTGCCCTGGTCATCGATGAATACGGCGGCACAGCAGGTCTCGTCACCCTGGAAGACGTCGTGGAGACCCTGCTGGGCACGGAGATTGTCGACGAGGCGGATACGGCTCAGGACATGCAAGAACTGGCGCGGCAGCGATGGCTCCGCCGGGCCGAGCGTCTCGGGCTGATTCCTACGCCGGGTCCGTCCGACCTGTAGCTCCACCCTGACCACACTGCGCGGGAGGCCGATGCTCCCCACCGCGAGTCTCCCATACTGTGCCGGTGAAATCCTTATCCGACTTCCCAGACGCCCATCTGCGCATCTTCCAGCGTCCCCCCGTTCCCGATAGCCACTCGATCCGGAATGTCTACCTGATCGGCATCTGCGGCACGGGAATGGGATCCCTTGCGGGACTCTTCCGGGAGGCCGGCTTCCAGGTCAGCGGATCGGACTTGGCCGCCTACCCGCCGATGTCGACACGACTGCGAGAATTGGGCATTCCCGTTCACGAAGGATTCGATCCCGGCCGACTCGACCCGGCCCCCGACCTGGTGATCGTCGGAAATGCCTGCACACCCACCCACGTCGAGGCCTCGTTCGCCCGCGAGCGCCACCTCGTCCAGCAGTCGTTACCCGAAGCCCTCGCTCACTTCTTTCTGCGCGATCGGCGCCCCCTTGTTGTCGCAGGTACCCACGGCAAGACCACGACGACCGGCCTGCTCGTCCACCTGCTCCAGTCCGCAGGAGAAGATCCCGGCTACCTCGTGGGGGGCATTCTAGCCGGCTCCGGATCGAGCTATGCCTCGGGAAGAGGCCGACACTTCGTCGTCGAAGGAGACGAGTATGACAGTGCCTACTTCGACAAGCGGCCAAAATTTCTCCATTACCGACCCGCAAGCGCCATTGTCACCTCCATCGAATTCGACCACGCGGATATCTACGAGGGCCTGGACGACTACCGGCAAGCGTTCGAAACCTTCGTGGCGCTTCTGCCGGCCGACGGCCTGCTCGTCCTGCACGGAGACGACCCGGCTGTGCGCGACCTCGCCCGCACCTCCGCCGCGCGCGTTCGCACGTACGGACTCGACACGCCGTGTGACGTCACGGCGGCGCAAATCGGGTCAGGTCCCGACGGCCAGGCTTTTGATCTCGTCGTAGCGGGTGAGACCCTGACGCGTCTCTTCCTCCCTATGAGCGGGAGGCACAACCTCCTCAACACGCTTGCCGCCTGCACCATCGCCCTGGACGAAGGGGTGTCGCCCGGCCAACTCCGTGCCGGACTCTCCTCCTTCAAGGGATTAAAACGCCGACAGGAGATCCGAGGAGACGTCGCCGGTATTCTCGTGGTGGATGATTTTGCGCACCACCCGACAGCCGTCCGGGAAACCATCCGCGCGATTCGGCAACGCTGGCCCGGGCGGCGTCTCGTCGCCGTCTTTGAGCCGCGCTCCAACTCCAGCAGAAGAAAGGTGTTTGAATCGGCGTACGGCGATGCGTTCATCGAAGCCGACGCCGTATTTCTGAGCGCTCCGCCGATGCGGCATAACGATCGCCCCGAAGACTTCATGGATGTCGCCGCCCTCGCCGACCGGGTGAATTCGGGCGGCGTGCCGGTTGTTGTCGGTCCCGATGCCGACGCACTCCTGCCTCAGATTCGCGCGTTTCTCCGTCCGGGCGACGTCGCTCTCTTTATGAGCAATGGTGGCTTCGGCAACATCCACCAACGCCTCATCGAAGCACTCGCCGAGGATCACCAAAAATCGGTCGACCTGTCCGCCGTTCGATGAGCATGAACCTCAAGACCGCCTCCCGCCTCCTGCTCTGGACGATCCTCTGGATGCCGGGCTCCGCGCCGGGCCAGCCGGCAATGCTCGCCGAGCCGCCCGCCCAGGTCCCCGCCCGTTACGACACGGACCTCCTCCCTGCCACATTCCATCAGTCACGACGGCAGGCCGTTTTGGAGATGCTGCCCGACAGTAGCCTCGCCGTTCTTTTCAGCGCTCCGATTCGTAATCGCAACAGCGACGTCGAGTTTCCATACCGCCAGTCCTCGGATTTGTACTACGTGACGGGGATGACCGAGCCGGAGTCTGTCCTGCTGCTCGCGCCCTCCGGGTTTGACTTTCAGGGCGAATGGATTCGCGAATTGCTCCTTGTGCCCCCAACCGATCCCCGGCACGAAATATGGGAGGGGCGCCGTCTCGGACCGGAACGGGCCGGACGGGAACTTGGCATCGAGCACGCCCTGCCCAACACACGCTTTGATTCGGTGCTCACAGCCGCACTGGGGGGAACGCGAGGGCCTGTCCACACCCTCGCTCCTCCTGGAGACGTAGACCCTGAGTCACCCCTCGGCCGGCAGCTCGACCTTCTCAGGGCACACATCGACGGGACGCTTCATGGCGTCCGCGTTGCCGACACGAAGCGGCTTCGGGACCTGCTCACGGGCCTCCGCGCCGTGAAGACCAAGGAGGAGATCACGCTCCTGGAAAGGGCCATCACCATCACGGGTGATGCTCTCGTCGAGGTCATGAAGTCGATCGAACCGGGGATGTTCGAATACGAAGCCCAGGCCGTGATCGAATACGTCTTCAAGCGGTCGGGCGCAGCGTCACCGGGCTACCCCAGCATCGTCGGCAGCGGGGAAAACTCGGTCATCCTGCACTACACGAGCAACCGCAAGCGCATGAACGCCGGAGAGGTGGTCGTCATGGACGTGGGCGCCGAGATGCACGGCTACACGGCTGATATCACGCGTACCGTCCCCGTGAGCGGACGTTTCAGCCAGGAACAGCGCGCCCTGTACGACCTCGTCCTGCGCGCGCAACAGGCCGCAATCGAAGCTTCCCGGGCCGGCGCACCGTTCTCAGCTCCTCATCGCGCCGCATCCCGCGAACTCGCGCGCGGACTGGCGGATCTGGGTCTGATCGCGGGCCCCGCGGACGGACGGGGGCTTGGACGTTTCTTCATGCACGGAACCAGCCATTACCTGGGGCTCGACGTCCACGATGTGGGATCCTATCAGTCCCTCCAGCCCGGAAACGTCATCACGATCGAACCCGGGCTCTACATCTCACCCGCCCCCGACATCGATCCCCGGTGGTGGAACATCGGAATCCGGATTGAGGACGACATCCTCATCACAGACGGGGAACCGCTGGTCCTTTCGGCACGGACGCCGTCCGATCCCGACGAGGTGGAAGCCCTGATGGCGTTGCGCGGCATTGGGAATGACCCCGAGGATACGAGATAGATGCCCCGGGGTTCGAACCCGATTGGTATGCAGGGCGGCACGGACACGTCCCGAAAGTCCCATCCCGGAACCGAAAGCCGTCCCGTCGACTCCCGAGGAAGGCGGTATCGAGGCCTGCCCTGCCGTCGTTGGATCGGGCGCACCGATCTGCACTGGAGCGGGAAACGCCGACAGCGCCGGAAGTCTTATCCGAGGGAAGGGCCTGGCCGAAGAATGGACTCGGATGAGGCCTGCCGGCCCCGTTCGGAAGCCGCCGGTGCGTCCTGCTAGGCCGGGGGTTGCCAGTTCCGAATCTGATCGAACAGCGCGGTAGCCACCTGTTCACGGGAGACGCGAATCTGCTCCATGGAGTCCCGGTCGCGCAGCGTCACCGTTCCGTCCTCGAGCGTCTGCCCGTCCACCGTCACCGCGTACGGCGTGCCCACCTCATCCATGCGGCGATAGCGTCGGCCGATGGCGCCCTTCTCGTCATAGAACGTGTTAAAATGGCGTCGTAGATCGGTCTCGATTTCGTGGGCGATTTCAGGCATTCCGTCCTTTTTTACGAGCGGAAGCACCGCAACCGTAATCGGCGCAATTTCGGGGTGGAACGCGAGTACGACCCGCTGTTCTCCTTTGACCTCCTCCTCCCGATACGCTTCGCACAGCACCATCATGACGGCGCGGTCCAGGCCGGCCGACGTCTCGACCACGAAGGGGATGTAGCTCTCCTTCGTCTCCTGGTCGAAGTATTCCATCTTCTTGCCGGAGAATTCCTGGTGGCGTCGCAGGTCATAATCGGTCCTCGAATGGATGCCTTCGACCTCCTGCCAGCCGATGGGGAACTCGTACTGGATATCAACCGCGGCATCCGCATAGTGCGCGAGCTGGTCGTGCACCTTAAATCGCAGCTTCTCCGGTCGAACGCCGTTGGCGACATGCCAGGCCATGCGCCGTTCGCGCCACAATTCAAACGCCTCCATCTGCTCGCCGGGACGTACGAAGAACTGCATCTCCATCTGCTCGAACTCCCGCATGCGGAAGACGAACTGGCGGGCGACGATCTCGTTGCGGAAGGCTTTGCCGATCTGAGCGATGCCGAACGGGATTTGCATCCGGGCCGTCTCACGCACATTGTGGAAGTTGACGAAGATGCCCTGCGCCGTCTCCGGCCGAAGGTATACGCGCCCGCTCTCTCCGTCGGCCGCTGCTCCGACCTGCGTGGAGAACATCAGATTGAACTGACGTACTTCCGTCCAGTCAAACGCGCCCGAATCCGGGGAGTGGATCTCCTCGTCAATGATCACGCTGTAGAGTGCAGCCGGCACGTCCTCCGATCGCAAGGCCTCCGCCAGCCGTGCCTCCAACGCATCTGCCTGCCCGTTTTTCCCCTTGTTGCGCAGGCTGAAGATATACCCCTCGATCAGCTGATCGGCCCGGTAACGGCGCTTCGACACCTTGTCGTCAATCATGGGGTCATGAAAGGCGTCAACATGGCCCGACGCTTTCCAGACCGTCGGGTGCATGAGGATGGACGCATCCAGTCCGGCGATGTTGTCGTGGTGCTGCGTCATGGCACGCCACCAGCGATCGGCCAGGTTGCGTTTCAGGCCGACGCCGAGTGGACCGTAGTCGTAGGTTGCGCCCAACCCCCCGTAGATTTCGGAACCGGGAAAGATGAAACCCCTTCGTTTGGAAAGGGATATGATATTCTCCAGCGTCAGCGGCATCGAAATTCTGCTTGGGGTACGAAGAACGGCCTTCCCCTACGGGAGCGGGCAACTCGGAAGATTAGCAGAATTGAATCCTCCAAAATGAGAAAGGGTTCCGATTCTATCCCAGAAGCCCTCGCTCGGCCAGGGACGTGTAGGATCGCCCGGCGATGATGAGGTGATCGTGGACGGGCACGCCCAGCAGCCGGCCGGCCTCGACGAGTTGTCGCGTGATGCGGATGTCTTCGCGACTGGGTTCCGGGTTACCTGACGGGTGGTTGTGCAGGCAGATGAGTGCTGCGGCGTTTTCCAGGATGGCGCGCTGGAAAACCGCCCTCGGCTCCACGATACTGGCGGCGAGCCCTCCCTCGCTGACGACACTGTCGCCGATGACCATATTGGCCGTATTGAGGAACACGACCCGGAATACTTCCTGTTTCAGGTCGCGCATGAGCGGACCGTAAACTGCGGCCACATCGGCGGGAGAGCCCACGCGAACACGTTCGGCCGCCGTCTCAGACTCTACCCGGCGCCCGATTTCGAAGACGGCGCAAAGCTGCGCGGCCTTTGCGGGACCCAGCCCCGTGATGCCGATCAGTTCGCGCACGTGTCGGCCCGCGATTCCGCTCAGAGAGCCGAACTGCTGGAGCAGCAGGCGAGCCAGGTCAACGGCCGACAGGGTACCGTCCTGCGTCCGCGTCCCGTTCCCCAACACAAGGCCCACCAATTCGGCGTCTCCCATTGCTCCGGCCCCTCGACGCAGGAGTTGTTCGCGGGGCCGATCGACCGCCCGCCAGTCACGCAGCGGCCTACGATCGAATGATGCTGCGACACAACGCAACGCGCTGCCGTTGCCGGATTCAGATCCCAACGTTCTCACGCTCGTTTACGGTGGATGGATGAGCCTCCATCCCAATAGACGAGATTCGAGCGGAAACGTAACGCCGCGAGGCGGGAAGAATCACGCAGACGCGGGAATCAACTCGTCGAGGAGGGCCTCATTCGAAGGGGACGAGATGATGTGCCTCGAGAGGGCCTGCATGGCCTCCACCGGAGACCTGCTGTTCAGCACGCGGAAGAGCTTTCGGTGCTGTTCCACATAATCGCCAAGCAGCAGGGCCTCGTTGCGTGTTCCGCTCTTGCGCAGGTTGATCGCCGGCCACATTCGCTTGTTCGCCATCCCCCGATCCAGCACGATTTCCGAGTTGCCCGTGCCCTTGAACTCCTCAAAAATCACGTCGTCCATCCGGCTGCCCGTCTCGATCAGCGCCGTCGCGATGATCGTCAGCGACCCTCCACGCTCGATATTGCGGGCCGACCCGAAGAGCCTCCGCGGGATGACGAGCGCCTTGGAGTCCAGACCGCCTGACATCGTGCGCCCCGTACCCGGATAGAAGAGGTTGAAGGTTCGCCCGAGGCGCGTCAATGAATCGAGCAAGATGACCACGTCGCGACGCATTTCCACGAGGCGGCGGGCGTATTCGAGCGCGACGGAAGACACCCGCACATGGTTGTCGTCCTCCCGATCATTGGACGACGCGAACACGGTTGCCGGCACGGAACGCTTGAAATCCGTCACCTCTTCCGGTCGCTCATCCACCAGCAGGGCAACCAATTCTACCTCAGGATGGTTCTTTGAGATGCCGGCCGCCATCTGCTTGAGGAGGATGGTCTTGCCCGTCCTGGGGGGGGCCACGATCAGCGCACGCTGGCCCTTCCCGATGGGCGCGACCAGTTCCACGATGCGCATGGACACGTCGGTGGGGCCGGTCGACAGGTTCAGCCGTTCGTTGGGGTAAATGGTCTCCCCCTCGTCGAACGGGCGCGTCCGGCGCCAGGTCTCGGGCGGTATTCCCATCACACGCTCGACATGGCGAACCTGCATGGCGCCTTTTCGGCCGGGCCGCATCGTGCCCTCGATCATCACGCCGTCACGCAGGTTGAACTTGCCGATCAATGTCGGAGGAACGAACGGGTCGTTTTCTCCCTTGGGTACGTCCGACCGAAACTCTCGGACAAATCCGAATTTCTTTTCGCCGATCAACTCGACGATTCCTGAGATGGGTTGGTCGTCAGACATGGGCTGAGTGAATAACGCGCGTCACGTCGAGGCAGATCGCCTCGCCTTCATGGGATTGTTGCTTGGCGGTCTGCGAACCACGCAGGTTCACCTGCCTCCAAAAAAGACGCCCGCGATCACACGCGGGTTATTACCTTGGGCGGGCAGTCAAAATACCCTGAAACCTGAATCTGGTACCTTCGCTCCAACTCCTCCAATCGGACGCTCCAAGGACATGCCGGGGACGGGACTTGAGCACGGAGCGCCAAACACCCTACGTAAACGTACGGGTAAGATACTTGGTTTCCCCCAATGCATCAACCCGACTCGACCCTAAACGGCATTCCTCCTGAACTGGGACCGGCAGACCTGTCAATTCGCCCGGTGGGCCCGCCCTCTGCCCCTCCCCTCCTGCTCCTGCACGGGTGGGGGAGTTCGGCGGCCATGATGGAACCCGTAGCGCAGGCCTTTTCGGACAACTGGCGCGTGTATGCCCCCGACTTGCCCGGGCACGGTCTTTCCCCCGCACCACCCGGACCCTGGGGCATTCCCGAATACGCACGCCTCGTGTGCAGACTCATCGACGCGTTCGGGTCTGGCCCTGTGCCCGTCATTGCCCACTCGAACGGAGGACGCATTGCCCTGTACATCGCCTCGGAGAATGACCTCAGGGGGCGCCTGAGCCGCCTTGTCCTCGTGAGCCCATCAGGCATTCGGCCCCTGCGAAGCGCCCGGTATTATGTCAAACGGACGATCGCGGAAGCCACCAAGGCTCCCTTTCGCGTACTCCCGGAGCCGTTCCGCGGCCGCTCCCTGAACTGGCTCCGTCGAACACTCCTCTGGAAAGCACTCGGCTCGTCGGACTACCGCGCAGCCGAAGGCGTAATGAGAGACGTTTTCGTCCGGACCGTGGCGTTCCACCTGGACGACCGCGTCCACCGGATTCAGATGCCCACGCTTATCTTCCGTGGCGACCAGGACGAGGCGATTTCCGCGGTTCAGATGGACCGACTCGTCCGGGCAATCCCGGGAGCAGCGTTCGTTCCATTGCGTGGTGGGCATTACGCGTACATCGACGATCTGGCCGCTTTTTTGGCTGCCGCCAGGCCTTTTCTGGAGCCCGATCGCACCCGAACCTCCCCCGAAGGCGCAGACCCATCCACTGCCTCGATCCGACCGGCATGAATGTCGTTGCCCTGTTCTTCCTGACCGTCGCCACGGCCTTCGCCGCCTGGCGCAGCTGGCGGCGGATTCAGTTCTATCTGCACATCCTCCAACTCGAGTCGTACCACCTCAACGAGTACCTGCGCTGGGTCGCTCGCCGAATTGTGCCCCTGGCTGCGGGTCCGTCTCACTTGACCGGAGTGCTCGTTCTGGCGTTTCTGGCGCTGGCCTCCCTGGGATGGAATGCGCTGTGGCCCGTTGCGCTGGGGGCCTTCGTGTGGTCGATCGCTTTCGCGTCCTCCTTCCGGTACACAGGCGCCCGAAAGAAGAAGCCGCTACGCTACACACCCCGATTGCTTCGCCTGCTCGCCGTATCGGCGGTGCCGGCCATTGCAGCACCCTCCATCGGGCTCACGCTCGGCGCCGGCTCGGATCTGCCTGCGGCCGCCCCGTTCTATCTCGCCGGCTGGCTCGTCGCCGACCTGCTTGCCCCCCTTTGGGTGACGCTGGCCGCCCTGATCCTGATGCCCATCGAACGGCACTTCCGCGAGGGATTCAAGCGACGGGCCAAACGCAAACTCGCAGCGGCGCGCGACCTGACGCTGATCGGAATCACGGGATCGTACGGGAAGACGAGCGTCAAATTCATCGTCGCCGAAGTGCTGCGGCAGCGATACCAGGTGCTGGCAACACCGGGCAGTTACAACACCCCGATGGGCGTCTGCCTGGTGGTCAACAACCAGCTTCGGAGCGACCACCGTGTACTCGCGCTCGAAATGGGGGCCCGCTACGAAGGCGACATCCGCGAATTGTGCCTGCTGGCGCCGCCCGATATCGGGATCGTTACGAGTGTCGGGATGGCCCACCTCGAGACGATGGGTCCCATCGAACGCGTGGCGCGCGTCAAGGGCGAACTCGTGCGCCATATGAAGCCGGGCGGTCCTGTTGTTCTCAATGGGGATGATCCACGGGTGATTGCCATGGCGAGCGAGGCGCGCGGCACGGTATGGCGGGTATCCGCGCAGGACAATCCGGCGGAGATCTCCGCCCGGGATGTCCGGTACGGCCCCGACGGCAGTACCTTTACCGTCCGCGACGAAACAGGAGCGGAGTGGCCCTTTCGCACGAGGTTGCTCGGCCGACACAACGTGTTGAATATCCTGTTCGGTGTGGCCGTGGGCCGCATCTTCTCCCTTACCCTCCGACAGATTGCCCACGCTGTGCTTCGCGTCGAAAGCGTCGAGCACCGGCTTCAGTTGCGCCGCCAGGGACCACTCACGGTCATCGACGACGCGTTCAACTCGAATCCGGAAGGTGCGCGCAGCGCACTCGACGTGCTTTCGGAGTTCCGCCAGGGACGCCGGATTGTCATCACGCCCGGGATGATCGAACTGGGGGATGCACAGGCCGAAGAGAATCGCCGATTTGGCGCCTACATGGCCGGACGTGCGGACCTCGTCCTCCTCGTGGGTCCCGAGCAGACGCGCCCGATCCGGGAAGGGCTCTCGGAAAGCGGCTTTCCTGATGAGGCCGTGTTCGTCTTCTCCACCCTGTTCGAGGCACAGGATTATCTTGTGCGTATTGCGCGTGAAGGAGACACGGTACTCTACGAAAACGATCTGCCTGATCAGTACACGGAGCCCGGGTGACCCGAATTTCCCCATCGGCGCCCGTTCGTATCGAGCGCCTTGTCCGGACACGGGGCTATGCCTTCGTCGCAGGAATCGACGAAGCCGGCCGAGGCTGCCTGGCGGGTCCCGTTGTGGCAGCCGCCGTCATTCTCCCTCCCGATGCGCTGCCCGGCGGCATCGTAGACAGCAAGCTGCTCTCGGCTGCCGGACGGGAGGAGCGGCTGGCGGAGATTCGCTCGCACGCGCTGGCCATCGGCATCGGTCTCTGTACACCGGAGGAGATCGACAGGTTGAACATCCTCCGTGCCGCCCTCGAGGCCATGCGCCGTGCGGTCGACGTCCTGGCACTCAGACCGGATTTCCTGCTGATCGACGGCAATCGCACCTTCGACAGCCCGTCTATCCCCGCGCGGGCCGTCGTCAAGGGTGACCGGCGGTGCCGCTCCATCGCCGCCGCCTCCATCGTGGCCAAGGTCACCCGGGACGGGATGATGGCGGACCTGCATCAGGCCTATCCCGAATATGGTTTGGATCGGCATAAGGGCTACCCCACCGCGCAGCACTATGAGGCGCTTGCGCGCTTCGGTCCGAGCCCGTTTCACCGCCGATCGTTCCGGTTGGCATCCCGGACGGGCCGCTAATGGGGCCTGCCGGCGGGCAAGCTCCGTGCCGGGAAGGCGTGGAGAGCCCGGGATCGTGATAGCCCGATCTGGTGCCGAACCCATCCTTCCCAAGAGGGCGTGAACGGCTCCGGCATGTCCGGACGCGATGAAACCACCCTCATCCGTTCGCAGCCGCCATCCAACGTCGGCGGGCGTAGACGATCGCCGCTACGTTGGACCCGTCAGGGCGCGAGCGCTACCCCCGGCGGGCGGCCTCCAGCGTCGGATGGCGTGTACGACGGCGTCAACCGCGAAGCCGATGGGCCTCGTTCCGAGATCGACGCAGACCTGGGCGCGCAGGTAGTACGGTTCCCGCTCCTCCAGCAGACGCTGAATGCGTGCGACAAGGCCTTCGATCGAAAGGCGCTCTCCCTTCTCGTCAAAGAGCATGGGCCGGTCCGTGCTGTGCACAAGGCGTCGGGCCAACGCCATCGCAGGCCACCGCAGGTAGACGACAAGCCCGTGGTCGAGGGCGAAGGACAGATTATTCTCCCGCGCGAGCGCACCACCCCCGACAGCAACCACCGTTTCTTCTCGATTCGCCGTTTCTCGGACGAGCCGGGATTCAGCCTCGCGGAATGCCGCCTCCCCATTCCTGCGGAAAACCTCCGCAATCGTGCAGCCAAATTCATTCTCCAGCAGCACGTCCATATCCACGAACTCATACCCCAGGACATTCGCCACCATGGGCCCGAGCGTACTCTTGCCGCTCCCCATAAAACCCGTCAGGTAGATTCGCGTTGGAGTAGACATACCTGGTCCGCCGTCGTCGAGATTGTTCAGGACCTGTCACCGTTCGCCGCGGAGCGTCATGCCCACGTACAGGCTCGTGCTGGAATATAACGGCGCCGGTTTTTCCGGCTGGCAGATTCAGCCCGGCCTCCCGACCGTGCAGGAGGCGGTGGAAGAGGCGCTCGCTATCGTCCTCCGAACCCCTGTCGGCGTGGTTGGTTCGGGGCGAACGGATGCCGGTGTGCATGCGCGCGGACAGGTCGCTCATTTTCGAACCGAAATGCCCATTGATCCGTACCGGACAGCCGGATCGCTCAACGGGCTGCTCCCCGAATCGGTGGTCGTGCTGACCCTGGATCAGGTGCAGGAAACGTTTCATGCCCGGTATGGCGCCCGGCGTCGAACGTACACCTATCAGGTAACCACGGCGCCCAGAGCCATTGACCGTGGTCTGCGCTGGTTTCTGCGCCCCGCTCCTGATTTCGAGCGCATGAACCGGGCTGCGGAATCCCTTGTCGGCCGGAAACACTTCGGCGCCGTCTGCCGCACGTCGTCTGAAACACGGAATCGCGTCTGTCATGTTGATTCGGCTCGCTGGCTCGCGGAGCAGCGTGCGGGCGACTGGCGATTCGTGATATCGGCCGACCGATTCCTGCACGGCATGGTGCGCGCGATCGTCGGTACGCTGGTCGAGATCGGAAGGGGATATCGGGCGGAGGATGATCTGGGACGTATTCTGGAAAGCCGCGACAGGCGCCTTGCGGGACCTGCGGCGCCGCCGCACGGTCTTGTGCTCGAGTCGGTCGAGTACGAACCTTCGACCGGTTCCGATAGCGGCCAGGCACGGATCATTTCAGCGGAAGAACCGGCGTGAGTCAGGCCCTGTCGAACCTCCCCTTGATCCGCCTGCGAGACGTCATCATCGCACTGGTTGCGGGTAGCGCCCTGCTGGTCCAGACCGCGTGCGACCGCCCGTTTGTGCCGCCGGCAGCCCCGAACATCGAGGTCCTCTCCCCCTCGTTTGTGGACGTGTTCGCCTCACCACGCATCGAACTCGTACTCTCGGCATCTTCCTTCCGCGACATGGACCGGGTTGAATTAAACGGGGCCCCGATGGCGTACGACGCGATATCGCAGGTCTGGATCGACTCGGTGCGCCTCGCAGTGGGGCTCAACCGGATCGTGGTCGAAGCCTTCGATGTGGAGCAGGTCTCCCGTCGTGATACGCTCGACGCCGTCTATCTGCCTCTTCGGGTCTCCGCAAGCGGTCTTCCGGACTGGAGTGCGCCACGCGGAGGTCACGCCGCCTCCCTGCTCGAAGATGGACGCGTACTCCTCACCGGCGGGGCGCCTGCAACCGACCAGCCGGCGACCGATGACGCATTTCTGCTCGATCCACGACTCGGAACGATTCGGCGGCTGGAGCAAGGCCTCAGGGTGCCGAGGGCCGGCCACATGACCGTTCGCCTGACCGACGGGCGGATCCTCATCCTGGGAGGCAGCCGCTTCGACGTCGATCGCGCCGAGGAACTCGGGCTTGACGGCCTTGTGGCCGACGTGGAACTGTTCGATCCTGCCGGCGAGTCGTTCACGGTCATCCCCTTTTCAGGCGTCAGTCCGATTCGCAGAACTGGCGGCACCGCGCTGGCGGCGCGGCTTGCCGAACTTGCTGATGACGAAACGGTCGTTCTCCTGTTCGGTGGATTGGGGGATATTCGGTATGGCGCCACGCCGCGCTGGGGAATCCGGAGGGACCTGAGGAGTTTCCTCTTCCGGAGCGATACCCTCGAAGCATGGGGGGCTGCCACCGGGACGCCCGTCGAGCCCATGTACGGGCACACACAAACGCCCCTTGAGACAGATCCCGAAACCGGGCTTGGCAGATATCTCTATGCGGGCGCGTATATTCCACCGTATGCGACCCATCCATCGGACGTGGACAACCGCGTTTTTGTCCTCCGCTTCTCCGATTCACACGGAACGAGCCGGCAGGAAGCAGGGGGTCTGTTGACGCCCCGGCGACGGCACGCGGCCGAGCGACTTTCCTACGATCTCGTCGTCTTTTCCGGTGGCCTGCGATACGGTCCCGATCCTTTCCTGGCGACCATGGAAGTCTTTTCTGATGCAGCGTTTCGGATGTTCGGGGTTCGCGAATCCGTGCATCTTCTGCGCGAGCGATGGGGGCATACTGCAACAATATTGTCGGATCAACGAATACTACTTATAGGGGGATTTGGATCGGACGGACGTGCCGTCGCCGCCATCGAGCGGATTGAGAGCCCATTCGCTTCGGACTGAACACCCTGCAAGGAAGCACTGCCGCAACTGCCATGAAAATCGAGCATATCCTCCGACTGATCGTCATCGCGATCGTGCTCGTGGTCGCATTTTCGCTCCTGGGCTGGATCCTGGAGTTCGGTTCGATGCTCGTCGGCATCGGCCTTCGGGTACTCATCTTGCTTCTGATGGTGGCGGTGATCCTCCGGTTCATCCAGGCGCTTCGGAAGACGTAGAGGGAGAGGGGTTGGAGTTTGGGGGTTTGGAGTTTGCCTCCTGACCGTCATCCCGGCGGAAGCCGGGATCCAAAATATTATAGTTTAGGAGTTTAGGAGTTTAGGAGTTTAGGAGTTTAGGAATTGCGCGACGCAATCCGCCCCCACCGCCCGTCTCCCGGTTTCCGACTTTCCACTCGCCTCCATCCTTCGCGTTTTCGCGACCTCGTGCTAAACCCGCGACCCGCGACTCGCGTTGAGCGCCCCGCGTCCTGCGATAAGTGCCCTGCGTCCCGCGGTGTATAAAGAACCCCTCCGTCGTTCCGTGCGTTCAATTGGTTTGCCTTACCAAATCTGAACGTATGGACTCGTCCATCCGCGCTGTTCGGGCTGCTGGGAACCGACCTGATGCGCCGGTAGCGCCGGAGCCGCATGTATCGTCTGAAGTTGGAAAGCTGCTCCAGGTAGCCGTACACACGCCCGGCAAGGAGATGTCGCTCGTGTCGCCGGAGAACCGGCTCGACCTCCTCTTCGACGATGTGCTTTTCGAGGACGTCGCGCGTCGGGAACACCTCCAGATGTGCGCGGTGATCGATGCCGTGGTGGGGCGTCCGGATGCCGTCCTGCAGATCGGACAGGTCATCCGGGAGACGTTCGACGCGGAGGACGCCCGTCTCGACTTTGTCGAGCACCTCTGCCGGGCTATGGACGAGCGCAATTACCGGGCGTACGAGCAGGAACTGCGTGCATTGTCACCCGACGACCTGCACGCGTTCGCGATCACCGGCGTGTCGAAGGTCCCGCTGCATGACGCTCTTCCCATCCCCAACCTCATGTTCACCCGGGATCTCTGTGCCGTTGTGGGACGACACGTCATTCTGAGTTACGCGGCCACCGAGGCACGGCGGAGGGAGAGTCTGCTCATCCGGACCGTCATGCACCACCATCACCGGTTCGCCCCGTATCGGGACCGGGTGATCACCCTCCCCCCGCATGTCACATTCGAGGGGGGCGACCTGCTGGTCGTCAACGAGGAAACGGTCCTGATCGGTCACTCCGAGCGCACGTCGCTTGGCGGCGTGCTGAACGTCACCCGGGTGCTTTTCGAGCGAACCGGCGTGCAGCATGTGCTGGTCGTCGACATCCCGAAGAAGCGCTCCAGCATGCACCTGGACACGGTGTTTACGCTCGTGGGTCGCAACGAGGCCGTGGTCTATCCTCCGTTGATTGAAAAGGACTCCTATAATGTCATGCGCTTCCGGCGAGGAAGTCATGCGGGGTCGTTCTCCACGGAAATTCTCCCGAATCTTCGAGTGGCGCTCGATGAACTGATGGATGCGCCGCTTACCTACATCCCTTGCGGAGGAGCGGACCGGCTCATACAGCGGCGGGAACAGTGGACCGACGGGGCGAACCTGTTTGCCCTCGAACCCGGGGTCGTGCTCGGGTATGAGCGCAACCGGCACACGTTCGACATTCTCCGCGAGTACGGATACCGCATCGTCGACGCGGAGAGTTTCCTCTCCTACCACCGCGAGAGCCCCTACCAGCGTGGCGACAAGATCGCGATCAAGCTGGTGGGCACTGAACTGTCGAGAGGACGAGGCGGACCGCGCTGCATGACCCTTCCCATCCGCCGCGAACCATGAGCGAACGATGAGCTTGCACTCCTTGCTCGAAACGGATCGGCGCTGGATGGGCCGCGCCCTGCGCGAGGCGGAGAAGGCATTCGACGCAGAGGAAATTCCTGTGGGAGCCGTTGTCGTTCGGGCGGGTGAGATCGTCGGACGGGGCTTTAATGCCGTGGAGCGGCTTCGCGACCCCACCGCACATGCCGAGCTCATCGCAATCACCGCCGCGTGTGATACGCTGGGTACGAAGGTGTTGGAGGGATGCACGCTTTATGTCACCCTCGAACCGTGCCCGATGTGCGCCGGCGCTCTTGTGTGGGCAAAACTCGACCGGCTCGTCTTCGGCGCCCTTGACGAGAAGGCCGGGGCGTGCGGGAGCCTCTTCAACATTCCCCAGGATCCCCGTCTGAACCACCGCGTGGATATGGTGTCGGGCGTCGAAGATGCCCGGAGTGCGGAACTGCTACGCGCCTTCTTCGCCCAGCGCCGTCAGCAACGAGATGGGTCGCGTCGCAGCAACGGCCTCCTCCGCTCACCGGGAGGAGACGCCGGCTGATTTACGTACCGTCCCCTTCGGGACGGCAAATCCGAGACCATGGCATCGACTTTGACTGACATTGCCGTCATCGGCGCCGGCCCGATCGGGCTTGCGTGCGGCATCGCTGCGCGCCGGGCAGGTCTCGGCTGTGTGCTCTTCGACAGAGGGGGGCTCGCCAACTCGTTCATCCACTACCCGACCGATCTCGAGTTCTTTTCGACCCCTGAACTCCTCGAGATTGGTGACATTCCATTTACCACGCGGGGATACAAGCCGGTGCGCGCGGAGGCACTGGAATACTACCGGCACGTTGCCCGATCCGAACAACTCAGCCTCCGATTGTATGAGCAGGTCGAGAACGTGGTGGGAGAAGATGGGGACTTCCGCGTGATGACCGATAAGGGGATCTACCGCGCTCGGAAGGTGGTCGTGGCAACGGGCTTTTTCGATGTCCCCAATCGGCTGGACGTCCCGGGCGAAACGCTGCCCAAAGTCACCCACTATTACCGCGAGCCCTACCCCTACGTCGCCCAGCGCGTGGCGGTCATCGGCGCCAAGAACTCGGCTGCGAAGGCTGCACTGGACTGTTTTCGGCATGGCGCCGAGGTGACGATGCTGGTACGCGGGTCTGCGATTTCCGACAGCGTCAAGTACTGGATCAAACCCGATTTGGAGAACCGGATTCGAGAGGGAGCGATCCAGGCCCATTTCAACGCCACCGTTCGGGCTATCGAACCCGATGCCGTTCTGTTCGACACCCCGGAAGGGTCTCAGCGAATCGGCAACGACTGGGTTCTCGCCATGACCGGCTACCGGCCTGACACGGACTTCCTCCACAGGCTGGGGATCGCGCACGCTTCCGACGACTTCCACACGCCCGTACACGACCCGGAAACCATGGAAACCAATCGCCATGGGATGTACCTGGCGGGGGTGGTCTGCGGCGGGCTGCAAACCAGCGTCTGGTTCATCGAGAACAGCCGCGTTCACGCCGACCGTATCGTCCGCCACATCACGGTCGCCCGTCAGGTGCTCCCCCGGGGACTGAGCTGACGGACCTGCCGAGCGGGTTCCCGACGGATGAATCGGAAAGGAAACGTCTCTCGGTCGCCCGGCAACCCTGGCGTCATGGATGGCGGTACGAACCAAGGCAAAGGGGCAGCCCCAGGCACTTTCCGTGAAACATGCAGGCGGGACGCCCCCGCGGAGGCTGCGAGACGATCCCGTCCGGTATCCTGAACGGATATTTGATACGCTGCTTGGTCCCTTCAGCGCTCGGAAGGCGGGCCGGACGCCGTTCCTTCTCCGGGTTCGAGACGAACGATGGTCAGACGTTCACGACGAAGATGTCCAGGACGCCTTCGATGGCGGCCAACTCGGCGCGCACCTGTTCGGGGAGGGTTTCGTCGAGCGTGAGGACGGTGAGCGCCATCAGGCCGGGACCCTTGCGGCCGAGCGCGACGGCACCGATGTTGATGTTGGCGCGCGCGAGGACGCCGCTGACGGAGGCCAGTCTGCCCGGACGGTCCTCGTTCGCATAGAGGAGCAGGTGTCCTTCGGGCACCACCTCCAGGTCGTAGGAGTCGATTTTTACGATCCGGGGCTGTTCGCCGCGGAAGACGGTGCCCGCCACGACGTGCCGTCCCCGATCGGACCGGATTTCCACCGCAACGAGGTTCGTGTAGTCCTTGCGCGAATCCAGGCGCTCTTCCACGACCTGAAGACCGCTTTCTTCGGCGATGGGACGGGCGTTGATGAAGTTGACCGGACGGCTCACGACCTCACCCAGCACACCCTTCAGTCCTGCGACGGTGAGGACTTCCGCATAGCGCCGCACGAGATCCCCGTAGCACCGAACGGCCACACGGCTGATGGAGCCCCCTGTGAGTTGTACGGCCACCTTGCCGAGCTGCTCGGTCAGGTTGAGGAAGGGCTGGATTTCCGTCTGCGTGGCCATTTTGATGGCCTCCGCGTTGACGGGCGTCATCACGGGCTTGCCTTCCAGTGCGTTGATGACCTGTTCGGTAACCTGGCGGGCCACCTTCTCCTGCGCCTCTGCCGTGGAGGCGGCAATGTGCGGGGTGGCCACGACGCGGGGATGGGACACCAGGGCTTGCTGGAGTTCGCCGGGGGGCTCCTGGCCGTAGACATCCAGGGCGGCGCCGGCTACCCGGCCCGACTCCAGGGCCTCGAGCAGGGCCGCCTCGTCGATGATTCCGCCTCTGGCGCAGTTGATGATGCAGACTCCTTGCTTGCAGCGGTCCAACGTCTGCCGGTTGAGCAGCCCTCGGGTCTGGTCGGTCAGGGGTGCGTGGAACGTGATGAAATCGCTGCGCTCAAAGATGTCGTCCATCCCCACCTTCTCGATGCTCAGGCGGTCTGCCACCTCGCTGGAGATCATGGGATCGTATCCGAGCACCTGCATGCCGAAGCTCTGCATACGCCGGGCCACTTCGCGACCGATCTTCCCCACGCCGACGATGCCGAGGGTCTTTCCGTAGACTTCCGAGCCGTAGAAGGCTTTTCGATTCCACTCGCCGCCGAGCAGCGAGCGGTTTGCACCCGGTATGCGGCGTGCGAGGCTCATCAGCATCGCACAGGTATGTTCGGCGGTCGAGATCGTGTTGCCGTCGGGCGCATTCAGGACGAGCACGCCCTGGCGGGTTGCCGCCTGAAGATCCACGTTGTCGACACCCACGCCCGCGCGACCGATGACCTTGAGTTGGGTAGCGGCCTCGATCAGGGGCGCCGTGATGCGCGTGCCGCTTCGAATGATCCAGCCGTCGTAGGCCGGGACGATCTTGATGAGTTCCTCATCCGTGAGTTTGAGGTGCACATCGTATGCGATCTCATGCTCGGATAGCAGAAAACCGCAGACGGGATCGATGGAATCTGTAATGAGAACCGACTTCATGGGAAGCGGAAAAGGTTTCGTTGATGGATTTCCCCGAACGGATGGACCCCGCTGCCTACTGGTCGCATCGTCTCCGTGCCCGACGTGCACAGGGATTGGACCGATAGCCGGCCTCACCCTTCCCGGGGCGGGGTCCGAAATGAACGACCCCAAACTAGGCCGGACGGCACAGGCCGTCGCGTCATTTTTATTGAAGAATCCCGGTGCATTGCAAGGAATGTCCGGAAGCGCTCACGACGTCAGTTGGGAGATCCACTGGAGGATTTCATCCTGACCCCAGCGCTTTTCTGCTGAGGAAGCCAGAATGGGCGCTTCGATTCCGAAATTGGCCAGGGTCGTCTGGGTCTGAGTCACGCTGCGTCCACGGGCATTGGATGAGATCTTGTCGGACTTCGTCAGCACGATGAGATAGGGGATCCCGATGCCGCGCACGGCCTCCATCACCTCTTGATCGACGGACGTGGGCGGATGGCGGCTGTCGATGAGATGAAACAGGCCGCGCAGGGTGGTCCGCTCCTGAAGGTAACGATCGATGAAGCCGAGCCATCGCCCGCGCTCCGATTTGCCGACGCGGGCGTACCCCAAACCGGGCAGGTCGACGAGATAGAACGACTCATTGATCAGGTAGAAATTGAACTCGCGGGTCTTGCCGGGTGTGTTGCTCGTGCGGGCAATCTGCTTTCGTCCGGTCAACAGATTGATGAGCGAACTTTTTCCGACGTTCGACCGGCCCAGGAACGCGACCTCCGGAAGGCCATCGTCGACCAGATGTTCCCAGCGGGCAGCGCCCCGGATAAAGCGAACGGTCTTGATGGTCACATGGTTGGGATTCAGCCGGCCGATTGCAGCGTTTCCTTGACGGTTCTGCCGATGTGGGCCGGATTTTCCACGATGACTGCCCCGGCATCACGCAGCGCCTTGAACTTCTCGTCTGCCGTTCCTTTCCCGCCGGAGATGATGGCGCCTGCGTGTCCCATACGGCGTCCCGGCGGCGCGGTGCGTCCGGCGATGAAAGCAAAGACCGGCTTGGACATCTGGGTCTGCATGTATGCGGCGGCCTCTTCCTCCGCGGTACCGCCGATCTCGCCGATGAGGACGACCGCCTCCGTCGCGGGATCGGCCTGAAAGAGTTCCAGTGCGTCGACGAATCCGGTTCCTATGATCGGATCTCCCCCGATGCCGACGGCGGTCGACTGTCCCAGCCCCTGGCGGGTGAGTTGATCCACCGCTTCGTACGTGAGCGTGCCGGAGCGCGACACGACCCCGATTGGCCCTTCAGAGAAGATCATGGCGGGCATGATACCTACCTTGGACTGTCCGGGCGTGAGGACGCCAGGACAGTTCGGGCCGATGAGCCGGACGCCGGTCTGTTTGAGGTAGGCAACCACCGAAATCATGTCGGCCGCGGGAATGCCTTCCGTGATGCAGACAATGACTTTGATCCCCGCCTCGGCGGCCTCGAGAATGGCATCGGCCGCGAAGGCCGGCGGAACGAAGATCACCGACGTGTTTGCCGCTTCGTGCTCTACCGCCTCATGAACCGTATTGAACACGGGTCGCTCGAGATGCCGCGTGCCCCCCTTGCCGGGCGTGACACCTCCAACAACCTGTGTACCGAACTCGATCATCTGTCCGGCATGAAAGGTCCCCTCCTTTCCCGTAAAGCCCTGGACGACAAGGCGGGTATGGCGGTCGACGAGAATGCTCATAGTATGTCCTGGGTCGAAGTACGGCGACCGGTCGGCTCCATGGGTTCCGATCGGGGCCTGCGATCCTTATAAGCCAAATTGTTTAAGTTATTGCGCACCGCTACTCCCCTTCACCACTTCATCCGTTCTTCGACGGGAAGAGCCCGTGCAGCACACGGCCCGCCTGAAGCAGTCGGGCTTCCTGAAAGTGAGGAGCCAGTAACTGAAGGCCAATGGGAAGGTGCGGGGCATCGGGGTGGAGGCCGGTTGGCACGACCAGTCCCGGGATACCCGCGAGGTTTGCCGTCACGGTATAGATATCGGACAGGTACATTGCGATCGGATCATCCACCTTGCTTCCCAGTGGGAAAGCCGGCGTGGGCGTTGCGGGGGTGAGGAGCAGGTCGACTTCGGTGAACGCCTGCTCAAAATCCCGGCGGATGAGCGTGCGCACCCTCTGGGCTTTCCGGTAGTAGGCATCGTAATAGCCGGAGGAGAGGACGTACGTACCCACCAAAATGCGCCGCTTCACCTCCGGGCCGAACCCTTCCGAACGGGTGCGGCTGTAGAACGCTTCAAGGGGGGACCCCAACTCATCGATTTCGACCTGAAGCGATTGCCGCGAAGCATCGTCCCCGCGCCGAGCGGCATCAGAGAGCGATGATTCGAGTCGTTCACGGCGGTCGGCGATGGCATCCCGGACGGCGGAGGGATCGGCCCGATGGCCGTATCGCACGCCGTCGTATCTCGCCAGATTGCTCGATGCCTCCGCGGTGGCCAGCACGTAGTACGTTGCGATACCGTACGGCGTATGGGGCAGGGACACCTCGACGGGCTCTATCCCATGTTTCGCGAACCCCTTGACGGCTTCGTCGAGACGTGCGCGGATTCCCTCGTCCAGCCCTTCCCCAAGATACTCCTTCGGGAGCCCCACCTTCAGGCCGGCGACCGGATTGTCGAGGAGACCTTGATAATCCGGCACTTCCACCTCCGCAGAAGTGGAATCCCATTCGTCATGCCCGGCCATACTGCGCAGGATCCGCGCGGCATCGTCGATCGAGTGGGTGAGGGGACCCATGCAGTCGAAGGACGATGCGTAGGCGACCAGGCCGAGCCGGCTGACGCGGCCGTAGGTCGGCTTGAGCCCCACGACGCCGCAGAACGCAGCGGGCTGGCGGATAGAGCCTCCGGTATCGGTTCCCAGTGCGGCATGGCAGAGTCCGGCGGCGACCGCGGCGGCGGACCCGCCGGATGACCCGCCAGGAACATGGCTGGGGGCAGCCGGATTGCGGACCGGGCCGAAGTAGGAGTTCTCGTTCGACGAGCCCATGGCGAACTCGTCGCAGTTCAGTTTGCCGATAACAATAGCGCCGGCCTCGCGGAGGCGCGCCACCGCCGTTGCGTCGAATGTGGATCGGAACTCCTTCAACATCAACGATCCGCACGTGGTCTGCTCATCCTGTGTGCAGATCACGTCTTTCACGCCCAGGACGAGGCCTGTCAACGGTCGATACCGGCCGCCGGCCCGCTCGAGATCGAGTTCGCGGGCTCGGGAGCGTGCCCCCTCGGCGTCCACCGTCAGGAAGGCATTGAGGAGCGGATTCTTGCGCTCGATCTCACCCAAAAAAGACGAGACCAGTTCAAGGCAACTGGTCTCGTTTCTTTCCAGAGCCGCTCGCGCCTCGGCGTACGTGGAATGCGACATTACACCGCCGGTATGGGGGATTGGCCCTGCGTGTACTGGTCCGGCAGAACGGACTATTCGTTCGTCGTCCCGGTGCCCGGATACGTTTCCGACGGCGTCGAACGCGGCGTTGTCGTTTGCGACGGCGGACGCGGGGTGTCGATCCGGTTGATTTCGCTGCCTACGTCGTTGATTTCACGCTTAATGTCCTGCGTGGCCGCCTTGAACTCGCGGATCCCCTTACCCAGTCCCCGGGCGATTTCCGGAATTCGCTTCGCCCCGAACAGCAACAGGATCGCCAGGAAGATGAGACCGATTTCCAACGGGCCCAGACTACCCATAGCAAGGTTCCTCGTACAATTTGGTGATGGAGAGGTGGGTGCTCGAAATATACGCCGATCGGCTCTAGCCGCACGTGCACCCGGTTCGATTCTGAACGACGCGGACTCTGCCGAGTTCCTTTCGTGTCACTCTGACCGATGTGCGCGAGCCCCATCCATCGGCCCGGAGACACGGCACATCGTATCTTTGCTTTCACTTGCTGCGCCGCGGAAACACTTTAATTCGGCGTTGCGTTGCGTCGGCCAAACCCTCCCGATATGTCCCTTTCTTCTCCGATCGTGTCGCGCGCCGACATTTGGGCGTGGCCGAAGGCAGAGCTCCATTGCCACCTCGATGGATCCCTGCGCCTGGATACGTTGCTTGAATTTGCTCGTGAACAGGGGAAACTCGATATCCTTCCCGCCCGCGATCGGGAGACCCTGGCTCTTCGATTGGCGGACATTGACACGTCCGAGTCCCTGCAGTCCTACCTGGCGTGGTTTCGTTACTCGATCCCACTCCTCCAGACGGAGCAGGCCCTCTCGCGTGCTGCGTATGAGGTGGCCGAAGACGCGGCCAAGGAAAACGTCTGGGTTCTGGAACTCCGCTATTCTCCGATTCTGCATGTCGAAGAGGGCCTGACCCTGGAGGCCGTCAACGATGCCGTGCTCGACGGGCTTCGGCGGGCCCATCGAGACTTCGGGATTCGTACGGGTGTCATCATCTGCGGGTTACGGGATCGGTTTGAAAGTGCTTCGCTCCGGCTGGCTGAACTCGCCGTGGCCCATCGTAGCCGGGGTGTTGTGGGATTCGATCTGGCCGGCGGTGAATCGGGAAACCCTCCCAAGCATCACCTGCACGCTTTCTACTACGCACGGAATCATCTTCTCAATCTGACCGTCCATGCCGGAGAGGGTTGGGGCCCGGAATCTATCCATCAAGCCCTCTTCCGCTGCGGCGCCCACCGGATAGGGCATGGGACCTCTCTCTATCAGGATCCCGATCTGCTTCAATTTGTCGTCGATCACCAGATTCCTCTGGAAATCTGTCCTACCAGCAACGTGCAGACGCGCGTCGTGCCGTCCTTTGCAGCGCATCCCCTCACGCGTTACGTGGCCGAAGGGGCTCTTGTGACGATCAATACGGACAATCGCCTTTTCAGCCGAACCACCATGACGGATGAACTGTGGCGCATCCACTCGGAATGCGGCATCTCGGCGGATGTGCTCAAACAGATTACGCTGAACGGTTTTCGTGTGGCCTTCCTGCATCGGGCAGAGCGGTTGGACCTGACGGCGCGCGCCGCCGCTGCTCTGGAGGTCCGCGCATGATCGCCACCCTCGGTCCGGTGTCTCGCCTGTTCGGACACCCTGCGCTTCCGCCCGACAAGTCCATCGCCCACCGCGCCGCTCTTTTTGCTGCTCTGGCCAATGGACGGTCAACCATTCGGAACTACGCGCGTGCCGCGGACCCGCAAACCACGCTTTCGGTGTTGCGCTCCCTGGGCGTGCCGATCGAGGAATCTGCGGACGCCCTCCATATCATCGGGAGCGGTCTTGAAGGGTGGGCTCCTCCTGTTTCTCCGCTGGACTGCGGCAACAGCGGTACCACGATGCGGTTGCTGGCAGGGATCCTCGCGGGTCAGGTTTTCGAGGCCACGTTAATCGGTGATGCATCGCTCAGCCGGAGACCCATGGGGCGTATCGCCGATCCGCTGCGCAAAATGGGGGCGCACATCGGACTGACGGAGGGCCATGCCCCGCTCCACATCCGGGGGCGGGAGCGCCTTACCGGGATCCGGTATGAATTGCCGGTCGCCTCGGCCCAGGTGAAGTCCTGCGTATTGCTCGCCGGCCTCTTTGCAGACCGGCCCACGCAGGTGGTGGAGGTCCTGCCCACGCGCGACCACACGGAACGCATGCTCGGCCTGGAGGTGACGGCGGAGGGGGGTAGGCGGGTGGTCACCGTACAACCTGGAAAGGCCCCGGTTGTCCGGGACGTCACCATCCCGGCCGACTTCTCGGCGGCGGCGTTTTTTCTGGTTGCCGGGACGCTCGTGGAAGAGGCGGACCTCCTCTTGACGGGTGTAGGACTCAATCCAACACGCTCGGCGTTGCTCGACGTCCTTCGTGAGATGGGCGCCGATCTTACCGTATTGAACGAGCGCGACGAAGGCGGCGAGCCGGTTGCCGACATTCGTGTTCGCCCGGCCCGGCTCAGGGGGATCGACCTCGATCCCTCACTCGTGCCCAATTTGATTGACGAGATCCCCGTGTTGGCCGTCGCTGCCGCCTGCGCCGAAGGGAGGAGCGTGCTGCGGGGGGCTGAAGAATTGCGGGTCAAGGAAACCGATCGCATTGACGCTATGGCGAAAGCCCTGGTCGCCTTCGGATGCCGGGTAGAGGAATTCGACGATGGGTTGGTCATCGATGGTGGAAGCCCCCTTCACGGCGCCGTCGTAGAGAGCTTCGGCGACCACAGGATCGCGATGGCGGCAGGCGTGGCAGCACTGGCGGCCCGCGGCCGGACCAGGATTCGGGATGCGGACAGTGCCGCAGTATCTTTTCCGGCCTTCTGGGACGAACTCTCTGCCCTTGGCGTGCCGGTTCGTCAGGAGTCCTCTCCCGGGTCCCACAGGTGAAGGGCCAAATCGACACAGCCGGAGGCATCGAACCGCACGCCCTCGCTTCGCAGGCGGTCCTCCATCACAAACGGTCCCTCGAAGTTGTGTTTGCCGGAGAGGGCGCCGAAGCGATTAACCACGCGATGACAGGGCAACTCGGCGCCGCGGGCTGCCTTCAGTGCCCAGCCCACCGTGCGGGCCGAACTGCGGAGGCCCAGATGCCCGGCGATGTGCCCATAGGTTGTCACCCTGCCCTCCGGGATTCGGCTCACGACCTCCCATACCCGTTCGAAGAAATGGGGATCGTCAGGTCCGCTCGGTGAGGACGGTTGGTTGCTCATTTCTCGACGGTGACGCGTACGCTTCGAGAGCGGCTCCGGCCGGTTGACCCTTCGGTGACGCTGAGGGAGATTTCGACCTCGCCCTCGCCGCGCCAGCGGGCGAGATCAATGGTCACGGCTTCCTTTGCCGTGGAATGGCTCGTGCGATAGCGAGACGATGACCGGGTCGCCGTTTCGGGTCTCCCGGGTCGGGAGACCTCGTAGGCGACCTCAAAATGCGCCTCACCCGTTGCGTCGGGCCGGAGGTGATAGACCTCAAAATAGAGAACGAGCGTCCGGCCCTCGCCCGCGATGGGCACAGGGTGGCCCGGGAGATCGGCTGCCACCTCGGCTGAAACGGACGTAAGCGCGGGATTCTCGGAAAGGACGATGGGTTTCAAGTCGCTCATCTCGAGTTCGACGGCGACCGGCGAGAGCACGTCGATCGAGTCAAAGCGGGCGAGAAACGTCCGAATCGGGTCATCCCCAAATGCCAGCCGCCCGTTTTCGGTCTTCCAGGCAGGGTGCAGGTTCCACTGCGCGGCGAGCGAGAACCGTGCGGTATCTCCGCGCGCGACGTAGGTGCGAGGCGCCAGAAAGGCCGTGCGATCCTTGCCGATATCGGGAAGAATGAGGCGCACGTGGTCCAGTCGGCGGGTCCATTGCTCGGCGTCACGGTGCGCGATGGATTGCAGCATCACCGCATCCTCCCATCCCACGCCTTCTTTCTCCAGGTTGCGGAGTAC
>CAYLXM010000012.1:0-10957 GCA_964387555.1 uncultured Rhodothermales bacterium | reverse complement strand
CTCTTGCCGATCGATGAGGTCCGAGGCCGCGAGGACGTCGCTGTAGCGCGATGCAAACCCGACGTGGTGCATGGAGAGCACCTCGTAGATGAGTTCGAGCGTGCGTATGAGCGCTTTGGATTTGGTCAGGCCGCGGCCTGTGGGTCCGATTCCGCCTTCGAGCCCTGCCGGGATCAGGTCCGTCACCTCGCCGAGTTCGAAGGCACCCCCTTGTTTATAGAGGATGAAGACGGCATCCTTGATGATGTGGTTGTAGATCCAGATTTCGTTATCGGGGAAGTCCGATTGCTGGAGCGTGATCCCACGGAAGATGACGTCGTTTCGAAATCGGGTGTCCGCATAGAAGTCGATGCTCACCTGGCGGGCGGGTGGACCAAACCGTATGTAAAGGAGTCCTCGTGCATCGAACGATCCTCGTGGCCTGAAGTGGGTTCGGGCGTGCGCTACCCGCTGGAGGTGCTCCTCCAGCCTCTCATTCTTTCTTGTCCCTGGCGCGACGTCGTTTGCCCGCCACCAGGCGGCCAGGCGTGTCCCCGTTCCCGCAACGGGATCCGTGGAGTCGGACGCCGCCGAGACGAACGGTTCGAGCCGGTGCGAAGCCGCCAGCCGCGATGGGAGGATAGGGATGAGTTCGCGCACGTGATCTTGAAGCATCGGGCGCAACTCGGGTTGCATAGGTCCGTCGAGGAAGAGGAGCAGCCGGAGGTATGCGTCGGCGGCCGCAGCGCGATCTCCTGGATAGTCGCCCTCGAAGGTGGACCGCACGAACGCATCGGCCAGACGCGCGTCGACGATCCCCTGCCGGACGAGGCGCGTCATCCCGTTCCTCCAGACCTCGTGGGCATCGCTATTTCGGCCGCTCTTTCGGAGGGCGGCGCCCAACCAGTAGGAGACGCTCCCGTGGTCACTGTCGAGAAAGTCCGGAGATTCGGCGATCAGTGCGCCGAACACATCGGCGGCCTCTCCGTATCGCTCGGCCTCAAATGCAGTCCATCCGGCCGCAAACAGACTATCCGGGCGGTTCGTCTGAGCGAGAACGACCGTACCGCCTATCGCGAAGGCGGCGAGCGGAGCGAGTGTTCTCAGGAGCCCAACCCGTGACATGGCAAATCCGCTGCGGAGACCTCATGGGGATTACTCTCAGTGGCTATTCACAATGCAGGCCCGATTCCGGTTCCCTGGATGCACGCCGGGCAGAACGATGTGGGGGCCGTCCGATACCGGACGGCCCCCGAATTACCTCTTAACGACCGCCACGTAGAGGCGGGCTACAGGTTGTCGTTTCCGTTTCGTTCGCTCTGCGTGATCGGCAAGTACTTCCACGTGCCTGCACCCAGGTGCCACAGACCAAACCGGCGTTGGTCGGGGAGTCGGAGCCCCATCGTGAACAGTTCCTTATCCCGTTCCTCGATGAGCACATCCAGGTCTGCCGAGTCGAGATCCCCGATGCCGTGGGAGGCGCGGACCGCGTTGATGCGCCCCAGCGCCGTCCCGGCTTCTCCTCCGCGGAGATCCAGTTCAGCAAGCATCAACTCGTTCTCTTGCCACGTGGCGAAATTGATCGGGCTTTCGCGCAGCGTATAGAGCGATTGACGCCAGTAGACCGTGCCGTCGGTGCCCGTGATCGTTTCCAGCGCAATTCGTGCACCTTCGGCTGCATCGGCTTCCACGTACTCCTGGAAGCGCCAGTCGGCGACGAACTGTGTACGCCCGCGTCCGCTGCCGAAGTACCACTCGTTCGTGTTCTCCGGCGTGTGTAGCGATTGGAACGGGTCGTCTCCCTCCTGCATCCCCTGCTGGGCTGCGGAGCGGGCGTCTGCATATCGTCCTTCAAAAAGGTGGATGCGCGCGATCAACGTATTGACGACGCGGGTTTCGTAGGCATCCGCGCTAGCCTTTGCCGCGTTGAGTTTCTCCAGCGCCTGCGCATACATCTGGTCGGAGGGAATGAAGGGACCGGCATCGATCACGCCACCGCCCTGCTCCTGGGTCAACCCGTAGTACGTGGCCAGCATATACCTCGCGATACCGGCGAAGAAATTGGCACTAAACAGGGCCTCCTTCTTGAGATCCTGGTCTTCGAACGTGATGCGGCCAACCCTTTCCTCGAGGACTTTGGCAAACAGCATCAGTTCTCCGATATCCCCATAGACGCCGTCGTTCGAGTTGTTGTCGAACGTGATTTCCCCGTCGTCGATTTCGTTGTACGTCGGAAACGTCGCGTTGGGGACATTGGTGTCGAAGAACAATTCATCGGACAGCCCTCCGGCGAACAGGGAAATCCGATCGTATGACGTTGAAAAACGGGACTTGATGCCCGTAATCACGAATGGAATCTGCGACTCCGTATCGAGCTGGCTTTCGTCGATCGAGTCGATCGGGAGATCGATATCCTCCACGAATCCGTCGCAGGAGGCTCCCACGAGGACCAGCAGCGAGAGGAGCCCGGCTTGAAAGAGCTTCTTCATGGTATTCATCTCTATATCGCGTTTTTGATCAAAACTCTCCTGGTACCGCATCAGAAGCCCACGGTAATCGTGGAGTAGATCGTACGCGGCTGGGGCAAAGTGAGGAAGTCGGTCGCCCGGCTGGAGCTTCGTGATCCATCGAAGTTGACTTCAGGATCTGCCCCGCTGTAGGTGGTCGTCATCCAGAGGTTGCGCGCGTTCAGCGAAAGCGCGAGGCTACGAATCCTGCGTCGGCCTCCGAAATCAGGAAGCAGGTCCGAAAAGTCATAGCGGACGGCGATCTCGCGAAGTTTCAGGTAGTCTGCGTCTTCCATGTAGTTGCCGTTGAGTGCCAGGCCCGACAATCTCCACTCCGTTCCGGCCACCGTTTCAGCCGCCGCCTTGTACTCCGGCGTTCCGGGCTGGAAGACCTCGAGGCCTTCGTCTTCGAGTCCAACCGAAGCGGCTGTGATCTGGCCGATCTGGACGCGAGCCCGGTTTCGCTCATACAGGCCGCCGAATTGGGCCTGGAAACGCGCCGTGTTGTTGTAGACCGTAAGGCCCAACATCCAGTCGGCCAGTGCACTGACCGACAGGTTTTTGAACAGGCGCAAGTTGGCCGTGAACGAGCCGTTGTGCTTCGGATACGGAAGGCCGATGAACACGCGGTCGGCCGTGCCGTCGCCATCGAGGTCGGTCGACGTGAGCTGGGCGCCGGCGTAGGTTCCGTCATCGTTAAACTTCGCTACGGAACTCCACGTGTAGAAAGCGTCTCGCGCGAGCCCTTCTTTGATCACGTTGACATCAAATCCGTCAAAAATGGGTTGGGCGCCACCCAGGTCCTGGACCTCGTTTTCCTGGTAACTCCACAGGAACGTCAGGTCGAGAGCATGTTGAAGCGTGCGGAAAACGTTCGCCTCGAGAGAAGCTTCCAGGCCCCATCCCCGCGATTCACCCACGTTGAAGGGAACGTCGCTCGCCGTCAGGCCGGTCGACGGAGGATTCTCGAAATCGATGATCGAGTTGTTCGCGATCTGGTAGTATCCGGTGAGATCGATGCCGAACCGATTCAGGAAAGAGGCCTCGAGTCCGACCTCGACTTCCCGGATGCGTTCAGGTTCGATCTCCTCGTTCCCGATGAACGAAGTCACGGCCCCGGTGCCCCAGCCCGAAGGCTCGGCTTGCCACCGCAGCGGCGACTTGTCGAGCGTTCCGGGGAGTTGGCCCGTCTCGCCATAAGCCGTTCGCAGCTTCAGGAAGTCGATCGCAGTCGGCAGATTCACGATCTGATCGACCAAAACGGCAAAGCTGGCTTTCGGATACCAGATAGCCGGGGCGCCCTCGCCCACCGTGCTGGCGAAGTCACGCCGCGCACCCAGGGTCAGGAAGAATTTGGAATTGAACTGCAGTTCCTGTTGGGCAAAGAGGCCGGCTTCCCGAGCGTGGAGAAATCCCTCATCCCCGGCGATGAAGTCGGCGCCGGCGCCCACGTTGGTGATCAGCTCGGTCGAAAAGTTCTCCTTCGTGATGAAGAAGGTCCGCCGGATGAGGTTGAAGGCCTGAAAACCTGCTACTGTGGCCCCGACGATCGTGGGACGGATAGTGTAGGTGTACCGCGCATTCACGTCATAGGTGTACTGCTCGTTACGCCGATTGTAGATCTCCCTGGATCCGTTGGTCACCGTCGTGTAGGGGAGGTTGGACGGGAACGTCTGGTCCGAGCGCAGGTCCGTGCCATCCATACCAACGGCCGCACGCACCGTGAGATCACGGATCGGCTGCCACTCCGCGTCGATTCCACCAAGGAATCGCGAGACCCGGGACTGATCGACGATATTCTCGATCCCGGTGCTGTCGGTGAAGATGAAGGGCGATCTGGACAGCAACGTGTTCCCGAGATACCCGAGGATGTTGTTATCGTTCTGAGGGCGATTGACCTCGTTGACCGTATAGCCCGCATTCGCCTTCACGGTCACCGTCTTCGTCGGATAGGCCTCAAAGTTGGCCCGGAAGCTCTGACGATCCTGCTTGTTGTTGCGCAGGTGGCCCTCTTCGTACCGTTTGTCGTAGGAAGCGAAGTACCGGACGATAGCCGACCCGCCCGACGCGCTCAGCATGTGCTGAGAGATGGTCCCGTCGCGGAAGAAAGCATTGGCCGTTTCCGGCGTTCCTGCGTTGAACTTCGTGTACTCGTTCGCCTGGCCGTTATAACCCAACGAACCTTTGTAGTTCAAGTCGAAGGGGACGAGGCCACCCCCGGCAAGCCGTCCCTTTTTCG
Source organism: uncultured Rhodothermales bacterium (assembly GCA_964387555.1). Taxonomy (GTDB): domain Bacteria; phylum Bacteroidota; class Rhodothermia; order Rhodothermales; family CAYLXM01; genus CAYLXM01. The sequence goes on along the minus strand of CAYLXM010000012.1, from coordinate 6,232 downwards.
TGGTGATCAGTACCACACCATTGGATCCGCTCGTCCCGTAAAGCGCCGCCCCTGCTGGTCCCTTCAGGACATCGATGGTTTGGATATCCTCAGGATTGAGACTGGCCAGCATCGAAAACCCCTGGCCACCCACCGCGTTGGCGGTGATCTCGGCATTGTCTACCCTCACGCCGTCCACGTAGATCACCGGCTGCCCATTGCCGTTCAGTCCGGTACTGGCACGCATGAGAAAACGGATGCCGCCGGCGACGTTCCCGGAGGCGGGTTGTACGCTAACGCCGGTCACCTTGCCGTTGAGGAGCTGGGAAATGTCCTGATAGGCGTTGACTTCCTGCAGCTGCGAAGCGTCGACGCGCGACACGGCCACCTCGGCGCGTGCTTTGGACGTCGCCGATGCGATTCCGGTGACCACGACCTCGTCGAGCCCCAGATAATCGGGCTGCAGCGAAAAATCGGCCGTATTGGCGCCGGCCAGCAGATTCACCACCCGCTCGGTCGTCCGATACCCGACAAAGGACACCCGGACGCGGAGCGGACGCACCGGAAGATTCTCCAGCGTATATCGTCCCTCCAGGTCCGTCACGGCCCCCAACTGCAAATCCACGATAAAGAGGTTGGCCGTAGGCAGTGGATCACCCGACTCACCGTCGCGGATCGTACCCCGCAAGGTCGCGTTCTGGGCCAGCGCCGCGGTCTGCGCCACGAGAAGGCCCACCACGAGCCATTGTATCCTGTGTCTCATAAGACTCCTCCCGTTTGCGTTTCATCCGTTCCTTCGAAGGGCGGACTCGCTGTGAATGAAAAAGGTAACGGGCGCTATTCCCGCAATAATTGGTCATTGTAGAGCGGAGATGCCCCATTGAAAAGACCCGACTTCATATTTTACCGAATATTCCATTAGGTGATAACCGTATGACCGCTCGCTATGGATAGAGCAAAGGTGACGTTGCTTGGAATATTTCTTCACCGACCCGGCCATCGGATCGACCCCCCGCCTCCTCAGGCCCCGGGATGACCACCATGTGGGTCGGGAACCCTACGACACAATCGATGGCCGTGCGACCTGCACATCGGTCCCTGGCGCAAACTGGCGTCTGCACAATCGCGCCGTCCGGGGCAGTCGGGCCCGTGCGCATAAGGCCGGCACTGGACTCCCTCTGAATTCTACGGGCTGACGTGAGACTGCCTTTGGTGCATGGCGAGCCCCTGGACCGTGATTCGGAATGAGGCTGCCGTCGTCGAGATGTGGCGGGTCGGCTTGCCGGCTAGGGATTCCAGGCGCCCTGTTGCACCACGATCTCGGCTACCCCCTGGTCCACGGGCACGTCAACCGTATGAGCGCCGGGGAGGGTGACTCGAACCGCCTTCACGCGTCCGCCCGGGCGCACTCCAAGCACGGGCGCCAGCGATTCCTGGCTCCAGTAGCCCGTACCTGCGCTGATCTGTCGGACAGGCCCGAGCGAATCGTCGTCGTAGACGAGTTGGACGGTGGAGCCGATACCCAGCCCGGGAGCCGCACCGGGTGCAAATCGAACGCGGAGTCCGGGGCGACCCTTTTCGTTTCGCCAATAGGTGGTCGGGGCGCCGTTCTGGGTCACGACCAGATCAACCCGTCCATCACGATCGAAATCCGACACGCCTATCGCACGGGCTTCTCCGTAGACCTTAACGCCCGACTCCCATCCGGGCACCGGGTCAAAGGTCCCATCCCCTCTTCCCCGCAACCAGAGTCCCCGCCCGGCGTCCAGACGCGGAATCTCGATGGGAACCGCAAAGAAGTTCTGTCCCAGAAACAGATCATCGATTCCGTCGCCGTTGAAATCAGCGACGGTTACGGCGTGAGCCGGGGCCCGTTGGGCCTCCAGCGGGAGGGCAACCGGCTCGAAACGGTTCCCGCGATTCAGGAAGACCGTGTGTCCCAGCATGCCGGCCTGCAGGATAGCGCCTCCCCTTCCTTCCTGTCCGAGGATTTCCTCCACGCTTTTCGAGGCGAACTCCTCAAACGATCGGATTCTCGTTCGCAGGTAAGGCAATGCCACGGAGATCGGCCCGAACCCCCGGTCAGGCACGTAGTTCGTCTTATCCGGATGGCGGCGGGCAAGGACGGGCTCCACCACGCGGTCCCCGTCGTAGTCACCGAAATAGAGATGTAAGGGATTGCCCGAACCTTCCGGATGCCCGTACCGGCTATTCCATCCCCAGTTTGTGGCTGCCAGATCCAGACGCCCGTCTCCGTCGAAATCGCCAAGGGTCACCCCGTTCCACCATCCGGTGTGCCGGTGAAGCCCCCAGTTCCCTGTCTCCTCGATGAACCATCCTGTCCCATCGTTCAGATAGACGCGCACCGGGCCCCAATCGACCGCAAGAACGGCATCGACGTGGCCGTCCTGGTTGATATCGCCGAATGCAGCCCCGGAGACCATTCCTGCTCCCGAGAAGGCTCCCGCCAGATCGGGCCGATCGATGAAACGACCGTCTTGCCAGAGAAAGATCCGGCTCCGGTCCGCCTCGGGATACCGGAGGGTGCGAACCCGCGAACCGACGAACAGATCAAGATCGCCGTCCCCGTTCAGGTCGGCAAGAGCCAACGGACCAATGGCGCCGCGCCCTGCGTTCAGCCGTTCCCGCAACCGCAGGCCCGAGGGTCCGACCTCATAGACGGCAATGCGGGAGGAATCGATCGGCGTTTCGTAGTTGCTTTCGCCCACGAGGAGCAGGGATGGCCCCTTGTCGATGGGCACAAAAACGATACCGGCGTGGTCCCCGTTTTGTCCCGCGGTCCCTTCCCCTGCAGATAAGGGGAGGAACTGACCCGAGCCGTCGTTTCGCAGCAGGGTGAGCGGGGCGCCGATACCGGCTCCGATCACCAGATCGTCGGCTCCGTCTCCATCCAGATCCGCCACCGCAACCGCGGGCCCCAGCTGCGAAAGCCGCCGGTGCAGGAGTGGCTGAAGGCCGAAGTCGTCGAATGGCGCCTCCGGATGCCGGTGCGAGATCGCAGCAGGCCGGAAGATGGGCTCCGCCGTCTGGAATGGCCGGACCTCGGGCGCAAAGGAAGGCTCAACGGCGTGGGGCTCATCCACTTCGTAGATCCGATTCGCCTTGACACCCGAAATGACGCTGATTCTACCCGATCGCCAGCGGATTTCGAGTTCCAGTTCCCGGCCCTCTTCGGCTGCAAACATGACCTGCGCCTGGCTTCCGGAGTTATAGAGACCGCCCGACTGCACTTCGCTTTCCTGTGCCACATCCCCGCCGCGCAGCCGGATTTTTGCCCCGATGCCCTGCGTGTTCGGCGCCAGGCCCCTCAGGCGCACGGCAACCCTTCCTGCCCCTGCGCGGTTGCGGTAGAGTCCGGCCTCCCGGTTCATCCGGTTGACCACCACGTCGAGGTCGCCGTCATTGTCGAAATCCCCGAAGGCCAGTCCCTGCGCGATATCCAGTTCATCCCCAAAACCCCAGCCGTTTTCAACCGACTCGAATTGAAGGTTGCCCAAATTGCGAAATACGACGTTACGCTGGTACAGGGGGGGGAAATGGAGGACCAGACGGCGGAATTCATCGAAGGAGCGAACGGTGGCGCGGCGTCTATGGTCAGCCTCTTGCACATCGGAGTTCTGAATATCGATGGCATTCCCGGTGCTGATCAGGATATCCTGCAGGCCATCCAGGTCCACATCCACAAAATTGACCGACCACGACCAGCCCGAGGCGGGAACGCCGGCCCAATGCGTAATATCGGCGAAGGTGTCGTCCCCGCGATTGATGAACAGCATGTTCTCCATCGCTTGAGGCCGCCCTTCGATGTCGCCGATCTCGGTAGTGACCGGCACGCCGGTAGCCATCTGGATCTGGCGTGCCTCGTAGGTCACGTCCAGCATGTCGGCCATGAAGAGGTCGACCTGATCGTCCCGATTGATGTCGCCGAAGTCCACCGACATCGTCGAATTCGCGGTCTTCCTGAGCGCCAGGGCGGGGAGAGCGCGGAAACGGCCGGCGCCGTCATTCATGAAGAAGTAGTCGGGGCTCTCGAAGTCATTGCAGACGTAGAGGTCGGGATGACCGTCCCGGTTGACGTCGAAGAATTGGACTTCCAGCCCCCAGTCCCTGGGCTCGAGTTGCAGGGGGATTCCGTGCTCATCGAGAAATCGGCCGTCGGTGAGGCGTTCCTTCTCGAACCGTCCGCTCCCGTCATTGATGTAGAGGTAGTCCGGCTCGCCGCTTTCGAGCCGAATCAACTTGGTCCCTTTGATCTCCAGGGTGTAGTGGTCCTTCCATTCCGGGTTGATCTCATAGGACTGTGGACCCGTCTGACGTACCACCTTGTCCCATGCGATCTGATCGGGCGGAAGGGTGTCGCGGAGGGTGATGCGTTTGTAGTTCGTGACGTAGAGATCGAGGTCTCCGTCGCCGTCAATGTCGGCCAGGGCCATCGTGGTGCTGCCCCGGTTGGACACGAGGCCCCACGCTTCGGTGACCTCTGTGAACCGGCCGTTGCCCTCGTTGCGGAATGCGGCGTTTGGGCCACCGAGTGCGGTTACGAGCAGGTCGAGGTCTCCGTCGCCGTCCACGTCGGAGAACACGGCACCGGTGGAGAAGCGATCCGGTGCGGCAACGCCGGCCGTTTCCGTTACGTCTTCGAACCGCCAGTTGCCCAGATTGCGATAGAGGGCATTGGAGCCGTGGAGATGGGCAAAATAGATGTCGGCGTATCCGTCACCGTCATAGTCTCCCACCGCCACACCGGAACCGTTGTGCAGGTTCTGGTTGGCGGCCATTTCTTCGTCAAGGAGGATGTTGACGAAGCCGACGCCGGTTTTCGATCCGGGCAGCCGTTCAAAGCCGGCTTTCGCGCCCGATGCCGGGAGCTCGGCCCAGCGGTATCCCTCTTCCTGCTGCCAGACGCGTTCGGTCTGACGAGAGCACCCGACCGAGGCGAGGGCGAGGAGCGCCACGAAGAGATGCGTCCCGACAGCCATTCGGGACGTGCCACGGCACTGCGGAAATCGGATGTGTTTCCGGGGAGTCTTCACGCGGCAAGGCAATGAATCGGGATCGTATGCTGCGGGATTGCCCGCTGGGCTGCCGGCACGGGCTGCAGCATCCGAAGGACTTCAGATGGACAAAAGCCGTACAGCCGGGACACCCGTTGGCGGCGCTATCTCAGTCTCTCCAGCCGCTGCGCAATTCCCGCTGCAAGTAATCGACAACCTCCTTCACGTACTCCCTTCGCTGGGGGGTCATCGGAGCGTCGATCCAATCCGGACTGTTCTGCATCCGGTACTCCGTGTTGCTGAGGATATTGGCAGACAGGTCGCCGGTGGTCCTGTTGCGAACGCGGGCGGTGACGATGAAGCGGGAGCGAACGAACTGCACGCCGAGCGCGATTTCGTCATCCGTCGGACGGACGTCTTTCCACTCCGTCTCCATATAGATGTTTTCGGGGCTTGCCACTTCTTCGCGCTGGTAGCGATATCCGTAGCGCGTTACGAGGGCTTTCTCTGTGAGATTGACAATGTTGTTGTACGTCACACTGCCGAGGTTGGCTCGGTAGTTCGAGTTGCTCACAGCAGCGCCGGACCCGCCACAACCGGTCAGGAAGCTCGTTGCCAATAGTGCCGGCAGAAGAACGAGGGGAAGAGAACGAAACATGGGTGGTGCTGTTTTTGCGCTTTCGTGATTGGCGCTTTGTCGCGGTGGGGGACGATGACGAAACGGGGGGCCGCCACGATCGTGTCGGCCCCCCGCTGTTCAACTTCTCACGTGCCAGGGTCGCGCTCTAGAGCGGCTTCTTGGTGAAGCGGTCGCGATCCGTGCGGATGCCGTACTGCGCTTTCGGAGCGCTGCCCTCACCGCCGCCACCGAAGGTGTAGGTCTGGAGTTGCAGTGTTTCGAGTTCCTTGGCGGGTACCGGGAACTGGATGAAGGTGCCTGACACGAGGTCACCCCAACCGCGGTCATCGAAGAACTCGACCCCGTTGCCCTGCAGCATGACTTCGATCCGCTTTTCATGCTTCAGTTTGGCCCAGAGGCTGGCGTCGTCGCGGTGATTCTGCATGTCGCTCGGCGATCCGGCGCCGTCGGCGGCACTGGCCGGATTGAGTTCGCCGTTCGTGACGCGCGTCACGTTGATGAGATCGGCCACCTGGTCCAGGGATCCGCCGGTCCGAAGGAGCGCTTCCGCCTTCAGCATGCGGACCTCTGTGGCATGAACGACCGTCATCGGGCCGTT
>CAYLXM010000011.1:62041-80628 GCA_964387555.1 uncultured Rhodothermales bacterium | reverse complement strand
GCCCGCTCCAGAAACCGGCCGCGATAAGGGTTGAGCCGTCGAATATCGTCCACCGTTGGAATCCCTACAGGCTTGCCGATGAACCTGTTGTCAGATATGAAGAAACTCTCCGCCTCCTGTGGGTCACACTCCGGAGGGGACAGTTGACGCTTCTGCAAGTGAATATACGAAAACTCGTCCATACGAACGCCATCCTGGTCTGCATAGGCACGTAAGACATGACCATTTTCCCAATAGAAAATCTGAAGGTCATAATTGGGGCGGGGGGCCAGATCGCCATGGATCGAAAAATTGGTCAGGGTATATCTTTTGAGTCCGGAGGCGATGTCTGCCGCATCGTTGCTCAAATAGACCGGAAAACCATGCTTGCGATACTTGCGGGCCATTTCATATTCATCGAATGCGTAACTCTTTGGATCCGCGAAGACTTCTCTCCAGTCCTCCTGCCCTGGTAACATGAACCGATGATTACATTCTTCATTGTTACGATAGAGAGTAAGATGGCCAGATTCATAGATTTTGTCATGGTTTGATAAAACGTCATCTGTAAGGAACGTCCTGAGCGATCCGAATATCTGGTCCAAATCACAATGACCCCAGAAAGAATACGAAGATACCAGATTCTCGAAAATGAGGCCAAAGGCTGGTCGAAGATCACAAATTTTGTATGGACTCTTGAGGTCAATGTCGAGGCCCAGAATCTGGGAAGATCGGATGGACAATTCCCGAAGCGTCATTTTGACTACGCGCAGATTATCGGACGACAAAGAAAGAGGCTGGTCGGTAACCAGAATGAAGTCAATAGTGGACTGCGCTTCGCATGATCTTTTCCACAAGTCGAAGTAGGAGGGGAGCGGCCCCATGTAGCAGACGATGAGTACGATACTGGTGTTCATCGGAGGGTACCTGCCTGATTGACCTGCTTCGGGTCTGCAAGACGTGCGTCAGACGGATTGCCGGGAGGGAACGTGCGTGGGGCCCGCGCAAGACAAGGTAAGGATTGACGGTTGTTCCGGGGATCAAGAATGCGCCCGGCACCGGCGCGGCTCCCTGAACCGCATCACCTCAACAGCGAATGGTGGAACAGGGACCCCGCGTTGATTACATTCAACGACCCTGAACTGGTAGTATATCGATGCGAGTTACCCTCCTCACCTTTTCGTATGACCCGGAAACGACCGCGCTCGCCAAACGGGCAACGGAGACCGCGCGCTATCTGAGGCGTCAGGGATGGGAGGTAACGGTGATCACGCACGCGCCCAATTATCCCCAGGGTGTTGTCTACGAGGGGTTTGGGGCCAATTCGGTCGACGTGCGGGAGGAGGAGGGTGTGGAGGTTGTTCGTCTCAAACCCTGGCTGGTTAGCCTGTCAAACCTCCCGATGAGACTCGCGGCGGAAAGCTGGTTCTCCCTCCGGTGTCTTACACAGGTACTGAAGCGGAAAGCAGACGTCATCCTGGCAACCAGCCCGTATATGTTCCTGGGTCCGGCAGGTCTGGTGGCAGCTCGCCTCTCGCGCCGTCGATTCGTGTGGGAAGTCCGGGATCTCACCTGGCGCTACGCTTCCGCAGCCGGGAAACGCACCTTCGGAATGGACAAGGTGCTGGATTCGCTCATGCTCTGGACCGGCAAGCGGGCAGATGCCATGGTGACGACGACAAACGGACAGCTTGCCTATTTCGTGGACAGAGCATGCGCCCCCATCGCCACCCAGGTCGTGCCAAACGGCGTTTCACAGCGGAATATCGACCGCGTAGAGCGATATCGAACCGAGCGCCCCACGTCAGATGAAAAGCGCGTGGTCTACGCCGGACTCCTTGGCTTCGCCCAGGGCCTCGCTACCGTCGTCGAAGCTGCGTCTCTCATTCCCGAGGCCGTTTTCTATATGGTCGGTGACGGTGCCCAGAGAGAGGGGCTCGAGCAAATGGCACGCGAACAAGACATCCCCAATGTCCATTTTACAGGATATGTGGGTGCGGACGAGCTGGTTCAGTACTATCAATCCGCCTCCATTCTTGTCGCGCATCTGCGGTCCGATCCGGTCTTTGAGGTGACGCAGCCGTCGAAGATCTGGGAATACATGGTGAACGGCCGGCCCGTCGTATACGGCGGAGCCGGGGAAGCAGCCCGGGCCGTTGCCGCCAGTGGAGGAGGCGTCGTCGTACCACCCGATAATCCAAGGGCCATGGCCGATGCCATCAGGCGCTTGCTCGACGATCCTGACCATGCCGCTGCGCTGGGGGCTCAGGGGCGGGCCTACGTACTGGCCAACAAACGCCGGGAAACTATCCTCGCGGAGTTCGACGCGTTCCTGCGGAAACTCATCTCCAAGACCTGAAATGAGATAGCAGTCGGCCGACGGGCAGGCTTCGGCCCAATCGGCGATGCCCCGTCCCGCCCGCTCTGACCTTCTGACTCGGGCCGTCATGACGCCTCCGGCGCCGGCACAGAGAGTGCCCAGCGAAGCACGTCGGCCACACGGTCCACATCTCGACGCTCCATCCCGGCGAAGAAGGGGAGAGCGAGCGAGCGCTGTGAGACGGCTTCACAGATGGGGAAGGCCCCTGGCTCGTATCCGAAACGGTCCCGGTAATACGGCTGCAGGTGGATGGACGGGAAATAGGGCGAGCAGGCGATGTGCGCAGCCCGAAGTGCCGAAATCAGGGCATCTCGGGCACCAGGAGGGAACCCGTTGCGTAGCCGGACGACATACACGAACCAACTGCGACGATCCGGTCCCTCGGAGGGCAGGACGAGTGCCTCCTGAAGATCGGCAAGCGCTTCAGCATACCAGGTTGCACGCTCACGGCGCGCCTCCAGCAGAGCAGGAAGCCGTTCGAGCTGGGCACATCCGAGCGCGGCCGATAACTCATCAAGACGATAATTATAGCCGATCCGCACATGCTCCATCCGGTCGTCCCGCGCCCGACCCTGGTTCCGCGCGGAGCGACAAAACGCATACAACGATTCCGAACGCGTGGTGACCGCACCACCCTCTCCCGTCGTGATCTGTTTGTTCGGATAAAACCCGAAGGCTGCGGCATCACCCCATGCACCGATCGCCCGGCCCGCGGCAGAGGCACCCAGCGCTTCACACGCATCCGCGATGAGATGTAGACCGTGCGCCGTGCAAAATCGCTCCAGTTCCGCCCAGGCGGCCGGCCGGCCAAATACATCGACGGCCAGCACGGCCCGGGTTCTCGGAGACAACGCCCCCTCCAGGCGCTCAGGATCGAGGTTGAGCGAGTCCTCATCAATGTCTACAAAGCGGGGAACCGCGCCTTCGTACAAAAGACAATTCGCGGAGGCCACGAAACTGAACGGGGTCGTGATGACCTCATCGCCGGGCCCGAGGCCCAATGCGCTGACGATGAGATGGAGAGCAGAAGTACCACTCGACACACCCAGCGCGTATGGAACAGCGCACACCTCTCTAAGCAAGGCCTCAAACCGCTCCAACCAGGGACCGCCCGCCAGTCGGCCGGATTCCAGGGCCGCGGTTACGTACGTGCGCTCAAGGTCGCCAATGTCAGGACGCGCAAGGGGCAAAACGGGCCCGTCCCCGATTGCGGTTGACGCTTCCATTCGGTTCCAATCCATCATACGGTCCAACGAGATACGACCAACTTCCACTGTCGTCGAAGCGACCTGTGGCTCAGCCGGTCGCGCCAACTTCGGGCAGAAAGATAACTGACAGCCGCCCATGTGCGTTCAGATTGTTTCGGCAGTCAGCCGCTCCCTTACCCGGTTCTGATAACGAGGATTCTCTCACGGACGTGTCCGGCTCTCGCCACAGTGCACGCTGTTCATTGTGGCGATTATCGCCTATCATCGCCTACTGACCATCTCGAGGGAGGATATCGTCCAAAGGCCCGCGCGTTACCGATAACTCGATAATCTGATGGGGAAACCAACCCTTAACCGCTTTCTCTTGTCAGCGCTCTACACCAGACGTGATCAAATCGCTTGGCGCACCTGGTACCGAATGAAGCGCTCACTCCTGCAACTCCCCGGGCTTTCGGACATGGCCCGCAGATGGGTCCATCGTAAGACGGCGCCGGAACGTGGGATCCGCTCCCTGCCGCCGTCCACGCCTCTGATGCCGCCGTCAGGGTCCGCGCAGCACCACGGCGACACCTGGCTCTGGACGTTCACCCATCAGACTCGGCACGACGAGGCCGCCATCCAATGGCACCGATCCGACCTGACCCACTCACGCCAGTCGTGGCTGTTCCATCTTCATGCGATGGCCTATCTGCCCAGTCTTTCCGATCAAAGCATGGAACAGCTTCTTGTCGACTGGATGAACGCAAATCCGGCCCATGGGCAAGGACACTACGCATATGCCTGGCACAGCTACGTGCTGTCGATCCGGGTAGCAGCCGTGATGCGTGAACTGGCAGAGCGCGGGAACCGGTTGTCACCCGCCACAGTCGCCCGTGTGTCCGAAAGCGTGTTCCAGCAGTTGGCCTACCTCGAAAGGAATCTCGAATGGGACCTCCTCGGCAACCATCTCATCAAGAACGCCCGGGCGCTTCTGACAGGCGGAGGCTACTTCCAGGGGAGACGGGCCGAGGGTTGGCGAAGCATCGCAGAGGAAATCCTCGAGAGGGAAGTCCGAGAACAGATCCTTCCCGACGGGATGCACTACGAAAGAAGCCATAGCTATCATATACAAGTATTTATAGATCTAATGATGTGTTGGGTTTTGTTGGGAGAAGGGAGATTGAAGCGGGCGCTCGGCGCAAAGCTGGACGATATGGCGGTGGTAACGGCACAGCTTACGCATCCCGACGGAACGCCCAGCCTGCTCAACGATAGCGGGTTACACATGTCTCCAAGCCCCTCCGAGTGCCTTGATTTCTGGGAGAACGTATCCGGAGGCCGGCCCACTCCATCGGACCACTTCGCACTTCCTGATGCAGGCTACTTCGGTTGTCGGGAGCGCGATTCCGTGGTGATCTTTGACTGCGGACCGGCCGCTCCAGACTTCCTCCCTGCCCACGCGCACGGCGATATGCTGTCATTTGAGTGGAGCGTCGCGGGAAGGCGCATCATTATTGATGCGGGCAACTTCACCTACGATCCGGGCACCATGCGGGACGCGTGCCGCTCCACGCGGATGCACAATACGGTCACCTTGGACGACCGGAACCAAAGCGATTTCTGGGGTGCGCATCGAATGGCGCGGCGGGCCCGGGCAACGGTTCACTCTCTTGCAGTAGGGAAAAATCGGCTTGCGGTGGAGGGCAGCCATGACGGTTTCCAACATCTTCACGGGAGTCCGCGACATCACCGCCGGTTTGAAGCCTCCTGCTCGAGGATTGATGTGGTGGATACCATCCAAGGGGGGCACGGCCACTCGGTCAAGGCCCGTCTCCTCCTTCACCCGTCCTGTCAGGTGCAATCCGTCCCCGGAGGGCTGCAGATCCGTCGGGAGGAGCTCGAAATAGTGCTGGAAAGTGCCTCCCCGATACACGTGGAGCCCTGTTGGTGGGCTCCTGATGCAGGCGTTCAGGAGTCGTGCGTCCAGGCTGTGATCGATTACGGATATGCCCCCTGTGCGTCCGGATTCAGCCTGGAGCTTCGGCTGTAGCAGAAAATGCGCAGGAACGCTATATTGCACCGCTATGCCTGTAGGTCTTGTCGTGGAGTTTCCCAGAGCCTCTCCCTGCAATCATCGGTCCGGGTGATGATCCCCGCGTGACCTTCCTGCCACCGGTCTCAGAACCAAGATAGACATCCATTCTCGCGGTCTTGTCCTGATGCGCATCCTTTTGGTTAGCAATAACTTTCCTCCAGAAGTAAATGCATTGGCGGGAAGGTCGTTCGAGCACGCCAGATACTGGGTTCGGCAGGAGAAGGGTGTCGAGGTCCTGACGGACGTTCCGCACTATCCGGAGGGAGTCGTATATCCCGGGTATCGCAATCGCGCGCAGCGGACGCAAATCGAGGGGATCGACGTCCTGCGGGTTCCCATGTATGTGGCAGAGAATCGGGGCAAGATTCGGCGGACACTCAGCTACCTCAGCTTCATGGTATCCGCCATGGTATTCGGTCGCCGCCTCAAAGAGATCCCAGATATCGTGCTGGCGACCTCACCTCAGTTTTTCTCTCCTCTGGCGGGGCTGGCGCTGAGCAGACGCTTCAAAGCACCGTTTGTACTCGAGATACGAGATTTGTGGCCCGCCTCCATAGTGGCCGTCGGCGCCCTCCGGCGGGGCTTGATTATCCGCCTGCTCGAAGTGATCGAACGTTTTATCTACTCGCGATCGGATCACATTGTCGTGGTGACCGATTCATTCAAACGTATTCTGGTCGGTCGGGGAGTCCCGGAGAAGAAGGTGACCGTGATCAAGAACGGCGTCACTTTGGGGTTTCATGATGCTTGCACAGACGAGACGAGGCTCTCTGAGATTAGGGCGAGATACGGCCTGGAAGGCAAGTTTGTGGTATCCTACATCGGGACCATCGGAATGGCACATCGCGTGGATGTGCTGGTGGAAGCGGCCAAGCGGTGCGAGGACGAGAACGTTGTTTTTATGATCGTCGGAGCAGGGGCCGAGCGCCCCCGCATCGCACGGATGATTTCACGGTTGGGGCTGAACAACGTCCAATTGGTCGATAAGCAGCCCCGCGCCTCAGTGCCGTGTTTCATGCGCGTCACGGATGTGGCTTTCGTGCACTTGCGAGACGACGCGCTGTTCCACACGGTCATTCCCTCCAAGATGTTCGAGGCCATGTTGCTCGGCAAACCCACAGTACTCGGCGTCGAAGGAGAGGCCAAGGACATCCTCGAAGTGGCCGACGCGGGAATCGCCGTGCCACCGGAAACTCCGGATGCGATCGTGAAGGCTATTATGCTTCTGAAACACGATCCGGAACGCTGTCGGCAACTCGGCGAGAATGGGGAGCGTTACGTCAGAAGATTTCACGATCGTGAACAGCTTGCCCACACCTATCTCGTTCTCTTGGAACAGTTGGTAGGGCTAGACGTGTCCGACAGGAGCAACCACAAATCCTCCGTCGCCGAGGCTACCACCGAGCACGCCGTCTGAAACCAGCGGAATGAAAAGAAAGTTCACGATGGCTTCCGGCCAACGTCACGCCCCTGATTGTTCACCAGGGCCTCACTTTTCAGCCGCAGACACAGGAACCAACCAGCAGGTTTCTTCCTTGGGGGACCGGCAGGATCCCCGTGCCACATAGGAAGACCGCATCGACCGGCCCGAACCTGTCGCCGATCAACGCGTTCGCGTGACGCGCGACGGGCTTTGGCTGGAAATCCGACCCTTCGGCGAAGGCCGGCTTCGCATCGAACAATCACCCCTATTCGAGCGGTCCTATACCAAAATCGAACGCCCGGTCCTGTGTTGGGACATGCACGGGAAATCCTGTGCCTCGTCGTTCGAAATGACTCTGCTCGGCTGAACGCACCCGCGTCGTATTCCCGCATCCATGTCCCCCATGACCATCCTCACCGTCGTCGGCGCCCGGCCGAACTTTATGAAAGCTGCGCCCCTGCACCGGGCGCTGGAGACCGACGGCACCTTCACCTCGCGCATCGTCCATACCGGACAGCACTACGATGCAAAGATGAGCGACGTGTTCTTCCGCCAACTCGAAATGCCCCAGCCGCACATCTACCTCGGGGTGGGAAGCGGATCCCACGCGGAGCAGACGGCCCGTATCATGACGGCCTTCGAGGAAGTGGTCCTGCGTGATCGACCGGACCTGGTTGTCGTAGTGGGCGATGTGAACTCCACCCTGGCCTGCACCCTCGTCGCCGCAAAGTGCCACGTGCCCGTCGCCCACGTCGAGGCAGGCCTGCGAAGCTTCGACCGGACCATGCCGGAAGAGATCAACCGGCTCGTTACCGATGCCCTCTCCGACCTCCTGTTCGTCACCGAACAGAGTGCGGTCGATAACCTCGCAGCCGAGGGGGTACCGGCTGACAAGGTGCACTTCGTCGGCAATATCATGATCGATGCGCTCGTCCAGTTTCGGGCCAAAGCGGCGCAGGCGTCTCCAATGGCCGGCATGGGCGTAGCACCGAAGTCCTTCGTACTCGCTACTCTGCACAGACCGGCTAACGTGGACGATCCCGAAAAACTCACAGAACTTGTGCAAATCCTCCGCTCTACCGCTGCCCTCCAACCGGTTATATTTCCGATTCATCCCAGAACCCGAGCGCGGTTGACCTCGTTTGGGCTACTCACTGAACTCACGGACGATCCGGGCATCCGCCTTGTGGAGCCGCTGGGCTACCTGGAATTCCTCAACCTGATGGATAACGCATCACTCGTCCTCACCGACTCAGGAGGAATCCAGGAGGAAACCACGTACCTGAACGTCCCGTGCCTCACCCTCCGGGAGAACACGGAGCGCCCGGTTACCGTAGAGATGGGCACCAACAGGCTCCTTCCGGTACAGGCCGACGCCGTGCTCGCCCAGGTGCATGCCATTTTGGAGCAGCGGCGCGTCAGCGGCCGGATCCCGCCGCTCTGGGATGGCCACACCGCGGAGCGCATCGTGTCCATCCTCCGTTCACATTGTTACCCGACCTCCCAGGCGAACTGAGCCAATACCCGCTTCGAACAGCCGGTGGCGCATCACGAAGCGCCTGCGAACCCTCATTCGAAATCCATCCCTCCATGAAATCACCCACCCAGCCCCCCCAGGTTAAATCGGGAGCGGCCGTAAAAGGCGCTCTGGCTGAAAAGATCAATGCCCGCACTGCAGTCATCGGAGTCGTCGGACTCGGTTACGTGGGCCTCCCGCTCGCCGTCGAGTTTGCCGATAAGGGTTTTCGGACTATCGGCATTGACCTCAATCGCGAGCGGGTGCTGCGCCTCAATGCCGGCCAGAACGTCATCCAGGACGTGGACGACGGCCAGCTGCGCAACGTGGTCGAATCCGGTAGGTTTACTGCGGAGGACGATTTCGAACGCGGGGGCGAGGTCGACGTCTTCTTCATCTGCGTGCCGACTCCCGTAACGGCCGAGAAGGATCCCGACACGGAATACATCGCCTCGGCCGCGCAGTCGATCGCGAAGCACCTGCGATCCGGACAATTGGTCATCCTTAAAAGCACGACCTACCCGGATACCACGGAAGGACTCGTCCAGCCCATCCTCGAAGAAGCCGCCGAAAGGGAAGGGATGGTGCTGGGAAGGGATTACTACCTTGCATTCAGTCCCGAGCGAATCGATCCGGGCAATCGACAGTTCACCACATCGAATACCCCCGTGGTCGTCGGCGGGGTGACGCCCGCCTGCACCGCGCTCGCGTCGCTCGCCATGAAACAGGTGGTCGATCACGTGCACGAGGTGTCGAGTCCGAAGGTGGCGGAAATGGAGAAGCTGCTCGAGAACATCTTCCGCTCCGTCAACATCGCGCTCGTTAACGAACTGGCCCAGCTGTGCGACCGCATCGGCGGTATCTCCATCTGGGAAGTGGTAGAAGCGGCCGCGACCAAGCCCTTCGGCTTCATGCCGTTCTTCCCAGGCCCCGGTCTCGGTGGACATTGCATCCCGATCGACCCGTACTACCTCTCGTGGATGGCGCGGCGCTACGACTTTGAGACCAGCTTCATCACCCTTTCCGCAAGGGTCAATGAGGAGATGCCGTTCTACGTCCGCGACGCGGTCATCCGCGCCGTCGCCCGTCTTCCCATTCGCCTCGAAGATGCCCGCGTCCTCCTGCTCGGCGTTGCCTTCAAACGCGATGTGGACGATACGCGGCATTCGCCGGCATTCAAAGTCGTCGAACTGCTGCTTGACCGGGGCGTGACGCGGCTGGACTACTCGGATCCCTTTGTCCCGGAAATCGTCGTAGAAACCCGCACGGAGGCGGTCTCCATGCGGTCCGTGGACCTGAGCCGCGACGTAATCCGGAACTACGACGTCGTCGCCGTCGTCACCGATCACAGTGCATTCCCGTATGCGATGATTGCAGAAGAAGCACGCATCATCGTTGACACGCGGAACGCGATGAAGAACGTGACGCACAACCGGGACAAGATCCTCCTGCTGGGCGGAGGAAGCTTCTGAGGGATGCGCACCGTGCCGGACGACCTTCGGTGGTTCCATAAAAAACGCGACGGACCGGATCGATTCGCTGCGGGTGCCACCGCCTGGTCGCAATCCGACGTACTGAAGCGGCCGACCGTGAAGCGCGGTCCCGCATCGCACCATCGGAGTGCATCAACCAGGTCGCAAGGTAGCCCCCGCTGAGGAGACCAAATGCAATGCGATCGTCGGCTTCAAGACCTCCTCCCATGACGCTGGACCAGTTGGCTACGGTCGTTCATCGCATCGAAACCGGCTTGAATACCGCCCTCGATGTGCTGAAGGAGTTTCCTCCGGAAACCGTTGAGGTTCGGTACAAACAGGGCGACGATCCGGTGACACAGGCCGACCGGGACGTGGATACCGCCCTGCGCACATCGCTGCCTCAAACCGGCGAGGGGTGGTTGTCGGAAGAGACGACCGATGATGCCCGACGTTTGCAGTGTGCCAAGGTCTGGGTGGTCGATCCGCTGGACGGCACCCGTGAGTTCGTGTCGAATATCCCCGAATGGTGCGTTTCGATCGGGTACGTGGTTGACGGGGAGGCAGTTGCCGGAGGAATCCTCAATCCGTCGACCGGAGACCGATTCGTGGGAGCCGTCGGCCTTGGAATGTTCGTAAACGGGTTGCGCGTCGAGGCCTCAACCCGCTCGTCACTACGCGGTGGGTGCGTACCCGCAAGTCGATCGGAGATTCGCCGCGGGGAGTGGCGGAGGTTCGAAGGTCTCGGGTTTGAGATCCTGCCGACGGGGTCCTCTGCGTACAAACTCGCCCTGGTGGCATCAGGCCGTGCAGAGGCCTCGTGGACCCTCACGCCGAAGAACGAGTGGGACGTGGCTGCCGGAGTGGCCCTCGTTCGCGCATCAGGGGGGATTGTATATACGACGGAGGGGCTTCCCCGTCGCTTCAACGCTGCCAATCCGCTTCTTCCCGGGCTCATTGCAGCGGCGCCCGGAGTGGCCGCATCGGTGGCAGAACTGCTGGGTATCGGTCCCCGCACCGCTTCAACTCAGTAGCGGGCGCCCTCGAAGGGTAACCCCCACCGCAGCGTCGCGGTGGGGATGACG
The DNA here is from genome assembly GCA_964387555.1 of uncultured Rhodothermales bacterium. Taxonomy (GTDB): domain Bacteria; phylum Bacteroidota; class Rhodothermia; order Rhodothermales; family CAYLXM01; genus CAYLXM01. The sequence goes on along the minus strand of CAYLXM010000011.1, from coordinate 69,491 downwards.
TACCAGTCGCTTCCCAGGTCCTTATCGTCGATGCCCTCGGCATGTACAGCCGCCTCCACGACGAGACCGGGTAGAAGCTGGACGCCCACTCGCAATTCTCCGAAAAGCGCGAACTGCGGCGTACCGGCGAACATCGTGTAGCCGTAATCGAGCGGCTTGCCCGCGCTGTCGGTAGGCCGATCCTGATCATAAGGGATAAGCGGGTCGGCTCCGAGGTTTACTCCCTCCGGATTGCGGCCACGCCGTGTCATCGCAAAGTCCATGCCGGCTACCACGCCGGCTGTGGGCTCGGTCTCCAGAAATACGGCCCAATCGGCGGCGTTGGGACCGGAAGGATGCCCAAGCACGTCGGCGAAATGAACATAGGCATTCTGCACATAGAGATGACTGAACATGAATGGCCGATTGCGCGCATATTCGACGCGCAGGGTCGTATTGGCAAGCGTAAGCGGATCCAGGAGTTCGATGCCGGCGAGAAACCCCCACTTGTTGCCCCACCAGCCGTCATCCGGATCCGTCAATTCCCGAAAGCGAATCTCATCAAAAAGGATTTGACTGTGCACCTTCATGCCGGGCCGGACAATCCAGGACAGACCGCCTCCCACCAACGCATTGTCGGGGCTGCCACGGTCCGCTTCCGCTGCGCGATAGAAGATGACGGGATTCATATAACTGATATCGAATCCCTTGCGCAAACCGGTCGTATCGTCTGCGAAAATGAGCGCCTCAAAGAGATGCGCATGAAGCCGAGGAGTCAGGTTGACCGAGAGCCGGTGAAACGCAGCGTAGCGCCGAGGAAAAACCTGCTCGGGTGCTCTACCCTCAGACAACGGAGGAGCCGCAATGGAACGGATGTCGGTCAACCCCGCGAACAGGTTGACGTATTGCAGGCGCCAGACCGTCGTGCGAATCTGGAGTTGGTCGTACTCAGGAGCGTAATTCGAGAGTTCGAGACTACTGTGACCGGATCCCCACAGGTTCCTGTCCCGTCCGAAACGCACTTCAAAGAAAGGGGACTGAAATCCGACCACCCCTGTTGCCCTGAAGTAGTCATAGGGTTCACGAACTGCTTCCGAATGGGGAGTCTGTCCGTCGACATTCCACTTCACCCGGCCGAGACGCGGTGCGCTGAATTTGTAAAATTCAGGCCGATAGGGCAGACGCTGGTTTTCCTCGAGGCGGGTCTCGAAAAAGACGCGGCCAACGTGTCCTGAAAAACGGGCCCCGCGACTGCTGCGCGACCACGGATGAGCGTCGTAGTCGGCCGCGAACGAATTGCGGAAAGCAAAACCGGACGACAGGTAAAGGAGCGGATTGACCTGCAGGGCATATCCTTCTCCTTCTACCGAGGCTACATCCACGCCGTTCGCGTAAATGAATGGGACGTATGATCTGGCCAAGGTCACAGCCGACGAGGTTTCGCTGCCCAGCAGTTTTCGAATTCTGACGCGGTCCACCGGGCTCATGCGTGCCACGACCGAATCGGCCGACAACCGGTCGAGCAGACCCCTTGCTTCCCGGAAGGAGAGCGGCTGGTGTTCGATATGAGCCCCGGGCAGCAGCCCCAACGTGTGCTGTCGTTCGATAAACCGAAAGACGGGATCGTTGATCTGGAGCAACCCGTCCGACTGCCCGAAGGCCGAAACGACCGACAGGACGAGGGTGGCCACGGCGGCCTGGAAAACGGACGATAGTCTGATCACGCGAAGGAGACCTCTACTGGAGAGCCGATGCGGGCGAAATTTCGATACAGGCGCCGCGGCTGTCAATCGACTGCCGGGCCGCGTCAAGAATGGACATCACGGCAAGCCCTTGACGAGCGTCGGATCGCGGCCGCCGGCCACTTCGCACGCATTCGACGAAATGCTCACACTCCAGACGAAGGGGCTCCGAGAGCCCGATATGAGGGATACGGATGTCACCGGCGCGCACCCTCATGGCGTTCGCGTAGTCCGCGAAGCGCGGTTCATCGGCTCGTACGCCGACGCCTTTGTCGTACAGGCGCACCTTCTCCGAGTCGGCGACATCGTCGATGACCGCCATCTGCCGGCTCCCCACAACGGTCACCTTGCGGATCTTGTGCGGATCCAACCAACTCGTATGAAGGTGGGCCAGCCTGCCGTCGCCGAAGTAGACGGTGGCGAACACCACGTCCGGTATGCCTTTCTGGAGGTAGTCGCTCCCTTGAGCCGATACCGCGACGGGCGGCGCCTGGAGGAATTGCAGCGCGACCGCCAGGTCGTGCGGCCCAAGGCTCTCCAGGGCATTTTCCGTACTGCGAACGATCCCAAGGTTGACACGCACGGAGTAGAGGTAATAGATGTCTCCCAGCACACCCTCCTGGATCAGCCCTTCAACGTATGTGAAGGCCGGGTGGTAGAGCAGTAGATGCCCCACCATCAGGATGCGCCCTTCGCCCTCGGCAATGCGTACCAGTTCCTCGGCTTCGGCGCGAGTGCGCGTCATCGGCTTCTCTACGAGGACATGTTTTCCGGCGCGGAGCGCGGAAGCGGCGAGGTCGAAGTGGGTTTCGGTCTGTGTGGCAACCACGACAGCCTCGATGCGCTCATCGGTGAGCAGCACCTCCCACCGGGACGTCCGTTCGATAGATGGGTATGTCGCTGCGATGCGGTCGAGCAACTCGGTTCGCTGGTCACAGACCGCTAGCAGGTCGGCATCGGGGAGTGCCGCGAGATTGCGCAGCACGTTATGGCCCCAGTAGCCGATTCCGATCTGGGCGATCCCGATTTTTCGGTCCACGTGTCAGCCTCTCCCGGTTTGCAGACGTGTCAGGGCCTCGCGCAGGCCGGCGGCCACGCGCTCCTGATGTGACGGGGTCAGTTCCGTATGCATGGGCAGTGAAAGCACTTCACCGGCCGCCGCCTCTGCATGGGGCAGCCGGTCCGGTTCGCCTGCTGCGATACGCATGACGGGCAGGTGGTGCAGGCACACGGGGTAATAGATCGCGAAAGGGATTCCCAGTTCCTTAAGCGTAGCCGCCACCCGGTCGCGCGAATCCGGTCGCTTGCCCCGAATGCGAATGGTGTATTGATGGAATACATGGAACCGATCGGGTGCACGGACAGGAAGCAAGACTTCATCAAGGTTGCCGAGCAACGCATCATAGCGGTCGGCCGCCGCGATTCGGGACTGTGTAAACGTATCGAGATGACGAAGCTTCACGTGCAGGATCGCAGCCTGCAGCGCGTCGAGGCGGCTGTTGAGTCCCGGCACCTCGTTATAGTATTTCTTGCGAGCTCCGTGGTTGGCGATCATTCGAACGCGATCGTGCAGCACTTCGTCGGCCGTCGTCACCGCCCCGCCGTCGCCATATGCTCCCAGATTCTTGGACGGGAAAAAGGAGAAGCAGCCCAGGTGTCCGAATGTACCGGCTTGCCGATCTCCGAGTTGGGCGCCGATCGCCTGGGCGGCATCTTCGATCACGACGAGGTCATGGGTCCGGGCCAGATCCAGCAAGGGATCCATCTCGGCGGCCTGACCGAAAAGGTGTACCGGGACGATCGCGCGGGTTCGGTCGGTAATGCGGTCCTTGACCTGGTCCGGGTCCAGGTTAAAGGTCTCCGGATCGATGTCGACAAAAACGGGTCGCGCACCGAGTACAACGGCTGCTTCGGCGGTCGCGATGAAGGAGAATGCAGACGTGATGACCTCATCTCCCGGGCCGATTCCGGCAGCCATGTAGGCGATCTGGAGCGCGTCGGTCCCGTTCCCTACCCCAACCACATGGGGAGTGCCGATCCATGCGGCAAGCGCGTTTTCGAAGCGGGATACGAAGGGGCCTTTGATGAACGAACCGGCTTCGAGCACCGCCTCGATGGCCTCGTCAATTTCGCCCTTGATAGACGCATACTGCCCCCGTAGGTCAACCATTTCGAGCCGGGACTCGTTCGTCGCGTGTTCGGGCGACCCAGGCATGGAGAGCGATGGATGCGTCATGGGAGCGGTCTGCTTACTGGTCTTCGTGGAGGAACTGCTCTTTGGGTACGGGCCGGAGTTCGCGGGCGGGAACGCCGGAGTGGATGATGCCTGCCTTCGCATCATGCGTCAACACGGCGCCCGCCGCGACGACGGCTTCCCCTTCGATCGTCCGGCCAGGCAACACAATGGCGCCGACGCCAAGACGGCACGCGCTTCTGAGCGTCGGTCCACCAAAATACTTGAACCGTTCTTCCGTACGTCCCAGGAAGTTGTCGTTCGACGTCAATACGCCCGGAGCGATGAATACGTCATCCTCGACGGTCGTCTTTGCCGCGAGGTAGGCGTTGGTTTCGATTTTGCATCGACAACCGACCCGGCACGCATTCTCGATGGCGACGCCTCTCCCCACAATGGTGTAGGCGCCGATCTCGACCTCTTCCCGAACGGTCGCGAGGTCGGCAACCAGCACGTGCGAATCGATCCGGCACCCGGCGTATAGAATAGCGCCGGTGCCGATCTGTACGTGGTCACCGATGAGCGCAGGGGGGAAGTCCTTCGCCGAGGTCATCGCGCTGCGCGGGGATCGCATCGGCTGCTTACCCACTACGGCATGGTCGTCGATTCGGACATGGTGACCGATGCGCGTACCGGGGTGGATTACCGCATACGATCCGATGCGGCAAGCGAACCCGATTACGGCGCCTGCTCCGACGACGGCCCCGAATCCGATCTCGACCTCTTCGCCGAGTACGGCCGAATCGGAGATGAGCGGGTTTGACATGGTTGAACCGAAAGAGGGTGGTAACCGATGGCAGGGCTCAGAGGTGGTCACCCAGAAGCGCCGGAAAGGCGCTCCAATGCGCGATGACAGCCTCCGGATCCGGACCGGATTCGGGATCATTCCAGACGCCTGCGTACTGAACCGCCCGGAACCCATGTGCGCGAGCACCCGCCACGTCAGTCACTCGCAGATCGCCGACGTGCACAATCGAGCCCGGCCGGGTGCCGAGCTCTGACGCGGCCAAATGAAAGGCTCTTTCGTGGGGCTTCACTACCCCGGTCTCGTCGGAAAATACAAAGGACCGGAAGAATTTGAGCATGCCGATCTGCTCCATGTATTCGCGGATTACGCGACCCGGAGAAAACAGCGTGTCTGAAATGAGGCCAAGTGGGTATCGCGTGTGAAGCGCCTCCAGCATGTCGACGGCACCCTCGGTGGGTTGAGGCGGGGCAAGGAGGATGCCCTGCTCGAATCGGGCGACGACTTCCTGGTGGGCATCCTCATCCGGGGCAAGCTCCAGCAGTTGCCACATTTCCCGAACCAATCGGTCCGTTGTGGTCCCCAGATGATCGATTCTTCGTGTCCGCTCGTACTGCAGCACGACCGTTCTTTCCACGCGTTCTACCTCGGCGGCAGTAAGGTCCGCTCGCCATGAGGATGCGACCTCGAGGAGGACACGGCTGCGCAGGAAGCGGCGTCGGTCTCCCCCTGCGGGTGCGCTCACCAGCGTATTCCAGAAGTCGAACGTGAGTGCTTCAACGGCGTGGAACATCGCAGCGCCGGGTAGGGAACGTTTCGAGGAGGTGAACAAAAAAGCCCGCGGCAGGTGTTGCCGCGGGCTCGAAGAAGGGGCGGCGTCCCGTTCAGTCGCCGCCTCGAAGTTGTGCGATTTTGTATTCCGCCGACGCTTTGTAGGGTCCGACGGCAGACATCTGAAAGTACTCTACCGCTTTGCTGAACTGCGCGAGTCCTTCATAGGCAAGCGCCGCCTCGTAGGCAATCTTGGCCTTGTCGGACTGGTTCTTTTCCAGTTCCAGCGCCTTGAGCGCATGATCGAGGGCCGGCTGATACTGCGCCTGCAGGTTGTACGCGTGCGAAAGATAGAAGTGGATGTTGGCCGACTCGGAAGCCTCGAGGAACATGTTGCCGTACATGATCACGTCATCATTCTTCTGGGCTTCCATGGCCTCGGCCGCAAATCCCTCTGCCTGAAGCATCGCCTTGTTCGCCTCACCGATTTCGCCGGCCGCCCGCGCCACCTCGGCCGTCTTCAGAAACGCGCGCATGGCCACTTCGGCATTGTCTCCCTTTTTCAGCAGCGTAGCCCGTGCCTTGTAGTTCTTGTAATCTCCCGGTTCGGCCTGAATGCCGGCCTCAAAAGCCTTCATCGCCCCAGCATCATCGCCGACCTTCATCTTGGTCACGCCGATGTTGTAGTACAGCGCATTGACGTACCGCTTTGCCTTGCCTGCCGTCTCCTGGTCGTTTGCCTGGGTGGCCAAACGCTGGGCATTCTGGAAGCTCTGTTGCGCCTGCTCGTACTTCTTCTCCTTGAGGTGCGTGAGACCTTCATTGTACGCCTTGGCCACCTCAGGACTCTGTGCGAGGGCCGACGCCGCGGCGAAGCCGAAGGCGAACAACGACAAAAAGACGGGACGGAATACTCGGGTCATGATTCTGGCTTTTTTTGCGTGACCGGAGGTCGCTTCAGTTAGGTTGACAATTCACTATGGACCAACGAACAGCCCGCGGAGGCAATTCTCGATGGATAACCTGGATACCCATTTTCCAGGACCCTCGTCGCCAAAAAACGGAGAATTCGACCTCAGGTTCCACTGCGGCCGGCACAAGTTATTTTCGGGGCGCGGTACGACAGGATCCCGGCCACCTAGAAATTTGGCTTCAGCAGGTCCTTTTCCTTATAGAATGCCTCTACGGCCGCGATTGCAGCGGCCGGGTCGTCGGTTACGACGAGGAGATCGAGGTCCTTTCGGGAAATCATGCCCGAACTCAACAGAACCCGCTTGATCCAATCGATCAGTCCACCCCAGAACTCGGTACCGATCAGTACGACGGGGAACGGCGAGGCCTTGTTGGTCTGAATGAGCGTGACCGCCTCAAACAACTCGTCAAGCGTCCCAAATCCGCCTGGAAGGACAATAACGGCCTGGGCATATTTGAGAAGCATGACCTTCCGAACAAAGAAGAAGTTGAAGTTGATCAGCCTGTCACGGTCGATGTACGCATTCGCCGTCTGTTCGAAGGGAAGGTCGATGTTGAGGCCCACCGAAACGCCGCCACTCTCCTGGGCGCCACGGTTGGCCGCCTCCATAATGCCGGGGCCACCGCCGGTGATGATTCCGTATCCCTTTAATACGGCCAGCCGCGTGAGACTTCTGGCCAGTTCGTAGGCGGATGAGCCCCTCTCGATGCGTGCCGATCCGAATACGGTGAGGCAAGGACCGACCCGGGACATCGTCTCGAAGCCGTCGACGAATTCCGCCATGATGCGAAAGATCCTCCAGGTGTCGCGGAGGGTCTGCACTTGCCATGCGTCAAGGCCATTCGTGGAGAGAGGAGGGGAAATGGTGGGTTCGGGCATGGAGTCTGGCATGCGAAACGACGTGCCGGCAGGTCCTGTACGGTTGCCTTGCCGGAGGTACGGGCTATCACAAGCCTACGTCCGACGGGTGAGCAGGGTTTCCGTCCGACGGGTGAGCAGGGTTTCCG
>CAYLXM010000011.1:14345-61941 GCA_964387555.1 uncultured Rhodothermales bacterium | reverse complement strand
CGTCCGACGGGTGAGCAGGGTTTCCGTCCGACGGGTGAGCAGGGTTTCCGGCCGACGACACGGCCGCCGGCCGGAAATCCCTTCCACCACCCATTACAGAGTGACGTTTGCCGTCGCGACGGGCGTCACGGCCGCCCGATCCTCTTCACCTGTTCGAATGCGATATACTTTCTCGACGGGCATCACAAAGATTTTGCCGTCACCGACGTCCCCCGTACGTGCGGCTTTCATGATGGCCTCGACGGTGGGCTGAACAAACGGTTCGGAGACTCCGATGTCGAGACGGACCTTTTCCGACAATTCCATCTTGACCTTCGATCCCCTGTACGTCTGAACCGTTTCCGTCTCTCCGCCGTGCCCCTGGACACGGCTGACTGTGAGACCGCGCACGTCCGCGGCGAAGAGTGCTTTTAGTACGTCCGGGAGCGCATCCGGACGGATAATGGCGATGATGAGTTTCATGGGTAGGTCTTCACTTATTTCCGTTCATTTCCAATTCTGTGAGCAAGATTGCACCTTCTCCGCTGGTATAGGCCTCCTCGCTGTGCTGCACGACATCCAGTCCGAGCCCTTCGTGCCTCGGATCAGCGCGGAGAGGCGTCACCAGGGCAATCAGTTTGAGGAGGATCCACGTCATCCCGCCACTGTACAGGAGCGTTGCCGCCACGCCGATGGCCTGTACACCGAGCTGTCCGACGTTGCCGAACAGGGCTCCCTCCGCTCCACCCCACGCAGCCTGAGCAAGGACGCCCGTGAGCAGGGCGCCGGTGGCCCCGCCGACTCCGTGTGCGGCAACCACGTCCAACGAGTCATCAAGCCTCGTTCGCGGACGCCAAACGATCAGGAAATAGCTCGGGAAGGCTGCGATCGCCCCGATCACCACTGCCGAGACCGGGGAAACGAAGCCGGCGGCCGGGGTGACCGCAACGAGGCCGACCACGATGGCGGTCGCGGCACCCACTGCCGTCGCTTTGCCAATCCGCAAATAGTCCAGAATCGTCCACGCCACCAGTGTAGCGGCCGGTGCAAACATCGTGTTGGTAAGCGCCAGCGCGGCCGACGCATTGGCGCTCAGCGCGCTTCCGCCGTTGAATCCGAACCAGCCGAACCAGAGCAAACCAGCCCCCAACAGGACGAACGGAACGTTGTGTGGCAGGAGGGCCTGCTGACCGTAGTCCTTGCGTGGACCAAGCACGAGCGCGGCGACCAACGCTGCGGCGGCCGCGTTGACGTGAACGACCGTACCTCCCGCGAAATCGAGGGCCTCCAAACCACCACCCAACCAACCGCCTCCCCACACCCAGTGCGCTACCGGGGCGTAGACTACGAGACTCCACAAGAGGATGAAGGACACGTACGCCGGAAACCGCATGCGCTCGACCACTGCTCCCGAAATGAGCGCGGCGGTGATGATCACGAACGTGCCCTGAAAAGCCATAAACAGCAGTTCCGGAATACTACCGCTCACCGAATCAAGACCCACGCCTCCCAACATGAACTTCGAAAGGTCGCCCAGCAAGGCGCCACCCTCCCCGAACGCAAGAGAATATCCAAGCACAATCCAGCCGATACCCACCACACCAAGCGACACAAAACTCATCATCATCGTGTTGAGCGCATTCTTGGAGCGCACGAGCCCACCGTAGAAGAATGCGAGCGCGGGCGTCATCAGCAGGACCAGCGCCGTAGAGATGAGCACCCACGCGGTGTCGGCCGCTCCAACCTCCTGTGGCGCCGCCATCACCGATGGTGATGCGGCACATAACAGTAGAAACCAAAAACCAAATCGCTTGACCATGTCGATGCAGGAATTGAGATTCGAGATGCGCACGCCACGAACATTTAGGCACGTGGCGAATGTGAACGAAAAAATTTAGGCCATTTACCACAATCTAAGCAATAGTAATGGCAATCTTGATCGAATGCCTCAATTGGTAGGGCTTCCGGTGATGGGTGCCAGGGGTGGACCGAGAACGCCGGGGAGCAGATGCCTGACAGGCTTCGTATCTTTACATAGTACACTTGACACATCTTCGCCCGAGCCGCATCATATGCGCCTGATTATTCCTATGGCGGGTCGTGGAACCCGCTTACGCCCCCACACCCATGTCACGCCGAAACCCCTGCTCTCGGTGGTCGGGACCCCGATGGTGGAGCGGATTCTGGAGACGTTCGTCGAGGTATTGCCACGCCCGATCGAAGACGCAGTGTTCATTCTGGGCGATTTCCCGGGCGAAGTGAACGATCAGCTGTCGCAGATCTGCAGGCGCCATGCGATAGACGCCCATTTCGCCCGCCAGGACGAGGCACTCGGAACCGCCCATGCCGTGCAGTGTGCGGGGGATTGGTTGGACGGGGAACTCATCATCGTCTTTGCCGACACGCTGTTCGAGATGGAGAAAGGGCTGGATCTGGAGAAGGTGGACGTGGTGGCCTGGACCAAGACCGTCGACGATCCCCGGCGGTTCGGCGTGGCTGTCAAAGATGCGGACGGACGGATCACCGGATTGGTGGAAAAACCGCAGGAGCCCATCTCCTTCGATGCCCTCATAGGCATCTATTACATTCGCGAAGGTAGACGGCTGCGCGCCGCAATCCAGCACTTGCTCGACAACGACATCAGGACGCACGGAGAATATCAGGTGACCGACGCCCTCGATGTGATGCTCAAGCAAGGATTGACCTTCAAAACGGCCGGGGTCACCGAATGGCTCGACTGCGGGACGGTTGATGCGCTGATGGACACCAGTCGCGTGCTGCGCGAAAAAGCTTCCGGCGCAGTCCACGACGGGGTGGTGGAGGCTTCGATCGTGATCGACCCGGTCTTCATCGGAGCAGGCGCGCGTGTCGTCCACTCTGTGGTGGGACCGCACGTGACCCTGGAGGCTGGTGCAGTCGTCGAAGAAAGTGTCGTCCGCGATTCAATTCTTTTCGAGGGCGCGACGGTCAGGCAATCCGTCCTTGAACACTCTGTTGTTGGACGGTATGCGGAGGTTAAGGGGCAGGCAGGAATCGTGAACATCGGCGACCATTCGCTGCTTTGAGTGCCATGACGGCCATGGACTGGTCGAAGATCCGGCTTTGAACCTCTACCCCGATACCATCGAACAAAAGCTCGGATTCGACCTCATTCGAAAACGGCTTGAGACGACCGTCCTGGGGCCGCTGGGGTTCGATGAACTCCATTCGCAACGACCCTCATGCGAGCCGTCCATGGTCCAACGAAGGCTGGGGGAGGTAGACGAATTCCAGCGGGCACTTCGCTTCGATGATGCCGTCCCGCTCGCCGGACTCGATGACGTACGGGATGTCGTCCAACGCGCCGGACCCCGCGGCGCGGTAATCGACGGACCCGATCTCGTTCGCGTGCAGCGATTCGTCTCGGCAGGACGTCGCATGCGCGGCTATGTCATGGCACGGAGGCTCAAGTATCCCAATCTCTGGGATATTCTTGGCCAGGTCGATCCCTTGAAAACCGTTGAGGAGCGCATCGGGGAGACGGTTGACGATGAGGGCCGGGTGCGCGACTCGGCGTCTCCGGCACTACGTCGCATCCGGCGCGATCTGGTGAACCAACAGCAAGCACTCCGCAAAGCCGTAACGGATGCCTTGCGACGAGCGGTTTCCGAGGGCTACTCGCCAGAGGACAACCCGACGCTCCGAAACGGAAGAATGGTCATACCCGTGAGAGCCGAGGCGAAACGTAAGGTTCAAGGGTTTGTACACGACACCTCTGCCACGGGCCACACGGTATACATCGAGCCGGCATCCTGCCTCGAGTTGAACAATGAGGTGCGAAGCCTCGAATTGGAGGAACAACGAGAAATACTCCGAATTCTCCAGGCCGTCACCGACTGCATCCGCGACCATGCCGGACAACTGGGTCAGAATTCCGCGGCGCTCGGGCGAATCGACCTCATCCAGGCGAAAGCCCGGCTGGCCAATCGTCTGGACGCCCAGCCTCCAACCATCTCGGAGCAACCTGTCGTCCGCATTCGTCGAGGCCGAAATCCTGCGCTCGCCCTTCTCGCCCTGGAATCGACTGAATCGGGAGGTGGAGGACCGCGGACCGTTATTCCGCTGGACCTGGAACTCGGAATCGACGGCCACGTGCTGGTCATCACGGGACCCAATGCCGGCGGGAAGTCCGTCGCCATGAAGACCGTTGGGCTGTTCGCTTTGATGCTGGCTTACGGCCTGCCCGTGCCGGCTGAGACGGGGTCTGAAGTGGGACTCTTCGACGCGTTGCTCGTCGACCTGGGGGATGAACAGTCCATCGCGGACGACCTGTCTACCTTCGGAGCCCACGTGGCTGCACAGCGTCACATCCTCGACCGCGCGACCGGCCGGTCGCTGGTTCTCATCGACGAGGCAGGCACGGGGACGGACCCCGCCGAGGGCAGTGCACTGGCCCAGGCCGTGCTGGAGGAACTGGCAAAACGGGGAACGCGTGTGGTGGCGACCACCCACCATGGGTCGCTCAAAGTCTTCGCACACCAGTTTCCGGGCGTATCCAATGCCTCCCTGGAATTCGACCGCGATAGCCTGCGCCCCACATACCAATTCCAGGCCGGACTTCCCGGAGCCTCTTATGCCTTCGACGTTGCAGCCCGTCTTGGCCTGCACCCCGATGTACTGGAACGCGCGCGTGACCTTGCCGGTACGGGTCGGATCTCTTTTGAGCAACTTCTTGCCGAACTGAGCGAGCGAAGCCGGCGATCTGCCGAGCATGAAGAACGGTTGCATAAGGAATTGGAGGCGCTCGAGCGAGAACGAGAAAGACAGGAGGAGAGCCGCATCCGGTGGGAGGACGAACGAGACCTTCTCAAGGGCCAGGCTCTGGCCGAGGCGGAACGTGTCGTTCGTGAAGCGAATGCCCGCGTCGAGCGCACAATCCGAGAAATCAAGGAAGCGGGAGCGGAGCGGGACGCCACCCGGAAGGCTCGCGAGGATCTGGATGCGTTCCGGAAAGAGGTCGAGACAGGCGCGTCCGCCATCCGCAAGCGGTCTCGTTCGCGACCACGTTCCTCTGCCCGCCATCGCGTGGCCGCCACTGAATCCAGCAAAGCGATCCAGGTAGGCGACCGGGTACGGGTGGACGACGGAGAGTTGGAAGCGGAGGTCGCAGAAATCGAGGGTGCCCACGCCGTCGTCGTTCGCGGGTCGTTCCGCGCACGGGTTACTTTGGAACGCCTTACGCGCGTCGGGGGAGCGCGCGCCCAGCAGGTGGTCGTGAAGACCCTGAAGGGAATCGGCGATTCCCCATCGCTTCGTGCGGCCACGACGATCGATGTTCGTGGCAAGCGGGTTGACGAGGTCCTTCCGCTCATCACCCGGTTCGTCGATGACGGGGTGGCCGCGAGGCTCGATCGGCTCGAGATACTGCATGGGACGGGCACAGGAGCGCTCCGCCACGCGATACGCGAAGCGCTCCTGGCCAATCCGGATGTGGATTCTTGCTCGGATGCACCATGGGAACTTGGTGGGCCCGGCGTGACACTGGTGACCCTCAAATAGTGTACTGTGTTGTCTACAAGCGTCTCATTTCCCGGTCAGACCGGCAGCCTTTTCTCCCGAGAATGGCGTCGCAAACCGGAATGTTGCAGATGGGCGCAATTCTTGCTACTGTTCGTTGCGGAGCATCCTTCCGACCACGATTGGAAACCCAGGGGTCCGGGGAGCATGAGGCTTGTGAAAGGGTATGACATCGAGGTACCATGGATAATGAGGCGAGAATACACCGCGTGAGACGTTCCCCGTTTGCCACCATCCTGCTCTGGGCAGCGCTCTTGAGCGGCCTGGTGTGGGGGACCGAAGTGAATGCCCAGGCTCCCGGCGCCACGCGTCAGGAAATCCGGACCGTTCTGCAGTCCCTCGAAGGCGCCATCAAGGACGGCAACGCCGAAGCGGTGTTCGAGAAGGCATCCCGCCAGGTTGATGTATCCATTCTGGGCGAAACGGCCCTCTACAGCAAGGCTCAGGCACAGCACGTCGTCCGCAAGTTCTTCTCAGATAATCCGCCGGAGCGCTTTGCATTCACCGAGGATGATCTCGCCACACAGCGCCGATTTGCATTCGGACTGTATTACGCACGCAAGCACCAGGTACCTTACCGCGTTTACGTCTATCTGAGGGACCGGGATGGCCTGTGGGAGCTGCGTGAGTTCCGCATCGAGGCGTCCGAAGAGCAGCCGTAGCGCGGTGTGACCCATCGAGCCGCCTGTGCCGGACCTCGGAACACCTTTCATGAGAATGCCAGCGTCAGGAAACGGCCCCCACTGGTGGACCAGCGGGTCGGGAACGGCCTACCTGGCTATCCTGGTCGCCCTCGTCCTGGCGATCCCGGCAACGCAATGGGCCAAAGAGAGGGCAGAGAGACGCCTGGAGCGGGATATCGATACACTGCAGGATGAGCTGCTCGGACAAGCCGGATTAACCCTTCAGGGTCGTTTCTTCCACATGCAGGCCGACATGCGCAGCCTCGCCGAGTTCGTGGCTGGCGAGAAGGCGGTTCGAAGTGCGCTCGATACCTATACAGCACAGACTGGCCGATCGCTCGTCGCGCGTGACCAGATTGCCGTCATCCGCTGGTTCGACAGACTCGAGGTCCCGCCAAATACGGCCGTGGAACTCTACGCGCAAGATGGAGAGCTGATAGCGTGGAGCGGATTCTCCTTCGAGAGGGGCGGATTGATCTCGTGGGCCCCGGTAACGGGTACGTCGGTTCGTTTGATTTCGGGAGGCCTCAACCGCGAAGCCATCGAATTGGCATTCCCCGTCCTCGGTGCCGGCGGGTACGTGCGCGTCGTGCGCCTGATTGGCGCTCCCCAACGCGTTTCTGATCGCATCACGGGCATGAGCGGCCTCGCCGACGAACTGACGGCCGGGCTTCCTGTCGTAACCACGCTCACTTCGAGCGAAGCCCCCATTCCGGATTCCGAACCCGGATCGAGACGAAACCGCGCATTTTCACTCGTCGGACTGGACGGAGATACGCTAGGCGTCGCCCGGGTTACCGCTCCATCTGCATCGGTGCTTTCCAGCAGGATTGCAGCGCGCTACGCAAATGTTGAGGCCTTCTGGACGGCCCTCCTGCTCGCCTGGATCGCGGCAGGCATCGTTCTGCTGAATAGGGCATGGAGAAGGGTTCGCCAATCGTCGGTCGGACGCATTCGACCCGGCGAGTCCATCATCCTGGTCGGCATCGTGATCGGTGCCCTGGTGGGCCTCCGCTACGGCCTCCTTTCGATTGACGTGCCCGCGCGCTGGTTTCCGGATGCCGCCGTATTCGATCCGCGCTTCCTGGCCTCCACACTCTGGGGCGGTGTGGCCCGATCCGTCGGCGATCTTCTCCTGTCCGTCGGCCTTCTCCTGGCCGGCTCCCTTTTCATTCTCGAATTCTCGGTGGGCGCCACCTTCACAGAAGTTGAAGGTAGAAATGCCGACTCCATCGAATTACGCCGGAATCTGACCGGGCGGGGCCGCAGGCCTTCCTGGACGATCTTCATCGTCGGCTCGATGACCTGGTTGGTCTGCATGGGCGCTGCCTCCATGGGATTGGCGATCCTCGTTCGGCGGGCCATTCTCGATAGCACGCTGGACTATTTCGCCTGGACCGGGTTGGCCCCCGAACCCCTCGTTCTGCTCGTGCTCGTCGCGCTCGTGACCGCTGCACTGGCTACGATTCTGATCATCGGCGCCTTGACACGGCTCGGCGCATGGTGGCTCTCATCCTACCGACCTCAGGCCATGGGGACACCCCTGTCCTGGATGATCTATGCGGCGCTGTTGACCACGGCAGCCTGCGCCGCACACTTTGCCAGTGGAGCGGAATTCCTCTTACCCTGGTGGGTAGGACTCCTCCTCTTCGCGGTCGGCGTTGGTCTCACAGGGTGGGACCTGCTGCACGCGGGCGAGCGGGAGCGCTTGCTCTATCTCGGTACGGTCCTGGCCGTTCTTCTCTTGGTCATGGCCGTCGTCTATCCGCTGGTCTACCGCGGGATGATGATCCAGCGCGATATTCGGATGGAGGAGGTGGCCGACGATTACGTGGCCCGAAAAGATGACGAAAGCAGGATCGTGGTCGAGACGGTGCTCGGTAGGGCGTCGCGCTGGCGCGCAGAGCAGGAGTACACCGCCTGGCCCCCCATCCGGGAGTTCGTCGAACGGCCGGCTCTTCCGTTTCAGGACGAATACGGCGTGTCGGTCTTCCTCGTGGATGAGTCGCTCGAACTGCTTGCCTTCGCGCGCACGAACGGAGCCCCGCTGACCGACCAAACGGGTTCGTGGAAACCCGTCTTCGATGACCTGCTGAGCCAACCGCCGAACGCGCCAGAAGAGCACCACCTGGTCAGGCGAATTCTCCCGGAACAGGAGGGCGAGCGAACCCTGGAATGCGGCCTAACCGCACTGCAGGTGGGATCCACGACCCTCCGGCTCCTCGTCGTCGCAGCTCCGCGTAGCCTGCGTTTTGCCCGGCAAGATCCGGACGACCTGTCGGAAAGCCTGCAGGGTTATCCCGACTGGCGCCGAGGGCTCTCCATCGCGGAATATGAGGGTGAACGCCTCGTGCGCACAGAGGGCCGGGACTTTGGCCGCACACGCCTGCCTGCCGCCGTCCATCAGGCTCTGCAACAGGCCCCGGAAATCTGGAGGGTCGATGACGTTTATGGCCAACCGTATGCCACCTACTACCGCAGACAGGCCGAGGGAGAACCCGGAACAACTGCCTCCATTATCGCCGTCCGGACCAGGGAGACCGTCCCGTACGACCACCTGTATTACCTTCTTCGCATCGCGGTAGGCGGACTGCTCGTGGCGGCCCTCTTCTATCTCGGCGGCATTCTCCTGCGGTGGCGATCAGGTAGCATTCCGTCCCCCGAACAGCGGTTCGGCGACAAGATACTCAGCGCTTTTCTGGGTGTGGGAACGGTTACCGTCTTCCTCACCGGATGGTTCGGACAGAACGTCATCTTGCGCGAAAACCAGGGCGCCATCCAGAGTCGGCTCGAGCGTCGCCTCGAGCGCGTGGAGCACGCTCTCTATCGACTGGCCAAGGATGGGGAGTCACCCGCCTCGGTGATCGCGCGGGTCTCGATTGATACGCTTGCCGACGAATTGAGTCTCGACCTGAACGTCTATCGGGGAGCCGGCCTCTGGCGATCCAGTGCTACCGACCAGCAGGAACGGCTGATCGAATACTCCCGACTGCCCATCCAGGCATATGAGGACCTTTATGTGGAAGGCTACAGACGATCGTTCGTCACGTTGAACGAAGGAGGGGATGCCGCCTTCACCATTGGGTACCTGGCCCTTCTGGGAGATGACGGTAAGCCGGAAGCTGCCGTTTCCGTCCTGACCATTCCCGAGCAGGAACGGATCCGAGAAGAGCGGGCACGCACGTCAGCCTATCTCTTCGGCTCCTTGCTCGTCCTGCTGCTGTTCATCCTGGGAACTGCCACCTTCCTTGCCAACCGGCTCGCTACCCCCATCCGACGGCTCCATTCCGGATTGCGAACCGTTGCCGAGGGGCGGTTCTCCAGACCGATCCCGGTGGAGACGCGAGACGAACTGGGTGCTCTGGTGGGGACATTTAATACGATGCAGGATCAACTGGCGGAAAGTCGGAGCAAGCTCGCCCAACAGGAGCGCGAGCTCGCGTGGCGAGAAATGGCCAAACAGGTGGCCCACGAAATCAAGAATCCGCTCACCCCGATGAAGCTCTCTGTCCAACACCTGCAGAGGGCTTTCTACCAGGGCGAGCATACCGCCGAATCGGACGCCTTCGTGCGCCTCTTCGGAAGGATCACCGAATCACTGACCGAACAGATCGACGCTCTCGCGCACATCGCCAACGAATTCTATACCTTCGCACGCCTTCCGAAACGGCATTTGGAGCTGCTTGACCTCGTTGGAATTGTAAAGGATGCCGCCGGCCTGATGAGCGAAGAGACCAGTGTGCCCATTCACATCCACGTGCCTGACAAGGAGATTCGGGTTGAGGCCGATCGGGATGAACTGATGCGGGTATTCATCAACCTCCTCAAGAACGCGGTTCAGGCAATCCCAAATGATGGGGAAGGAATAGTCACGGTCGCGGCATGGTTTACCGAGTCCGCCGGCGATGGACGCATGGCCATGTGTTCGGTGACCGACACCGGGTCGGGCATCCCTCCTGAAATCCGTGATCGGATCTTCCAGCCCAACTTCTCGACCAAGACGAGTGGGATGGGCCTCGGCCTGGCCATCGTCAAACAGAGCGTCGAAGCGATGAACGGGACGATCTCATTCGAAACCACGGATGGGGCCGGTACCACCTTCACGGTAGCGCTGCCGCTCGCTCGGGATACGGAGTGAATAGCGGCCCCCCGGTCAAGCCCGGGAGAGGCCAGGGAATTCGCACCCGGGAAGGATGGGACGACCTTACGCCGACTCGAGTTCAATCAATCGGGCTACGTTGACCCGGACATCCTCGGCCGACCGCTTGAGCAACTCCCGCTCCGCATCGTCAAGGTCGAGTTCGAGAATCTCTGCAATGCCGTTGCGCCCGAGCTTGGCCGGCGCACCGATGAACAGGTCACTCAGACCGTACTGCCCGTCAAGGCGCACCGCGCAAGGCAAAACCCGCTTGCTGTTCTTGACGATGGCTTCCACCATTTCGGCCGAGGCAGCACCCGGAGCATACCATGCCGATGTGCCTTCCAACTTCACGATCTCGCCACCACCCATCTTGGTGCGCTGAACGAGCGCCTCGATGCGATCCGCAGCCAACAGCCGCGTGAGCGGTACGCCGGAAACCGTCGTGTAGCGCGGCAGAGGCACCATCGTGTCGCCATGTCCTCCCATCAACATGGCCTGCACATCGCGGACCGAAACGTTCAGTTCCATCTTGATGAACGCCCGAAACCGGGCCGTGTCCAAAACGCCCGCCATCCCGAACACCCGCTCGCTGGGGAAGCCCGAGGCCGTGTATGCGACGTATGTCATAACGTCGAGCGGGTTGGACACCACCACCAGAATGCTGTTCGGGCTGTGGGTAACAAACTGCTCGGTGACCGATCGTACGATGCCGGCATTCTTGGCCAGCAAGTCGTCACGGCTCATCCCAGGCTTTCGGGCGAGACCCGCTGTGATCACGCAAATGTCCGACCCGGCCGTGTCGGCGTAGTCATTGGTGCCCGTGACCACTGTGTCAAACCCGTGGACGGGCGCCGACTGAAGGATGTCCAGCGCCTTGCCCTGGGGAATGCCCTCGACGATGTCCAGCAGTACGACCTGCTCGACCATATCCTTACGGGCGATGCAGTCGGCGACTGTCGCGCCAACGTTTCCGGCACCAATCACCGTGACCTTCATAACTTGCTCCTGGGATGGATGAACGCGTTCCAATGAACACGGTAAGGTAACACTATCGTTGCGTGCGACTGCCGACCTTTGTGAAAAAATCATCGTCCGCGGCCCGGCAGAACCCATCGGGGGCACGTGAACCGGCTCCCGGATACTCTTTCCTTCGACAGGATCCCGAAATCCGTCCATCATGCAAGCAAATCTGGCGCGCTACCCGTGATCGTCTACCTGCTTCGCCACGGAAAAGCTGAACCGGCAGCACCGGGCTCCCCCGACAGCCATCGCACGCTCACCGAATCAGGGCGGGCGGAGGTGCGCGACCTGGCCGACCTCTTCGTCGGTATGGGGATCCGACCGGACAGGATTTTCTGCAGCCCGCTGCGCCGGGCACAGCAGACGGCCAAAGACGTATCGGAGCGTGCCGGAGCGAAGATTGAAACGACGGCAACGCTCCGGCCCCATGGCGAACCAGAGGCCGTGGAGGATCTACTCATGGCCTCGAGCGTTCTACAGAAGATAATGTTGATCGGGCACCAGCCCCTGCTCGGTGTGCTGGTTTGGCGATGGACGCACGCCGAGGTTCCCCTCTATCCGGGAAGTCTGGCGGTGATCGAACTGGTTGGTCCACGGCCTGCAGGCGGTCGCTTGGTGGGTCTTTACGAACCTTATCGTCTCCTAACGTTGACACCCCGAATCCCCCCGCGCACGCCTTAATTCGCAGAGGAAATCAGATGGTACGCCCCTTCATGCGCCTGTTCGTCGTCCTGATGCTCTTCTGGTCGGTGAGGGGGTCGGCAGTTCTCGCAGCCGAGACACGCGTGGACTCGGTCCGCAGCACAGCGAACGACTCCGTCTCGGAGAACCGCGGAGGCGCGGCGCGGAGCGTCATCCTCTTCATTGCGGATGGATTCGGGTATGCGCACCTTGGCCTGGGGAGAGGACTTAGCGAAGCCCTCGACCGCCCGTTTGTCATCGACGGAATGATCGTCGGTACATCGAGGACACGCTCAGGCAATTCCCGGATCACGGATTCGGCTGCAGGCGCGACGGCCCTGGCATCTGGCGTCAAAACGAACAACGGGGTGATCGGAATGGACGTCCATGGAAAACCGGTGCCAACGGTCCTGGAGGCTGCCAAGGCAGCCGGCAAGGCTACCGGTGTGGTCGCCACCAGCACCATCACGCACGCCACACCTGCAGGATTCACCGCTCACGTCCACAACCGCGGCCTGGAAGCCGAAATCGCGGCGCAGCAGGTAGAGGCGGGAGTCGATGTGCTCTTCGGCGGTGGCGTCATGTACTTCGTCCCGGCACGCCGCGGCGTGCGTACAGACGGACGCGACCTGATACGCGAGGCAGCGCTCAGAGGCGTACAGATCGTCTCCTCTCGTACCACCATGCTGGGGCTCAACAAGACGCCGGCAATGGGACTCTTTGCCACCTCACACATGGCCTACGAGGTGGACCGAGGAGCTACGGAGCAGCCAAGCCTCGCCGACATGACCGGAAAGGCCATTGAACTCCTCTCGAGCGACCCCGATGGGTTCTTCCTCATGGTCGAAGCCAGCAGGATCGATCACGCCGCGCACGACCATGACCCGGTCGGAGTGGCTTATGACGTCTTGGCCCTCAACGACGCCGTCAACACTGCGCTCGACTTCGCCAGGCAAGACGGGTCCACGCTTGTCGTCCTCACGGCTGACCATGAAACCGGCGGCCTCGGCCTCGCACGCCACAGCTCCCCGGGATTCCGTCCCGAAATGCTCGTTGGCGTCCGCGCAACGCCAAAGCGGGCAGCGGAAATGATCCGCGACGGCGACGATCTCTGGCGGACGCTTCGGAAAGAATTGGCGCTCACCGATCTGTCAGAGGAAGAAAGGGCGGAAATCTCAGGCATCTATTCGGAGTCGGGCTTCGATGAACTCGTCACGGGACTGAAGGACCTGATCAGCCGACGCGTCGGGTTGGGCTGGACGACGGGCGGGCACTCGGCCATCGATGTCCCCCTGGGCGCGTTTGGACCAGGTGCTCACCAACTCGTCGGCAGCCTCGAGAATGACGAAATCGGCCGCAGACTCTTCACCATTCTGGGGGTTGATGCCGAATCGGTCGCCTGGCCGGCTGCCATCACGCCCTGAACGACGTGCGGTAGACCGCGGCCGGACGGCGTCGTCGGCACTGGGATCTGGACGTGGAGGATACCCTGAAGCACCTCGATGATGCCACCTTCGTGGTGGTCGATACGGAAACGACGGGACTCAGAGCCGGTGAAGACCGGATCATCGAAGTCGCTGCCGTGCGCGTGCGCGGCGGGCGCATCGAATCGCGCTTCCAGCAACTCATCAACCCGGGACGGCCGATACCGTCGTTCATCACCCGCCTGACCGGAATCGACGAGGAGGCGGTTCACGACGCGCCCACGGCAGATAGGGTCATGCCCCGGTTGCTCGACTTTCTGGGCGACGACGTCCTCGTGGCACACAATCTGGCCTTCGATCGTCGCTTCCTCGACATGGAACTGCACCGGGCAGGGCTAACCCCCATCCAAGGGCCCTGCCTCTGCACCCTGCGCCTTGCCCGACGGGTATTGCACGCCCTCCCCTCCAAATCGCTCAGCAATCTGAAGAGACACTTCGGGATTCGCACGCCCCATGCCCACCGGGCGCTTGACGATGCCGAAGCCACTGCCATCGTGCTTCACCGGCTGATCGAAGCCCTGCGCGCGGAACGTCAGGTCGATTCTACCCAGGACCTCCTTCGACTACAGTTCAGGCCCCACCAGGCAAGTGTTCCTGAACCAGGCTACATCAGCCGACTGAGGAAGAAACTTCGTGACAGCCTGCCTGAATCTCCGGGAGTCTATTTCCACGTTGACGCTGCCGGCCGCGTTCTGTACATCGGCAAGGCCAAGAACCTGAGACATCGCGTCCTCTCCTATTTCACCGCGATAGACGGTCATCCCGAGCGACTCCGCCGCCTCCTGCGGGAAGTGCGAGACGTAACCTGGACCACTTCATCCTCCGAACTCGCTGCCCTTCTCGAAGAATCCCGCCTCATTAAACACCACCGCCCTCGCTTCAACCGGGCGCAGCGGGAATACAGTCTCCGACCCCTGGTTCGCCTGAATGCCGACCCCGCCCGACCCTGCATCTCCCTCGCTTTCGAGGTCCAAGACGACGGGGCGGACTATTTCGGACCCGTCGAAAGTCGAAGCCGTGCCGAGGACCTCATTCGAATCGGCGGCGAACTGTTCGGCCTCGTCGATGTTCGGCAAGGATCCGCGGCCGATTTAGGCGACCCGCCGGGGGACGCGTTTTCACCCCCTCCATCCCTTCACCAGAATCCGGCAGAACGTTTTCGGTTGTTCCTGTCCGGGCGGGACGAACACGTGCGTGAGCAGCTGCATGCCCGCATGATCACGGCCGCATCTGAAAGGCGGTTCGAGGACGCCGCCTGGTACAGGAATCAAATCGCATTCGTCGAAGATCGATCCGCCCGCGCCGCGCCCGTAGCAAGGTCGATCATGGAAGAAGACGGGGTGGCGGTCGTCGCGTCCGCAACCCAGGGCCAGGTGGACGTGGTTTTCGTGGCGCATGGACGTCACCGGCGCAGCCTGTCGCTGCAAGTCGGAACGGCCGATCGGCACGTAGAAGCACTGGAAAAGGCTGTTTCAGAAACCTTTGTCGAGGCGTCGCCGGCGGCGGGCCGGTATCGTGAGGCCGAACTCGACGAGGTGCGTCTCGTAGCCTTCTGGATGGATGCGGCTGCCCGGGCAGACGCTGTCGTGCGGTGGGAATCCGGTGTGGAAGCGGCAGCATTCGTCCGCAAGATTCTGAAGAAGGTAGATGGCGCCGGACGGGCGAGACGCGACATTTCTGAGGCCGAAGACGAGCTTTGAGCGACGGACGGGTGGAGAGATCATTGTGGCCTCGTCCTCCATCCTCCCGGGTCCGCTTCCGTCGCCGGGCGAGCCGGCGACCGATCCGGTTGCACCCGTTCCAGTGGGTCGCTCACTCCCCGCGGGCCGCATCACGGAGAACTTGTTCGAGCAGCCTGTCGAGCCGATCGGACTGCCTTTCCGCTTCACGATTTCGGCGCTCCGGGGAACTCCCGGATTCTCTGAAATGCCGATCCAGGTCCCTGCGGAGTCTTTCGATCTCCCGCCTCAAATCGCGATCAAGTCCATCCTCCACCTCGTCGAGAACCCGATCGAATTCTCGCGCCGCATCCCGGAGCGCACGATCGGCTTCACTTTGAACGCGCCTTTCTGGTGCGTCTGAGGACCTGGCCGGTCGTTCCGGGCGATGGGGTTTGAACGGTCGGGAGATGCCCTCGGCAGCCCGAATGATGAGTTGATGCAGCCACCCGCGGTTCAAGCGCGGCTCCGTCCAGTCGAAATCCGGCTCGGGGTAGGGAGCGAGTAGGGGGGACGCATCCAGCGTACCCGTCCGCAAAGCCTGCCGGTAAAAGTCCCCCACCACGTGCAAGGCATTGTGAGCCCCCTGGCCCCAGTAATCGGAACGAAAGGTGACGCGACGATCATCGAATCCCACCCAGGAGCCCCCCACCAGGTGGGGATGCATGAGAAGGAACCAACCGTCCGCATTGTCCTGCGTAGTCCCGGTCTTCCCGGCCACGTCGGCATGGATGCCGAAGACGGAGCGTATGCGCTGACCCGTACCGGAATCGATGACCCCCCGCATCATGTCGGCCAGGAGATGCGCCGTTTCTTCCGGCAACGCCTGATGCAGGTCCGAACTGAATTCGTCCAGCACACGCCCATCCGCGTCTTCGATGCGCCGGATGAGAAGCGGTCTTCGATATCGTCCCTCGTCCGCGATGGTCGCGTAGGCAGACACCATCTCCAGCAGGGTGACCTCGCTCGTGCCCAGCGCCAGAGACGGAACGGCGCGCAATTCACTCTCAGTGATCCCCATCGAACGCGCGACCTCGGCGATGCGGCGCGCGCCGACTTGAGAGGCGATCTGCACCGTGATCGTGTTCTTGGAGGACTCCAGCGCTTCACGCACCGTGACGGCACGTCCCGAGATGCCCGATGCATTGGCCGGCCGCCAGGTCCTTCCCCGACCGAGGTCGACTTCGACTTCGCGGTCGATGTACACGTCGCCGGGCCTGATCCCGTCCATCAAGGCGGCGGCATAGACGAAAGGCTTGAACGTGGAGCCAGGTTGGCGGCGCGCCCGGCGGACGTGGTCATACGGACCCACCGCGGCGTCGCGGCTACCGACCCAGGCCTTGACTTCCCCCGTACGGGGGTCGATCGCCACGAACGCGGTCTCCAGGCGCCGCTTGGCGGCCCGCAGGCGCTTCATGAACTCCTCGTCCGCACGCAACGATGCCAGGGCCTCCTCCGCAGTGGTGCCGGCCGCCAGGAGTTCCCGGTACGGTCCGGATTCCCGAATGAACGCATCCACCGTGTTGGTCCGTGACGACCAATACCAGGCAAACGGTGTGCGCTTTCCGGCGAGCACCGCATAGTCCTGAGGACGAGAAGAATGGAGCGGATTTTCGCGACGGCTCCACTCGACATCCGCCACGCTCTGCAGGGCATCGCCCTGACGCTGAACGGCCTCGACCGCAAAACGCTGCAGGGTTGCATCGAGTGTCGAATGAACGACCAGACCTTCCGTTTTCAGATCGATCCCTCTCGCTTCTGCCCACTGCCCAAGCGCGCTCCGCACGGCCTCCGCGAAGTGGGGAGCCGGTTCGGTTGAGCGTCCGGGGCGGCGGAAGCGCGTTCCGAGCGCTTGTGCCGTCGCCTCGCGCCACGCGGTCGAGTCGATCCGGCCCAATGCAAGCATGCGACCCAGAACGACGTTTCGGCGGGCCAGGGCACGGTCCGGGTTCCTGACCGGGTTGTACAGGTCAGTACCCTTGAGCATGCCAACCAGCACGGCGCTCTCGGCCGGCGTGAGGTCCGACGCCGGCTTATCGAAATACGTTTGGGCAGCCATCTCGATGCCCTGAATCCGATAGAGGAACGGCACGGTGTTGAGGTACAGTTCCAGAATCTCATCCTTGGTCATCCAGGATTCGATCCGCAAGGCGACAATCCCCTCCTTCAGTTTTCGCGTGAACAGGTTCGATCGGCCGATACGGTCAGGGTAGAGATTCCTCGCCAACTGCATGGTGATGGTGGATCCACCCTGCGCACGGCCTGCCAGCGTGTATGCGATGGAGCCGAGCAGACGAATGGGGTCGATGCCACGATGGGTATAAAACCGATGGTCTTCGGTCGAGACGAGGGCGTCGAGGACATGGGGCGAAACCTGCGCCAGGGGGACATGAACCCGGATGGCATCGTCATAAGTCGCGAGGGTCCGTCCGTCCGCCGAAAGGATGACCGAAGGGCGTTCGTCGCGCGCGCGCAGAAGCGCGGCCGGGGAAGGCGTCAGCGGGATGAGCAGGAGGGTGTAGACGGTCGTTAATCCAACTGCCGCTCCAACCGTCCACAGGAAGAACCTGACGAGGCGCCGCAAGACGCCGCTGGAACGGCCCCCCGCTCGATCGGCTCGCATCTTTCCTGAATGACGGCGTGGGCGGGCTGCTCGGGAACCCGACTGTCCGCGGGCGGTGCGTCCTTTTCGCATCGTCTCCTGGACGCCTTTATTGGAGCGCCTCTCTCATATCGTACGGTGAAGGGGATCCGAGGTTACGGCGCACGGGCCGAATCAGCGGCTTACCTTTACGGGCCACCGCTGTCCCATGTCATTTGCTCTTAACGACGCCGATGCAGAACCGTTTCGAGGCTTTCCGGTCCCGTGGCCCGTGGCAGCTATTCGTGGACTCGCTCTTGCTCATGATGCGGCACGCCGGTTCGCTCCTCTCCACGGTAGGACTGCTGGCAGGGCCGGTCCTGTTCATCTCCTCCCTGGCTTTCGGATGGTTCTTGGAGCCGTTTACCGAGGTGGAGACGGCTGAAGAACTCCGGGAGGCCCTCGCTGGGGTAGCCGGGCATCCTTCATACTTCATCGTGATCTTGACCGCCTTGCTGGCCCAGCTGATGCTGTTTGCCGGCGTGTCGGTGTGGGTCGTCCTTTACGTCGAGACCGACATGCCGCCCGCGCTGGGTCGGGTTTGGGACCGGCTGATCACAGAGTTTGGAGTGCTCGCCGCCACGGGCGCCGGTGTGCTCGTGTTGTTCATGGCGCTTTCATCTCTGCTCCTGCTGCCCGTGCTCGGGATTCCACTGTTCGTTCTGGCAGCAATCTACTACGCCGTTACGCTGAGTCCTGTGGGGATGGTCCGCCTGTGGGAACGACTCGGTTTGCTGCGGTCGGTACTGCGCTGTCGGGCTTTGGTTCGATTTGGATTCGCGGGTACGCTCGGTGTATTGATGTTGACGACGCTCGTATACTTTGCCGGCATCGTGGCCCTGGGCATGGTCCTGCCTGTCGTCCTGGCGGGCTTGCCGGATTCCGGACCCCTGAAGGATGTCGCGGGGGCCTTCTTCTCCACCCTGGGCTCATTGTGGTTCTCGACGGTCTTGCTCGGCGCAAACCTCAACTACTTCAATCTCGTGACGAGGGAACGGAGCGTGGAAGGGAAAAGCAACACTGCGGTTGATGTTGAAAATGATGATGTAGAATCGGTACGTTGACGGCAGAGGGTGCCGCGCGGGCGGCTGCGTCACGGATGGTTCGGTTCTGGTGAGGAACGAGGTCGAGAGGCAAATATGGAATTCCAGGCGAAGGTCACACCGCCGGTTCGCGTCGTCGGACGCATTATGCGAACGGCACGGGAACGGAAGGGGTATGCCGCGGCAGACGTAGCGGAGTGGGTGGGTATCGACCCGGACGAGTACCTCCGCTTCGAAGAGGGGTCGGCGGAACTGCGCGGGGAAATCCTGGACCACCTCAAGGTGCTCCTTGGCGTCAATCCGACCCAGGAGTGGTACCACCGGGCACAGGACAGACCTGTCTTCGGATCTGAAGCGGAACCCGGACAAAAAGCGGCTCAGACGGCAGATGCCGGCCCGGTACCCGAAACAGCCGAAGCGCACATCCGCACCCAGGTCGAGGGCCTCTTGCGCCGGCTTCTGGAACGGATGGAGGCCTTGAGGCTGGAGAATGAGCGATTGAAAGCCTTGCTGGTGCAGCATGTCATGTCGGACGAAGCCCAGGGCGGAGAAAAGGAGCAAGCCAAAGAGGAGTAGCGGGTTGAGGTCGATTGCGCCGGCCGGCGCTTCATGAATTCTTGTGCCCGTCCTTTGTTGTCCGCTAAGGCACATTTGGCTACTTTTCCGCGATTACGGCTTCACTGGCCGACAACCGCGCGCTGAAGGAGCCGCTTTACCATCAGCCCGGGTGTTCAGGTCTCGGCGATGCTCCCCACCTGCTGATCTCAGCTTTTCGCCCATGCTGCCCGCTCTCCTGTTCTTTCTGTTCGCCACGGTCGCCGTCGTTTCGGCGGTGAGCATGATCGTTACGCGCAGTCCGATCTACAGCGCGCTGTGGCTCGTGCTGAACTTTTTCTGTTTGGCGTGCCTGTACCTGACCCTGAATGCCCAGTTCATTGCAGTGATACAGATCATCGTGTACGCCGGTGCGATCATGGTCCTGTTCCTCTTTGTGATCATGTTGCTCAATCTGGACAAACTCCCGCGGTTGCCGGACATCGATTGGCGTCGCGTGGTGGCCTTCGTTTTGGGATTGCTGGTACTCGCTCAGATCGTATTCGCTATTGCCTACGCCCTCGATGTGCTGCCCGGATCGTTCCCGGCGGAGCAGGCGGCCGCGACGGGGAGTGCGGAGGAAATCGGTTTCGAGTTATTCACACGCTACGTGGCCCTCGTTCAGGTGATTGCAGTCCTTCTCCTGGCGGCCACGATCGGCGCCGTTCTCCTCGCCAAACGACGGTTCACGTGAGCCTACAGCTCCGTTCCTCCACTGGATTGTCTCTCTCGACCGCACTTGCCCGATGGAACTCACGCTGAACTGGTACCTGGCCCTGAGCGCCGTGCTTTTTACGATCGGGGTCTTTGGTGTACTGTTTCGCCGCAATGTCATCATCATCTTCATGTCGGTCGAGATGATGTTGAATTCGGTGAACCTGACCCTGGTCGCTTTCAGCCAGTTTCTGGGCGACTTGTCAGGCCAGATTCTGGTTTTCTTCGTGATGTCGGTGGCTGCGGCGGAGGCTGCCGTCGGCTTGGCTATCGTGATCGCCATGTTCCGCAACAGGCAGACGGTTAACGTCGAAGAAATTAATCTCTTCCGATGGTAGGATCGCTCCGCCGCGACGGCGTACGGTTTGATTTTGCGTTCCGCATTTTAGGAATCCCCCGGTCATGCTCGTAGCACTCATTCTCCTGCTTCCCATTCTCGGCACGGCGGTGAACGGTCTGCTAGGCCTGTTCGTCCCGGCCTATCGACGGCATGAGACCCTGATCGGAGGGTTGGCGACGGCCGCGGTGGCTGTGCCGTTCCTGATCAGCGTCTACCTGTTTGCCGGTTTTGAAGAGACCCGGATCGTTACGCTTTTCACCTGGATGGCGGCCGACAATCTC
Source organism: uncultured Rhodothermales bacterium (assembly GCA_964387555.1). Classification (GTDB taxonomy): domain Bacteria; phylum Bacteroidota; class Rhodothermia; order Rhodothermales; family CAYLXM01; genus CAYLXM01. The sequence continues at coordinate 41,066 of CAYLXM010000011.1, read as the reverse complement.
CAGATCGACTGGGCGTTCCGGATCGATCCGCTTTCCCTGGTGATGGCCATGGTGGTGACGGGCGTCGGGGGGGTGATCCATCTGTACTCTATCGGGTACATGCATGGCGATGACGGGTACTGGCGTTACTTCGCCTACCTCAATCTGTTCATCTTCGCGATGCTGAACCTGGTGCTGAGCAACAACCTCGTCGGGCTGTTCCTCGGCTGGGAGGGCGTTGGTTTGTGCTCCTACCTGTTGATCGGGTTCTGGTACGCGGACCTTTCGAAGAGTGCCGCAGCGATGAAGGCCTTCATCGTGAACAGGATCGGCGATTTCGCCTTCCTGATCGGCATCTTTCTTCTATTCCGCGAGCTGGGTGCGCTTGATTTTGACACGGTTAACGGCGCCGCGGGCACACTCGCTCCGGCACTCGTCACCTGGGTCATTCTTCTCTTCTTCATCGGCGCCACGGGCAAGAGTGCCCAGATTCCCCTCTTTGTCTGGTTGCCGGACGCCATGGCCGGCCCGACGCCGGTATCCGCCTTGATCCACGCGGCAACCATGGTCACAAGCGGTCTCTATCTGCTCGCAAGGCTGTCGCCCCTCGTACTCGCCGCGCCCGGCGCCATGGCCGTGATCGCTGTCGTGGGCGCAGTAACCGCCCTCGTGGCGGCCACGATTGCCATCACCCAGTACGATATCAAAAGGGTACTCGCCTACTCGACCGTCTCACAACTGGGTTTCATGTTCATGGCGGCAGGAGTGGGCGCGTTCTTCGTGGCCATTTTTCATGTGATGACGCACGCCTTCTTCAAGGCCTGTCTGTTTCTCGGTTCCGGCAGTGTGATTCACGGCATGCACCACGTCGAACACGAACTGGAACACCGCGGTCATGGCAAGAAGATCGATCCCCAGGATATGCGGACGATGGGGAACCTGCGACGCTATCTGCCCTCCACGCACAAGACGTTCCTGATGGCCACCCTGGCTATCTCAGGTATTCCGCTCTTCTCCGGCTTCTTCTCGAAGGACGAAATCCTCTTCAAGGCATTCGAATACGGCTACGCCGGCAATACCTATGCCTGGTTCGTGTGGGCGGTTGGAATTGGTACGGCCCTGCTCACAGCCATCTACATGATGCGTGCCTATGTGCTGACCTTCCGCGGCAAGGAGCGTTGGCCCGACGCCGCGCACCTGCACCCGCACGAATCGCCGGCCACGATGACAATCCCCCTCTGGATCCTGGGTATTCTCTCCGTGGTGGGTGGCTTTGTGGGCCTGCCGGGCGTCATCGCGCATGGCGACTGGAACCTCATCCATCACTTCCTCGGATCTCCCTATGGCGGTCCCGTGGCAGAGCCATACCTCCCGCCTCATGCAAGCGGATTCCTGCTGATCGAGTGGCTCCTGATCTTGTTGGGTTCGACGATTGCGGTAGTCGGCGTGGCGCTCGGCTGGCGGTGGTACGACCGGCACGGACTTGCCTTCGATGACCGGCTCAAGCGCTCGCTCGGGGGACTCTACACCCTCTTCGCCGGCAAATATTTCCTCGACGAACTCTACGACAAAACGGTCGTGAAGCCCGTCATCAACGGCCTCGCACGCGGCTCGGCGCGCTTCGACGAGAAGGTGATCGACGGGGCCGTCAACGGTCTGGCCCGTACCTTGAGCACCGCCGGCCAGGCCTTCCGCCACATTCAGACCGGCGTGGTGCAGAGCTACGCTCTGGCCATCGTGCTCGGTGTGGTCATCGTCATTGGAATCATCCTGCTTGGGTTCTGAGACCGCCTCTCCCACGCACTGAGGTACACGCGATCCATGGGCTTTCTGGCTGATATTCCCCATCTCACCTCCCTGGTGATCCTGTTGCCGCTTGTCGGCATGGTGTTCGTCCTCCTGGCACGAGGCGACCAGGCGATACGCTGGATCTCCCTGGTGTCGACGCTGGTCGTTTTCATTCTATCACTTGGTCTCTGGATCGGCTTCGACGCAAACGTGCTCGATCCTCAATTCGTGGATCGATCCGTCCCATGGGTCGGCGATGCCGACATCCGCTATTTCGTAGGGGTCGACGGGCTGAGCCTGCTTCTGGTGCTCCTTACGACATTGCTCGGCCCGGTGGTCGTACTCTCGAGCTGGACCTACATCAAGAAGCAGGTCAAGGGGTATTTTGCGCTGCTGCTCCTTTTGCAGACGGGCATGACGGGCGTCTTCACTTCCTACGATCTGCTCGTCTTCTACGTCTTCTTCGAGTTGACGCTGATCCCCATGTACTTCATCATCGGCATGTGGGGCGGAGAGGATCGCGTCTATGCAGCGATCAAGTTCGTGCTGTATACCTTGCTTGGATCGCTGCTCATGCTTGTTGGCATTCTCTACCTGGGATATGCCGCGGGCAATGCGGTGAACGGGGGGGTCTTCACGCTCGACTGGTTCAAGGTCGTCCAGTACGCGGCGCCGTCGGGCGTTCAGGTATGGCTGTTTGCCGTCTTCGCGCTCGCCTTTGCCATCAAGGTGCCCATCTTCCCGCTTCATACGTGGCTGCCGGACGCCCACGTGCAAGCGCCAACGGGTGGTTCGGTGATTCTTGCGGGCGTGCTTCTGAAGATGGGCACGTACGGATTGGTCCGGTTCTGTTTGCCGTTCTTTCCAAACGCCGCCCAGGACCACGCCATGATTTTTGCCATCCTTGGTGTGATCGGGATCGTGTACGGCGCACTGGTTTCCGCCGTGCAGGCGGATGCCAAGAAGCTCGTTGCCTACTCGTCGGTCAGCCATCTGGGGTTCGTCGTGCTGGGGATCTTCGCGTTCGACCTTGTGGCGATGCAGGGCGCTGTCATCCAGATGGTGAACCATGGCTTGTCTACCGGCGCACTCTTCCTCCTGGTGGGGATGCTTTACGAGCGGCGCCACACCCGCTTGATGGCCGACTTCGGGGGCATCGCGCGCAGTGTGCCCATCTTCGCCTTCTTTTTTGGCGTTTCGGTCCTTGCATCGGTGGGGCTACCCGGGCTGAACGGATTCGTGGGAGAATTCCTGATTCTGGTGGGAGCGTTCCGAAGCACGACGCTCGACAGTCCGATTCTGATCGCGTTCGCTACCTCCGGCGTCATCCTGGCTGCGGTCTACCTGCTCTGGATGGTCTACAAGACCCTGTTCGGAGAGATCCGCATTGAAGCGAACCGCACGATGCGTGACCTGAACGGGAGGGAGATCGCGTTGCTCGTCCCGCTGGTACTTCTGATGTTCTGGATCGGCATTGCGCCGCAGTCCTTTCTGGCGACGAGCGAGCCGCAGGTCCGTCACCTGCTCTCCCTCATGGAACAGAAGCGTGCAGCGGTCGATGCCCTGGAGCAGACTCCCGTTGCGGAGGCCCGATTCGACGGCTCGGCCTTCGAGATCGAGGCCGCGGAGGGACTACCGCTGGATGCCGAGAAGGAGGCTGGTCTGAAACGCAAACCGTAGCCCTGACATCAACCCACTTAACGACCCGTATTCATACCCTGGATGAAAAAGCGCGTCTCGAAACTCGTTGTCCCGACGCTGATCGCCTGGCTCTTCGGATTCGGCCTCCTGCTGCTCTGGCCGTCTCCCGCATTGGCACTGCCCGATGAGGTGGCGGTTGCCGTTTCGTCGCCCGGCATGGCTGCGCCGGCGGAAGATGGAGAAGTACCACCGGTCTGGCTGGTCATCCCGTTCGTCGCGCTTCTCCTGATGATCGCGACAGGCCCACTGTTCTACGAGCACCACTGGCATCATCATTATCCGAAGTGGGCGGTCGGGTGGGGGCTTCTAACGGTGTCCTACTACGTGTTTGTGCTTCAGTCGGCCACTGCCGTCCTCCACGCCGTTCAGGAATACCTGTCTTTCATTGCCCTGCTTGCCTCGCTCTTCATCGCCTCGGGGTGTATCCTGATCAAGATGAATGCCAAAGGCCGGCCGCTCGCGAATGCCGTCATCTTGCTGATCGGATCGGTCATCGCGAACGTGATTGGCACGACCGGGGCATCCATGCTGCTCATTCGGCCCTATATGCGCCTCAACGCGGGCCGGTTGAAGGCCTACCATGTCATCTTCTTCATCTTCACCGTATCCAACGTGGGGGGCGCGCTCACACCGATTGGGGATCCGCCCCTGTTCCTCGGTTTCTTGCGCGGGGTTCCGTTCTTCTGGACCGTCACCCACGTGTGGTATATCTGGCTGCCGACCATTCTCGCTCTCGTCGGCGTGTTCTACGTCTTCGACAAGCGAAACAAGGAGGAGAGTACGACGGAAGTGAAGCCGGGCGACCCGGTCATCTCCATTACCGGCGGGGCGAGTTTCGGCTGGCTGGCGCTGGTGATTCTTTCTGTCTTCATTGATCCCAACGTGTTCTCATGGGTACCTGCATTCCACGTGGGCAGTTTCCACGTCCCGTTCGGCATCAGGGAACTCATCATGTTCGCAATCTGCTATGCGGCCTATCGCACGGCGAATCCGGTAGCACTCCGGGGGAACGAGTTCAATTTTGAGCCGATCCGTGAAGTGGCCTGGCTGTTCATCGGCATCTTCCTGACGATGCAGCCGGCGCTTCAGAACATCGCCGCCTTCGCCAACGCGAATGCGGATACCCTCGGGGTGAGCACCTTCTATTTCGGGACCGGCTCCCTCTCGGCCATTCTCGACAACGCCCCCACCTACGTGAGCTTCCTCTCAGCGGCTATGGGCAAGTTCGGGATGGATGTGAATACGGTTTCCGAAGTTGCTGCATTTGCTCAGGGTGGAGGCACCGGTATGCTGGCTGTTCCGGGGACGACCGCCTTCTACCTGCAGTCGATATCGGTGGCGGCCGTGTTTTTCGGCGCGATGACCTATATCGGCAACGGACCGAACTTCATGGTGAAAGCCATCGCCGAATCCCGCGGACTGCCGATGCCATCCTTTGTGGGGTACCTGGTCCGCTACGCGCTCCCGATCCTCCTTCCGCTGTACGTACTCGTCTGGGTCGTCTTCTACAGCGGCTACGTCCTCTGATTCGCCGGCCACACCAACCATTTATCTACCCAAAATCCAGATGCCAACCGAACCCCTCGAGCCATCTCGTATTCGATCTGAACTGGACAAACTGCCGGGTTGGTCCCATGCGAACGACCGCATCACGAAGACCTTCGTGTTCCAGCATTTCCAGGAGGCGATGGGTTTTCTCGTGCGGCTGGCGTTCATCGCTGAAGAACAGAACCATCACCCTGAAATACACAACGTGTACAACCGGGTCGTGGTGACACTCTGTACCCACGACGCCGGAAACCGTGTTACGGAGGCCGACATCCGGTTGGCATCCGCCATAGAGCGATTTGTCTGGATTTGACCGAGTACCGGAGGGGCTATCGACCTCCGCGATCAATCCGCATACCATGCCGATGTACGATACCCTTGCTTCCGACCTTTGGGCGACGATGCCCATCCTCCTCGTCGCTGTGGCCGGCCTCGTCATTGTGGTCGTCGATTGTTTCCGCAACGACGCGCGTCTGCTGCCCGTTATCGCCCAGGTTGCGTTGCTCGCGGCGGGCGTCTGGGAGGTGTCCCGCATCGGACAGAGCGGCCTCGCCTTCCACGAACTCATCGCGTGGGGAGGTTTCGCCTCCTTCGTCAATGGGATCGTATTGTTGAGCGCCCTGCTCACGATCCCGATGTCCGTCCCCTATCTGCGACGCGTCGGGCACAATTTCGGAGAGGTCTACGCCCTCATCCTCTTTGCCACCGTCGGCATGATGGTGCTCGCCTCGTCAAACCACCTTGCGACACTCTTTGTCGGGCTGGAGACGATGTCGATCTGCCTCTACGTGCTCACGGCTCTCGTGCGAGAGAACGTAGGAGCCACGGAGAGCGCACTGAAATACTTCCTGTTGGGCGCCTTCGCCACGGGGTTCTTCCTTTACGGGATGGCCCTCATCTATGGCGCTACCGGTACCATGTATCTCGGCGCCATGTCGGCGACAGTATCAGCCAAGGGACCGTCAACCCTCTTCTGGGCCGGCTTGGGCTTGCTCCTGGTCGGATTCCTCTTCAAGGTCAGCGCTGTGCCGTTCCATATGTGGACGCCGGACGTCTATCAGGGTGCTCCCACCCCACTCACGGGCTATATGGCGACCGGGTCGAAAAGCGCGGCATTCGCCGCCCTCTTGCTGGTCCTCTGGAAGGCAGTGCCGTTTGGCCTTGAGCGCTGGGGACACGCGCTGGCCGTTGTGGCACTCATCACGATGGTTGGAGGGAATCTGCTTGCGCTTCCCCAGAACAACGTGAAGCGACTGCTTGCCTACTCTTCGGTCGCGCACGCCGGCTATATCCTTGTAGCACTGGCGGCCGGAACGCCGGACGCGTACTCAGGGGTTCTTTACTACCTCCTCGTGTACACCGTAATGAATCTTGGCGCCTTCGGAGTGATGGCGGTGCTGGAATGGGACGGTCAACAGGGACGTGAGCAGACGCTGGAGTCCCTGGCGGGCGTAGGCCTTCGACGGCCGGTTTTGGGTGTGCTCATGGCCTTCTTCATGTTCAGCCTGGCAGGATTTCCCCCGCTTGCAGGCTTTTTTGCCAAAGTGCGTGTCTTTGCCCCGGCCATCGATGCAGGCTTGACCTGGCTCGTGGTGGTGGGCGTTCTGGCGAGCATCCTGTCGGCATTCTACTATCTGCGCGTCCTGTATTACTTCTGGTTCAAGGCGCCTTCCGATGAGCCGGCGGCCGCTTCGGTGACAGGGCTCACCTTCCCGATGGAGCGGGCGACGCTCGTCGTTCTGGTGCTCTGCGCGGCAGCCCAAATCGGCCTGTTCATCTGGCCGGCAGATATCCTGGACATTGCGCGCTCGTTTTTCGCATCGGGCCTTACCACCGTACTGCCCTGACCGGATTCGGCCGGATACGTTTCGCCCATGAAGGAACTGATTGAGGAGTACCTGCCCAATGCGCCGAAGATCGGCCTCTACGTAGATCCGAATATTCCGGCGTCGAAGCTGGAGAATGCACTTTCGGACTATGCGCGTTCCATCCAATCGACTGAGGTTCTCGCACTCTACGATGCCACACTCCTCGGTTCGGGGAAAGACGGTGCGGTGTTCCTGGCGGATCGGTTCGTCTACCAGAACAACGATCTTGAACCGCCCCAGATAGTACGCTACGACGACGTCGTACGCGTGAACCTCCGCAAGCGGCTGTTGGGGGGGCGCCAGGTGGTCTTCGACATCAATAGCGGCAGTGCGACGGTCACCCACACGCTCGACTTCTCCGGCCACCCTGAAGCCGCGGATTTTGTGGCTCGCTTCCTTCAGGAGGCCATGCTGCGGGCCGCAGCACCATCCCGCGGCCCCTCAACGTCTCATCGCACGGCCACCGGCAGCGACGTCGACGCGATCCACAACGCCCTCGACGCGCTGCGGGAGGAGGGCAAACTCTCCGGACCCGACTTCCGCCGTCTCCTCGATGCGTTGATGGAAGGCGCCTGACTGGAGACTGCGAAACAAGGAGCGCCCCAAGGGGATACAAATATTTTGCGCGGATGTCGACCCATGTCGATCAAGAACCGCTGTCCGTATTCCCTTTAACAATCCGAGGAGATCCAATGGCTCATACACTTCCTGCACTGCCATACGCCCAGGACGCGCTGGAGCCGCATATCGATGCCCAGACGATGGGCATCCATCACGGCAAGCACCATCAGGCGTACATCAACAATCTGAATACCGCACTGGCGAACCTTCCCGATCTGGATGCGCTCTCCATTGAGGACCTGCTGCGCGGTATCGACTCCGTTCCTGAGTCCATCCGAACGACGGTCCGGAACAACGGCGGCGGGCACGCCAACCACTCCTTGTTCTGGACGGTGCTCTCGCCGAACGGCGGCGGAGCGCCTTCCGGAGCCCTGGCAGAAGCGATCACGGCTGCGTTTGGCGCATTTGAAGCCTTCAAGGAGGCATTCGGCGCTGCCGCCGCGACCCGTTTCGGGTCGGGGTGGGCATGGCTCGTTCTGAGCAACGGCGAATTGAAAGTCTACTCCACCGCAAACCAGGATAGTCCGCTGATGCAAGGAGATGTCCCCCTGCTCGGCCTGGACGTATGGGAGCACGCGTACTATCTGAAATATCAAAACCGCCGCCCCGAGTACGTGTCAGCCTTCTGGAACGTCGTGAACTGGAACCAGGTCGCCTCCAACTTCCAGGAAGCTACCCGCTGACGCCGGTTAACGCGTGTCTGAGAAAGAGGGGTGATGGACCGGTTCCGTCACCCCTCTTTCGCTCTGCAAGGACCGGGATCTTGCGTCGCCCTTCAATTGATGACGGTCATTTTGAGGACGATCGGGCCTTCGAACGAAAGAACGCCCGGCTCGATCACCGGCATCTGGATGCGAACCGTATCCCCATCGCGGCGCCAGGAGAGTTCACCCGCAATCCCGAGAACGGTGAAGTGAGAGTAGTGCGACGGATTCGGCTCGTCGAGCACCAACTCGGGACCAGGCACCCGATCCAGGATGGCATATACCACGTTTCCGCGCGCGACGTACCAGATGTTCTGCCCCTCACGATGGACGCGCCAGGGTCGCGTGTTGTAGATGGCTTCTCCATTCACCGCAAGCCAATCCCCAAGACCGGAGAGGCGCTCCTCGACAACAGGCGGGATTCGGCCGTCTTCGTCGGGTCCGATTACGAGCAGCAAATTGCCTCCGAGCGTGACCACGTCGATGAGCCTTCGAATGACCGCAAGAGTGGTGGGGATGTCGTCCACGGCGTCGAGACGATTGAACCCCATTGAACCGCCAAGGACGAGGCACGCCTCCCACTTGTCACGCCGCGACCTGGAGTGAAAGTCTCGGTAAGCTGTACTATTGCAGGGGAACGTGTAAAATCCGGCGTGCCGCCCTCGGGCATCCCGCCCCCATCGGTCATTGACGGCTACGTGAGGTCCGACGCGCGACTCGCCGTACAGCCACGAGAGAAACGACTCACTCTTCCACTGCGCACTCGTCCACGCCGTGTCCGAATCGGTCCACAAAATGTCGGGCTGATAGCCGTCGGAGAGGTGCATGAGTTCCGGCATGAGCACGGTCTCGACCCAACGGTTCGTGTCCCGCCGAAAGAGGGGATGTTCAGGATCCGACAGAGTATAGTAGATGCCGGTGTAGAGCCCCTGGCCGGCCGATGCCTGCAGCAGATCCCCTACCACGTCCCGACGGGGACCCGTCGAGACGCTGTTCCAGGCGGGCCGGACAGGACTCGGCCAGAGCGCATATCCATCCTCCAGACGAGCAGTCGTGACCACGTACCGGATCCCGGCACGTTTGAACAGCCTGCTCCAGGCCTCCGGGTCGAACAGGCGAGGACGGAAGAGGCGGGCGAAGTCGCGATAGGAGGAGTGGTTGCCGAACCGACTCCTGTGAAAGGCCCGCACGCTGGATGATTCTCCGGACGACAAGGCCCGGCCGTAGAAGTCAGGCCGACGCACCGGCGGGACGCCCGTGGCCATCGAGGAGTCGGCATACGCCGCGACGGATGGAAGGCCCCAGTAAACGAGCAGCCCGATTTTTGCTTCGTCATACCACAAGGGGGTGTAACGCAAGTCCAGCGAAGACCAGACGGGATCATACGTGGGGTATGACTGCCCCGAAACGAGTGTTGTACGTAGCAGGAGGGCAGCGACGAATAGCGGTATCCTGCACCGGATCCGATAGGCGGTGCCGTAGACGGGCATGGTGTTGTTCAACGGGTTGACTGTTACCGAGGGGCAACAAAGATAGGCGTCCGACGGCATCTCGCCCACACGATGCGGACGAGTCGAGACCGGCCTATCTGCATTGGGGATGACGCATGACGGACCAGGGTGTCGCCCGGGGCAAGGCGGCACGTGGCGCGTTCGACCCCGTGATGCGGGTTCGCCGAAGTTCATTATTCCGTCCTTGCGTACTTTCCATCCTATATTCAGTCAGAAGATTCTTACCTCCGGCCAATAAACACGACATCAATGGAATCGATACTGGGATTACTCTCCAATCAGCTCAGCGGCCAAAACCTGTCAACGCTGGCGAAACAGGTCGGCGCAGATCCCGACGCAACCAGCAAAGCCGTCTCGGCTGCCCTACCGATGTTGGTTGGCGCGCTCGCCCGCAACGCCCAGAAACCCGAAGGCGCAGCGGCCCTCGCCGGTGCACTCGAGCGGGATCATGACGGCAGCGTGCTGAACAACATCTCCGGCTTCCTGTCAGGCGACACGGCCGCCGTGGCCGGAAATGCCATCCTCAAGCACGTACTCGGTGGGCGCCGTCAGACGGTCGAATCGGCGCTCAGCAAAACGAGCGGCGTCGACACGTCCCTGGTCGGGCAACTCCTCCCGATGCTTGCCCCCATTGTGCTCGGCGCTCTCGGCAAGGCAAAGCGGGAAGAAGGCCTGGATGCGGGTGGCCTTGCCACGATGCTGGGCGGCGAGCGAAAACGTGTCGAGAGCGGCATGCCCCAACTCAGTGGTCTGATGCGCATGCTGGATGCCGACGGGGACGGAGACGTCACGAAGGAGGTCATCGGCATCGGCTCGAAATTGTTCGGCATGTTTTTCAAGAAGAAGTAGGTTTCGCGCCTCAGAATCGTCTCCGCTTTTGCCGCGCCACCCGAATCACACGCACCAGTGGCTTCGGGCGGCGCGGTGTTCGTCTATCGCTGAATGACTATGGCCAAGGACCTCCGCATCGACTACGACCGCTATCGCGTGCGCCCCGGAAAACCGTTCCGACTTTCAACCATCGATCCGGCCGACACGCAGGGCCTCGACGACAAAGCCGCTGCCCTCAAACAATTGAAGCGCAATCGCAAACGCATCGCCGCGTTGCAGGAGCGCCTCTACGCGGAGTCGAAGCAATCGGTTCTCGTAGTCCTCCAGGCCATGGATGCCGGAGGAAAGGACAGTACGATTCAGGCCGTGACCCGCGGCGTTAACCCGCAGGGCTGTACGGTGGCCTGTTTCAAAGTGCCCTCCGCCGAAGAACAGTCACACGACTTCCTCTGGCGCATCCACCAGCACGCTCCCGCCAGGGGCAAGATCACCATCTTCAACCGATCACACTACGAGGATGTGCTGGTCGTTCGCGTTCTGGGCCTTGCACCGCCGGAGCTCATCGAGAAACGATACCACCACATCAACGATTTCGAGCAACTGCTCCACGATCACGGCACCCGCATCATCAAGGTGATGCTGCACATCTCGCCGGGATATCAACTCGAGCAGTTCCAGGAGCGGCTGGAAGACCCGACGAAGTGGTGGAAATTCAGCCCGGGCGACCTGGACAAGCGGGAGCACTGGGACGCGTACATGGAGGCGTTCGAAGGGGCCCTCAGGCGGTGTTCAACGAAGACGGCCCCGTGGCACGTCGTTCCCGCGGAGCATAAGTGGTTTCGCACGCTCGTCGTGAGCCAGTTGCTCCTGGACGCGCTCGAGGAGATGAATCCGCAGTATCCGGAGCCGGATTTCGATCCGGAAGTGTATACCCCTGAACGTATCAAGGATCGCTGATCCCGAGTACCGGCGCACTATGGGCGCCCTGCATCTCCCCGCTCGTAGTCGCAAACCCCGGTCGGGAAAATCTCCTCCAGGCGAGCCTGCTGCTCGGCATCCGGCTGCCAGGGTGCGTACATCCCACGGGCAACCGCCACGTCCACGCGCTGAAGGACACACTTGAACACATCGCCGGTGAGCGGTCCCCCCGCGATCGTACGGGAGGTTTCGAAAATGGGGAACCGTTGCGTACACGGTCCCGGAGTTCGATCGTCCAGGATCCCGTCCCAGGCGTCCTCCCCGGCATAGATCAGCTTGCCTTCAACATCAAAGCAACTGTCCACCGCCCGTTTCGGCCTGTTTCCTGCAACCCCGCGCTCCGGATAGGTGGAGAGGTTGCGCATCCATTCGTCGAGCACCTCGAAGGCCATCAGAGTCTGGTTGTATGCAGCCCGCTTCCTGTCGAAGTCGGTAAACCAGATGACCATATTGTCGGCATGGCCGTCGTGGTCCCGCATGCGCTGCCGGGTGACAAACGACTGGCGCGTGTTGTGCATGTCCAGGATGGACTCCATGTAGGGCCGCCAGTCGATAAACGGTATTTCAGCCCCGCCGGTGAACACGAGCCCACGCTCGTACGCAGCTCTCATGGCATTCAGATCACCCGCGGTGCGTGGTGCAGGAGGCGTGCCGGAGTCGTCGGGACTCAGGTTCATGTTGCGGGCGCTGTACGGGTCCCAGTCGGGATCCGACTCGATGAAGGGCCGGCCTTCCTGAATCATCTCGCTCGGGTGCTTCCAGCCGCCTGCGCGCGCGTTCAGATCAAGGAATTCCTCGGGAGTGATCAACCCGTCTTTCAAGGCCTTGAGCCCGTACTGGACCCCTTCGTTGTCCCAGTTCGTGCGTGCCCAACCCTTCGCATCTCGTCCGTAAATCTGGACGACATCCTCGTAATGCGTCCAGACCGTCCTGCGCTGCTCCTCTGCCGTGATTCCGGGCGCCCGGCCGTAGTGGGGATTCATGATCAGCGGCGAAAGGCCTCGCCACCCGTTGATGCACTCCGTGAGTCCCGGTTCTCCTCCGTTATACGGGTTCTTTTCCGTATCGGATGCATGCAGACCCTGAACCCACGACCGATTCGACCACTTCGCCCATTTTGACGCAGGATCCCTCCTGACCTCGGCGTCCATCCAGCGTTCAAGCAACTCACAATCGCCCACGTGAATGGACTGGGTGATCATGTCGGGATACGAGACCTGCGGGACGCCCGCGTCGAGCAAGCCCGGATGGTTCTGGGCATAGAGGTACTGCTGGAGTCCACCGCCCGACCCGCCGACCCCGATCGTATAGTCGGGTTTGTCGTACACCGTGACAAAACGCGACTTGACCATGAGCGCGGTTTCACCGCCAACTTCCAGGTCGTAGTGCACCGCCGTGTGCGTACCGGTCGAATACGCGACGGCGTAGCCCAGGCGCAGGTACTCGAGTGGAAGCATGGCGCTTGTGGACGGCTCACCCTGGTAATGCCCGACGCCCACACCGCCCTGAAAATTGTAGATCAGGCGCCGATTCCAGGCCGTCAGGTCGGGTTTGTCCGAATCCTGTCCGGTGGGCGATAGCACGGCGATGCTGTAGATGAATCGGTTGAGGGTTCCCCTTTCCCATCGAAAGATCGCACTGACGGTCCGGCCGTCCATGGTTGTTGTCTGCGCCACGTCGTCTGCACGAACGGCGTCATCGTAGGGCTCGAGAGCACCCGAGGCCTTGGAGAGGTACAGGAAGTCGACGCGGGTTTCCATTGAGCAGTGCCCGTCGAGCACGTCGCCCAGGCGCGCTCGGCGGCGGTGTTCCTCGGTCGCGCAAAAGAACGGCTCCTGCTGTGGACCCGAAAATATGGGACCACTCGCCGGGTGGTTGGTCACTTCGATCGACGAGAGGGCGTGAGACCCGGCTACTTCGATCCGGCTCGTGCCGAGCGGGAGATCGGTTATGACACCGGAAAGCGACCCATTCTCTTGCTGATGAAAGAGCGAGGTCACATCGTGGCCAGCGGCGAGGACCCGCACCCGGTCGGCCGCCAGGCCGGGCGGCAATTCTATCTCGACACGGGCGGTTCCGGCACTCACGGTTTCGGGAGGCCCCGAAACCACCCGGACCACGACGGACGGTCCTGCCGAACGGCAGGCGGAGAACACGACGAGGGCACACACAACGAGGCAGGCCCGAACAGACGATAAGGGTGAGGTCATGGGAGGATGTTGCGTGCCGGGGCGTGCGGAGGCGGCCCGGTCTACCGAGTCACGGCGAGCGGTCGAACAACCGGACCCAGTTCTGTCAGAAACTGCACAAAGTAAAGACCGGGCGACAGGTCATGCACAGCGATCTCGATGCGACCCGCATGGTTATTCAGAACGATGGCGCGCACCCTTCGCCCCAGGGCATCCAGCAGGGACACCTGGCGAATTCGACCCGGGTCTTGACGAACGAGCAGGGTCGTATGGCTGGATGCCGGGTTAGGAAAGAGATCGTACGCGGGGCCCTGCGCGAGGTCCGGCATTTCCGTATCGACGGAGAGGGCGCACAAGCCGGCTGGGGCCGACTGGGGCGCATAGCCGCGGACGTCGATGTGCGCATCCTGGTCCCCCGGGCAGACGAATACCGCGGGCTGGATGAGCGTCGGACCGATCTGCTTGGTATCGATACGCAGCGAGTTGACCCCGTAGCCCGGGGGATCCCAGCAGGATTCGTAGCACTGGTTGTTGGCGAAGTAGCGGTTGTTGATCAGGAAGATGTCCCGAACGCCTTCCAGTCGCATGGCAAACTCGCCATTGCCCACGATCCGATTGGCATAGATCCGCGCATCAATGGGAAAGCGGTCTTCGATGATGGCGTAGAGGTGGAGCCCGAAGAATCGGCTTTCCTGGATGTGGTTATGGTGGATGAACACGTCGCGAGAGTCCGGAAATTTGGCGCCGCGGCGATTCCGGAGGATCCAATTGCCGGCTACTTCGCCTTCTATGCCGTGCAGTGCCATTCCGTAGTCGGCCTGGTTGTCATACACGAAGTTCGAGTATACCGCGTAACTCGTTGTCCAAACCGAGCCCGGTTCAACGGGCCGCTGGTGCGCCGTGGCCGCAACATGCAGTATGTTCTGCTCGCAAAGCGTCTCCGTGATAACCAAGGCATCTATGCATGCCTGGCGTTCATCTCCCTCCGGGAGGGAGCCGCATTTCCAGTGTTCGATCGACGTGGGATAGCAGTCTTTCGTACTGAGGCCGTTCTGGGTCCTTTGATCGTGAATCAGGCTGTACCGGATGGTGACATTCCTGGAATAGCCGAAATGCAGTCCGTTTCGCAACCCGTTTCGAATCTCGACGCGCTCTGCGAGGACGTTATGTGCGTAGAGGATGAAGACCGGTGAAGATCCGCCGTCGACCGTCAGGTCGCGGATAACAACATGGCTCTTCCCCCAGACCACGAGGCCGTCTTTCGAGTCTGAAGGCTGTCTGAGAACGGTCTGTCCGGCGCCGGCTCCCTCCAGCAGCACGTGGTCGGGCAGACGCAGGGCGTTGTTCAACTCGACGGTGCAAGCCGGGAGACGTATCGTACCGCCTCCACCGGCCTCGATGTCGGCGACGGCTGCGCGAAGGGCCGAATCTTCGCAGGTTGCCGGCTCCACGACCCGGTCGGGGAGTGCGGTCTCGAATGCGGACAACGAGAAACCGGTCGTCCGATCGCGAGCGCGGCAGACGACGGTCTCCGGAGACGCACCAAGGTCGCGATACTGTCCCTCCGGACAGGGATTTGCACCGGCCGAAACGAAGGGGCGGAACAAGCGAGCTTCGTCCGAACTCCCGGGGAGGAGGACCTCAGCAGGCAGCGTCGATTGTCCCCGCAGCGTCCACGTGCAGAAGAGCCCGATCAGGAGAACGGGGAGAGCATAACGCGCCACAGCGGAACACGGGATGGGTCGAGTGCCAGGATGTGATTTCGAGGCATGATACGAACCGAGGCGTCCCCCTGCCCGGTGGAGGCGATGATCGGAGTGCCCGGTTACTTGACGAGTGTGACGAGCGAGGACATCACATGTCGACGTCCGGTAGCCCGTACGACATACGCTCCACTCGGCAAGGCCATTCCTTCGAACGCAATGCGCGTGGGTCGGTGTGCCGCTACCATTTCGTCGAAGAGGATCCCCACGAGGCGCCCCGAGGCATCGAACACCTCTACGCGAACGGGCTGCGATTCGGAGACCGTGATGGTTGTCGACGACGTGGGATTAAACGGGTTCGGATAGAAGGCGCCCAGGCGGAATCCATCGGGAACGTCGACGGTAACCTCCACGGCCGGGCTAACGGAGGCACGTCCGTCGAAATCGATCTGCCGCAATCGATACCGGTGAACGCCTGGCCCCGGATCAGTGAGGCGCAATCGATAGGACCTTTCATCGGTGGTCGTCCCGGCTCCCACCAGGAAACCCGCGGGCTGCCACGGAGACCATCGATCCTCGCCGAATACCTCGACGGCGCTGTGTTCCACTTCGAATCCCGAGTTGGACGTCTCGGTGGCGGTTGTCCAGGTCAGTTCCACGTCCTGGTCACGCTCCGTCGCGGAGAACGCAATGAGTTCAACCGGCAGGGCAGAGTAGCAGCGCCCCGATTCCGCGTATCCCGGTGAGGTGGGCCCGAACTTGCCGTCACTGTGGAGCACATCTTCCTCCGTGAACCCCCCGCAGATGTAGGTGTCGGGCGAACGCGTGGAGCCATCCGCAAATTTCTCGTACGTGTTGACGATGTAATCATCTCCGGGGGCGCAATACCCGCCCGTGGAGATGGCACAATTGTTTCTATAGCGGTTGTTGATGACATATAGCCGCTCCGGACCTTCGGCCCGAACGGGCACATCGCCGTTTCCATCGAAAAAATTGGCGTACAAACTTACGCGGCGGGGGTGAATGCCTTTGACGGGGCCATAGATGTGGATCCCCCATCCCCGGTTGTTGCGAAAGAGGTTGTTGTGAACATGCACATCCCATGCGTCAGGCATTTTCGAACCATGCCCCGACGTTTCGCACAGATTGCCCGCCAATTCCCCATTGCGGGCATGAATGGCTGTACAGTACTCGTTGGTGACTTTCTGGAACAGGTTGGAGTGGACGATATAGTTCTGTGTGTAGAGGGATCCGTAGCCGAAACAATAGCCGGGACCCTCGCCTAAATCAGTCATCGTGCACGGGCAATAGGAGGTTGTACAGTCCGGCTGTTTGTTGTGATCGCTTTCGGCCTGGCTCCTTAGCCTGTACTCGCACTTGACATTGTCCGTGTCGCCCAGGTCGGGGTAGCAGTCTTTCGAGCCGATCCCATGGTTTGCGCCGCGGAGGTCGATATCGTGGATGAAGTTGTTACGAATCGTAATGTTGCGGGACTGATAGAATGCAATACCGCTGCCGGCGGCGCGCTTTATTTCCAGGCCCTCAACCAGGACATTGCTCGAGTAGCGAATTTCCAGATTGTGTTGTGGACGGTCGTATCCGTCCAGCGTCATGTCCGCCAGACGAATATTGGTACGACGCTTTGTGGTGAGCAACTTCTCAATATTGTCGACGTGCGCATAGAGAATCGTCTTCCCGATTCCGGCTCCGCGCAGCTCGACGTTGTTAGGAACGGTTATGGGAATGCGGATCTCAATGCTGCAGGCCGGAAGAAGGACGCGGCCGCCCCCCGAGGCAGATCGTTCCTGGAGGGCCGTGTTCAGGGTCTCTCGGTTGCACTGGGCGGTGGTGAGCGTAGTGGTCGTCTCGGGAATCGAAATCTGGGCGCCGAATTGCGGGAAGTCGAGATAGCGGCATTCAGCAGGATCGGAGGAGAGATCCCTATAAAGGCCTTCCGGGCACGGCTGAGGAAGCGTCTGGCCCAGCGACGCGGACGACTGGATAGACAGGAGGGTGGCGGCGAACAGGATGGCGTGGGCAAGGGCAGGAATAATCTGCCCCTTTGTCGGGAAGTGCATGGTCTTCGTCGGTCTGCACGGTGGAACAAATGCCGACCACAACCCGGGAAAGCCAGGTGGTCCGTGCAACCGACGACGTCGAAAGGTCATTCAGGCCGCGGGGCGTAAATGATCTTTCCACTCCTTCGCATGCAGCGATCCATCCCGACGGTATGCTCCCGAGTTGCGTTCCGGCAAGGAAAGGTCTCATGGTCTGGCAGCAGTGCTCATAGAACCTGCGCACCACGCCGATCGACCGCAAAAGGCCAGACACTTCGACGACTCGACTCCATGCCCTCGTCGCACACACGTCCGATCTTCCACACGCCCGACGGCGGGTTCCCGCGCCCGCCGGCGGAACGGTGCGCGACGCGTACCGGGACGCGATGGTGGATCGCACTCAATCCATTCCGAAAGGCACGGGAAGGTACGATCACAATGTGCATTTACCAAGGTCCTCATGGTCAAAATCCTAAAGAAAACGCGCAAATCCACCGTGACCGTGTTAGAATTCGTCGCCATCGGGAACAGTAGCCTCCGCAAAAGCAATAATCGCCCTGCGTCGACCAGCAGTTGGACGGTGAACGGGACCAACAGGTGACTATGGACTCTATTACACAGGCAGCATTGGGGGCGGCGGTAGGTGAAGCAGTCCTCGGTCGTCGTGTCGGCCGCAGGGCGGCCGCCTGGGGTGCCTTTTTCGGCACGCTGCCGGACCTGGACGTCCTGGTTGGTCCGTTCGTATCCGATGTACAGGCCCTTCTGGCGCACCGCGGTCCCACCCATGCGCTACTCTTCTCGGTCGTAACGGCGCCTGCCTTCGGGTTCCTGCTAAGCCGAGTTCATCATCGCTTCCAGCTTGGTCCGCGACCCTGGTTCTGGCTGGCGTTCTGGACCCTCTTCACCCATCCGCTGCTCGACGCCCTCACAGGCTACGGAACCCAACTCTTCTGGCCGTTGAGTTCGTATCCGGTTGCGCTCTCCACCATCTCCATTGTCGATCCCCTGTTTACCCTGCCGCTGCTGGCCGGCCTTCTCACCGCCCTCATACTGCGCGGCAAGCGCCGTCCGCGATTCGTGGCCAACGCGCTCGGCCTGGGCCTGAGCACGTTCTACCTCGGTATCACCATGGCAGGCAAGGCGCACGTCGGACGTATCCTCGAACGAAGCCTGGTCGAATCGGGCCTTCAAGCCCAGGCGACGTTTACCACGCCCACCTTGTTCAACAATGTCCTGTGGACCTGCCTGGTGGACGATGGGGATCGTGTCTGGGTCGGCCTCTACTCATACTTCGACAGGGAGCGGATCGTCAGATTGAGGCCAGTCGATAAAGGACCCGTGCGTCTGTCCGACCTCGGCGACGGTGAGGCCGGCCGGGTGCTCCGATGGTTTACGCGCGGATTCTACAGGACGCGCCTCGTCGACGGGCGCGTCCAAGTCGATGACTTCCACGTTGGAACGGCAGACATGTGGCTCAACGGAGGAGAGGGCGTGCCGATCTTCCGGTTCACTGTGGTTGAAGATTCGCTTTCAGGAGAGCCCTCGGGGTTCATCACATCGCAGCCCGGGATGTCGGATCGGACGTTCGGGGACACGATGGACCGCTTGCGCCGGCGCGCCGGCGGCTCTACGGGCAGCGGATTCTGATGGAGCCCTTATCACCCGCTTCAATCCAATAGGCCCTAAACGGCTCCATCGCCTGAACCGGGCGGAGGGCGCCTCCCGAAAAACCGATGACCCCGACAATGGCCCCGTCCGGGTCATCGATGCGCTCAACGGGAACCGTACAGAGAGGACCGGCAACCAGATGCCACCCGGGTGAGAGGTCGAGCGAGACCTCGGTCACGGGGCGGCCTTCGAAATAATGCACGCGGTCGGATGCAAACTGCACCCAATACCCATAAAATGATTCGATAAAATCCGTGGGCTCGAATCCTGATCCGTTGAACCGTAGGGCCGTGCTCGCGAGATTGTCCTGGAATAGGGCTGTCGAGGCGTGATCCGCCTGAGTAATCGGCATACCCAACAAGGTCCAACCTGCCTGGACGGGCAATCCGTAGGAGGGCGCGCCGCCCGCAGCAGATCCCAGGACCTCGATTCCGGCCACCAAAGCAGAAGCTTCGATGGACAAGAACTCGATGTCGAGCGCCTCGTCGAGTACGAGTACGTCTTGAATCGTCTTGGAGACTGCGGTCCAGATCCCTCCCTCCCTGGTGATATCGAAGCTCAGCAGTACGGGTTCTCCTTCAACGGCGACGTGAAACACCCGGCGTCCGACTTGAGGCACTCCCGGCGTACCGCCGTGTCCATGATAGGCGCCATACCAGGTTTCGGCGAAGTGCAGCCGGACCGTGAACGTGTTGGCGGGGAGTCCGGCTTCACTCGTACTCCTCAACGCATCCACCGGTATCCGGTATCCGAGGTGCTGAAAACTCGATCCGGATTGTCGTGCACGAAGGAACAACTGGTCATCTTGTGTTCCTCTTAGATCCGGCAGGCCCGTGCTGCGGTGGACGTCAAGAATCCGACTTTGCCCATCCATCTCGTTGGAGTAGAAGTACCGGTCGGCCTCCCATCTTCTCCCGTTCAAGGCAACAGCGGCCCCCCCCACATTAAGCCGATAGGCGATGGCCGGATCCCGGATCCGGAGCGCCGCCGCCACGGGCGGGGGGGGAGGATACACCACCGCGCCTGCGGAGCAGCCTTGCCGTCGCAGCGTATTGTTCAAATCGAAGATGGGACATAACGCATCGAGATCCGGCAACAGCGAGACAGTCCCTGAGTAGGAGGCCGGGAAATCCAGCGGAGGATTCCCTAAAGACTGGACGATCCCGCGCAACGCCGCCGGGAGTTGAAAGTCCTCAAATGCGGCGGGATCGGCCCGACAGGGCCCGCTCGAAAGGTCGGTGAACCCGAGCCAGTCTCCCCGTCCCTGCCCCGTCACCTCGGCAAACGTCGAAAACGGGCGGTCTGCGATGGCCCCGCTTCCGCTCATATTCCACGAGAATCGCGATCCGGAATCAAGGCACCATACGTTGTTTCCAAAAAGGTTGAGATCACTCGACGGATCGACACTCGGCGTCTCCCGATAGGCTACAATGGCGCTTTGCCTGAACACGTCACTGAAGAAGACGTTGTTGGCTACGACGTTGTACGCTCCGTTTCGGATCTGTATGAAGACACGATCGTCCTGCGCCATGTCCCGACGGAAGTGGACAAACGTATTGTTCACGATGCGTGAGGAAAACGCGAATCGATAGAGGTTGATGCCGAATCGTGTGCGGATGACCCAGTTGTTCTCGAAGACGAGATCGTGGACGCCGTATCGGGGGGGGGTCGAACTGGAAACGAATGAACCGCCTGCATTTCGGAAGCGGACATTCGAGTCGCTCGCGTTCGCCTGCAGCGCCGCTCCTACCAGATCCGAGAATACGTTCTGGCGCACCACGATTCCCCCCTTCCGACACTCGGCACCGGTCGTACGATCACATCCCGACGGATTGGCGTGATCCTGTCCATTGCTCACATAAATGGCATGGTCAAGGCCGGACCGGTGTCCAATGTCATGAAAGGTATTGCCCTCGATCAGCGTGTCACCCAGGTTGTACCAGGAAAAGAGGATCCCAAATGAACGGACGTCGGAGAAGTCGTTGCGCCTGATCGTGTTGTTGGATCCCTGCACGAAGACCATCCGCTCTCCGCGGATCAGCCGGAACCCCTCCAGCAGCCAGAATCTCCCACCCAGGACGATACCACGGGTACTGCCGTCCGGCGCAGTCGAGCATCCGGGCGACAGGCAGTCGGCGGTCAGCGTCGGTGGTTTTTCGCGATCGAAAGCGATGAGTGCGAGCGGACGCCCCGGCTCTCCGCTGGGTCGACCACTGATGCTACCCAACCAGAGGGTCCCGGTCTGGCTAACGATCTTGTAGGTACCCGGCTTGACAAGGATCGTACGGATCTTTCCACGCCCCGCGGCCGGCGCGGACTCGTGGTTCCATCGAAGGGCCGCATAGGCCTCGTGAAGCGTCTGATAGTCGCAGAACGGATCGGCCGCAAGAGACGGGCATACGACGACCCATGACCGGGATGGATTCTCCGGGCGGCCACCCATTCGCTCCGAAGCCGTGAACGCCTCAACGGAAGGTTCCAGGACGGGCTCGCAGGCATACCGCGTCGTATCACAGAATTCCGCCCGCGCAACGAGCGTACCCAAGCCGGCCAGAATAACCCAGACCGCAATCAACCGATGGGTGCTAACCCACACACCTATCCCGTAAGAACCCGTCATACCCCGCACCCGACATCCCAATTTGAACACAGTCCCGAACTCGCGCAGGTGGCAGGGCGCGAGATTCCCGAGATTCCCCAATACCCCCAAAAGTGATATTGGCTGACTTGGGCATAATCTTACATCATACGAAAAGCGCCGGTACTCGTCAATCGAAATGGCTCGTTTCGTGTCGATTCGACTCCTCACGCCCTGCGCGAGGAGGGGCGCCGAGCACCGTGTTCGATTGCAGACCGGGATTTGTGCTTCAACCGGTACGGTTGGCCGCTCTTCGAACAGGGATCTCGGGTGTCAACCGAAGTGCGGGCCGGTCAATGCCGTCCCGCAACACCAAAACGGCGGCGGCCCGTTCAGAGGGACCGCCGCCGTCGTTCGGAATCGTTCTCGTGAGGACGGGTCACGCATCGACCTCCACAACGATCGTCTCCGCAACCTTGTCGCCGATTCGCCGCCCCTTCTCATCGACGATGACCAAAATGGCTTCCACAAGGCCCAATAGCCCGAGCAGGGCGCCAAGCCAGACCGAGAAATAGGTGGCGAGGGATCCCAGGACAAACGGCCAGTTCCGCTTGATGGAGAGGGTGAGATCCATGGGCTGTCCGCCGAGGTGGACCGGCCGGAGTTTCATGATCTTCTTGCCAATCGAGCGCCGGTCCATGAACTCGAACTCCATACCGTCTTTCACCAGGATGTACAACGCGGCAGCCAGAGTGCCCACCAACGGTACGATACTCAGCACGGCGGCGACCAGGCCGTCGATGAGGGCGGCGAGAAAGCGTTTGGACAGACTGGCTTTGCGGCTGACGTCGAACGTCTCGAAGTTGTCGGATAGAGGCATGTCAAACTTGGTTAGGGGAAGATGGGTCGGTATCCGGGATCCTCAGACAGAATCCAACGTGCCAGTATGGCTCATTTCTGCCACGAAAGCAATGCCCCGTTCCATGAAAGGACTCTCGTTTCCGATTTGTCTCTCGATCGCCCTCATTCCCCTGGCGTGCCTGGGGCAAGGGCGGGATGCACCCGAGGCAGAGACAGAGCGGAAGACGTCCGCCATTGAGGCGGCCTACGATTTCAGCGCCCCGGATGCCGTCTTCTCGCTGGATCCGGAGCTCGATGAGATCTCCGGGTTGGCTGTGTTGGACGCCGACGAGTTGGGAGCGGTTCAGGACGAGAAGGGACGCCTCTATGTGATCCGGATCTCTGATGGGCGGGTGGCTCGGTCGGTCAAATTCGGCAAGAAGGGCGATTTCGAGGGGATTGAACGGGTCAACAACACAATTTGGGCGCTGCGATCAGACGGCCGTCTATTCCGGATGGCCGTACCCGGCCCAGATGATGAAACGGTCACGGCAGACGAGTTCGAAACGGAATTGACGGCGCGTCACAATGCCGAGGGTCTTGCCTACGACGCGGTCGGAAACCGCCTGCTCATCGCCTGCAAGGACTATCCGGGCAAGGGGTACAGGCACGTTCGCGCGGTGCATGCGTTCGATTTGACCACGGCCGCCATGGCCCCTGAACCTGTCTATCTCATCGATCTGGATTCACTGGAGGCCCACGTGGAACGGCCCCGCGGCGAGTCTACCTTACGCACGATACTCAGACGAACCTTCAACGCTTCCGACTTCCGGCCGTCAGCGCTGGCAGTACATCCTGAATCCGGTCGAATCTGGGTGATCTCCTCCACGCTGAAGGCTCTGGTCGAACTGTTGCCCGACGGCGGGATCGCGCAGGTCCATCTACTAACGGACGACCGGATGCCGCAGCCCGAAGGGCTCGCCATTGATTCGGACGGGACGATCTACATCGCAACCGAGAAGGCCAGGGGCGGGGGTGAGGCTCGTCTTTTCGTGTTCCGGCAGGCTTCCGGATCCCACCAGGAGCCGGTTGGCGCTTCATCAGCCTCTCAGTGAGCCCAACTGGAGGCCCACGGAATCCGGGACGCTGCCCGGCGCAGGGTCAAGGATGGCTCGCGCCGACGTCTAGTGCGAGACGACGAGCGGCCGGATGACGCGGGTGAAGCCATCCGTCGCGACCACAAAAACCATCCCCGACGCCGCAGCGCCGGCGTCTACGGACAACTGCTTGGGGGCGTGGGCTGTTAACGGGCCGTCAAAGAGCGTGGCAAGGCGTTCACCGCGCATTCCCACCAGATCGACCCGCACATGCCGGTCCTCGCCGACCACAACCGTAGAGACGGCCCGATCCGATGCAGGACTGGGGAAAAACGGGGCCAGGTGCAGGCGCCCTGGCATTACCGGACTCCACTCAACCACGGGAGAATAGAACACCCCGCCGTCCAAATTGACTTGCCGCACCCGAAATCGGTAGGTCGCTCTTAGATCGAGAACCCCCCTCACCCACCGATAGGAACTGCCGGAGGCTTGTGACCCCGCCGCGTCGACCCTCCCCAGTCGGGCCCAGGCTGCCCGTCGGGCTGGGGCGTCCATAATCAGATTCTCCTCTACCTCAAAATAGGCGACACCGCTTTCGCTTTCCGTTCGCCAGGCGACTTGCAGCCCTTCTGTGGTCTCACCGACGGACAGGTCAACGATTTCCAGCGGCAGGATCTCGTAACAGGTGCCCGCGTCGGCATACAGGGGCTTGAACGGGCTGATCCTGTTGAGCCCGTTGAGGATGTCCTCGGCTGACGAGCCTCCGCAGATGTAGGTTTCGGGCGCTCTACTCGTATTATCGAAGAAGACCTCCGCATTGTTCACGATGACATTTTCGCCCAGAGTACAGTAGCCGGTAGTCGATATACGGCAATTGTCCTCGTAGGTGTTGTAGACGAGGTAGAGCCCCTCGGGGCCCTCGGTGCGAACCGGGACGTCCCCGAGCCGGAGAAACTTGTTTCGATAGAGATGAATCCGCCTTGGGTGAATATTCTTGATGGGTCCGTATGCGAAATAGCCCCACCCCGTGTGGTCTCGAAAGAGGTTGTCGTGCACAAACACATCCCAGGCGTCGGGAGACTTCATCCCATGTTTTCCGCCCTGGCACAGGTTGCCGGCCACTTCGCCATGGCGTGCGTGGAGCGCCAGACAATAATCGTTGACAATCCCGTCGAACGCGTTGGAGTATACGAGGTAGTTCTCTGTGAACATGCTGCCGTATCCGAAGCAGTAGCCCGGTCCCTCTCCGATCGGGGCCATGTCGCATACGCAATAGGAGGTGGCGCATTCGAGGCTCTTGTTGAAGTCGTTCTGAGCGAGGCTCTTCAGTTTGAGTTCGCAACTTGCTCCGTCTGTATCGCCTCGGTCGGGGTAGCAGTCCTTTGCCCCGATTCCGTTGTAGGAACCAGGAGCATCGATATCGTCAAACACACTGTACCGGACTGTAACCTGGCGGGATTGGTTGAAGATCAAACCATTCTGCGTCACCCGCCGCACCTCGAGTCGTTCCGCGAGGACGTGTCGGGAATAGACGATTTCCATGGTGCGGGGGACCCGGTCCATGCCGTCGAGGGTCAATCCGGCTACCCGAACATCGGTGGCCCGCGATATCCGGATCAGCGGTCCGGCGTATTCCTGCCCCGGCCGCAGAATCGTGAATTCGGATCCGGCGCCCACCAGCCCGGTGAAACTGGGGACGAGCAGTGGCTCATCCACTTCGATAAGGCAGGTCGGAAGCCGTAGCGTCCCGCCGCCTTGGGCTTCAAGCACGTTCAAGGCGGCTTGAACGCCCCGTCTCGAGCAATCTGCAGGGTCGAGGTCGATCTCGGCTTCGGGAAGCTGGGGGGAGGCCCCGAAGAACGGAAAGTCGAGATACCGGCACGCGTGCGGCTCGGACGACAAATCGCGGAAGAGTCCTTCCGGACACGGTTCCGGACCCGGTTGTGAGCGGACGGGAAGCGACGCCATGCTGAGACACATGAAGAGCACACCCCAACAGAGCCCCGTTCCCGCTTCGGCTGTGCGGATTCGTGGAGCCACCACACGTGGCGCGGGAAAGGCCCGGCCAGGGAGATGCGAGCCGGAACTCTCCAGAAAGATGGAAAAGCCCGCAGTTTGAGGCGATCTGCAACGCATATACGGTGTGGTCGGCGTGGTCGAAAGGTCTGCCTGTGCAAGGCAGGCCGGAGGGCTCCGTCGGCCTTGATGCAAAATGCGGAAGATAAACTGAATTCAAACGAATCTCAGCGGCCGTGTTTCCCGTAAAATGAAGGAACATCTCCCAACCGTCAGCCTCTGCCTGCCTTGAGAATGCCGATCGAATCGGACAGTTTTCCCTTTCGGGGGTTCGTGAGTCTGCTGCCGCTGATCGAGTACTGGCGCTCGTCGGCCGAAAACGAACCCCGGGTAGAGGGGAGAGTTGCCGGCGAAGTGCTGCGGCTCGTCGAAGCGAACCCCGCACTTCTGGAATCCCACGAAGATCCTGCGGCGCTTGCACCGTACGAAGATGTCGTGGGCGTGCTCATGACTGCCATCTTCCCACGATACCTGAGCCGGGAACTCAGTGGGGCCGCGCTGGCTCCTTTCCAGTACAGCCCCATCTATGAGACGCGCGCGATGAGGACGTCGGGGCTGCTCGGTCAACTGACCCATCTTCCGGTACCCTCGCTCGATGAACTCGATCGCAGGCGGGCGATGAACGCCTATCACCTCATCCTGAATCGAGCGTACGGAGCGGATATCAAGGCAGAGTACACGCTCGAGTTCCCCCTGGCAGGGCAGGAGGGCGAGGTCAAACGATGGCTGCGTGCACGTTTCGATCCCACCTTTTGCTCGTTTCGACTCAACGGTCCCTTGCCCGAGTTGTCGCCGGAACAGATCCAGAAGTTGCTCGCACGCCGTATGGATCTGGACCTGTGGACGACGCTGCTACCTCCGGAATTGTTCGAGTTTCACGGAGTCGTGCTCGTTCGGGCTTCCGACGCTACCGACCTGCACACCCTTTCGGCGATCAAGAGTGATCTGCTGCAGCGGGGTGCGTTGACCCACATATCTCACCTT
>CAYLXM010000011.1:0-14335 GCA_964387555.1 uncultured Rhodothermales bacterium | reverse complement strand
TATCGGGCTTCAGTCACGATTCAGAGCCCTTTTGCGATGTTCAGATCTGGATCTGGGACTGATCAGCATGGAATATGGAGAATTTAACGTACCGGACGGCATGGTTGCCGTCGGGAGGAGTCTCCTGCTCAGCGACGGCCGGCCTCCGGAGTGTCCGGACGCCGAGAACTCGCTCTACGCGAGTGCCGTCGGGTCAGAATATCCCGTGATCGTGTACGACCTCGAGCATGTCGACGGGCAGACCGCCTACGAGCGCCACCTTCTCGCGGCCGGCTACAGGAACGTTCTCCTGGCTCCCCTGCGGGCTGACGATCGCGTGGTCGGGCTGCTGGAACTGGGCTCTCGCCGCCCGGGGGACCTCCACGAGCTCAATACGGTCGCTCTGCGGGAGGTTACCGACCTTTTCGCGACAACCCTGCAGCGGAGTCTGGATGAACGGGAGGATCGGGTCCAGGCCGCGATCAAGGAACACTATACGGCCATCCATCCCGTCGTGGAATGGCGCTTCCGGCAGGTAGCGAGAGACTACCTGCGGCGGCTCGACAACGCCCGGCGAGGCGGAGAGAAGGAAGAAGACCCTCGAAAACCAAACATCCTGGTCGAGCCGATCGTATTTCGGGAAGTCTTTCCGCTCTACGGGGTGTCGGATATCCGATCGTCGTCAACCCAGCGCAACCTGGCGATTCGCGAGGACCTCGTCGATCAGTTGGGCCTGGCGCTCAACATCCTGGTGGCCGCCGGGGTCGAACGATGGATGCCGGCCCTCGACGAGTTGGGCTATCGCATCACCTCGTTTGCCCAGGAGGTTTCGGCCAACGGGCTTACCGCGGGGGATGACGTACGGGTACTCGAGTTCCTGCGCCGCGATCTGGAGCCCCTGCTGGGCCAATTGCAGTCATTCGGACCCCAGACGCGCGAGCGGGTGGAAGCCTATCGGCAGGCGCTGGATCCCGAACTCCGGGTCGTCTACCGCAAGCGCAAGGCATTCGAACAGAGCGTCGCCAAGATCAACGAAACCATCTCTTCGTATATCGCGCGCCAGGAAGCCCTGGCCCAGTCCATCGTTCCGCACTATTTCGAGAAGTACAAGACCGATGGCGTCGAATACAACATCTACACGGGTGCCTCATTGGTAGAAGATGGTGACTTCAGCACCCTGCACTTGCACAGCCTGCGCCTCTGGCAGCTCATGCTGATGTGCGGCGTGGTCTGGGAACTGGAGGCCATCCGGGACGAGCTCTCCATTCCCCTGGAGGTCACGCACCTCGTGCTCCTGCACAACAACCCGCTCACCATTCGATTCCGGATCGATGAGAAGAAGTTCGACGTCGACGGCGCCTACCACATCCGGTACGAGATCGTCAAGAAGCGAATCGACAAGTCAACAATAAGTCCCTCCGGTGAGCGGCTTACGCGGCCGGGAGAGATTGCGGTCGTTTATGAGCACGAACGCGATGCGGCCGAATGTCGGCGCTACATCGAGTATCTGCAGGCCGCCCACTACATCGAAGAAGAGATCGAAGAAGTGGTATTGAACGAGCTCCAGGGGGTGACAGGCCTGAGGGCGCTTCGCCTCAAAGTTAGAAGCAGCATGGCAGACGAAGGAGGGGCGGACCTCGCGCCCATCGAGGCCCTCCAGCGCGGCATGGTGGCGCCCGAGACCGCAACCCGTGTGGGACGACAGCGCGGAGGGGTGGCAGGACATCGGACCCGGTAAACCGGGGCGCACGGACCTCGCCAACGACAACGACCCGGTCGGAGGCGTCTGGCGACGGCTTTGACAATGCCACACGGCTTGTCATTGAAAGGCGACGGAGGTACATTTGTCTCCTTCCCCTATCTGTAGCGTCACCCGGAGAACAGGTTATGAGTACTGCCAGGCTATCGATCTTTGACAAGGAAGTCGAACTCCCCCTGGTAGTGGGTTCCGAGGGTGAGGTCGGAATCGACGTCGCAAGACTGAGGGCAGAGACAGGGGCCGTCACGCTCGATCCGGGATACGTTAATACCGGATCAGCGCTCAGTTCGATCACCTTCATTGACGGTGAGCAGGGCATTCTGCGGCATCGGGGGTACTCGATCGAAGAACTGGCCGAAAAGGTGAGCTTCATCGAAGTCGCCTACTTGCTGGTCTACGGGCATCTGCCGACGACCGCCGAACTGAACCATTTTACGGATCGTCTCGCCCAGCACAGCCTCATTCATGAGGACATGAAGAAGCTGTTCGAGGGATTTCCCCCCAATGCCCAGCCGATGGGTGTGCTTTCCACGATGGTCGCCTCCCTGTCGACCTACTACCCCGAAAGCGACGATCCGGAGGTCATCGACCTGAATATGGTCCGGTTGATGGCCAAACTGAACACCATCGCCGCCTTCGCCCACAAGAAGTCCATCGGACAACCCTACGTCTACCCGCGTAACGACTTGAGTTATGCGGCGGACTTCCTCTATATGATGTTTTCCGTTCCCGCCGAGGCCTACGAAGCACCCAAAGTGCATGCGGAGGTGCTCGACATGCTGCTGGTGCTGCATGCAGACCACGAGCAGAACTGCAGCACGTCCGCCGTGCGCATGGTAGGAAGCAGCCAGGCCTCCCTCTTCGCGTCGATCGCTTCCGGAGTGGCCGCACTTTCCGGACCGCTGCACGGCGGGGCAAACGTCAAGGTCGTGGAGATGCTGGAAATGATTCAACGCGATGGCGGCGATTATAAGAAGTACGTGAACAAGGCCAAGGACAAGGACGATCCGTTCCGCCTGTTCGGCTTTGGACACCGGGTGTACAAGAACTTCGACCCGCGCAGTCGCGTCATCAAGAAGAAGGCGGACGAACTTTTGGCCAGACTTGGCGTTGACGACCCCCTTCTCGAGATTGCCCAGCGGCTCGAGGAGATCGCTTTGCACGATGGCTACTTTGCCGAGCGAAAACTCTACCCAAACGTTGACTTCTATTCGGGCATCCTCTACCGGGCCATGGGCATCCCGGTGAATATGTTCACGGTCATGTTCGCACTGGGGCGGTTGCCCGGATGGATGGCACACTGGAAAGAGATGCGGGACGATAGCAGGGGCAAGATTCATCGACCCAGACAGATCTACGTGGGGGAACCCGCCCGCCCCGTGATACCGCTGTCGGAGCGCTGAGGCAAATCCGTTCTCCCTTCGAAGTGCCGTTGTCGCTATGCGCTCGGAAACCCCAGGGCTTCCGAGTCTTCATTGAATTCGTCTACCTGGAAAATTCTTGTCGTTTATGAGCACTCGTGTCGCCTATTTCAGTGCTGAAATTGGAATCGATCAGCGCATTCCCAGCTATTGCGGAGGACTGGGAATCCTGGCCGGAGACCACCTGCGGTCCGCCGCCCACATCGGCCTGCCGATCTGCGGCATTACGCTCCTCTACCGGGAAGGCTACTACCAGCAGGTTATCGACGACGTCGGGAACCAGATCGAGGCGTACCCCCGTTTCGACCCGGCCACGCTCCTCGTACAGGAGTCGCCGCGCATTACGCTCCATCTGCGGGGACGTGACGTGCACGTGCGAGCCTACCGCCACGATGTAGTAGGACGAGGCGGGCACGTTGTGCCCATCTATTTCCTCGATACCGATGTAGAGAACAACGCCCCTGAAGACCGCATCATCACACACCGTATCTACTCGGGCGACCAGACGCGACGTGTCCTCCAGGAGGCCGTACTCGGGTTTGGCGGCATCAGAATGCTGCGCGCACTCGGGTATGACGCGTTCGACACCTACCATATGAACGAGGGGCACTGCGCCTTGCTGACCCTCGAACTCCTGCGCGAATTCGGCAATGCCGAGCACGTGCGCGAGCGTTGCCACTTCACGACCCACACGCCTGTCCCGGCGGGACACGACCAGTTCCCCGTCGACCTGGTTCGATACGTACTCGGCGATATGGTGCCCGATCAACTCGACCTGCCTTCCTGGCAGGGCCACGGCACCTTGCACATGACCGAACTGGGCGGCCATTTCTCCCGGTCGATGAACGGGGTCTCCAAGCTTCACGGCGAGGTAGCCCAGTCCCAATTCCCGATGTACCGCATCGGCTCGATTACGAACGGGATCGATCACACATTCTGGGTAGGGGCCCGTATGCGTGACCTGTTCGACAGGGTCACGCCGGATTGGGAATCCGATCCCTCCGTCCTGGAAGGGATCGATCAGGCATCCGACCAGGCCGTGCTCTCAGCCCATGCCGCGCAGAAAAAGACCCTGCTCTCGTATGTCGAGAAGACGACCGGCAAGCGCCTCGACCCCAACGTACTCACCCTCGGATTCGCCCGCCGCGTCGTGCCCTACAAGCGGGCGACCTTGTTGTTTCACGATCTGGATCGCCTTCGGAGTTTCGCCGGCGGCAAAGTCCAGATTGTCTACGCCGGAAAAGCCCATCCCACGGATGAACGCAGCAAGGGCATCATCAGGACCCTCTACCGATGCGCCACGGAACTTGCCGGTTCTGTCGAGATCGTCTTTCTCGAGAACTACCGGATGGAGATTGGCGCATTGATGACCAACGGGGTCGACGTCTGGCTGAACAACCCGCTTCGTCCCAACGAAGCCTCCGGCACCAGTGGTATGAAAGCCATTCTCAATGGCGTACCCAACCTGTCGACGCTCGACGGATGGTGGGTCGAGGGTTGCAGGCACGGAGAGAACGGGTGGACGTTCGGCGATCCGAACATTCCGACCGATTACGGAGATGCGGTGGCCCTCTACGAGGCCCTGGAGCACGAGGTGATTCCCGCCTACTACGGCGACAAGGCGGTCTGGGCAAGCCTCTGTCGCGGCGCCATCAAGACGGCCGCGCAGTTCACGTCGCAAGGTATGGTCGAGCGCTACGCCGAGGAATACTACGGGCTGAACCAGGAAGCATAGGCCGTAGGGTTCGGAAACCGGCGGGCATCCAAGGCGCGGTTCACGGGCTATCCACGCGCGGTACAAAATCGATTCCACGTGGCGTGTTACTTTCCCAGGTCACACCACCCACTTGACCGATTGCGTGCCATGTCCCGACGCTCCGTTACCCTCATCGCCAACGGTGATCTTCGCCTGGCGGCCAACCGTACCTGCTGGCCGGCCCAACTGGCAGCCGAAGAGTCCGTCATTCAGGCCCTCGAGAAGGAGGGAGTCCGCGTTCACCGCGGCCATCCGTTCGATCCCGACAAAGGCCACGGATTCATTGACAGCCAGAAATGCGGGCGGGACGTCTTCAAGACGATTGATCCCGAAATGCCGCTGGTCATTGTCTTCGCGGCATGGCAGTATTCGCATCACATCCTGCACGGCCTGACCACGCACAGGGGACCGATCCTGACCGTCGCGAATTGGAGCGGCGCCTGGCCCGGACTCGTCGGTATGCTCAATATGAATGGATCGCTGACCAAGGCGAACGTACCCTACAGCACGTTGTGGAGTGAGACGTTTACCGATGATCATTTTCTGAGCGGACTGCGATCCTGGCTGCAACGGGGGACGGTGGACCACGATCTGAGTCACGTCCGACCGGCGTCTGACTTCAAGATCCCGCCGGAAGCGGAGAGACTCGGGCGCCGTCTGGCGGAGGACCTTCGACGCGAGAAGGCCATCATGGGCGTCTTTGACGAGGGGTGCATGGGGATGTTCAACGCGATCGTCCCCGACCATCTCTGCCATGCGACCGGGATCTTCAAGGAACGCCTTAGCCAGAGCGCGCTCTATTTCGAAACCACGCAGGTGCCCGATGAAGAAGCGCAGGCTGCCCTGGCCTGGCTCGTCGATCGGGGCATGGCGTTTGACTTCGGGGCGGTTGAGGAGACGGATCTGACCGAGTGGCAGGTGCTACAACAACTCAAGATGTACATAGCAGCCCTCCGCATCGCCGATGACTTCGGCTGCGACTTGATCGGCATCCAATACCAGCAGGGACTGAAGGATCTCCTTCCGGCCTCCGACCTGGCCGAAGGCCTGCTCAACAACGCGGAGCGTCCGCCCGTCCGATCCCGAAATGGCGACAGGGTGCTCTATGCGGGCAGGCCGCTTCCTCATTTTAACGAAGTCGACGAGTGTGCGGGCATCGATGCCCTCGTCACCAACCGCGTTTGGACGGAACTCGGGTACGACCCCGAAACGACACTGCACGACGTGCGATGGGGCGATCCCTACGGCGCCGAGTATGTATGGGTCTTTGAAATATCCGGTTCGGCCCCGCCAGGGCACTTCGTCGATGGCTTCGCGGGGGCCCGGAGCGAAAGACAGCCCTCCATGTATTTCCGTTTGGGCGGGGGCACGGTCAAAGGCATTTCAAAAGAAGGCGAAATCGTGTGGAGCAGGATTTACGTGGCGGAGGACAAACTGCACGCTGACGTAGGTCGGGCCCGCGTCCTTTCCCTTCCGTCCGAGGAAACCGAACGCCGCTGGCGGCTCACGACGCCCCAATGGCCGATCATGCATGCGGTGCTCTACGGTGTCGACCGCGACCAGATGATGGCCCGGCACAAGGCGAACCACATACAGGTTGCCTACGCTCCCGAAGCCGTTTCCGCCGAACGGGCGCTCGCCGCGAAAGTTGCCATGCTGCAACATATGGGGATCGAAACCTATGTCTGCGGCACGCACCACGGACTAGATCTTCACTGACTTGATCCTGAAACCCCGCGGGGTGCGGGGCCACATCGGTAACGAGGTTGCCGGAACGGCCGGTGGCGAACCGATGGACGCTCCGCGTGAACGAGGTCGAACGCGCGTGCGGATCCGGGCCGTCTTCGGCCTGGTTCGTCCGCTGAACGCGGTTATGATGGCCGCCGGCGTTGCAGTGGGCCACGCCATGGCCCGTGCGGAAGGGGGCGCGGAGTGGGCGACCCTCAGCCTGACAATTTTGGCCGCTGTTGCGCTTGGGGCGGCCGGCAATGCGATCAACGACCTGTACGACGTAGAGATCGATCGGGTGAATCGTCCCGGCCGTCCGCTGCCCTCCGGCGCCCTCTCAACCCCGGCGGCGCTGGCGGTTGTCCTGGTCTGCATCTTCTTCGGGCTGGTGGCCGCCTCCGTGGCCTCCGTTGCACATTTCCTTTTCGCGGCCACCGTTGCCGGATTACTCTGGCTCTACTCGGCTCGTTTGAAACGTCTCCCGCTTATCGGAAACCTCGCCGTCGCGCTCGCGGTTGCCTCAACGCTCGTGTTCGGGGCCTTGCCGCATACACCAGGAGCTGCCGTCTGGTTCGCCGGAGTATTTGCCTCTCTCACGATACTCGCCAGAGAAATCATTAAAGATATCGAGGACGTGGTCGGGGATGGTCTTCATGACGTCCGAACGTTGCCATTGGTCGCAGGCCCCGGTTTCGCCCGGCTCCTGGCCGCTGCGGTCGCCCTTGTCACGGTTTGCTTGACGCCGCTGCCATACCTCCAACTCGGCTTTTCCGGCGCATACCTCGGACTGGTGCTCATCTCCGATGTCTTTCTACTGGCCGCGGTGTGGAGGGTGATGGGAGATGGGCCGGGAACCGCCGGGGCCGGAACGGGAAGCCGCCTCCTCAAGGCGGCCATGATCACAGGGCTTCTTGCCCTCGCCGTTGCCGCTCCGACCGGGTCTCCGCTATAGGGTAACCTGAAGTTGCCCGACGTAATGCCGGGGCGGAGCGAGGAGGGCCGGGCGTTCGACGTAATAGTACTCGAGCGCGTTCTTGGCCAGGAGGCCGAAGCGGACGCGCGTCAGGGTGTACCCGAGACGGAGGTCAACCACGTGCTGTGCGACCATCAGGTCGGAATCGGGCACGAAGCGGGTGAAATCGCTGTCCATCCGCTCGGGCCGAGAGGCGTACCGGTAGTCGATCCCCACATCGAAGGGACCAAAGGGGCGCAGTGACGAGCCGATCTGGATCAGATGATCGGATCGGTAGGCGAGCGGCTGAATCCGAGACCCGGTAAGGTCCTGTGGGTCGAGCAACAAGTACCCTGCCTGCACGGAAATCCGATCATCCAGTAAACTCAGCCGAACTTCCGAGTCGATGCCGCGAATCCGGGCCCGGGTCAGGTTGATGAACTGGAAGGCGTTGCGTTCCGGACGAAATTTCGGGTCTACAAGGTCCTCGTATTCGTTCCAGAATCCGGCCACATCGACGTGCACGAATCCGAGTGCCCCAACGGGCAACAGCGATTTGATTCCAAATTCGTAGCCGGTGCTGCGTTCCGGAAGCAGGGTGACGTTGGATACGATGGGAAAGAAATCCCGGTTATCCACGTACCGTTCCGCGACGCTGGGCACGCGAAAGCCCTGGCCGAAGGAGGCACGCATGACGAAGGCTGGAGATGGCGCCCAGGAAGCATTCAGTTTGGGACTCAGCCGCGTGATCGTCTCATCGAGATCCAGGACATACAGGTCCAGACGGGCGCCGGCCACGAGGGTCACGTCAAAGGCGGTTTGCGTCTCCATTTGCACAAACGCGGCTGCCTCGGGCTGTAGTCGGCGGCGCGGCTGTTCGGTGCCTGAGTAGAAATCCGAGCGTCCGTTGTTCCAGTCGCCGGACACGCCGGTCGTTACGTACCGGTTGGGGGTGGGATTCCAGACCATTTGCCACTCCGCGCCGTACCGGTTGGCGACGGTCCACTTGTCGCGGGAGCGAAACGAGCCGTCCAGTTCCCTGGGTTGGACCCGGATCGTGAATAGCCGTCCACGTACCGTCTGATAGAGGCGCGGCGAAATCACGTG
This sequence comes from uncultured Rhodothermales bacterium, assembly GCA_964387555.1. Lineage (GTDB taxonomy): Bacteria > Bacteroidota > Rhodothermia > Rhodothermales > CAYLXM01 > CAYLXM01. The sequence goes on along the minus strand of CAYLXM010000011.1, from coordinate 5,633 downwards.
CGTCATCACCGGTAGAAAGCTGCCGTGATTCACGACGGTGGCTCGTTGTCCTCCGCTCAGGAAATCCGTCGCCGCCGGCCGGAGGGCATTGCGCGCATCGGCCCAGAAGATGAACAGTTCCCGGTCGCGGCGTGTCAATCCGCCCATCATGTCGAGTCGAAGTCCCGGTCGTAGTCGTACTCCGATTTTGCCGTGTGCAAAGAGGTTGGAGAAACGGGAAAGGTCCTGATAGCCGGCATCGCCCTGATACGCCACATTCGCCCAGAAAGCCGCCCTACTCCCCACGCGTTGGGCGTGTGTGATGGTGCCCCCGGCAAAAGGCTGAACATCAGACCCTTCCGACCATGATGCGCGCCATGCGGCGTATCGGGTTGGCTCGTATGCGCCTCCGTAAAGCCGGATGTCGGTTTCCGGCTCGGACGGAGGGTCCTTCGTGATGACGTTGATGACGCCGCCCAGCGCACTGCCCCCGTAGAGGGCTGACCCGGGCCCTTTCACCACTTCCACCCGCTCGATCCGGGACAGGGGCAAGAGGTTGGAGGGCACGCTGCCGTCGTCCGGACCCAGCATGGGGCTGCCATCTACGAGCAAGAGAACCCGGCTGCCGACGCCGTAGGAAAATCCGCTGGAGCCTCGCACGTTGATACTGCTCCCGGCGAGTTGGACGCCAGGGATCCGTCGCAGCACCTCCGAAAGGTCGAGATGATTGCGCGTCTCGATCTCGCGGGGCGTGACCAGCGAGACCGTCATGGGGACTGCGCTCGCCGCCTGTTCCCGGCGGGAAGCCGTCACGACCACGGCATCGTATTCGAGCACATTCTCGCGGAGCGTAAAATCTGCCCTCGTCACACCGTTCGCTTCGATGACGATCTCGAGGGTCTCTGTTACGTACCCCACGGCCGAGGCGATGAGTAGAACATGTCCGGCGGGAATCTGGGGAATCCGGAATGTCCCATCGACATCTGTCGCTGCACCGATGCCTGTGCCGCGGACCACGACGTTGACGCCCGGAAGCCCCTCACCATTGCGGTCACGCACGACCCCTTCAACGCGACCCTCCTGCGCGACGGCGGGCAGGCAAGAGAGAAAGACCAGCAGCGTCAGGCAGACGGAACCAACCGGCCGCGTCGGATTCGCTCCTATAGAGGGGGTCGGATGCTTCATGGCAACGGATCCAGGGGGGTTGGCGGGAAGGGAGGAAGGTCCAGGAAGTCGACGTGGACGTCAATCCGGGTCGTTTCTCCGGGCGCAACCGTGAACACGCCCCCATCGTCCTCGTAGAGGCCAACCGGCCGCCAGTCGATGATATTGGGGCTGAAACGCTGGGCAATACCGCTGTATGGAAACACCCCGGACGCGATCTCGCCTATGAATACGCGCTCTGTTTCGACATGGTATTGGAGCCGATCACTGAACAGAAGTTCGGTCAATCTGAAAAAATCGGCCGTGTCCTGGGGGACAAACCGGAACGCGACGAAGCGCAGATCGTGCAGGGAATCTGCCGGTGGCCAGGGCCCCTGGTACGTCACACGGACGTCCAGCGCTCCGACCCGAGGAGCATCCGGCGGCGCAAGACCGTGGTCGCACGCGGACAGGGCGACGGCAAGTAACAGAAGTAAGCGACTATACATCGATGCGTTGCATGCCCATTCCTGGACGTTCGGGAACCTCAAGGATGGTAAAAGATACTATCTAACTTGGACACTCTGTCAGGCCAACCTGGCCTCGAACTTTTCGGCGTCCGTATGTTTCGCAGCCCGGCAAGCCCCCGAACGCGGTGGCTCGGCGCCTTCTCCCCCCTTTTGTGCATGCCGTCGAGGCACACCTTTGATCCACCAGGATGATCCCAACACACCCTGCCGTCTCGCTAGGTCCCGTGATCCGGATGAAGTTGTCTGATTTCGTCTACGACTTTCCGACCGAACTCATCGCCCAATATCCGGCAGAGCCGAGGGAAGAGGCGAAACTCATGGTACTCGATCGAAAGGGGAAGTCGATTGAGCACCGTCTCGTAGCTGATTTGCCGGAGTACTTTCGCGACGGTGACGTTATGATCGTCAACAATACGAAAGTCTTCCCTGCCCGTCTTCGCGGCAGCAAGGAAAAAACGGGGGCGAAGATCGAGGTGTTTCTCCTGCGAGAGTTGAATTCCGAGACGCGCCTGTGGGATGTTATCGTGGAGCCCGCCAGGAAGATTCGTATCGGTAACAAACTCTTCTTCGACGAGGACCTTGTCGCCGAGGTCATTGACAATACGACATCACGGGGGCGGACGATCCGGTTCCTGTTTGACGGGGACAATGGGGATCTGTATCAGACCATTGATCGGATCGGAGAAACACCGATCCCCCCGTATGTACGGAAGAAGCGACCGGTCGAGCCGGAGGACCGTGATCGGTATCAGACGATATTCGCGTCACGGCGCGGCGCGGTGGCGGCGCCGACGGCCGGGCTGCATTTTACGCCCGGATTGATCGGCTCGCTCGAGAAGAAGGGTGTGGATCTGCTGCCCATTACGTTGCACGTAGGGTTGGGTACCTTTCGTCCCGTCGAGGTTGAAGACTTGACCAAGCACCGGATGGACTCCGAGCAGTTCGTGATCGACGCTCCAACGGCCGAGCGCGTAAACCGGGCCCTGGATTCGCGGACCAACAGCGTGACCGCCGTCGGGACGACGGTCGTGCGCGCGATCGAGTCGAGCCTCTCGGCATCGGGCAAACTCAAGGCGACCGTAGGATGGACCGACAAGTTCATTTATCCGCCGTATGAGTTTCGCATCACGGAGCGGTTGCTGACCAATTTCCACATGCCCAAGTCGACGTTGTTGATGCTGGTGGCCGCATTTGCCGATCGGGACTTTGTCATGCACGCGTACGAGGAGGCCGTGAGAATGCGTTATCGGCTCTTCTCTTTCGGCGATGCCATGCTGATCATCTGAGCCCTCGGGCTTCTCCATCGAAGCACGCGACGTGTCTGCTATTCCGGAATTGGACCCTTCAGCCGTGAGCGGTCCGACGCCGGGCGGCGTGGGCGGGGGTGTGGCGCTCATCGTGCCCGCGGGAGGAGCCGGTCTGCGCCTCGGATCCACCCGCAAGCAGTTTCGTGAACTCGCCGGCCTCCCGGTGCTCGTGCATACCCTGCGCCGGTTCGACGGGCATGAAGAGATCGACGCGATCTATCTCGCGGCGCCGATCGATCGGGTGGAGGATCTTCGCGAGGAACTGGAGCGTTTCGAGATCAACAAGATCGCGGCGATCGTGCCTGGCGGAGCCACCCGGCAAGAGTCCGTGGCGGCAGCGCTGGCCTGCGTGGCGGGGGAACTCCCGATCGTGCTCGTGCACGACGCTGTGCGGCCGTTCGTGTCGACCAGGGAGATCTCCGCCGTCATTGCGGCTGTTCGACGGTACGGCGCAGCGGCCACGGCCATCCCTGTGGCCGACACGCTCCGGCGCGTTGATGGAGGGCTCTTTGGGGAAACGGTCGCGCGGGACGGATTGTACCGGATGCAGACGCCCCAGGGGTTCCGTGTAGACTGGCTGAGGGAGGCGTTTCTCGCGGCGAAGGAGGAGGGCCTCGACCTTACGGACGATGTTGCGCTGGTCCGGCATTTCGGCCGCGACGTACGCCTCGTGGAGGGGCATCCACGTAACTTCAAAATCACCACGCCGGCCGACTGGGCGCTGGCTGTCGAACTGTCGTCAGAACCAGAATCGTGATGCGAGTAGGTTTCGGATACGACGTCCATCGTCTGGTAAAAGGGCGGCCGCTCATCCTGGGCGGAATCCGCGTTCCATTCGAGCGAGGTCTCGAGGGCCATTCCGATGCCGACGTGCTGTTGCACGCGATTACCGACGCGCTGCTGGGTGCTGCCGCGATGGGAGATATCGGGGCGCTCTTTCCGGATTCCGATCCCCGATGGAAGGATGCAGACAGCCGCCTCCTGCTCGCCGAGGTCGTCGAACGACTTCGGACCGAAGGGTGGTATGTTGAGAATGTGGACACGACCGTAGCCATGCAGCGGCCCAAACTGCGTCCGCATATCGACGCCATGCGGGAGACGATCGCGCCCATCCTCCACGTGACACCCGATTGCGTGTCGGTGAAGGCCACGACGACGGAGAAACTCGGTTTCGTGGGCAGGGAGGAAGGGGTTGCCGCATGGGCCGTCTGTCTGTTGCGGCGCGCTACGTCGCCGACCGGGGCAGGATCATGACCGCATCCCTGTCCGAACTGCTGTCGGTGATTGAATCGCTGAGCCCTTTCCTGCTGTATGTGTTCTTCTTTGCCATCGCCTACGGGGAAAACGTCGTACCCCCGGTTCCTGGAGACCTGGCGATTGTCTATGGAGGGTACCTGGCGGGCATCGGTCTGCTGAACGTCTGGGTGCTGATCCTCCTGGCTACCGTTGGGGGTACGCTGGGCTTTGTGACGATGTATGCGGTGGGCCGTCGGTTCGGACCGGCCGTACGCGACCCGGCCCGGATGCGGTGGGTTCCAAAGCGACGGATCAGACAGGCAGCCGTCTGGATGCGTCGCTGGGGCCTGGGAGTCGTAGCCGCCAACAGGTTTCTGAGCGGCACACGCTCGGTCATCGCATTAACGGCCGGAATGGCACACCTTCCGGCGGGGCGGACGGTGTTCCTCGCAGGCCTCAGCGCGCTGGTTTGGACGGCAACGATTTGTATTGCGGGCTTTCTGGTGGGCGACAACTGGGCCCAGGTCGTGCGCGTCATCAACATCTACGGAAACATCATACTCGGCGTACTGTTCATTCTGTTCGTCCTTCTGGCTGCAGGCTACTGGCGGCGGCGTCGCACAAAATCAATGAAGACGCCGTCAGGCGGCGGGGGAGGTTGACTATGGACGGCGTGTGCCGTACTTTAATCAATCTATGTCGACTTGTGTCGTTTGACGATTTAGGCTGTCGTAGCTCAGTTGGTAGAGCAGCTGATTTGTAATCAGCAGGTCGGTGGTTCGAGTCCCTCCGTCAGCTCTTCCGTTGGCGGCGGCCGGCTTTCCGTGCAGAGGGGGTTGGTTTTCCAGGGCTTTGTGATTTGACAACGTGATTCGGGCAGGTACCCAAGTGGCTAACGGGGGCAGACTGTAAATCTGCTGGCTATGCCTTCGGAGGTTCGAATCCTTCCCTGCCCACGACGAAAGCCGGGCTTTGATTTCTCGTCCCGCGCGGGGCAGGACGTCGGCGGTCCGGGTATCGATCGGCGGGAGTAGCTCAGTTGGTAGAGCATCAGCCTTCCAAGCTGAGGGTCGCGAGTTCGAATCTCGTCTCCCGCTCGATGGTCGCAGGTGCTCCGGGTCCGGAAGGACCGGGGGTTTGCGGCCTCATGCCGCCTTAGCTCAGAGGTAGAGCACTTCCATGGTAAGGAAGGGGTCATCGGTTCAATCCCGATAGGCGGCTCGAGCGCCTGCCTGGCATGGCGGAAGCGGAATGTTCCGATCCAGCGGCGCAAACAGAACAGTATTCACCATAGCGAACCAACTTCCGGTACTACGGTCATGGCAAAAGAGACCTTTCAGCGGACGAAGCCGCACGTGAACGTGGGGACGATCGGTCACGTGGATCATGGTGAGACGACGTTGACGGCGGCGATCACGCAGGTATTGGCGAAGAAGAT